>JAYQIT010000010.1:0-98644 GCA_038141785.1 Luminiphilus sp. | reverse complement strand
CGACCAGGACGCCATTGAGTACATGTGCTCCGTTGGGCCCGAGGCTATTTTCGAATTGGAGCACATGGGGCTGCCGTTTTCACGCACCGAGGAAGGCCGGATTTACCAGCGCCCATTTGGCGGACAATCCAAAAAATTCGGGAGGGCGGCCAAGCGGCGAGAACCTGCGCCGCAGCAGATCGTACCGGACATGCACTGTTGCATACCCTTTATCAGAACAACGTCAAAAACGAAACGGTTTTCTTTAACGAATGGTTCGCCATTGACCTGGTGAAAAACCAGGATGGTGCGTCACAGGTGTTATCGCCATCTGTATCGAAACGGGTGAAACCGTTTACGTAAAGTCAAAGCAACCGTTTTTGCAACCGGGGGCAGGACGCATCTACGCCTCAACCACAAATGCGCACATTAACACCGGCGACGGAATGGGTATGGCCTTACGCGCGGGCGTACCGGCGCAAGACATGGAAATGTGGCAATTCCACCCAACGGGCATTTACGGCGCTGGCACCTTGGTGACAGAGGGTTGCCGGGGTGAGGGTGGTTACCTGATCAACAAAGACGGCGAGCGCTTTATGGAGCGTTACGCCCCCAATGCCAAAGACCTGGCGGGCCGCGATGTGGTCGCGCGATCAATGGTTCTGGAAATTCTAGAAGGGCGTGGCGGTGGTCCCGAGGGCGACCACGTTAAACTCAAACTCGATCATTTGGGCGAGGAAGTACTGGAGTCCCGACTGCCGGGAATCTGTGAACTGAGCCGTACATTTGCCCATGTGGATCCCGTTAAGGAACCGATTCCCGTCGTGCCAACGTGTCATTATATGATGGGCGGTATTCCTACCAATATTCATGGTCAAGCGCTGACAGTCGACGCCGATGGTAATGATCAAATCATTCCTGGCTTGTATGCTTGCGGCGAGGCAGCTTGCGTATCTGTGCACGGTGCTAACCGCTTGGGTGGCAACTCACTTCTCGATCTCGTGGTATTTGGCAGAGCCTCAGGCATCTTTATCGAAAACGCGCTGAGAGACGGTATAGAAATGCGCGATGCTGGCCAGTCCGACATCGAGCAAGCTAGCCAGAGACTAACGGCGTTGAATGAACGAACCGAGGGTGAAAATGCGGCAGTACTGCGCAAAGAACTTCAAAACATCATGCAGAACTACTTTGGCGTGTTCCGCAAAGGCGAGTTCATGCAAGAGGGGATCAAAAAGCTTGATGCACTGCGCGGTCGTATCGAGAACGTGAAATGCGGTGACAAGTCGTCCGCCTTTAATACCGCCCGCATCGAATGCTTGGAGCTTCAAAATCTATTTGAAACAGCAGAAGCCACCGCCGTTGTGGCCGAGGCTCGAACCGAAAGCCGTGGTGCGCACGCTCGTGAAGACTTCACCGAACGAGACGACGAGAACTGGCTATGCCATTCCATGTACCACCGTGATGGCAAAAAGGTAGGTAAACGCAGCGTCAACTTTACACCCAAAACCGTTGACACCTTCCAACCCAAGATTCGCACGTACTAATTTGTTGTCAGGAGATACCGCCGTGTTACAGGTCAGTATTTATCGCTATAACCCAGAGGTTGATAGCGCACCTTACATGCAAGACTTCCAGGTAGACACCCAGGGTAAGGACGTCATGGTCCTGGATGTACTTGAAATGATCAAAGCCGAGCATGATCCCAGTGTTACCTATCGACGCAGTTGTCGAGAGGGGGTCTGCGGCTCTGACGGACTCAATATTAATGGCAAAAATGGTCTGGCCTGTATCACGGCGCTATCGGATACCGCCAAGAATGGTAAGTTAGTCATTCGGCCATTGCCAGGGTTGCCCGTAATCCGAGATTTGGTGGTCGATATGAGCCTTTTCTACGCCCAGTATGAAAAGATTCAGCCGTTCTTGCAGAACAACACGCCTGCGCCCGCCATTGAACGGCTCCAAACGCCAGAAGATCGCGCAAAATTAGATGGCCTGTATGAATGCATACTGTGCGCCTGCTGTTCAACCAGCTGTCCATCGTTTTGGTGGAACCCAGACCGGTTTATTGGCCCGGCAGGGCTACTGCAGGCTTATCGTTTCTTGGCTGACAGCAGGGATACCTCTACGGATGACCGGTTATCGCGACTCGACGACCCGTTTAGTGTGTTCCGATGCCACGGGATTCAGAACTGCGTTAACGTCTGTCCTAAGGGGCTTAATCCTACCAAAGCAATTGGCCATATCCGCACCATGCTGCTTAACCGCGCAACGTGATCACCGGACGTATCGGTCAAGGGGCGCTAAGGCGCCCCTTTTGGTGCGGGAAGATAATATATAATCAAAAAGAATCCATTGCATTCCCTCTGAGACTATTGTGACAAAAACCCACGAAAAGGCCGCTAAAACTCGCTTATTTCGGGCATTCAGAGGTACCGGCGCCAGACGTTAGTCGTTACACTACACCTTCGCGCTTTGGGGAGGCCGGAATAACTTGCAATTACGACCTCCGTTAGACGAAACCGTCATAACAACCAACATCGAAGGGGTCAGGTATGACGCAAGCCTCAATTCTACCGAGCATGCAGGAACTTTGGGGAACCTCTCACATATCCGGCAGTAATGCCGATTACATCGAGAGTTTATACGAGCAGTACCTGGTTGACCCTAACGCAATTGAGCCACAGTGGCGCGATTTCTTTGACCGGCTACCCAAAGTGGCCACTCAGACGCCAAACCTCCATGACGTACCCCACTCGGTGGTACGCGAGCAATTTGCAAAAATATCGAAAATGCGGGTGCGCACTGAGGCGACGGTTTCTCACGACGCGCAGGCAACCGAATACGAGCGTAAGCAGGTTCGTGTTGTTCAATTAATCTCCGCCTACCGCCAGAGAGGACACCAGAAAGCCTCCCTCGACCCGCTTGGGATTGCTGTACGCGATGCGGTACCCGACTTGGACTTGAGCTTCCATCAACTCAGTGAGGCAGACCTTGATACGGTCTTTCAGGTGGGGTCCTTGTACTTCGGTGCCACTGACGCATCGCTGAGAGATATTGTAGACGCACTCGAGCGGACCTATTGTCATACGATTGGCGCAGAGTTTATGCACATCGTAGATACGGAACAGCGCCACTGGATCATGAGCCGCATGGAGTCGGTGCGTTCGGCACCTGAAATGTCGCGCGAAGGACGTATCGAGATTTTGCGTCGGCTGATCAAAGCCGAAGGCCTAGAAAAATCACTCGGCAGCAAATACCCGGGCACCAAACGCTTTGGCCTCGAGGGAGGGGAGAGCCTTATCCCCATGATGTCCGAGGCAATCCAGCGAACCGGCGGTTATGGCGCTAAGGAAATCGTTATTGGTATGGCTCACCGGGGACGGTTGAATGTTCTCGTCAATATTCTCGGCAAAAATCCGGGCGAACTGTTTGATGAGTTCGAAGGTCGCGTGAATTTTGAAAATTCTGGCGATGTTAAATACCACCAGGGCTTCTCGTCGAACGTAATGACCCCTGGAGGCGAGGTTCACTTAGCACTGGCTTTTAACCCATCCCACCTCGAAATTGTTGCTCCGGTGGTTGAGGGGTCTGTGCGGGCACGACAAGATCGGCGCCAAGACCCCGTTGGCGATACCGTCGTGCCTATAGTAATTCACGGCGATGCAGCTTTTGCAGGGCAAGGCGTGGTTATGGAGACGTTTCAGATGTCTCAAACTCGTGGTTATAAGACCGGGGGCACGCTACATATTGTAATCAACAACCAAGTTGGATTTACCACGAGTCGGCGCGAAGACGCCCGCTCCACCGAATACTGCACCGACGTGGCTAAAATGGTGCAGGCACCGATCTTCCATGTTAACGCCGATGATCCTGAGGCCGTGGTATTTGTCACGCAGCTTGCCGTTGATTTTCGTAATACCTTTAACCGAGATGTTGTTGTAGACCTGATGTGCTACCGGCGGCGCGGTCATAACGAGGCGGACGAACCCTCGGTCACGCAGCCTCTGATGTACAAAACCATCAAGTCCCATCCTTCGACCCGCGACCTGTACGCCAACAAATTGATTATGGATGGCGTCCTCACCGAAGACGAGGATGCTGCTCTACAGGAACGGTACCGCGATTCACTTGACCGAGGCGAGCCGTTGGTGAGCTCGCTTGTGAGGGAGCCCAACAAGCAATTATTCGTGGATTGGACACCCTATCTTGGTCACAGTTGGACAGCTCAGTGCGACACCACATTACCACTGACCCAACTGCAGGCTCTCGCGGAACGACTGAACACAGCCCCTGAAGGCATAAGTTTACAGCGCCAGGTAAACAAGATTCTCGAGGATCGACGCAAAATGGGCGCCGGTGCTCTTGAGATAAACTGGGGTTTTGCACGAAATCATGGCCTATGCAACCCTTTTGGTAGACGGTTACCCCGTGCGTATGACAGGCCAGGATGTGGGTCGGGGTACGTTCTCCCATCGTCATGCGGTCTTGCATAACCAACGTGCCGAAGAAGCCTATGTGCCGCTTCAGCACCTGGGCGCGGACCAAGCCGAATTTCGAATTTTCGACAGCCTATTATCTGAAGAAGCCGTGCTTGCCTTTGAGTACGGGTACGCAACTACCTCGCCCGGCGGGCTAGTTGTATGGGAAGCGCAATTTGGCGATTTTGCCAACGGCGCACAGGTCGTTATTGACCAGTTCATAACCAGTGGCGAGCACAAGTGGGCGCGACTTTGTGGTTTGACTATGTTGTTGCCCCACGGTTACGAGGACAGGGCCCGGAGCATTCTTCTGCGCGGCTCGAGCGCTACCTACAACTATGTGCTGAGCACAATATTCAGGTATGCGCGCCAACAACGCCAGCACAAGTCTTCCATATGCTGCGACGCCAAGCGATCCGGCCCCTTCGTAAGCCATTGGTGGTCATGTCGCCTAAGTCACTGCTGCGTCACAAAGAAGCCACCTCAACGCTGGAAGATTTGGCCAACGGGCACTTCCAATCTGTGATCGATGAGACAGACGCAATCGACCCCGCCAAGGTCAAACGACTGATTATTTGCTCCGGAAAAGTCTTTACGACCTTCGGGCCGCTCGACGAGAACGGAACATAGACGATATTGCTTTAGTCCGAATCGAACAGCTCTATCCATTCCCCGAGGAAGATTTGGCCGAAGTCGTATCCCGGTATCCCAATATTGAAGACGCCATTTGGTGTCAGGAAGAACCGATGAATCAGGGTGCCTGGTACGCAAGCCAGCATCACATGCGTCGCGTTATTCAACACCACAAAGGTAGACGTCTCTGCTTACGCTATGCCGGAAGAGAGGCATCCGCTTCGGTATCAGCTGGCTACACAGCGCTCCACCTGCGTCAACAAGAACAGTTCATTAACGAAGCCCTCGGCCCGATGCCGTGGGGTCACTGATCAGCCAACGATAGGAATTTTAGTCATGGCTATACAAATTAAAGCACCCGCATTTCCAGAGTCAGTTGCCGACGGCGAAGTGGCGACTTGGCACAAAGCCGAGGGCGATACCGTTCTGCGCGATGAATTGTTGGTAGAGATTGAGACCGATAAGGTCGTGATGGAAGTGGTGGCTCCCGGAAGACGGCACGCTGAGTAAAATTGCTGTTGCCGAGGGCGATACCATTGAGAGCGAGGCATTGCTGGCGATTCTCGAACCCGGTGCTGTAGCATCTCAATCCACATCGGGCCAAGAGCGTTCCCAAACCACCGCTGATAGCACCGCTGAAATCCCTGCTGGGCCGGCGGCTCGTCAAATGATTGAGGAGCACAAACTGGACGCAACAGCCATCAGTGCAACCGGCAAAGGCGGCAGAGTGACGAAAGAGGATGTCGTCTCGCCCACATGGCAGCGCAGACCGCGGCCAAACCGGTTGAGGCGCCTGTGCCAGCCGTCGCCACGATGAATGAGGCACCTAGCGGTGAACGCGTAGAGAAACGGGTGCCGATGACGCGTATGCGAGCGCGTATCGCTGAGCGATTACTCGACGCCACCCAACAAACAGCCATGTTAACCACCTTTAACGAGGTCAACATGGCGCCACTCATGAAATTGCGTTCACAATATAAAGATCAGTTCGAAAAAACCCATAACGGTACGCGCTTAGGATTTATGGGCTTTTTCGTCAAGGCCTGCTGTGAGGCACTGAAACGGTTTCCCGAGGTTAACGCCTCTATCGATGGCAACGACGTGGTCTATCACGGCTATCAGGATATCGGTGTTGCGGTATCGACCAACGACGGGCTCGTCGTACCCGTGCTCCGCGACGCCGATTTCATGAGCATTGCGGATGTTGAAGCGGCAATCCGCGATCTGGGGCTGAAGGCGCGCGATAAGAAGCTGACGATTGAAGAGATGACAGGCGGTACGTTTACCGTGTCAAATGGTGGTGTTTTTGGTTCACTGCTCTCAACCCCCATCCTCAATCCGCCGCAAACCGGTATTTTGGGCATGCACAGCATTCAGGACCGCCCAGTGGCGATCGACGGTGAGGTGGTAATACAGCCCATGATGTACCTAGCGCTATCCTATGATCACCGCCTCATCGACGGTAAGACAGCGGTTCAGTTCCTCGTTACCGTGGAAGGGACTGATTGAAGATCCAGCTGCGCGCATTCTGCTGCAGCTGTGACTCGCTCAAATTACGGAGACTGAATATGTCAGCAAATTATGATGTGGTGGTGGTTGGTGCGGGTCCTGCCGGGTATGTCTGCGCCATTCGATCGGCACAGTTAGGGTCAGAAAGTGGCCATTGTCGAGATGTGGTCCGACGAGAATCAGGGAAACCCGTTTTTGGGGGCACCTGCCTGAACGTCGGGTGCATACCATCAAAGGCGCTGTTGGATAGTTCGCACAAATTTATCGAGGCGAAAGAGCATTTTCCAACCCACGGCATCAGCGTTGAAGTGCCGGGCATTGATGTCGCGGCAATGATGGGACGTAAAACAAAAATTGTGGGGCAATTAACGGGTGGGGTATCTGGTCTGTTTAAACACAACGGCGTCGAGGTCTGTGCAGGGGCAAGCGGAAAACTATTCGCCAACCGCAAGGTAGAGGTCAGTGCTGCAGACGGTACCGTTATTACACTGGAGGCGGCCAACGTTGTTCTCGCATCGGGCTCCGAGCCAATTAGCATCCCACCGGCGCCCGTCGACAATGATTTAATCGTAGATTCTACCGGTGCCTGGAGTTTGATGCCGTACCCCAGCGTCTTGGTGTCATTGGTGCTGGTGTCATTGGCCTGGAACTTGGGCAGTGTTTGGGGCGCTTGGGCGCCGAGGTGGTGTTGTTGGAGGCTCTGGAGAGCTTCCTCCCTACGATGGACGAGCAAATTGCGAAAGAGTCGCAGAAAATCTTTAAAAAGCAGGGGTTTAGACATCCGCCTCGGCGCCCGGGTAACTGGCACCGAGATCCGTGACGGAAAAGTGCATGTCACCTACACCCAGGGCGATCAATCGCTAGACGAAGTTTTTGACAAGCTCATTGTGTCAGTTGGACGCAGACCCAGGACTAACGACCTATTTAGCTCTGACTCGGGTGTGACCACGGACGAGCGAGGTTTTGTGTATGTTAATGACTACTGCGCAACCGAAGCGCCAGGCGTATGGGCAATTGGCGACATCGTGCGTGGTCCAATGCTAGCCCATAAAGGATCGGAAGAAGGCGTGATGGTGGCTGAGCGGATTGCGGGCAAACCCAATCAACTCAACTACGATTGCATACCCTCGATCATTTATACGGATCCCGAGGTGGCAGCCGTTGGTAAGACCGAGCAGGAACTTAAATCAGAAGGTGTGGCTTACAAATCGGGTACATTCCCATTTGCAGCGATTGGACGCGCGTTAGCGTCGGGGAACACCGACGGCTTGGTAAAAATTATCGCCGATAAGAATACAGACCGCATTCTCGGAGCGCATTGTGTTGGCCCATCGGCCGCCGATTTGGTCCAACAGATGGTGATCGCAATGGAATTTGGCTCAAGTGCCGAGGATATTCAGCTGATGGTATTTGGTCATCCGACCCTATCTGCGGCTGTCCATGAAGCCGCTTTAGCGGTAGACGGACATGCTATTCACATGGCAAATCGAAAGAAGCGCTAGAGACATAGCGCGGTGCCTTGGCACCACCGGGGCTAACGTGATGTAGCCCACCCCCATTCGACTTTTTACTAACGGGATAATCTATGAATCTTCATGAGTACCAAGGCAAAGCTCTGTTTGCCCAGTACGGCTTACCAGTTAGCTCTGGCCATGCCGTGGACACGCCCGAAGCGGCAGTAAAGGCCGCCGAAGAAATAGGCGGCGACATGTGGGTCGTCAAGGCGCAGGTGCACGCAGGGGGACGTGGCAAAGCGGGCGGCGTAAAGCTCGTTAAAACGACCGATGAAGTACGTGACTTCGCGACCAACTGGTTGGGCAAAAACCTGGTGACCTATCAAACCGATGAGAATGGTCAACCGGTTGCCAAAATACTGGTTGAAGCCTGTACCGACATTGCCGAAGAACTCTATCTGGGCGCGGTACTTGATCGATGCAACTCAGCGCATCGTGTTCATGGCATCGACTGAAGGTGGCGTAGAGATTGAAAAAGTCGCTGAGGAAACTCCAGAGAAAATACTTAAGGCAGAAATTGATCCACTGGTCGGACCCCAGTCCTATCAGGGACGAGAGCTGGCCTTTAAACTTGGCCTCTCTGGGGCACAGGTCAAACAGTTCGTTACGATTTTCACCGGACTCGCTAATCTGTTCAAAGACAAGGACTTAGCATTGATCGAGGTGAACCCTCTTGTGATCACAGACGAGGGCAATCTGCACTGCTTGGACGCCAAGGTTGTGGTCGATTCAAATGCGCTCTATCGCCATGCTGATTTACAAGCGATGCGCGATCCCTCACAGGAAGATGAGCGTGAGGCACACGCCGCAGAATGGGAGCTAAACTACGTGGCGCTTGATGGCAATATTGGCTGTATGGTCAATGGCGCTGGTTTGGCTATGGGCACCATGGATATTGTTAAGTTGCACGGTGGTGCACCTGCAAACTTCCTCGATGTTGGTGGTGGTGCCACCAAGGAACGAGTAACCGAAGCATTTAAAATCATCCTATCTGACGACAACGTACAGGCCGTATTGATCAATATCTTTGGCGGTATCGTGCGTTGCGATCTGATTGCCGAAGGGGTTATTGGCGCGGTCGAAGAGGTTGGCGTCACCATTCCGGTCGTTGTTCGTCTGGAGGGTAATAACGCAGAACTGGGTAGGCAGGTATTGGCAGATAGCGGCTTAAACATCATTGCCGCCACCAGCCTTACGGACGCCGCCCAACAGGTTGTAGCTGCAGCTGGAGGTGCGCAATGAGTATTTTAATCAACAAGGATACCAAGGTTATTTGCCAAGGTTTTACTGGCTCACAGGGTACTTTCCACTCAGAGCAAGCTCTCGCTTATGGCACCCAGATGGTTGGCGGTGTGACGCCAGGAAAAGGCGGCACAGAACACTTGGGTCTGCCGGTGTTCAACACGGTAGCTGATGCTGTTGCCGCCACAGGCGCCACGGCATCGGTAATCTACGTTCCCGCACCGTTCTGTAAAGACTCGATCCTAGAAGCCGCTAACGCCGGGCTCGAATTGGTGGTGTGCATCACTGAGGGCATTCCCACCCTCGATATGCTCGAGTGTAAGGTTAAGTGCGATGAGTTAGGGGTTCGTCTTATCGGTCCCAATTGCCCTGGTGTCATTACCCCCGGCGAGTGCAAGATCGGCATCATGCCGGGTCATATCCACCTTCCGGGAAAGGTGGGGATCGTATCACGCTCGGGTACGTTGACCTATGAAGCGGTTAAGCAAACCACCGACGCTGGCTTTGGCCAGTCTACGTGTGTAGGCATTGGTGGAGATCCTATCCCGGGCTCCAACTTCATCGACATTTTGGGCATGTTTCAGGATGACCCCAAAACCGAAGCGATTGTGATGATTGGCGAGATTGGCGGTACGGCAGAAGAAGAGGCCGCGGCGTTTATCAAAGCTAATGTCACCAAGCCTGTTGTCTCATACATTGCCGGCGTGACAGCGCCCAAAGGTAAGCGTATGGGTCACGCTGGAGCGATTATCTCCGGTGGAAAAGGGACAGCAGACGAAAAATTTGCCGCGCTTGAAGATGCCGGCGTAAAAACCGTTCGCTCGCTTGCTGACATTGGTGCAGCGCTTGCCGAGATTACCGGCTGGTAAGGCTTGCTGAGCTTGTCGAAGCCCGCCGAGTGCGGGCTTTTTATTAGCCGCTGCGACCCCCAAAGAGCGCTGTTAATCCGGTTAAAGCCTCCTTATATGGGTATACCGAGAAATCTATCTATCCGCCCTGCGCCGGTTGCAAGCAGGGGTTGAAATTTGTACCACGCAACCCAATTTCACGACTATCAACGGTTATTTGGAGTGTACTAATGACGACTGCTGCGAAAGAGACAATGGGGTTTCAAACCGAAGCTAAAAAGCTTCTGCATTTGATGATTCACTCACTGTACTCAAATCGAGAAATTTTCTTGCGAGAGCTGATCTCTAACGCTTCCGATGCGATCGATAAACACCGGTTCGCAAGTGTGCAGGACAGTGCCCTCGCTCAGGGAGTAAGCGAGTACAAAATCTGTGTCAGTCTGAATCCAGACAATAAAACCGTGACCATTGAAGATAATGGTATTGGGATGACTCGCGCTGAGGTGATAGAGCACTTGGGAACTATTGCCAAATCAGGGACAGCCGCGTTTCTTGAGCAGTTAAGTGGCGATGAGAAGAAAGACAGCTTGCTCATTGGCCAATTTGGCGTGGGCTTTTACTCATCGTTCATCGTCGCAGACCGCGTCGAGGTGATCACACGCAAGGCTGGCACTGATGAGGCTACCCATTGGGAATCTGAGGGCGAGGCTGAATTCTCAGTCGCTGAAGCTCAGCGTGATCAATCGGGCACCACCGTCATCCTGCATCTAAAAGATGATGCTGAGGAATTCGCCAACGATTGGCGCGTGCGGACTGTCATCAAAAAATATTCTGATCACATCTCAGTGCCGGTAATGATGCCAAAAGCCGCGAACTTATCGGAAGAGGACGAAGAAAATACCGATGCAGCTGAACCCGAATGGGAAGCAATCAACGAGGCCAAAGCCTTGTGGACGCGCAGCCGCTCCGAGATTAGCGACGACGAATACACAGCGTTTTACAAGCATGTAAGCCATGACGCCGAGGACCCCATGACCTGGAGTCACAATCGGGTTGAAGGCAAGCTTGAGTACACATCATTGTTGTACGTGCCGGCCAAGGCTCCTTTTGATCTTTGGAACAGGGAGGGCGCTCGGGGCCTCAAACTGTATGTGCAACGTACGTTTATCATGGACGATGCCGAGCAGTTTCTACCGTTGTATCTGCGCTTCGTTAAAGGCGTATTGGACTCTAACGATTTGCCATTAAACGTCTCGCGGGAAATTTTGCAACAAAACCCCAGTGTCGATGCGATGAAAAGTGCCTTGACCAAACGTGTTCTCGATACCCTGCAAAAAATGGCGACAAGCGATGCTGAGCAGTACCAGCGCTTTTGGGATACGTTTGGTCAGGTACTGAAAGAGGGGCCTGCTGAAGATTTTAGCAACCGCGAAAAGATAGCCAAGCTACTGCGGTTCTCTTCGTCACTGACAGATTCGCCCGAGCAAACAGTATCCCTGAGTGAATACGTCGAACGCATGACAGAAGGTCAGGAGGCGATTTGGTACGTAACGGGCGAGACCCATAATACCGCTAAAAATAGCCCCCACCTTGAGGTGTTCCGTAAAAAGGGCATTGAGGTTCTGTTACTGTCAGATCGAGTAGACGAGTGGCTCATGAGCCATCTCATGGAATTCGACGATAAAGCATTTAAAGACGTTGCCCGTGGTGATCTTGATTTTGAAGCAGACTCTGACGAAGAAAAGGCAGCCTTAGAAGAGGCCAAAAAGAACAGCGAATCACTCGTAGAGCGGATGAAAGCCGCCCTTGGTGACCAGGTTGCCGAGGTGCGTCCGACGGTGCGTTTGACCGAGTCGCCCGCGTGCCTTGTAGTGGGTGAACATGAAATGGGCGCGCAGATGCGCCGTATTCTTGAAGCAGCGGGTCAAGCGTTACCTGACAGCAAGCCTACCCTGGAGATCAACGCGTCACACCCACTCATTACCCGACTGGATCAAGAGCAAGACGAGGAACGCTTCGCTGACTTAAGCCAGATTATTATGGATCAAGCAACGCTTGCCGAGGGCTCGCCACTGGTTGATCCCGCCAGCTATGTTAGCCGCTTAAATAAACTGTTACTTGAGATGAGTACCCATTGATATGTGGGGTAACTGTGTGGCGCCACGGCGAGGCCGGTATGGCGCCACGGGATGAGGATCGCTGTCTTACCAGCCGGGGCGAGCTTAGCGTCAGCAAGGCGGCGACCGAGTTTATGTTGCAGTTACTGGCCGCCGGAGATCCAGCGCCTGAGCGCCTGGCATTTAGCCCGTTGCAACGCACGCGTCAAACCGCCGCCATTCTAGAGCAAAGCTGGCATGTTGCAGCCTCGGTGTGCGATGCGCTTGCCCTGGGAACGTCGGTTGCGCACCCCGAAACATTCTTGGTTGAACATATCGAACACCAAGTGATCGTGAGTCACCAGCCTTTGTGTCGCAACTTATCGGGTATTGGCTTGATGATAACGGTCTTGACCCATTACTGCCGGGAGGTTGGGCGACCTTAAAACTTACAGCGCCTTGCAGAGGCGGGGACGATTGCTCCGATCGCGTACGAGTATATTCGCATGAACCATCATCCGGTCGAAAGACGCTTTAAGACGTCGGGCCTCGAATATGCCGCATTGTGCTGGGGTGATCCAACGCAACCGTTAGTCATCGCCTTGCATGGCTGGCTGGACAATGCGCTCTCGTTCGTCAAGCTTGCTCCACTGCTAAACAACCACTACGTTGTGGCTGTCGATCTATCGGGACACGGGCTCTCGTCGTGGCGATCAGTCGATAGCACCTACCACATCTGGGATGATTTGCCGCAGCTTGTGGATGTTATTGATGAGCTGGCTGCTGACTATCAAACCCAGCGCAACGCCGCAAAAGTAGCATTAGTGGGCCATAGCCGTGGTGCCTCGGTCGCCACGCTTTTGGCCTGCGCGCTTGGCGAACGATGCACCTCACTCACGTTGATCGATGGCTTGCTGCCGGCTTGGGGCGACAAGCAAAATGGTGCCCATCAATTACGGCGCTTTGTGGACCAACGGCGAGGATACATGAGTAGAAAAGCGCGTTTTTTGCATCGATTCATGATTTTGCCGAACGCCGAAAACAGTATGGTTTTACCACCGATAGCGCCAAGCTTTTGGCCCCGCGGGGTCTCGAGGAAACCGAAACGGGTTGGCGGTTACGCAGCGATCCAAGACTGTATGGCGCCTCGGCGGTCTACATCGATCACATCCAACGGGAGCAAATCTACCAGCAGTTGGAGACGCCGGTTCTCAGCATAATAGCCAAGCAAGGGTTACTCTCAAAAGATGGTCTGGCTCACCAGACTCTGCAAGAGGCAAGACGGAGTCTATCTAATTTTAGAAGCACTACCATTGACGGCTCACATCATTTACACATGGAAGAGGGGGCCTCGGTGCTCGTCGCCCAGCGTATCAAGCAATTTCTGGCAACCAGCCAATGAAGCAAGCGGCCGCTTTACGCGTACTTCTGCTTACGTCTCTCATGGCCTGTATGGCAGTGTGGATTGCTAATGCACAAGGAAGTACATCGGTACGCGCTTTGGGGCAATCCTTGGATGACTTGAACGTTCTATTAAATACAGTAGACAGCCACTGGAGCACACAGCGCTTTCGTACTCGAGTCGAACGCGTCAGTCCATTTCTTTATCCCCCTTGGCGCTATGCAAAAACGTGGACGGGTCTGGCGACCCGGAGGAATTTTGGCCAATCGATGGAGAGATCGAGCGTGTCACATGGTCGGTTAGGGGTGAATCGATAACTACCTTGTTTGAGACCTTCCGATTGCACTTAATGGCTGCACATACGCTACGTTGGGAGTGTCAAGGCCGCAGCTGTGGCAATGCCGCCGAGTGGGCAAGTCGGGTTTTTGATGAGCGTTTGCTGTACGGACGTGACGAGTTTATGCGCTATGCCGTGTTTGAAAACAACGGAGGAGATTGGGTCATCTTGTACAGCGCTGCACGTACCGCGGATCGTCAATACTTGCATGTGGACATCGTGCGCGCCCGTTAGCGGCCACCCATCCTTAACAGGGCAAGAAACTCGTCGCGGGTACGCGCATCTGAACGAAACGATCCGAGCATGGCGGATGTTTTTGTTATTGAGTTCTGCTTTTCAACACCGCGCATCATCATGCACATGTGTTCAGCCTCAATGATGACGCCAACACCCAATGCATTGGTAACCGTCATAATGCTTTCCGCAATTTGCGTCGTGAGCTGTTCCTGAATTTGCAGGCGCCTCGCGAACATATCAACAACTCGCGCGACCTTTGATAATCCCAGCACCTTGCCCTGGGGCACGTAGGCGACGTGACAGCGACCCACGAAAGGCAACAGATGGTGCTCACACATCGAATAAAGCTCAATGTCTTGGACCAACACCATCTCGCTTGCATCGGAGGGAAACAGCGCCTCGTTCACCACGTCGCTCAAGTTTTGATGATAACCGCGAGTCAGAAACTCAAAAGCCTTTGCAGCACGTTGGGGGGTGTCGAGCAATCCGGGGCGCTCAGGGTCCTCGCCAACCGCCTCAATGATTTTGCGCCAATGTTGTTCCATGTCTTCCTCCCTAATGGTGCGGAGATGGTAACATGCGGGCTTTTGCACGGTGGCAATTTTGAGCACTTTCAGTGAACTATTAGGCCGGACTCAGTGGCGTTTAGAGCAAGCCGATGTTTGGTTTGGCCATGGCTACGATTGTGCCCACGACGAGGCGGTTGCCCTCGTACTGGCTGCGGCCAATCTGCCGGTGACCACTGGGCGAGAAATCTTAGATCAAAAGCCCGATAAGGTTGCAGCTGACCGCCTCGAGCAGTTTGTGCGCCGTCGAATCGAGAATCGAGAACCGGTGGCTTATATTATCGGGCGAGCGTGGCTGGGACCGCTCCAGTTCATCGCTGATGCCCGTGCGTTAGTTCCTCGATCGCCCTTAATGTCCGTGATTGAATCGGGCTTTGGGCCCTGGTGGCAGCGTGATGATCCTTCATCTATTGTCGATGTATGTTGCGGTGGCGGGAGTCTCGGCCTGCTAGCCGCTTGGGCATTTCCAGAGTCTCAGGTGATGCTATTGGATATTGACGGCGAAGCGCTGAGCTTGGCCCGCGAGAACCTTGCCCTGCACGCGCTTAATAATGTCACCATTAATCAAGGTGATTTACTCCAGCCCATTGTAGACTCTGAAACGGTGGACATTATTCTTGCCAACCCTCCCTATGTGGATGCCACAGACATGGCCACACTACCGGCGGAGTACCTGCACGAGCCGCGGCTGGCCCTAGCGGCAGGTGCCGACGGTCTGGATTTGGTGCATCGCTTGTTGGCGCAGGCGGCGCAGCTGTTAAGTCCCGGCGGGTTGCTTTTTTTGGAAGTGGGTAATTCTTGGGAGGCGCTCGAAGCCGCCTACCCACACTGCACCTTTACATGGCTGGAGCTTCAGGCAGGAGGGCACGGTGTCTGCGTGTTAACACGATCAGAGATTAACGGTGCGGTCCATGGAAAGCAGTGGCTGGAAGAAACGGTATAATCGGCGCTGGAGGCGCTCTGAATGTCTGGAAATACCTTTGGAAAGTTATTTAGCGTAACCACGTTTGGTGAAAGCCATGGCCCTGGGCTGGGCGCTATTATTGATGGCTGCCCACCGGGCTTAGCCCTGACCGAGGCCGATCTACAGATTGACCTTGATCGTCGCAAGCCTGGCCAGTCGCGCTATACGACGCAACGGCGTGAGGAAGATCGGGTCGAGATTCTCTCGGGAGTTTTTGAGGGAAAAACAACGGGAACCCCAATTGGCCTCGTGATACGCAATACCGATCAGCGTTCTAAAGACTACAGCAAGATTAAAGATCAGTTTCGACCCGCCCACGCCGATTACACCTATCAACATAAATACGGTGTGCGAGATTATCGTGGTGGCGGCCGATCATCCGCCCGTGAAACCGCTATGCGCGTGGCCGCTGGTGCCATTGCAAAAAAATGGTTGGCTGAGCGTTTTGGCGTGTCGGTGCGAGGCTATCTATCGCAACTGGGCCCTCTGAAAGCGTCTCAGCATGATTGGAGCATTGTAGGGTCCAATGATTTCTTTTGTGCAGATGCAGCCCTAGTGCCCGAACTTGAATCGTTCATGCAATCACTCAACAAACAAGGCGACTCAATTGGTGCACGCATCAATGTTGTTGCCGACGGCGTTCCACCTGGGTGGGGCGAACCGATATTTGATCGGCTCGACGCTGACATTGCCCATGCACTCATGAGTATAAACGCGGTTAAAGGCGTTGAAATTGGCGCAGGCTTTGCCAGCGTGGAACAGTTTGGATCTGAGCACCGCGATGAGATGACGCCTGAAGGATTTCGTTCCAACAACGCGGGTGGCGTATTGGGTGGAATATCGAGTGGTCAATCAATCACGGCGAGTTTAGCGCTCAAGCCAACCTCCAGTTTGCGGCTTGCTGGCGACGGTATCGATGTGCATGGCAACCCAGCCGAAGTGATTACCACTGGACGCCATGATCCCTGTGTTGGCATCCGTGCGGTACCCATTGCCGAAGCCATGCTTGCGCTTGTGCTTATGGATCATGCGTTACGTCATCGAGGACAAAATGCCGATGTACACCATGAAACGCCCATATTGGCTCCGTCGATAGGTGATGTGTGACGCCGGGCACCCGCCGCCGACTGAGAACCGCCGCTCTCGGTGTTGTCGCCTGCTGTGCACTATTCTGGGGAGCCGTCGACATTATCGGTGTACCGCCCATTAACCTACTGAGGCTTTTAGGGCAGGTGATCATTGGCTTGGTGTTGCTGATTGCCCTTGCCGCGGCACCGGCACTGATCATGATTGTGGTTCGAGGTTTGAGACGGCGATCTTAACTAATATCGATGTCCAAGGTCATGGCTTCGGCGATGGCATCTAGCTGGTTTTCTATCGCTCGGATAGGCTGATTGTCGGGTGCTTGGGCACGGATTTCAGCTGAAACATTGCCTCGCCTGTAAACGCCGCATTCTCAACGCGACTTTCAAGTTCTAAGACATTAATTCCCGCCTCAGCCAATGCTCGAGACACCTCTTTAACAATGCCTGGGCGATCTGGGCCTAAAATGGACAAGGTGAGGTTTGCCAGCTCCGGCACCACGCCCACAGCTTCCGTGGGCGTAATACGTACACTCCATTCGCCGCCACGCAAGGTTTTAAGCTAAGCGTGTAGTTCCTCCACGACCTGATCGGGTAGGGCGACCAGGATAAGCCCGGCAAATTTACCGCCCAATTTGCTCAATTGGCTTTCTAGCCAATTCCCACCATGTTTCTCAATAACAGCGGATAGGGCGCCGACAATGCCCGTCTGGTCATCGCCGATAAAAGTAATCACGTAATTAAGCGGCATGGCTCTCGCTCTCATGGGGTAGAGGCCGTTATAGTAGCGCGTAGCGGGCGGTCGTGCCCACCCAAACTGGGTTTACCTTTGAGGAGTTGTTATGTCGTTATTAAAGATAGCTGGATCAGTGGCAAAGATTGCCGGCTTATCATTGAGTTTACTTGTCGCTCCGCTGGCGCTTGCCGATTTCGATTGGAATGGCGCCTTGGAGGGCGCACATCGAAAAGAGGGTAATGCCCAGCGCAACGCAGCACGGCACCCAAGGGAAACGTTGGAGTTCTTTGGTGTTCGACCGAATATTACAGTAATGGAGGTATCACCCGGTGGCGGTTGGTACACCGAGGTACTAGCGCCGTTAATGAAGGGGCAGGGAACCTTTATAGCGGCGCATTATGCGGCCAATGGCGGTGCTTATTCGCGTCGATCGCTTGGTGGATTTCTTAGCAAACTGGGGGCTAACGACGAGGTTTACGGCGAGGTCATTGTTGCTGAGCTACAGCCACCCAAGGCGATGAAGCCGGTGCAACCGGAGTCCGTTGATGTTGCCGTTGCTTTTCGCAACGTGCACTCATGGATGCGCATGAATCAGGTGGAGCTATTTTTCGCCTTGATTTACGACGCACTTAAGCCTGGCGGGGTGTTTGGTATTGTGCAACATCGTGGCGTACCGGGCACAACAATCGATGAGATGAAGCGGACGGCTTACGTAACCGAAGAGCAGGTCATCGAATACGCCGAATTGGCCGGATTTGAACTTGACGCCAAAAGTGAAATTAACGCTAACCCTCGCGATACCAAAGACTATCCCGGCGGGGTTTGGACATTACCTCCGGTATTGCGAGAGGGCGAAAAAGATCGCGACCGTTATCTTGGGATTGGCGAAAGCGATCGCATGACATTGCGGTTTGTGAAGCCTGTCGAGTAATTCAAGCAATGACAAACACCGACGCTATCGCCAAACAGGTGGATGCAAAGGGGCTCAAATGCCCAGAGCCGGTACAAATGCTGCACGCAGCGGTGCGTCAAATTGCCAACGGTGAGTGCCTCGAACTCGTGGCCACGGACCCGTCAACACAGCGGGACGTAGCCAATTTCTGCCGTTTTTTGGGGCACGACCTCGTAACGAGTGCACAGGACAGCCAGGTGTACCGGTACGTTATTCGTAAACAATCATGAATCAGATGGCGCGCCTTTCACCGACTGGCGAAAAAAGATCTAACGCCATCTCGAGTAGCGCAATTGTAGCGCTATTTAATGACACGTTCGTGCTGGAAAACACCATTTTGCAAGGGGGCGCCCACGAGCCTTTCTTTCGGCCCGCTACCACCGGCAAGCCGGCTGTTATCTATTTTCGTGCCGATTACCTCAGAAGTGCGCTCCATGAAGTGGCGCATTGGTGCGTCGCAGGCAAAGCCCGGCGTAGACTAGCGGACTATGGTTACTGGTACAGTCCCGATGACCGCGATGAACACCAACAGGCGGCGTTCTTTGCGGTCGAAGCTCGCCCTCAGGCCCTCGAAAGTCTGTTCTGCAACGCGCTGGGTATACGCTTTGCGCCCAGTATCGACAATATCTCGCTCAGCATAAAGCGCGACCAGCTTGCCAACTTTGAGCGGCGCATTGAGCAGGCGCGAGACAGATTTCTCGCCGTAGGAATGCCTGCAAGAGCCAAAGTATTTTTAACGGCAGTAGCAGCTATTTCAGGGTAGTACGAGCGTTGATGCGAGTCCTGTGTGATGAAAACCTAGCCTTGACGCCTTCACTGCGGGCGGCAGCCTCTAGCCTGAGGACAAAACCTGGGCGCGAGATAGTGCGCGCTGATCTCACAAACGTCGATGCGCTACTGGTGCGCTCGGTGACAGTGGTTGATGCCTCACTGTTACGCGATACAGCCGTTAAATTCGTTGGTACTGCGACTGCGGGTATCGATCACATCAATCGTCATGACCTAGAAAATCTTGATATTGCTTTTGCATCGGCCCCCGGTGCCAATGCCAATGCCGTTGCCGAGTGGGTGTTGGGGGCGTTGGCGTACTCGGACGGACTGAGAGCGCTGCTGGAAGGGGGTGTGCTTGGTATTGTCGGCTTTGGCCATGTGGGAAAGCGACTCAACGAGCTCGCAAACCGCCTGAGCATACGCACGTTAATTTATGACCCTTGGGTCACCTTGGATCAAGGTGTCAGTGTGACTAATGATTTAGCGGAAATCGTTAATTGCACAGCGGTGAGCTTACACGCCGCATTACACGACCAACGCCCCTGGCCCAGCCGTGATCTACTTGCAGAAACAGCTATCCCTGATGGTGTTAACAGGCGTTGGATGGTTAATGCCGGGCGGGGGGCGTTGCTCTCGCTGCAAACCTGCCATCGACTCAAACAGGCGGGATGGAATTTGTGCCTAGACACTTGGCCAGAGGAACCGGTCATCTCCCAAACACTGTTAAGCAGCGTATGTACGGCTTCCCCGCACATTGCTGGCTACACGGAGACAGCCAAAGCCAAGGCTACTGACAGGTTAGTAACAAGCATGCTGACATCCTTGGGCGCTTATAGCCATCAATCAGCAGAACGACGTTCAGCTGCTCCTAGCAGCGCTTGTGCCATTCATGCGCCGGCCAATCATGGTGATGCATACGCCTGGCTTGAACAATTACTCATTGGCAGCTGTTGCATCGAACGCGATGATGCGGCGCTACGACAGCTCGACGCTAATGGGGTGAGCTCACAAGCCTTTGATGCGCTCAGACACAATTATACGGTGCGAGAGGAGTTGGCCGGGAGTAACATGACGCTGCCTGCGCCAAACCCACAGCTTATTGCCTGGTGCCAGGCGCTAGAAATTAAATGGCTTAACAGCGTCATTGACAACCAAAGACGCGATTAAGCAGTCAACAGATACCAATCCCCCAAAAACAACACGCGCAGGAGTCGAATGATGTCGGATGACCTAAAGAATGATGATTACTGGAAAGGCAAATTAAGTCCCGACGAATACCACGTACTACGACAGAAAGGCACCGAACGAGCCTTTAGCGGCGAGTATTGGAATTGCGATGACGCTGGTATTTATCGCTGTCGCGCCTGTGGAGAGCCGTTGTTCGAGTCGGATAAAAAATTTGATGCAGGGTGTGGTTGGCCCAGCTTTGATCAGCCCATGGAAGTAACGGCGATTGAAGAAGCCCGTGATACAAGCCATGGCATGATTAGGACAGAGGTTATGTGGTCGTCGCTGCGGCGGTCACCTAGGGCATGTTTTCCCCGATGGCCCGACAGACACGGGATTGCGTTACTGCATAAACAGCTTGTCGATCAAGTTAGACGCAAAAGATGAGGCCTGAACCGGCGAACGCAGAAGAGCGGCTGCGAGTGACGGATTTGGAGCGGGTAACGAGGTTCGAACTCGTGACCTCAACCTTGGCAAGGTTGCGCTCTACCAACTGAGCTACACCCGCTCTATACCGTCTTGGTGGCCTAATGCACCAGGATTAATGGCGTCCCCTAGGGGGTTCGAACCCCTGTTCCCGCCGTGAAAGGGCGGTGTCCTAGGCCACTAGACGAAGGGGACGCAACGTCTCTGCTAGGAGAGGCGCGAATGATAGGGGCGACTTGATTATCCGTCAACCCCATTTTTCAAATCTCGCGATTAGTGGCCATATTCGGTAAACTCGCGTCTTTTTTCGGGGAGGCCCAATGGCGCCGGCGCTCAGCATTACTGGTTTAGCTAAAACCTATGACAATGGCTTTGAGGCTCTCAAAGGTATTGATCTCGAAGTGGCTCAAGGGGACTTTTTTGCGCTCTTGGGCCCAAATGGTGCCGGCAAATCAACCACCATTGGCATCATTTCCTCCCTCGTAGCAAAGTCCGCCGGGCAAGTGAAGGTTCATGATGTCGACATCGATGTCGATTTTCCGGCCGCAAAAAAGTATTTGGGTATCGTACCGCAGGAATTTAACTTCAACGTTTTTGAGAAAGTTGAAGACATCTTGATTCAACAGGCCGGTTTTTATGGCATACCGCTACCGATTGCACGCGAACGCACAGAGCAATACCTTGAGCGCCTTGGCTTAACTGAAAAACGCAAAACCACCGCGCGCATGCTCTCGGGCGGTATGAAACGACGCTTGATCATTGCCCGAGCACTTATCCATTCACCTAAACTACTCATACTCGACGAACCCACAGCAGGTGTTGACATTGAAATGCGCCGTTCAATGTATGACTTCCTGCGCGAAATTAACGCCGCGGGCACCACGATTATTCTTACTACTCACTACTTAGAAGAGGCCGAAGCCCTGTGCCGTAATATGGCCATCATTAATCACGGCAAAATTGTTACCAACACCTCAATACGCGAGTTACTCCGGGAGCTTCATAAAGAGGTATTTGTCCTGGATTGCAAGGCACCGCTACCTCAGACAATAAACATAGAGCAATTTGCTGTGCAGCGCCTCGATGACCACAGCTTGGAGGTCCAGATTGAAAAGGGGCAGGATTTGGCGGAGGCCTTTGAGCACTTGCGTCGACACGGTGTTGTCGTTTTGAGCATGCGTAATCAGGCCAACCGACTTGAGCAAATGTTTGTTAATTTATTGGAGCAAAGTGCATGAATGCCTACGAACAGTACATCGCGTTCATGACGTTGGTTCGCAAGGAAATACGGCGTTACACCCGCATATGGACGCAAACGTTATTACCTAGCGCCATAACCATGTCCTTGTACTACCTCATTTTCGGTACGCTTATTGGGTCTCGCATTGGTGAAATGGGAGGTCGAAGCTACATGGAATTTGTGGTGCCTGGCCTCATTATGATGGCCATTGTTACCAACTCCTACAGCAATGTGGTGTCATCTTTTTTGGTGCTAAATTCAATAACAGCGTAGAAGAGCTACTGGTTTCGCCCGTGCCCAATTACATTATTCTATGGGGCTACGTCATGGGCGGCGTTAGTCGCGGCCTGCTCGTGGCCATCATCGTAACCACTGTGTCGCTATTCTTCACATCGCTAACAATTCATAGTATCGGCGTGGTTGTTGCGGTGGTGACGCTAACGTCAATTCTGTTTGCACTGTGTGGATTCATCAACGCGGTTTATGCTAACAGTTTTGATGACATCAGTATCGTGCCGACCTTTGTGCTGACACCGTTGACCTATCTGGGGGGTGTTTTTTATTCCCTCGACCTTTTGCCAGAGTTTTGGGCAAACGTCTCTCGGATTAATCCACTGGTCTATGTCGTCAATGCTTTCCGGTACGGCGTTCTTGGGGTCAGTGATGTGAGCGTTGGCTTCTCTTTTGGCATGATCGCGGTATTTGCGTTAATTGCGTACAGCTATAGCATGTACTTATTGAAAACTGGTAAACGGTTACGTAGCTAATGCCTAGCGTTCTAGGAAAAACCGTTGCGGCGCCCCTGGTTTACAGCCCGGAAATTCTCGAGGCTATAGATCGCTCTGCAAGTAGAGACCAATTGGATTTTGGTCGCCTCGATCAAATTTTTGGCGCAGACGTTTGGCATCTTTATGAACTGTCCTGGTTAGAACAAGACCATGGCCCTGTTGCTTATTGTGGGGTACTGACCATTCCCTGCGACGCGCCCGCCACCGTTGAATCTAAGTCGCTGAAACTTTATTTAAACTCGCTAAATTTTCACGAATTTCCTTCAACCGAGGCGGCCGTGGCGTGCATTAGCGCTGATTTATCTGCCTTAACCCGGGCAGAGGTGACACTGACCTTGATCGCGCCTGGTGACCTTGCTGAGATAACACAGGAAATCCAGGGTGAATTGCTCGATGCAGCTGTGCCTGCCTTAGACGCAGCAGAAGAAGCTTTCGCAGCCGACATCAGGGTAACTCAACAAAGGGTGGCCAAACGCTGGATAAGCCACAATCTGCGCTCCTTGTGCCCAGTTACCGGGCAGCCGGATTGGGCGACACTACTTATCGACTATGAGGGGTATGCGCTCGATGTCGCATCCCTGCGCGCCTATGTGTATTCTTATCGAACACATCAGGAATATCATGAACAATGTGTCGAACGTATTTTCGCCGATCTATTGCGCGCTGCTGAGCCAACGCGGTTGACAGTAAGCGCTTTCTACCTGCGTCGTGGCGGTATAGACATTACCCCATGGCGCTCGACGCAGTCTGTTAGCGTGCCGCTAACCCGCACAGGGCGTCAATGAGACGTACACCATTAGCGCTGTGTTGGGCCTTGCTTTTCACCAGCGGGCTTTTAGCAACACCGGCTGGACTTACCGCTGCGTCAACAGTGCCCGGTTACTCGGAAAACCAGGTAAAAGCCGCGTTTATTACCCATCTGTTTAATTTCATTGAATGGCCCACCGAGGCCACGCACTACGTGCTATGTGCGACCCAATCCTCTCCACTCGTCGCTACAGTTTCCGAGTTGGTAGCAGCAAAACCAGCTCTGGGCTTGAGCGTGCGGCTACTGGGTAAGCCCGCGATGAAGCAGGACGTTTGTCATGCGGTAATCATCGATACTGATTTCAGTGACGAGCTGGATGCGACCACTCTGGCAAAGCGGGGTGCTGACCATCGGTGATACACCGGGTTTCGCCAAGCGTGGCGGGATGATTGAGCTTGAGCGTCGTCCTTCGCGCATTGGACTTGTCGTCAACTTACCTGCGACTCAGAAAGCGGGTTTTCAGGTGAGCAGTAAGCTCCTTCGCCTGGCAACAATCGTTGACGGGGAGGATACTTAGCAATGTTAAAACCCCAAGGCATTAAGCAACAGGTATCTGTTATCGCAGCAGGCATTGCAGGCACGGTGGTTGCATTAGTGCTACTCGTCCAGCTTGTCATGACGCTACAAAACGACCTAGCCAACATTCGGCGCCAGGGGCAAACGCTCGCAAAGGTGATCGGTGAAAATGTTTCGGCTGCTCTCGCGTTTCAGGACCCGAGCACCGCGCTTGAGACACTGCAAGCACTGGAGCGCTCACCGCTCGTTCTTGAGGCGACGATCATAGACGCACAAGGAGAGCTATTCGCGCAATATCGTAAAGCGCAATCTAGTTCAGGCTCCGGGCTTCCTTCTGTTGGACTCCAGCTGGGCGATGTTCGCAAGGAAAATATCGAACAGTCTATTGACCTTGCGGGAACGCAAATTGGCGCTATTCAGCTCACAATCAGTACCAACGAGGCTTTCTCACGGCTGTTTGCGAGCGCATGGGTTAGCCTGATTATCTGGTTGCTAGGCACAGCGATTGCCTATTTATTTGCCGAGCGACTCAACAATCGTATTGTCTCGCCACTGCAACGGCTATCAAGACTGATGATCGGCGTGTCCGCTAGTGAAGATTACTCACAGCGGTTCAATTATGAGGACGACAGTGAGATAGGCCAGCTTTCCGACAGTTTTAATCAGATGCTTGCCCAAATTGAAGATCGCGAAGCACGACTACACAGGGCCATTGACGACCTGGAGGTGGCACGGGATCAGGCCGAGGCTGCTGCACGATCAAAGTCCAGCTTTCTTGCCAACATGTCTCATGAGATACGCACGCCAATGAATGGTGTGATTGGCATGACCTCGCTATTAAAGCGCAGCAATCTCGATGAAACACAAAAACTGTATTTCGAGACCATTGAAAAATCAGCCAACTCGCTGCTCGTTATCATTGACGATATTTTGGATTTTACAAAGATCGAAGCGGGACGATTAGAAATTCATAATCAGGTCTTTGACCTTCAGGGGGTGATGTCGTCAGTAGCCGATTTCTTTGCCGAGCCCGCCCGCCTGAAGGGGCTGGATTTTAGCATTGATGTCGATGAGGGGATTCCCACGAGAATTATTGGCGACAGTGGTCGAGTGAGGCAGGTACTCCTTAACCTTGTTGGCAATGCGATCAAATTCACTGGAGAAGGAAGAGTTGCTGTTCAAGTGGTACTGACCGGCAGTGAGCTCGACAGGAAAATGCGCTTTTCTGTAACCGACACAGGTGTGGGCATTAGCGACGCCGAGCAGTCGAGTGTCTTCACCGAGTTCTTTCAGGCTGACTCATCCTCTGTCAGACGTTTTGGTGGCACCGGTCTTGGGTTAGCCATCGCGAGACAGTTGGTAACCTTGATGGGGGTCACATAGACTTTCGAAGCACACCGGGTGTAGGTACGACCTTCTGGTTTGACTTACCGCTGGCGACAGAAGTGCTTAATCCGTTCCTTACATCCAAACGGGAAATATCACAGGCCGCTGATGACGAAATTAAAGGCGACGGCGCTGCCGATAACTTCGTTGCGACTGAACTGGCTGCTGAACGACGTCAACTGATGGGGCAGGCTAAGATTTTAGTGGCAGAGGATTCGGAGGTTAATCAATTCATTATCCGCGAGCTGCTCGCCACCTTTGGTATTGTTCCCGACATTGTCGCTAACGGGCAGGAGGCGGTTGAGGCCTTCAGTAAGCAATCCTACGATCTGATTTTTATGGATGTGCAAATGCCCGTGATGGATGGCGTTGCTGCAACCCAACGCATAAGAGCGATGCAGGCGAACGAGGAAACGACTGCAGACTGCGCGATTGTTGGCCTATCGGCGCATGCCATGTCCGGTGACAGAGAGCGATACCTTGCGGCCGGTATGGATGACTACATAACCAAGCCCATTGATCTGGATGAGCTTGGAGAGCTACTTAAACGCAAACTTGCGCCAGCAAGCGCAATGATGCTTTGGCGGTAATAATTAATCGAGGAGAACACCAATGACGTTCACAGTAACCAAAATCGCGGCAGTATCAACATTCACTTTGTGCCTAGGCATTACCGGAGTGAACGCACAAACGGTACCCAGTGATTTGGTCGAGGTATCTCTCGAAGAGCTATTCGCCACCAATGTACTGTCGGAAGCCCAAGAAAAAACCACACGCAAGCGGTGGCATATTTCATACCGATACGCCACGTCTCGCTTTGATGAGTACTACTTAGACAGCAACTCCCTAACCTACGACGACGTTCTGTGGCGCCCGGGCAACGCAAGAACAGCGGCTAACTATCCAGTCGTCCCCACTGAAATCAGCCAGGACGTTCACGCGTTGCTAGTGGGTTACGATTACTCTGATAAATTAACCCTGCGTATTTCTGTTCCTTATATTAAGCAAAGTACCGATCACATATCGATTGTTCCCGGTTATGACGCGTTCAATATCAGCTCGAGTGGGGTTGGTGATGTCGTATTGCTGGGCGACTATGTGTTGGGCCGGACGGTAAACAGTGTCTGGCGGATAGGCGCTGGACTGAGCCTCCCGACAGGCTCGATTGACGAGGAGGGCGACACGCCAAGAGCACCCGGAGATCAGCAACTGCCCTACACGATGCAAGTCGGCTCTGGCACCTATGATATCCCGCTGGCCCTTGTCTATGAGAAATACGATGATGGATTTCGATGGGGAGCATCCACACGAGCAACGTTGCGAACCGGTGAAAACGATCGTGACTATCGGCTA
The DNA here is from genome assembly GCA_038141785.1 of Luminiphilus sp. Taxonomy (GTDB): domain Bacteria; phylum Pseudomonadota; class Gammaproteobacteria; order Pseudomonadales; family Halieaceae; genus Luminiphilus. Next base: position 71,554 of record JAYQIT010000010.1, on the reverse strand, counting down.
GGGCATAAGGCAAGTGTTGAGGGTTGGATAAGCTTGACTCAGTTTGGACCCCTCCAGCCTGGCCTGAGGCTTGCCTATCGTTGGCAAGACAAAATCAGTGGCGAAGATACCGACCTGCGTATTCCCAACCCAGCATTTCCCTATCCGGCTCCGGTGGTGGATCCCAATGCATTTGGAGGGCAACAGCTTGATTTAGCGCTTTATTTGGACGCGGATCTAGGTAGTACCGGGTGGTCGACGCGGTTGGAGTACAGCCGGCCGATATATTTAGATCTCAATGGCCCGCAAACGGCCGAGGATTACCATCTGTCGTTGACGATTGGAACAGATTTTTAGCTTTAGATTGGTATTGCCTACAGATTAAGCTGGAGCCTTGGGAGGCCATTTGGTAAGATTCGCGCCGTTTTAGGAGAGGTGGCCGAGTGGTCGAAGGCGCACGCCTGGAAAGTGTGTATACGGCAACGTATCGAGGGTTCGAATCCCTCCTTCTCCGCCAAACATGACAGAGCCCGCGTAAGCGGGCTTTGTTGTGTTTGGGGGAGAGGGGTGTGCGATGAGATCCCCGGGGTTCGACAAACGCTGCCCCAAGCAGCGTTTGGACGCACCGCTAGCGGGGCGCCCGAAGGGTGAGAGCGGCGGAGGCAACGCCGCTCGAATCCATCCCTCCTTCTCCGCCAAACATGACAGAGCCCGCGTAAGCGGGCTTTGTTGTGTTTGGGGAGAGGGGTGTGCGATGAGATCCCCGGGGTTCGACAAACGCCGCCCGCGTAAGCAGCGTTTGGACGCACCCGGGGTTCTGCCCCAAGCGGGGCGCCCGAAGGGTGAGAGCGGCGAACAAATATTGACAAAAAATGGACGGCTTAAGGCAGCACCTGTTTGGCGGCTCAACTTTACCTAACATGGGTGGGTGCGTTTCTAACCCGCACCGAGCGGAGTGCAAAATGAGAAAGAACCTAGGCACCATTGAGCGTGTATTACGACTCCTGCTGGGAGGAATCGCTATTGGTGTCGTGCTTTCTCAACCGCAGTTTGGCGTTAGCGAAGGTCTTGTGACAATTGCGGGCCTTTTCCTCGTGTTGAATGCCATCGCCGCTCGCTGCTATCTCTGGCGCTGGCTTGGTCTAGACACTACTAACCACAAGCAATGTGACCTAGAGCAACAATCCGACTAACTAATCGTCTGGTAAATCCAATAGCAGCGTTTGTGACGCTCGCCAAAAACAGAATACGCCAAAAGCGCCAAAAACAAGTGCCGAGAGCATGGCATAACGCAAATTCTCTTCCCCGAAGAATTCAGCGTAGGTGTCACTCAAAACACCAACGACCAGCGGCCCGAGCCCCAAGCCAATCATATTGAGCACAAAAAACATTACCGCTGAGGCAACGGCTCGCATATTAGGCGCCACCATGGTCTGGCAGATCGCAATACTGGGACCAAGATACAGCGAATTAATAACACTGGTGGGGAACAACACAGCCAGTAAAAGCTTGGGGCTGTCAGCAAACAAGACATAGGTGTAAGGGGGCAGGGCGATAAGCGCTCCCCAAAAGGGCACCCAAACATACCAACGTCTATCGTACCTCCCTAACTTGTCAGCGATAAACCCACCAAAAAACGTGCCAATGGCACCCGCGGTGCCTGAAATCAGCCCCAAAGCGAGCCCCACATCTGCAAGTGACATGCCGTGGCTACGGATAAGAAACGAAGGAAAAAAATTGCCGTTACCGTAGGCAACAAAAGATGTAAACGCACAGCCAAGCGCAATCCACCAAAAGGCCGGCTTACCTTTGAGCAGAGCCATTGTGGTTTTAAAACTCGCTTTGGGCGCACTTTGGCTCTGCTCCCATCGACCTCGCACAGGTTCGCGTACCAGTAAAGCCAAAAATAGCGCGAATACCACCCCGGGGAGTCCAATCACAAAAAATGCCTGACGCCAGCCAAAGGCTTGGGCAACCCAACCGCCGCCGGCAAAACCCAGCAAAATGCCAACATAGATACCGGCCGTATAGATTGAGATCGCCGTTGCGCGCTGCTCGGGCGGGAAATAGTCGCTGAGCATTGAGTGCGCCGGGGGTGAACCGCCCGCTTCCCCAATGCCCACACCTAAACGAGCTAATAATAACTGGGTGTAGTTTCCTACCAGACCACTGAGCGCGGTCATGCCGCTCCAAATAGCCAGGAGCCAGCAACAATGTTCCGTCGATTGCTTCGATCAGCAAGGGCAGCAATAGGTATGCCTGCGCAGACATACACGAGCGCAAAACTAAACCCTGTCAGTAATCCCAGTTGTGCGTCTGATAGACCCAGCTCTGCCTTGATAGGCTCTTGAAGAATGACCAAAATTTGACGATCAATAAAATTAAAGGTGTAAACCAGCGTGAGCATGGCTAGCACGAACCAGCGGTAGGCACTCCCTGTATCGTTTACGTTTTGTTGGGTAATACGCGGCATGCAGGAAGCTCTTGTAACCAAATATCTCGAATCGTCTTAGGTGGATATGGCTTGCATGGGGTAGGCCCCGCAGCCACGATAAATTATCCAGTGCAAGAGCTTGCCAGATGTGACGAGCAAAAACAGCCTTCACGGGTTAAAATAGAGACCGAGCAACGAGTGCACCCCAACTTCCCATACTGGATACCTTAGATGACGTCGCCGACAGACTCCCTTACGCACCTCAATGACCGTGGCGAGGCTCATATGGTGGAAGTAGGGCACAAAGCCAATTCCCAACGCGAAGCTACCGCCGAGGCGCTCATCATCATGCGCGCCAAGACGCTCGCCATGATCACCGATGGCGACAATCCCAAGGGTGATGTCATGGCCGTCGCACGCATTGCAGGCATTCAGGCGGCCAAACAGTGCAGCACATTAATTCCGCTGTGCCATCCTTTAATGCTGACGTCTGTTGCCGTTGAGTTAGTTCCGGACAGTGAACTGCCCGGACTGAGAGTCAATGCACGGTGCCGGGTTAATGGTCCAACCGGCGTAGAGATGGAGGCCCTCACCGCCGCGTCCGTTGCCGCACTGACGGTGTATGACATGTGCAAAGCCATTGATCGTGGCATGGTTATCTCCAACCTACGGTTGCTCGATAAACAAGGTGGTTCTAGCGGCCACTGGCAACGGGACCAGCAATGATCACAGTCAAGTTCTTTTCACTGGTGCGCGAGGCCCTGGGTGTGCAACAGCTTGATTTGCAACTGACCCATGAAGGCATGACGGTGATGGCGGTCAAAGAGTATTTGGTGTCAATGCACGGCGAGCACTGGCGGGAGGTTCTGTTTCAACCCAATGTGGTTCATGCACTTAATCATCGCGTAGTTGACGTTACTACTTCTGTCGAGGAGGGAGCGGAGTTAGCGTTCTTTCCGCCAATGACCGGAGGTTAATGTGCAACGTGTTCTGGTCCAATCTAAGACCTTTGATGTAGAAACCGAGTACCGGCGACTCGTTGGGGAGTTCCCGGGTGCCGCAGTCGTTACATTTGCGGGTTATGTCAGAGATCATTGCGACAACGGTAATGTAATGGCACTGGAGCTCGAGCATTACCCGGGAATGACTGAATCTGTCCTGGAGGTGCTTGGTCAGCAAGCTGAGGCCCGATTTGGGCTGCATGCTTGGCGTATTGTGCACCGGTTTGGCACCCTGAGCAGATCCGATCCAATCGTCTGGGTGGGCGTGGTTGCGGAGCACCGAACCGAGGCCTTCCAAGGTTGCCAATTCATCATGGACACATTAAAGACAGACGCGCCTTTTTGGAAGCGTGAACATTTAGACGATGGCAGCGCTTGCTGGGTCGCGTCACAATGTCAGGATGAGCAACGTCGCGCACAGTGGTACCAACCGCAGGAGGAAAAATGACCGACAGAGAATTACGAGGCGCATTGGGGCGATTTGCCACCGGGGTGTGTCTCATCACGGTGAACGACGAGCAGAGCGGACAGCTAGCGCTTACGGCTAACTCCTTCTCCTCGGTTTCCCTAGACCCACCGTTGGTTCTCTGGAGCATCCAAAACAGCTCTGAGCGCTACCGTGAGTACACGGACTGTGCGTATTTTGGCATTTCGGTGCTGGCGGCAGAACATGAAGACTTGTCCAATCGCTATGCCAAAAAGGGCAATCACGCCATAGACAGCGATTCATTTGGCGTAGATGACCGAGGCGTACCTTTATTAACCAATGCCCTTGCTCACTTCAGCTGTGCGATTCATTCGGTTATTGATGCGGGTGATCACCAAATTATTATCGGCCGAGTGTTGGATTTTATGGTTAATGATGGAGCGCCGCTGCTATTTTTTGGTGGCCAATACGACCGACTACTCTCGGTAGGACAAACTGAATCATGAAGTTTTGCCCGAGTTGTGGCGGTCCGGTACGCCGCGCCATTCCACCCGATGATGATCGTGAGCGGCACATCTGTGACAGCTGCGACCTGATTCACTATCACAATCCAAAGGTGATCGTCGGTTGCCTGCCAGAACATGAAGGTAAAGTATTGTTATGCAAGCGCGCTATCGAGCCTCGCTACGGATTTTGGACACTGCCGGCCGGCTTCATGGAAAACGGCGAAACAACCGCTGAGGGCGCGGCGCGCGAGACACGAGAGGAGGCGGCCGCTATCGCCACCGATCTGCAGCTCTATCGCATCTTTGACGTACCTCAAATCAGCCAAGTTTATGTATTTTACCGTTGTAATCTTGAAGAGGGTCGATACGGCGTAGGGCCAGAAAGCCTCGAGAGCCAACTCTATGATTACGACGAAATACCTTGGGACGACTTAGCCTTCCCGGTGGTTCGCGAGTTGTTAATAGAGTTTTTTGAGGACCGAAAATCCCAAACATTTCCGGTACGTCACAGTGTCATCCAGCGTAAAGGTCAGCGCTAACGACACTGTGCCAATGACACCATTCACTTTGGAGTTAACCATGAGCCATCCCAAAATAGGTAATCTCGCCCCCGCGTTTTCGCTTGTTGATCAAACCGGCAGTAAAGTTTCGCTAAAAGATTTTCGCAACGAGAAAAACGTTGTCGTGTATTTTTACCCCAAAGCCATGACTCCTGGCTGCACCGTGCAGGCGGCCGGTTTGCGTGACAGTGCTGTCGAATTGGCAAAGCGTAATACGGTGGTTCTGGGCATCAGTCCTGACCCCGTGGCACGACTGACAAAGTTTGCCGAGCGAGACAGCTTGAACTTTTGTTTGCTGTCTGATGAAGATCATAGCGTTGCCGATAAATACGGAGCCTGGGGACCAAAAAATTCATGGGCAAAGAGTTCGATGGCATTCTGCGCACCACCTACATTGTGGGCATAGATGGCAAGCTAAAGGCGGTTCTCGATAAATTCAAAACCAAGTCTCACCATGACGAACTACTGGCAGCGTTAGATAACTTAGAGCTCGGCTAAATTGACCTGTGCGCAATGGGCGCCATAAAAATGCACCCCTGGGATCACTGATAATTTTTTGGTGATGGCCGCAGACACGATTGCCCAAGAACTGGAGCCACGTAGCTACGTAAACGTACCGACGGGCCTGAACTTTTTGTTGTCGGGCTAGCCCACAGTTCGGGGGCGGTAGCGCCCAACCCCTCGGCACCCATTGACAATGCCCGGATATCAACCACTGCGTTTGCTATTGGGTATGCTCACACGTTTGAGTTGCTGGGGAATTCAGCAAAATTGGATTTGCAAACCTTTAGAGCCTGCTACGACGCCAAAGCCGATATCAATAATGAATTTCAAATGGCAGAGCGCTGTGAGTGGGGCGATGCTCGTGCGCGGGTTGCGTGGAATGTACTTGGTGCCCCAGCACTTAGTCTTGAAGAGTTTCGTAGTCAATACAAACCTGAATTCACGCTGGGTGTAAGCTTTCAGATCGAGGCACCGACGGGGGATTATGATCCCAGCCATATTGTCAATGCGGGCACCAATCGCTGGATGTTCAGACCCGGTGTTGGCGCATCGTACCGCTGGGGTGATTGGCACGTAGATGCGTCTTTGGACGTAAAGCTATTTGATGTGAATGACAATTATCTTGGTGAAAGAATCACACAAGATCCGCTGTATCAGGCTCAACTGCATGTAACGCGATACTTTAACCGCGGTGTTTGGCTAGCCTTTAATAGCAACTATTATGAGGGAGGCATGTCGCGCAGCGCTGGTCGATCGTCAAACAACGCCTTAGACAATGCCCGACTGGGGCTGGCACTTTCCTGGCCTATTGGTCGAGGCCACTCAGTTAAATTCAATGCCAGCACAGGCGTCGTCAACAGGCTGGGAACTGACTTCAACACGCTAGGACTTGCCTACCAATATCAGTTTTAAATTAGCGCCACCAAGGCTAAGGACTTCAGTTAATGCGGGTCATCACCTGTAACACCAACGGCATTCGAGCGGCTCAGCGGAAAGGCTTTTTTGAGTGGCTGGCAACACAAAATGCCGATGTCGTGTGTATCCAAGAAACCAAAGCGCAGATTGACCAATTGGACCCTCTGGTTTTTTTTCCAACCAACTACCACTGCGTTTATAACGACGCACAACGCAGGGGTTACAGTGGCACTGCCATCTATTCACGGGTCAAACCCCGAGCCATCACATCGAGGCTCGGTTGGGACCCGGTTGATTCAGAGGGTAGATATTTACAGTTTGACTTTGACAAATTGAGCGTCATCTCACTTTATGTCCCTTCGGGTTCAAGTGGTGATGCCGCACAGGAACGCAAAGAAATTTTTATGCGTCATTTTTATGATCATCTGACAGCACTTAGGCGCAAACGTCGAGAATTTATTATTTGTGCTGATTGGAATATCTGTCACAAAGAAATCGACCTCAAAAACTGGAAACCCAACCAAAAGAATTCAGGTTTCTTACCGCACGAACGGGCTTGGCTGGATGATGTTTACAAAACATTGGGGTGGGTCGATGCCTTCAGGTTGGTTAACCCTGAGCCCGACCAATACACTTGGTGGTCAAATCGAGGGCAGGCGTGGGAGAAAAACGTAGGATGGCGTCTAGACTACATGGTCGTTACGCCCGGTATCGCTCATAAGACGCACTCGGCTAGTGTGTATCGCGATCAGCGATTTTCGGACCATGCGCCATTGATCATGGACTTTGATGTTGTGCTAAGGGCATAAGGTTCCGGTTGCCATTAAGCTAGCGGCACCGCGACTATAGCTTTGCACGGGTGACTTTGAACTGACGATTTGGAACGAGCGACCTGTAAATAGCGCCCGCTAGCCAACGACACTTGCTCGAGTAGGTTTCTATAGTTACCAGCCGACAGTTACGATACAGTAGCCGCCTACAAGGCTCACAGCGAGTGGATTAGCGCTACCGTTTGTCTAAGGCACGGGCGGACAATCTACTGAAAAATAGTTTTTGGTTATTACTTCATTGGAGATCAGATGTTTATTTCCCACGCGTATGCTCAACAGGCAGGAGCGCCCCAACCCAGCGGCGATTTGTTTTCGATTGGCCTTTTTGGTCTTTATGTTTGTTGTTTTTTACGTCATGGCTATCCGACCCCAGCGCAAGCGACAGAAAGAACATCAAGCGATGGTCGCGGCGTTGGCCAAGGGAGATGAAGTGATCACCGCATCGGGCATTCTTGGCAAAATCGTCGGCTTAGATGACAACTACATTAGCTTGCAGGTCGCCAATAACGTTAACCTAAAGTTTCAGCGCAGCTACATAAACGCTGTGCTACCCAAGGGAACCTTGAAGTCTGTCGGTGCTGAGTAAGCTAGATTGGCCTGCTCGTGTGCCGCTAGCTCTGCGGCCCACACCGCTACAGTACTTGAAACGCGCAAGCGAGCAATGGGGTCGGGGCAAGCGCCTGTGGATGAAACGCGACGACCTAACGGGCAGCTTGCTAACCGGTAATAAGGTTCGAAAACTCGAATTTATCGCCGCTTACGCGCAAGAACGCGGGGTCGATACCTTAATCACCTGTGGAGGCCTTCAAAGTAATCATGCTCGGGCCACGGCCGCGGTATGCGCACAAATGGGGTGGCACTGTCACCTCGTTTTACGAGGTGAACAAGCCAGTCTCGAGGGCAACACCCTGCTGGATTGTCTTCTGGGCGCACAGATCGATGTGGTACCGGAGCCGCAGTATCAACGGGATCTGGAGCCTCGGTTAAACCATATTGCTCAACGCTACCGCGAAACAGGGCGAAAACCACTCGTGGTGCCCACCGGAGGCAGCAATGGTCTCGGCATATGGGGTTATTTGTGGGCCGCTAAAGAATTGCTCAATGATTGTATGCACGCCTCCATTGATAGCGCCGCGGTTATCACCGCGACAGGCTCTGGCGGCACCCAGGCAGGCTTAACCTACGGTATCGATATCGCCGAGTCCAATTTAGATGTAATCGGCGTGGCCGTTTGTGATGACAGCCAATATTTTCACGATAAAGTGATAGCGGATGTCGACGAGGCGCGCGCTCAGTGGCCATGGCTACCTGCGTTGTCACGCGCACCCAAAACCTGGGATGACTTTATCGGTCCGGGCTACGGACATGGTTACGACGGTGTTTATTCCAGCATCCGAGATTTGGCGCGCCTTGAAGGCATTGTGTTAGATCCGGTCTACACGGGGAAAGCCTTTTTCGGTATGACCGAGGCCATAAAAGATGGACGGCTCGATGGGTATTCCGATATCGTTTTCGTACATACCGGAGGTATTTTCGGCGTCTTTGCACATCATGAGGCATTCGCGACTCACCTTTAAGTGGCCGGCGACGACCAGTAAACTCGTACCTAGCAATCCTTAACAAGAGCTTTGGAATCTTCGATGGAAGCGTTTATCACAACAATAAATGGTTATGCCTGGGGTCCAGGCATGCTGGTTCTGCTGTTGGGCACCGGCATATTTCTCACACTGGGCCTTGGGTTTCTGACGCTGCGCAAATTACCCACCGCATTCAAACTACTATTCTCGGGTTTGCGTGGACAAGGTGAGGGCGATATAGCGCCCTTCAAAGCATTAATGACTTCGCTGTCGGCAACCATAGGCACGGGTAACATCGCCGGTGTAGCAACAGCAATTACCTTGGGCGGCCCTGGCGCACTCTTTTGGATGTGGGTAACGGCACTTTTCGGTATGGCTACCAAGTATGCCGAGGGTGTACTTGCCGTCCGCTATCGTGAACAAGATGAACTGGGCGGTTATAGTGGCGGGCCAATGTACTATATCCGCAACGGACTGGGCTCACGTTGGGCATTTCTTGCAACACTGTTTGCGCTCTTTGGTGGTATGGCAGGCTTTGGGCTAGCCAACACGGTGCAATCTAATTCGGTGGCTCAGGTTCTTACCGATAATTTAGGGATTCCCTGGCAAGTCACAGGCGGGGTATTAATGGTGTTAGTGGGCAGCGTCATCCTTGGCGGCATTCAACGTATAGCCGCCACAGCCGGTGCGGTGGTTCCCATGATGGCCGTGGCTTACGTACTCATGAGCGTCATTGTTATTGCACTCAATTTCGACAAAGTACCCGACGCCTTCGCGGTTATTTTTGCCTCCGCCTTTAATGGTGCTTCCGCCGCTGGAGGCTTCGCCGGGGCGACCGTTTGGGCAGCCATACGATTTGGCGTGGCACGTGGGGTTTTCTCTAACGAAGCCGGACTCGGTAGTGCACCCATTGCGCATGCAGCGGCAAAAACTAACGAACCCGTGGAGCAGGGCATGATTGCCATGCTCGGCACCTTTATCGACACGATAATCGTATGCACGATGACAGGCTTGGTTATTGTACTGACCGGGGTTCTTGACACCGGACAATCCGGTGCCAGTCTCACAGCAATGGCCTTTGGATCGGCGCTTCCGGGTGGTGAGTGGGTGGTGACAATTGGCGTTGTTGTGTTTGCGGTAACGACTATGATTGGCTGGTCGTTCTATGGTGAACGCTGCGTCGTCTATTTATTTGGTGCTAGGGCCATCTTACCGTTTAGGGTTTTATGGGTGTTGGCAATACCAGCGGGAGCGGGTATCAACCTGGGTATTGTTTGGCTCATAGCCGATACGCTCAATGCATTTATGGCTATTCCCAACCTTATTGCCTTGTTACTGCTTTCCCCTGCGGTGTTTTCATTGAGCCGCGATTACTTTGCGCGTCAGAAAACCGACGCTACCAAGATCAGCGCCTAGCCAGCATGAGCGAGCTATCCCCTGAAAAACTCGTGGTGGCGATCTCATCGCGCGCACTCTTTAACCTCGACGAAGCCCATCGAGTTTTTGAGGAGCAGGGTTTAGAGGCTTACTCTCGCTATCAGATTGAAAATGAGCAGATACCGCTAGAGCAGGGCACGGCATTTGCTGTGGTCCAAAAGATGTTGGCGCTTAACCAACGTTTGCCCGAGCCCCTCGGTGTCGAAGTCGTATTGCTGTCGCGTAACAGTGCTGATACAGGCCTGCGTGTTTTCAATTCGATTGAGCACTATCAACTACCCATTACCCGAGCAGCGTTCTGTGGTGGCGAACCCCCATGGCGGTATATCCAGGCGTTTGGCTGCCAGCTGTTTTTATCAGCCGAATCCACTGATGTGCGCAAAGCCCTAGAGAATAACGTTGCGGCGGCTACACTTGTTTCACGACGCCAAACCGCATCCGACGGTAATCAGCTCCGTTTTGCTTTCGATGGTGATGCGGTGCTGTTCTCAGATGAAGCTGAACGGGTCTATAAGCGTGAGGGGCTAGAGGCCTTTACGGCGAGTGAAAAAGCGGCGCGGCACGAGCCGCTGCAGGGCGGACCCTTCAAGCGTTTTCTGGGTGCACTGCAGCGTTTGCAGCAAGTATTCCCAGCGAGCGAGGCACCGATTCGAACGGCGCTCGTAACAGCCCGCTCAGCGCCTGCGCACGAGCGCGTTATCCGAACCTTGCGCGCTTGGGATATCCGCATTGATGAATCAATTTTCCTTGGTGGTCTCAAAAAAACTGATTTTCTCAAAGCCTACGGCGCAGATGTTTTTTTTGATGACCAACAAACCCACTGTGACCTTGCCGCTGACCATGTCACCACAGGGCACGTTCCCCACGGTGTTGCCAATCTACCACTTAGCGAATAAGCCCTGCCGGCGGTCCGGCTCAGGTCGAATAAAAACAAAGAATTTTATTCTAAAAGGCTTTAAACCACCGCCAAGTGAGAGTAACTTTGAGACTGTTGTCCGGTAATTTTTTGGTGAATCGCCCATGAAACTGCAACAGCTCCGTTACATTTGGGAGGTCGCGCATCACGACCTTAATGTCTCAGCGACTGCCCAGAGCCTGTTCACTTCGCAACCGGGCATCAGCAAACAAATTCGATTGTTAGAAGATGAGCTAGGGGTTGAGGTATTTGCCCGCAGTGGCAAACACCTCACGCACGTCACACCTGCAGGCGAGGTGATATTGGAGCTTGCCGGCGAGATTTTACGCAAGGCCGACTCAATAAAGCGCGTTGCCCAGGAATTCTCCAACGAGCGCAGTGGTACCTTATCGATAGCGACTACGCATACTCAAGCGCGCTATGTTCTGCCCGGCATCATTAAAGAGTTCATCGCCAGTTACCCCGACGTGTCGTTGCAAATGCAGCAGGGCACACCGATGCAGATTGCCGAGATGGCCGCCGAGGGTTCCGTCGATTTCGCTATTGCAACGGAAGCTCTCGAGCTTTTTTCAGACCTCATCATGCTACCCTGTTTTCGATGGAACCGGTGCATCGTGGTGCCCAGAAACCACCCGCTTGCGCAGATGGATAAGCTAACGCTGGAGGCGGTGGCAGCACATCCCATTGTGACCTACACCTTCGGGTTTACAGGCCGTTCTAAGCTTGATGATGCCTTTAACAGCCTTGGCCTAACACCCAAGGTCATTTTTACGGCGGTTGATGCGGACGTTATTAAGACCTACGTCCGCTTGGGCCTTGGCATTGGCATCATCGCCGGTTTGGCCTACGACCATGATCTGGATACCGACCTTGTCAAACTTGATGCCAGCCATTTATTTGCATCGAGTGTCACCAGCTTAGGTTTCCGTAAAGGCACATTTTTGCGGGGTTATATGTATGACTTCATTGTCGAATTGGCACCCACTTAACGCGCGATATCGTTCAGGAGGCCCTCTCTAGATCGAACCCCGCGGAGCGCGCCGAGCTCTACGAGCATATCGAGCTGCCCGTCTACTAGGATAGTGCAGGGTAAAAAATTCGCGGGGTTGGCACCTACAAGGTCCGCTCACTAGAGGCGTTTTCCAACGCAGTCAGAAAGGAGCCTACTTTGTCAAAGGTTTCTTGATACTCACTTTCCGCATTGGAATCAAGGTGATGCCGCCACCTCCCCAGCAACTGATATGGCCATCGACAACCTCCAAGGTTCGAATTGCGATACTTGACTCAAGCCAACCAGAGCCATCCATAGCGAACACAGATCCGCAATAAACACCCCGAGGGTGGGGCTCTAGCTCATTAATGATTTCAACCGCTCGTCGTTTGGGGGCTCCCGTAATTGAGCCTCCAGGCGAGCAGCCAATGAGTAACCGCCCAGCGGAAACCCCCGGCTGTAATTGGCCTTCAACCTTACTTACCAGGTGGTGAACGTTTTCATAACTGTAGAGTTGACATAGCTCGGTCGTAGTCACTGAGCCGGGTACGCAAAGCCGCCCAAGATCATTGCGTAACAAATCTGTGATCATCACGTTCTCGGCACGATCTTTTATGGACTGACTAAGCTCAGCTGCCACGGCTTCATCTATGACAGGATCAGCGTGTCGCGGCCGAGTACCTTTAATAGGTTGCGTGACGACATAGCCGTTTGCCACCGACAGAAAGCGTTCTGGCGAGAGCGATAGCACTGCCTGATTTTGACGTAATGCTAAAAATGCCGAGAAGTCCCCTGGGGCAATATCACGCAGGACTTCATAGGCGGCGTAGGGTTCCCCTACAAACGGCGCACTGAAGCGCTGTGCGTAATTTACCTGGTAACAGTCACCCGCTTTGATATAACGCTGAATAGCGGCGATATCACCCAGGTAATGTTCGTGCGCCGTATGATGCTGAAACGTGCTTCCCAGTGTGTAGGTCAGCCTTTTCGGTTGAATAATTGAAATCTGCGCCGCAATGGCCTGCTTGTCTACATTGGGCATCTGAGGGGAGCAATAAAGGGCCACAGACTCATCAAGGCGGTCTCTTATCAAACACCAATCGTAGATACCGCAGGCGGCCACGTTCTTACCCAACGTCAAGGGTGGCGCAGACGCATTAATAATCTGGCGAGCGGCACTATCATAGTCCAGAAAGCCGATGGCAACACGACCCGAGCTGGCGCAGGAATCAGGGGCGCAATTGCCGACTCAATGGCGCTCATCCAGGAGGTTACGTCACCGTCGTAGTCCTCGAGCTTAACGGTGGCGCGGGGCATCGCTGCAAGAATGTCGTAGCGACTGCCGGGGCTCCCTTGCGGCTCTCAAGCAGTGCCATACCCGGCATATGAGAGCAGGCCCGAGCATAAGCAAGCAGGTCCGGGGCATTACCTAGACGTTTATAGGGGTGATTGAAAATGTCCACGCTGCTTATAAACAAATCGCATTAAATTGACACCAAGGTAGCATTGAAAGTAACTTACGTGGCGTTTTTGTACGGGTCATATCACTGACACGCCGGTAGTATGTCCTAAGCTAGCCCATAATCAAATGAAGAGTGATCCCATGAGCGAGAGCACCAACCGGCCGGTTGTCCAATCTGCCGCGCCTGAGTCAACCACACCCGTTGCCTGCTTAAAAAACCCGCTGGCTCGCCCAGCAACCTTTACGCCTGTAGCCGACTCGACAACCCCGTACGATGCCACCATTACCCGTGGGCAGGAGTTGCAGCAGCGCCCGTATCTGGCCGCGGGGGTGCGCAATATTCAGCGTCAGCACCTAAAGCATCGCATGACTGTTTGGGAGCGTATTCGCTGTCTCGCCGATAGCGATCCGCACGTTCTATACCAAAATTGGGGGCCCAATCTCGACGGCGCATCGTTGGTGACCGCCATCATTCAAATCGATGGTCGAGACGTTGCGATCTATGGCCATGACTTCACGGTGCGTGCAGGCTCTATGGATGCCACAAACGGCAAAAAGCTGGCCAAGCTGTTTGAACTCGCCGCTAAACGGCAGATACCACTGGTTGGCTTAAATGACTCTGCCGGAGCCTATATTCCAGCCGGCGTGGGGGGGCTGGACGGCTACGCCGACGCTTTTACCGCGCTGCGAAAGATCAGTGGCATTGTGCCTTCTATAATGTGCATGTTCGGCTTCAATGCGGGTGGTGGGAGTTATCTGCCGCGTCAGGGCAGCTTTCTTATACAGCCGCGCGACACCTTTTTTGGCTTGACCGGTCCCGGCGTAGTGAAGTCCGTTCTGGGAGAGGATATTACACCTGATGCCCTTGGTGGCCCAGATGTACACAGTCAAACAGGGGTTACTGACTTTGTGGTTGACGACGAAGTTGCTGCACTTCGCAAGGTACGCGAGATCCTCTAGTACTTACCCGATTCTTACCAGAGCGCACCAAAGTTCCAGCCAAGCTCAGATCCAGCAGAACGGCAGACGCTAGACATCGACATTTTGTTGCGCAAGGCCTTCAATTCGCCAACTGGCTTCAACACACCCGTCGATATCACCATTTTAATTCAGCAATTGTGCGATCACGGTGATTATCTGGAGATACAGGCCGAAAGGGCCCGCAACACCATTACCGCCTTTGGAAGGATGGGCGGACATGTTGTCGGTTTTGTCGCTAACAACTCAGCGGTTGCCTCGGGCCAAATCGATATTGATGCCGCTTATAAGAACGCTCGATTCATTCGATTTTGCAACCTTTATAACATTCCCGTGATGTTCCTCGAAGACACAACGGGTTTCCTGCCTGGCAGCGAGCAAGAACACCGCGGCATTGTACAGGCGGGCCGTGCCATGCTCGACGCGATTGTCGATTTGCGCACCCCACGCTTCTTAGTACTTGTGCGCAACGCGTTTGGAGGGGCCTACGCAAGTTACAACAACTACCCTACCGGCGCCGATTTTGTTGTGGCGCTGCCAACCACACGCGTGGCTGTAATGGGTCCCGCTGGCGTGGAGTATGTCTATAAAGAGGAATTGAAGAAAATACGTGCGAGCGTCGCACCACGGATAGAGCAAGAAACAAAAGCCCAGCGTGCTCAGGGTCTCTCTGAGGAGGATGCTCAGAAAGAAGCTGAGGCGCTCGCCAAGGCATGGGCCAAACAAGCAGAGGCCGAGCTAGCGAAACGGTATGAGCAAGAAATCATGAACCCAGAAGAAGCCTTGAGCCTAGGCTCTATCTCACAGATCGTTATGCCCAACGACCTGCGGCATGTGCTCACTAACCATCTAGCGTTTTGCTTACGTCATTATCAGCCCGGACCGCTGCAATCTGTTCAGCGTGAATTCCACTAAGCGGTGTAAGGTAGGAGTATTTTTCTGTGTCGAACGAACATTATCTGAACAATCCGCTGATTCACGCAGAGCGTCGGCTCGCCCATCACCCCTCAGCTTGGGTTAGGCAGTTTGATTGCACGCAAATCAAACCACTCATTATCTGCCGAGGCCCTATCCGCAAGGAGGCAATGGACGTCTTCGAGGAAATGGGCATTGGCCATTACGGTATTTTATTGTCCGAGAAAGACTCGATTGTTTACCCCAGGGCCCTTGCACCCGAGCTTCGCGTGTTAACTGACCCATCCCGAGTACATCGTGTTCCCGACTATACCGGGGCTACTAAAGAAGAGCGCTTGCAGCGAATTGCCGACATTATCCGTATTGCTAAAGAAGGTGGTTACAACGCTATTTTTGCAGGTTACGGCTTTATGGCCGAAGACGAAACCATGGTGGCAGCCATGGAGCAAGCAGGGCTCAATTTCATTGGACCGTGCTCGCGCACCGTTCGCCAGGCAGGCTTAAAAGATGAAGCCAAACGCACTGCCCTGAAAGCAGGTGTATCGGTAACCCCAGGTATCGATAACGGTACGGCCCTGACGCTGTTGAAAAAATATCCAACGGCGGCGGACCTCAAAACGCTCTGTACAACTGAACAGTTGCCCGTCGAAGACAAGGTTTTTGAAGAAACCCCAGACCTTGAGGCACTCGCTGATATTGTGTTGGCGGCTTCTTACGAAAAGGGCATAGACCTCTACACCATTGACGAGCTGTCACAAACCCTCACCGAAGCCGTCGCAAAAATTAATGCCGAATACCCAGAAAACCGCGTGCGCCGTAAAGCAATTGGTGGGGGCGGCGGTAAAGGACAGCGGATTCTCGGCTTGGGAGAAGGCGCCCGAACCCCGGAACTGGTCCGCGAGATTCTCAACGAAGTTAAGACAACCGGTGTTGGTGACAATAAAAATGTGTTGGTCGAGCTCAATATCGAAACCACTCGGCACCAAGAAATTCAGGTTGTCGGTAATGGCGAATGGTCAATTACCCTTGGTGGACGTGACTGCTCTTTGCAGATGCATGAGCAAAAATTACTTGAGGTATCTGTAACGAGGGAATCTCTGCTCGCCGCGCAGGCGTGTGCTGAGCACGAAGGTCGGGACGCCGAGGCTGCCGTGCTAGCACAAGACATAGTGACACTGGATGCCATGGAGTCAGAAGCCGCGCGCTTTGGTGCGGCGGTAGGTTTAGATTCGGTATCCACCTTTGAGTGCATTGTCGACCGGGATCGCCATTTCTTTATGGAAATGAACACCCGTATTCAAGTGGAGCACCGTGTGAGTGAACTGTGCTACGCCATGAAGTTTAGCAACCCCGACAATCCAGACGAAAATTTCACCGTTGAGTCGTTGGTTGAAGCCATGGTGTTATTGGCAGCGCACGGACCCAACTTGCCTAAGCCCGAGCGTGTTCTCCGGTTCAATGACAGCGTGGAGGCTCGACTCAACGCCACCAACGATGCACTGCAACCCAATGCTGGCGGCCAAATAGAGTATTGGTCTGACGCGATTGATGGCGAGATACGTGACGATCAAGGTATTAGTCTGCATAACCCAGATACCGATGTCTTCATGAACTACACCCTCGCGGGTGCTTACGACTCTAATATTGCCTTGTTGTTAACAGTGGGAGAGGGTCGTGAGTGCTTATGCGCGCATGGCAGAGGTTTTGCGAGCCACCAGCCTACGCGGTCGCGATTTGCACACTAATTTGCAGTTCCACTATGGCTTGGTGAATTGGTTTTTGGGTAACAACATCAATGCTCGGCCAACCACCAAATTTATCGTGCCTTACCTGACCGCTGTGGGTGAACTCACCGAGGAAGCAAACCGGGTAGACGTGGATGTGGCCTGGTCTATCCTCTGTCGCGATGTGGTCGCTGGGGTTAGCGAAGCGCACCGCAAAGTAATGATAGACGTACTCGATCAACAACAGAGCCTTCTCCTAAGACCTGTCAAAGAGCTAATGGGCTCACCGCACCTACTTTCAGGTTGGCTCAGTGTGAATAAAGGCGCTTTCCGAATAGACGGCGACCATATTGATTGGGCCGAAAACCCCGTCGATGTACTCAGCGATACCTACCATTTCTTGAAACTAAACTATTCAGAAGAAGCCCCCGCCGCAAACGTCATCTGGGACCATGACCTGGCTATTTTGTCGGAAGCCGAAGATTTCTATCGTGATCTCGAACAACGATTTGACGTCCAATCTTGGTCAGACTTGAAAGACATTATGGACGGAGCAGCTCCCGACGGATTCGCCGCCGAGCAGTGGGCGGATATCCAAGCGGCGCATCGCGGTTTTCAATGTGGTATGGCCATTCTTGAATTGCTACCCGCAATGGCGCGGTTTACCGGCTTTTACGAGCTAAGCGTCAATGACGATCTTACTATTGAGATTCCTGAACGACTGTTAGACTCCGAGCATCAAACGGCCATGACCAAAGCACTCGCGCCACCGCCAGTAGCCAAAAGTGACGAAATTGTCGCCGTTAGCGGCGGCATGTTCTATGGACGAGAATCACCCGAGTCAGAACTCTATGTAAGCGCGGGCTCGCATTTTGAGGCAGGTGATCCGCTCTACATTGTTGAAGTCATGAAAATGTTCAATAAGGTTTATGCCCCCTTTGCCGGCACTGTCGACGAAGTTCTGATCGAAGGCGATGGCGTCATCATTGGCAAAGGGGAGAGTCTATTTAAGGTCACTCCAGACGAGCAGATAGTACTTGAATCGGAAGAAATCGTTGCGCAACGCCGACGTGAACACACGGCCCAACTAATGAAAATGTTTTTGTAGCCGCAATAAGCAAAGGATCATCAACATGATTACAGCACTGGACCATATTGCGATTGCCGTGCCTGACTTTGAGGCCGCCATCAAGCGCTTTATGGAAGACTTTGGACTTCCCTTTGAGGGAACCGAGGATGTTCACGCGGCTAAGACGTCGACGGCGTTTTTCCCGCTTCCGCCGACCAATATCGAACTCGTTCACCCGCTAAATGGCGAGGGTCCTATCGCCACCTACCTCGAAAAACGTGGCGGTGGCATCCACCACCTGTGTTTTCGCAGCGACAATATCCTTGAAGATATTGCGCGCTTAAAGGCCAAAGGTTATCAATTTCTCAGCGATAGTCCGTCGCCGGGCGCCCATGGCTCACAGGTTATCTTTATCCATCCCAAAAGTTGTGATGGGGTGCTCATCGAAATTAATCAACCTGGCGAAGATCACTAAAAACTTAGGTTTTTGTCATAAGCTATTGATTTAAAGGATTTAAAGTGACGGTATACGATAAAGACGAGGCTACCCTTTCTCACTGGTCAACCCTGGTAGAACAGCAGAGCAAAGGCCTGAAACCCGCTGACTTCACTTGGGAGACCCCCGAGGGAATACCATTAAAAGTTCTTTACACGGCCGACGACACCAAGGATTTAGCCTACACCGACACCTTGCCCGGTATTGCCCCGTATATCCGCGGCCCCATGGCGACCATGTACGCCGGGCGACGGTGGACGATTCGCCAGTACGCCGGCTTCTCTACAGCCGAAGAATCCAATGCGTTTTACCGAAAAGCGTTGGCAGCGGGTGGGCAAGGCGTTTCAGTGGCCTTTGATTTAGCAACCCATCGAGGCTACGACTCCGACCACCCCCGAGTGGAAGGCGATGTAGGCAAAGCCGGTGTGGCCGTCGACTCGGTTGAGGATATGAAAATCCTATTTGATGGTATCCCGCTCGACAAAATATCGGTCTCGATGACGATGAATGGCGCGGTGTTACCGGTGCTTGCCGGTTATGTTGTAGCAGCGGAGGAACAGGGCGTCGCGCAAGATCAACTATCGGGCACCATTCAAAACGATATTCTCAAAGAATTTATGGTGCGCAACACCTATATCTATCCGCCCGGCCCAAGCATGCGTATTATTGGCGACATCATTGCCTACTGCTCAGGCAATATGCCGCGCTTCAATACTATATCCATCTCTGGCTACCATATGCAGGAAGCGGGCGCTAACGCGGCGCTCGAGCTCGCCTACACCTTGGCCGATGGCAAGGAGTACATTAAAACCGCCATTGCGGCGGGGCTAAACATCGATCAATTTGCGCCCCGGTTGTCATTTTTCTGGGGTATTGGCATGAATTTCTACATGGAAATTGCCAAAAAATGCGCGCAGCAAGGTTGCTGTGGGCTGAAATTGTCGAAGATTTCTCTCCAGATAACCCCAAAAGCTCCATGCTGCGCACTCATTGTCAAACCTCGGGTTGGTCACTAACCGAGCAAGATCCTTACAACAACATTGTCCGCACGACCATTGAAGCCATGGCGGCCGTGTTTGGCGGCACCCAATCACTCCATACCAACGCCCTTGACGAGGCCATTGCCTTGCCGTCAGATTTTGCGGCACGCATTGCACGCAATACCCAGTTGATCCTGCAAGAAGAGACCGGTATTAGCCAGGTTATCGACCCATGGGGTGGCTCGTACATGATGGAGAGCCTCACTCAAGATATCGCCGACAAGGCCCGCGAACTCATTGCAGAAATTGATGACTTGGGTGGTATGGCGAAGGCCATTGAAAGTGGCATACCCAAGTTACGCATCGAGGAAGCGGCGGCCAAGAAACAAGCGCGCATTGATCGCGGAGAAGACGTCATTGTTGGTGTTAACAAATACAAAGTTGAGACCCATGATGCAGTGGACGTACTCGAGATCGATAACGAGCAGGTGCGTGAGTCGCAGTTAGCACGGCTTGCATCCATTCGCGCGAGCCGTGATCAAGCGGCTGTTGACGAGATTCTTAATCAGCTAACCCAGGCCGCCAAGTCTGGAGAGGGCAACCTCATGGCCTTGGCCATTGAGGCTACGCGGCGTCGCGCCACGGTGGGCGAGATTTCTGATGCCCTCGAGGCTGAATTTGGTCGTTTTGTTGCGCAGGCGCAAACCGTATCCGTGTTTACGGCGCAGCCTATGAGGACGACGCCGACTGGAGGCAGATTGAAGTGGATATCAACGGATTTGTGGAGCGACATGGACGCCGCCCGCGCATGCTCGTTGCAAAAATGGGACAAGATGGGCACGACCGCGGTGCCAAAGTGGTTGCGACAGCGTTTGCCGACGTTGGATTTGACGTTGATTTGTCGCCCATGTTCTCGACACCCGCCGAGGTGGCCCGCCAGGCAATTGAAAACGATGTGCACGTCGTGGGAGCCTCAAGTCTCGCGGCTGGTCATAAAACCTTGGTTCCATCACTCATCGATGAACTCAAGAAACAGGGGGCCGACGACATCATTGTCATCGCTGGTGGCGTAATCCCCCAACAGGATTACGGGTTTTTAGAAGACGCCGGCGTATCGCTAATTTTCGGCCCCGGCACGGCGATCCCGGAGGCAGCGCGCAAAGTGCTAGACGCTATCAACACCACTCAGGGCTAGCCCGATCGTGGCAATTGACGTTGAAGCGCTACTCTCTGGAGAACGGCGTGCCCTGGCAAAAGCTATCACGCTTATAGAGAGCCAGCGCCCGCAAGATCGCGAAGCGAGTCAGGTGCTGCTGGGTTCACTATTGCCACATACAGGCAAGAGCATTCGTATTGGTATTACAGGCGTGCCGGGCGTTGGTAAGTCCACATTTATCGAGGCCTTCGGTCTGCACCTCATCGAGCAAGGACATCGCGTAGCCGTGCTCGCAGTCGATCCCAGCTCGCCGATCGCCGGCGGATCTATTCTGGGCGATAAAACCCGAATGGAGGAACTGAGTCGGTGTGAAGGGGCCTTTATTCGCCCATCACCGGCCGGCAGCGCCCTTGGGGAGTTGCCCAGAAGACCCGCGAGGCCATGCTGCTATGTGAGGCTGCCAACTATGACGTCATCTTGGTCGAGACCGTCGGGGTAGGGCAGTCCGAACATCAGGTGGCAGGGATGGTAGACTTTTTTCTCGTGCTCATGCTCCCGGGTGGCGGTGATGAACTGCAAGGCATTAAGAAGGGCATCATAGAACTCGCCGATGCTATTGTTATCAACAAGGCCGACGGTGATAGCGAGGGACTCGCTCAAATTACCCAGCGCCACTATAGCGGTGCGCTGTCACTGCTTAAACATCCGGGATTTTGGCAGCCCTCTGTTATTAGCTGCTCAGCGCTTCACAAAAAAGGTATCGATGATATTTGGCGTATGATTGGTGATTATCGCCAGGAGGGTGAGGAGCAAGGCGCTATTGCCACAAAACGCGCCGAACAAAACCTTAGTTGGATGAGACAGCTGATAGACGAACTTCTTAGAGCGTCCGTTCAGAGTCATCCCGCTGTTAAGCGAGCCATGCCGACCATTGAGTCACAAGTACGCAATGCAGAACAAACGCCCCTGAGCGCGGCACTCGCCATCATTAAAATGGCAGCGCATGTCAGTAACGATTTGTCTCATGGGTAATTGGTTACAAGGCCAGTGACTATGCGTTTCGTAGCATTAGAAAAGTTGATCAATTTGCACGACGGCTACCGCCGGCGTATCAAGATTGACCAACTCGATGTGCTGGTGGTTCAAGAAAAAGGCAGGGTAGCTATTATCCAAAGCCAATGCCCCCATCGACACCACCCGTTGACAGATGCAGACATCAAGGGTCACCGGATTTTTTGCTCTGTGCACGGTTATGGATTTGATCTGGCAACGGGCCAGCCAATCGAGGCGAACTGCGCGGCACTGAAAGTGTGGGAAGCCATCTTCGAGGGCAACGAGGTGGGCATCTTAGTCAGTGACTCGGATACAGCGTAAGCAGTGCGCTGACAGCGTGGCGGGCCGCCGGTCACCGGTCACCGATACATGTGAAGCGCTGTCAAAATTGTCTCATTTCAGGTGAAGGTTGCGCGCTTTGCCATAGCCGTTCGAATTGATCCGTCATTATTTTTGCCTCTGCCCGGCCGGTTACAGGGCGAGACAGCCGCTTAGGCGTATTCACAACGACACCAGCCGCTTGGTCGCAAATAACCCACGTTGCGTTAGGCCACTCTGGATGATCGTCAAGAACCCTAAGTTCAACAGCCGACGTCAATCTTTTAGCCAGTAGCACGAGTGTATGACTGCCTACCATTTTTCCGTCTAGCCGAGATACGAGTAGTCGGACCCGACTGCGAGGACCCCGTCGGACAAGCTGAGTGAGCGCGGTAACCACCGAATCATCGTCGAGTAGCAGCGGTTCAAGCTCAGCGCTCAGGATATCAACATGCCGAGTTGTCTCAGCAAGCGTTTCCAGCAATCCTTGCCGCGTTTCCTTTAGCAATTCCAAAGCTGGCTATCTCCGGTCATTGGTCGTCGATGCAGAATGTTGCGCCCGGTTGTTCTCGCGGGTCAGAGTGGCTTTATTCATCTGGGTTTATCAGCACGCCGAGTTCGTTCAAGCAATCAAACAGAGACCCAATGTCAGCAACAAGAGCATCTCCGAAATTATTCGAGCACTCAACAGGCTTATCTGCATTGGCCGTTGATACTGTCTCGCCCCGACAGAGTTTGGCAATCACGGCGGTCAAAGTCGGATCTACCTGGAATTCACGCCCTTGCACAAACACGTCAAGCCATGTCGCTCGTTCAATCCATACCATCCGAATTCCTGGCAATAAACGAACCGGCAACTGCACAAGTGCAGCCCCCGGCTCTAGCGAGAAATCATCCTCCTCATCGGTTAACGTCTGTGCTAACCAACCCCCATCGTCTAGCGCGGTGACTGTATTTTCTAGCGCGTGTCGTGCGTTTCTAATGTGGTCCTGAGTAATCTCACCCGAGCGCCCTGTTTCATCACCCGCACAATCTTCGAGCAGCAATAACGGATCTATCTTGTCGAGTAATTGGTCTGTCATGCGAGCCAGAAGCTTGCTAATCGCAGGTGCCCGAAAGCCAATGGAATAGGTCATACATTCACCCACGGCAAGGCCCCAGTGCGCTAATCCGGGCGGCACGTACAGGACATCTCCGGGCTCGAGTAGATACTCTTGGCGCGTTACAAACGCCTCTAACAAGTTGAGACTTTCGTGCTCGAGCCGCGGGGTATTTTGGTCACAAAAATCACCGAGTCTCCAGAGACGTTTGCCCATTCCCTGCACAAGAAACACATCGTAACGATCAAAGTGAGGGCCCACGCCGCCACCATCGGTCGCGTAGCTCACCATAATGTCGTCAAAACGCCAGCTGGGTAAGAAGGTAACCGCCTCGCGAAGACTTTCTACCTGAGGAACCCAGTAGTCGACTTGTTGAACAAGCAAACTCCATCGTCCCTGACGTTGAAAATCTTGCGGCTCAAAAGGACCATGCTCAAGCTGCCAGATGCCTGCCGACTCACTGATAATTCGGCTCTCCACATCTGGCTCTAAAGCGAGCCCCGCTAATTCTTGGGGCGTGAGAGGATTGTGAAACGTAGGCAAAGCATTTTTAATTAACAGCGGTGCTTTTTGCCAGTAGTGGCTAAGAAAGTGCTGCTCATCAAAATGAAAACGGCTCAACCTTTATTGGCCGTCGTAGTCAGCAATGGCCCGCGCCTGATCCGCGGCGTTACCTACGTAATCGGCGGGTGTTAACGCAAGAAGCGCATCGCGAGCATGTGTCGGTATATTCAGGCCCGCAACAAAGGCTGTCAGCGTTTCTCGGTTTATCACTTGTCCGCGCGTTAAGGCTTTTAGCTTCTCATAGGGCTCGGGTATCCCGTAGCGTCGCATCACCGTTTGTATGGGTTCGGCTAATACCTCCCAACTTGCATCCAGATCTTCATGGAGTCGAGCCGAATTTGTTTCGAGCTTGCCAATACCTTTTAGTGCCGATTCATAAGCGAGTAGGGAGTACGCAAATCCAACTCCCATATTGCGTAACACCGTGCTGTCAGTGAGATCTCGCTGCCAACGACTGATGGGTAGCTTCTGAGCCAAATGGCCAAGTACTGCATTGGCCAAACCCAGATTACCCTCGGAATTTTCGAAGTCGATGGGGTTGACCTTGTGCGGCATGGTTGATGAACCCACCTCGCCAGCCACAGTTTTTTGCTTGAAGTAACCCAGGCTAATGTAGCCCCAAACATCACGATTAAAGTCCGTCAGTACCGTATTGAACCGAGCAATCGCGTCGAACATTTCAGCCATATAATCATGGGGCTCGATTTGCGTTGTATAGCCGTTGAAGCCAAGGCCGAGTGATCTTACAAAGCTCTCGGCATGTTGTTGCCAGTTGACCGTCGGATAGGTGACCAGGTGAGCGTTGTAATTCCCGACCGCGCCATTTATTTTTCCAAGGGGGATAACACGCCCCACGAGTTGGCGCTGCCGCTTGAGGCGGGCAACCGTATTGGCAATTTCTTTCCCCAGCGTCGTCGGGCTGGCAGTCTGCCCATGTGTTCGCGACAACATAGGTTGCTGAGCCTCGCGTTGAGCTATGATCTCAAGGGCCACGACAATACGATCCATGGCTGATGTCAGTAGCGTCATACCATCGCGTAACATGAGTCCATGGGATAAGTTGTTGATGTCCTCAGAGGTGCAGGCAAAATGAATAAATTCGCTAATTGCGGCTAACTCGGTGTTATCGGCGACCGATTGCTTTAAAAAATATTCCACCGCTTTTACGTCGTGATTGGTAGTCGACTCTATCGCCTTGATTGCCTCGGCATCCGCCACCGAGAAATTGGCCACCAAGGAATCCAGACTAGCGCTCGCTCCGGGTGTTAGTGGCGGCACCTCTGCAACACCCTCAAGTGCCGCTAGCGATTGCAACCAACGTACCTCTACCTGCACACGGCGCTTAATGAGGCCATATTCACTGAAAATCTCTCGTAGGCTAGCTACTTTGCTCCCGTAGCGGCCATCAAGAGGAGAAATAGCGGTCAGTGCAGACAAGTCCATGCGGGCTCCTTCTGAAATAAAAAATACGCGAGGCGATACCTTAGCGGATACCCAGCTCGCGGGATAGTTGGATGGCAGTGCTTCTTATCTGTGCGCGGTTAAAAGCCAGCTTCCAACGTCGCCCACCGAGCTGGCGCCACAAAAATGCTGACCGAACACCGGCCAACAATAGTGCCCGAATGATCTCCGCATTGGTGTTGTTCTGGAGATGTTGGGCGCTGCCCATGATTTTGATGCGGAACGACAACGTGCTAAGGGTATCGCTGTAAACTGCGGCAACGCTATGGCAGGTTTCATTGACGTGGGAAGCAAAATGCGCCGCCTTGTAGCTGGTGTGTTGCAGTCGACTTTGCACAATACGTTGCAGGTCAGGTCGCCCAGCAAACTTTCGCTCCAAGTGCAAAATAGAAAATAAATAGCGCATTTGATGTGCCGTCGAGGGGTCACTCGCACTGCTCAAGCCCGCCGCCAAACTCTGCAAGCCCAGCTTTACACCTTGAACGTTGCCAAAAACAGCGTCTACCTCTGGGGCATCAAAGCTGAAGAGCGAATGAATCGAGGCTTCTAAAAACTCAATAGGGTAGCTCCCGTTCTTGAAACCTGATCGACAATGCGCGCACATTGCGCAACCCCCGCAAGCGCGATGGTTTGATTGGCAATGCGACTGCGCTCACTCACAGTGCTAACTCAATGATACCGCCACCCAGGCAGGCATCACCCTGATAAAAAACGACCGATTGCCCGGGCGTAATGGCACGCTGGGGCTCATCAAACACCACGCGGAACCCCTTTTCCTGCGCTTCAACGGTGCAGTGTTGGTCTTGCTGTCGGTACCGTACTTTTGCTGTGCAGCGCAAAGGTAACGCCGGCATCTCAAGTGCGATCAAAAAATATCATTGGTCACCAATACGTGCTTAAAGAGCGCAGGGTGATTCTTTCCCTGAGTCACTACCAGCACATTGCGTGTAAGGTCTTTATCGACAACAAACCATGGCGCTTGCGCATGATTCGCTAAGCCGCCTATGCCTAGACCTTGCCGCTGACCTATGGTGTGGTACATCAAGCCTTGATGTTCACCAATGACTTCGCCCTCTAGAGTCTCTATGACGCCCGGTTGGGCGGGTAAGTATTGTTGCAGGAAATCTTTGAATCGACGCTCGCCAATGAAACAAATGCCTGTAGAGTCTTTTTTTTCCGCTGTCGCCAATCCTGCTTCTTCGGCGAGGGCTCGTACCCGTGGTTTTTCAAGATCGCCAAGCGGAAAGAGTGTCCGGGCCAGCTCGTCGCAGCCAACCTGGTGAAGAAAATAGCTTTGATCTTTGTTCGGGTCTCGTCCCTTGAGTAATGCCGTGCCATTTTGAGTGGCAGCACTCCGCACATAATGCCCGGTGGCTATATAGTCGGCACCCAGGTGCATTGCGTAATCAAGAAACGCTTTGAATTTAATTTCTCGGTTACAAAGAATGTCTGGGTTTGGGGTTCTTCCGGCTCGGTATTCATTGAGAAAGTGCTCAAAAACATTGTCCCAGTACTCGGCAGCAAAGTTCGCGCTATGCAATACAATACCTAACTTGTCGGCAACCGCCTGCGCGTCTGCCAGATCAGCTTTGGCTGTACAGTATTCGGTACCATCGTCCTCGTCCCAATTCTTCATGAACAGGCCTTCTACCGCATAGCCTTGACGCTGAAGTAAAAGCGCCGCGACCGACGCGTCAACCCCTCCTGACATACCTACGATAACTTTGGTCGTTTGCTGCTTACTCATGCATCGAGAACTAGTGAAAGCGGTGCCTGAGCACCTTGAATAAATAAGTTGACCACTTTCATGACCAGCGGGCTGCGGTGCTTCGATTGGCAGCTTTGTAACTCTTCATAGGTCATCCAATGAGCGGCAATGATACCTTCATCTAAGTGCGGCTGGCTAATTTCCTGATGGGGCTGGGCGGTAAATGTGTGGCGCAAATAAGTAATGCCGTTCGCGGCTTGCAAGCGGGCAACGCCCAGGTAGCCATTTACGGTCACTTGCCAACCGGTTTCTTCTAGTACTTCGCGCCGGGCCGCCTCAAGCAACGTCTCTCCGGCCTCAAGATGACCCGCAGGCTGATTGACCACAACGAATCCGGTGTCGCGATCGAGCTCCTCGACCATCAAAAACCGCCCGTCACGCTCTACCACCGTCGCAACCGTTGCGTTAGGGCGCCAGCGATCATGGCTGATGGATGGGTTATGCATAGTCATTATTCCTTATCTTTGCACCAGCCAAAAGGGTGATGCCGTGGGTTCGATTTTGCGGAACTACCGCAATCAGCGCATCTTGCCCGGGTTAACAAGCACCCATCATTCTCAACGCCGATGATAACCCGGGGATTTAGTGCGGCTTCGTCGCCGGCCAAGGTTGGTCGGCTCAGTCGTTGGTGGCGTTATATCGACGAATCGATATTCACCCGGTTGAAGTGCATCCAGCGCAAAGTCAGCTATTGCCGAACGGATAAGACGCAGAGTGGGGAAGCCGACCGCTGCCGTCATTCGGCGCACTTGCCGATTTCGGCCTTCACGAATCCTAAGCTCAATCCAGGAATCAGGCACCGAAGCGCGATAGCGCACGGGTGGCACACGAGCCCATAAGTTTTTAGGTTCGCTGATAATACGAGCCCTAGCGGGCAGTGTCGGCCCATCTTTTAAGTCAATGCCCGCACACAGCTGCTCGATAGCAACGGTGTTAATAGTGCCCTCAACCTGAACCCAGTAGGTTTTCCATTGCTTATAGCTCGGGTTCGCTAACCGCTGCTGTAGTTTCCCGTCATTGGTTAGCAGCAGTAACCCTCTGAATCATAGTCAAGCCGGCCCGCCGCCTTAAAACTAGGGGCATCAAGATAGTCTGCCAGCGTACTACGGGGCACCTGGGCATCACGATCCGAAAACTGACTAAGCACCCGATACGGTTTGTTGAAAATGATCACCCTGGACAAACCTAATTTCCCCGATTTAATGGTAGACTGCGACCCGATGTTAGCCACAAGCTTACGCCTCTGCACCCGTATCCTAGCGCCCGACAAGAGACCGCAGGAACGGCGCGAGAACACAGCGATTAACCTGAGCAACCACAACACAACCTGATAAAGGATTCTCATACTATGGCGTATAAGCACATCAAGGTACCTGATAGCGGCGAAACGATTACTGTCAACCCCGATCACAGCCTTACAGTACCCAATAACCCCATTATCCCCTACATCGAGGGTGACGGTATTGGCGTGGACATCAGTCCCGTCATGATTGATGTGGTGGATGCTGCCGTAGAAAAGGCTTACGGTGGTGACAAGAAAATCTCATGGATGGAAATCTACACCGGCGAAAAAGCGGCGGAGCTCTACGAGGGCGACTGGTTCCCCGAAGAGACTCTGGAAGCCATCAAAACCTACTCAGTGGCTATTAAGGGTCCACTGACAACGCCTGTTGGTGGCGGCTTTCGCTCCTTAAACGTTGCCCTGCGCCAGGAGCTCGATCTTTACACTTGCCTGCGCCCAGTACGTTGGTTTGAGGGTGTGCCTTCACCGGTTAAAGCACCGGGCGACTGCAACATGGTTATCTTCCGCGAAAACTCGGAAGACATCTACGCAGGTATTGAATATCAAGCGGGCACCGAAGAAGCTCAAAAGTTGTCGATTTCATCATTAATGAAATGGGTGCCACCAAAATACGCTTCCCCCAAAACGTAGGTATTGGCATCAAGCCTGTTTCTGAAGAGGGCACCAAGCGCTTAGTGCGCAAGTCAATCCAGTATGCGATCGATCAAGACCTACCCTCGGTCACGCTGGTCCATAAAGGCAATATCATGAAGTTCACCGAGGGTGCATTCCGTGACTGGGGCTACGAACTTGCGTGCGAGGAGTTCGGCGGTGAGTTACTTGATGGCGGTCCCTGGGTGGAAATTAAGAATCCCAACAACGGCAAACCCATTGTCATCAAAGACGTCATTGCCGACGCCATGCTGCAGCAAATACTCACCCGACCACGGGACTACAGCGTTGTAGCCACACTCAACCTCAATGGTGACTACCTATCGGACGCCCTGGCCGCGCAGGTAGGTGGTATTGGTATCGCGCCAGGCGCGAACTTGTCCGATACCGTAGCCTTGTTTGAGGCAACTCACGGAACGGCGCCCAAATACGCAGGGCAGGACAAAGTAAACCCAGGCTCGCTGATCCTCTCGGCAGAGATGATGCTCCGCCACCTAGGGTGGAATGAAGCAGCCGATCTAATTATCGACGGTATGAATGGTGCAATTCAGGCCAAAACCGTAACCTATGACTTTGAGCGCCTCATGGAAGGAGCGACGCTGGTGTCCTGCTCGGACTTCGGCAAGGCCATTATCGCCAACATGTAAACAAGCCCGACGAGGGCAGTCGCCACAAAACCTCCGCTCTGCGGAGGTTTTTTTGCCTACCAAAGGTTAGCTAAACCACGACCAGCGCCGCTGAGGACGTGTAAACTGTGCCTAACACTTGTCCTGGTTGCTTGTTAGCAACCCACCTTGGCCGCCGTGATAAAACACTGACAGCCACTCACTTTTCACTATACTGAGACGATGAACGGTGCCAAAACCCTACACGCTCCTTCTGCGGTCCTATCGATGAAAATCAACAGCGCAGCCGATGAAGACGACAACCACCAAGGTGGGCTGGCTATTGCACCAGCAAAGCCAAAACTAAAGCGTCCACCGTTATTTAAAGTGGTGTTACTTTAACGACGACTACACGCCTATGGAGTTTGTCGTAGATGTGTTGGAACAATTTTTCGCCCTCAATCGCGAAAAAGCTACCCAAATCATGTTGGCCGTGCATACTCAAGGAAAGGGCGTGTGCGGTATTTACCCCAAGGACGTAGCAGAGACAAAGGCAATGCAGGTTAATCAGCATGCCCGAGACAGTGGACACCCCTTATTGTGTGAAGTAGAGCCGTCAGAAGACGAGGAGTAAGGTCATGCTGAGCAAGGAACTCGAACAGGTCTTAAACGAAGCATTTCGCACAGCGCGTACCCGCCGGCACGAGTTTATTACGGTTGAACACCTGCTACTTGCACTGCTCGACGATTCGGCCGCACTCACGGTCATCCAAGCTTGCCAGGTAGACGTGGAAGCATTGCGTGGTGATCTTGTGGAATTTATTGATTCGACAACGCCACTGCTGGGCGACGAGGCAGACGGTCGAGACACCCAACCAACACTTGGGTTTCAGCGCGTGTTGCAACGCGCGGTATTTCACGTTCAAAGTTCGGGCAAACAGGAAGTTACCGGGGCCAATATTTTGGTGGCTATCTTCTCTGAGCAAGAGTCGCAGGCAGTCTATTTTCTAAAAAGCCAAGACGTTTCGCGCCTCGATGTGGTCAACTTTATTACCCATGGCATTTCAAAAGACGAAGATGAGGAGGGCGTATCGGGCTCGCACCACGCCCGCGACGAAGACGATGGCGATCCGTCCGGCGATGAGAGCCCCCTCGATAAATACGCTACCAACTTAAACGAAGAGGCGCGCACCGGCCAGATTGATCCACTCATTGGACGGTTGGCCGAGGTAGAGCGTGTGGCTCAAATATTAGCCCGACGGCGTAAGAATAACCCGTTACTGGTCGGCGAATCGGGCGTTGGCAAAACCGCCATTGCCGAGGGACTGGCCAAACTCATCGTTGATGGCGAGGTACCCGAAACACTGCAAGACGCCGTCGTTTACTCCCTAGACTTAGGTGCGTTGCTCGCAGGCACAAAATACCGTGGCGACTTTGAGAAGCGTTTTAAGGGGCTACTGGCAAATCTAAAGGAACGCGATCACGCCATTCTTTTCATTGACGAAATCCACACAATTATTGGTGCGGGTGCTGCCTCGGGCGGTGTCATGGATGCCAGCAACCTACTCAAACCGCTGTTGAGCTCGGGCAAGATGCGCTGCATCGGATCGACCACATTTGCCGAATATCGCGGTATTTTCGATAAAGACAAGGCACTCAGTCGGCGTTTCCAAAAAATCGATGTGCTCGAACCTTCGATTGACGATGCGTACAAAATCCTAAAAGGCCTAAAGACGCGCTTTGAGGAGCACCACGGTTTACGCTACTCCAACAAAGCCCTCAAAGTTGCCACTGAGATGGCCGCTCGCTACATCACCGACCGCTTCCTGCCCGACAAGGCCATTGACGTTATCGATGAGGCCGGCGCCTATCAGCAGCTATTACCGGTAAGCAAACGAAAGAAAGTGATTGGACCGACGGATATTGAAGCTGTGGTGGCTAAGATTGCTCGAATACCGCCCAAAACGGTCACCTCTGATGATCGGGAACTGCTCGAAAAACTCGAGAGCAATTTGCAAATGGTGGTATTTGGGCAGGACAGAGCCGTTAGTAAGCTGGTTGCATCGATAAAACTCGCACGCGCAGGTTTGCGCTCTGGCGACAAACCCATTGGATCATTCCTGCTGGCAGGTCCCACTGGCGTTGGCAAAACCGAAATAACTAAACAGCTAGCGCGGCAGCTGGGGCTGGAGCTCGTAAGATTTGACATGTCGGAATACATGGAACGCCACACGGTGTCGCGCCTCATTGGGGCCCCACCCGGATATGTGGGCTTTGATCAAGGTGGCTTGCTCACCGATGCCGTTACGAAACACCCGCACTCGGTGGTACTGCTTGATGAAATCGAGAAGGCGCACCCCGAGGTCTTTAATTTACTTCTGCAAGTCATGGATCACGGGACGCTAACAGACAACAACGGACGACGGGCCGACTTCCGCAATGTGATTCTGATCATGACGACCAATGCCGGCGCCGAAAATGTCAGCCGACGCTCGATTGGATTTACCCAGCAAGACCACAGCACGGACTCTCTGGAAGCGATCAATCGAACGTTTACACCCGAGTTCCGCAATCGGCTTGACGCCACCGTGCCCTTTGAGCCGTTGGGTGAAGACGTTATTTTGACCGTGGTAGACAAGTTCCTGACCGAGCTGCAAGGACAGCTGGACGAAAAACGCGTCACCCTAGAAGTTGATGAAGATGCCAGGCTGTGGCTGGTAGAAAAAGGCTACGACCGAACGATGGGTGCAAGGCCAATGGCGCGGGTCATTCAGGAACACATTAAGAAACCACTGGCCGATATGGTGCTGTTTGGCGCATTGAAGAAGGGTGGTTTGGCGCGAGTCACATTGCGAGAAGACCAGTCAGATCTAGAGGTGTCGGCCGAAAGCGAGGAAAGTGTCTCCGAACTAGCGACACTGTGAGCACGCCCAGAAGGGCAGTTACGCTCACCGCTCGCGGTAGGTAATACGTCCCTTGGTTAGATCGTAGGGGGTTACCTCTACTCTGACTTTGTCGCCAGTAAGAATACGAATGTAATTCTTGCGCATCTTGCCTGAAATGTGTGCCGTTACGATATGGCCATTTTCAAGTTTTACGCGGAATGTGGTGTTGGGAAGGGTGTCGATGATTTCCCTTCCATTTCAATCTGATCTTCTTTTGCCATTAAGGGCCGAACCTCGCTGTGGATTTGGCGCGCACTTTACCCGAAAGCGGGCTCTATAAAAAGCGCTTTAGGCGCCTTGTTATAACTGCACGACGGTGATGGCCGGATCACCGCCCTGGGGTAACTGCTCCCGACGCTGCCATTGACCACCCACCAACAGCTCCAAGGGCCGAAATTTGGCTTTATAATTCATCTTTTGGCAGCTCTGAATCCAGTACCCCAAGTAAACATGGTCTAGGCCCAGTTGCTTTGTTAGCTCAATCTGGAACAACACCGCCAGTGTACCCAGGCTACGTGCCTCTTCTGTTGGCTCATAAAAGGTATAGATGGCGCTTAAACCATCCTGCATCTGATCTGAGATCATCACACCAAGAAGCTTGTCATCGCACATCATGCGGAAATACCGCGTATTACCCAAGCCATTGTTCAGGAATGACCGATACTGCGTTTCGTCCGGCGGGAACATATCACCATCGGAATGTCGAGCTCGAATGTAGCGGCAGTAGACATCAAAGGTTGGTGAATCAAAAATATCGTCTGTTTCTTCAAATCGGATATCAGCATTACGGCGCCACACGCGCTTTTGGCCTTTACTGCATTTAAATGCCGCCACCGGTATACGCGATGCGATACAAGCATTACACCGAGCACAATGGGGACGATAAATATGGTCGCCACTGCGCCTGAAGCCTATGAGGGATAAATGCGTGTAGAGCTCCGGAGAGATTTTTTGCCGCGGATCAATAAAGAGCGTAGTGGCTTGCTGTCCCTCGAGATAGCTACAGTCATGGGGAAACGTGGTATACACGCGAATATCACGCAATGACGCGGTCATCCTTGTAAATCCCCCAAAACTGTCAACGCGCATGAGGACAGTGTAGCCAGCCATTCGGGCAGTGCCCGTTTGGGCCAGTCCGTTGGATCGGTCCTATGCGCGATATCTAACCACTCTCGATCCTCTGTTATAGCGCTAATTAGCAAAATTTCAAAGTCTGAGCGGCTGATTTCTCGTGCGCCAAGCTGGCTGAGATGTGGATTGCTAACCTGACAATCAACCAGCTCTAGAAGCCCAGCGTTGAGTTGTACTGCTAGCGCCGCGAAGGCGGTTTTTGATGCATCAGAAACGCGGGAGAACATGGACTCCCCAAAGAAAGCCCGGCCAATTGCAACGCCATATAGGCCGCCGACCAGCTCCCCTCCAAAAGCACCTCAATCGAGTGAGCAACCCCCAGCCTATGTAGCTCGCCATAAGCTGCCTGCATTGCAGGGATAATCCAGGTACCTTGTTCTTCCTCTCGTGGCGCAGCGCAAGCCTGAATAACCGCGTCAAAATGCTGGTTTACAGTCAGGGTAAACGGGATGGTTCGCAGTCGCTTCTTAAATGACCGAGAGGCGTGAAACTGCCCGGGTAAAAGCACCATTCTAGGGTTTGGCGCCCACCATAAAATGGGCTGTTCGGCATCAAACCAGGGGAAAATGCCGCTGGAGTAGGCTCGCAGTAGACGACGAGGACTTAAATCTCCACCCATAGCGAGCAAGCCATTGGGCTCGGTTAGCGCGTTCGCGGTATTGGGAAAATCGTCCGACAACGAATTAGCGACACGCGCACTGGCCCAGCGGGCTCAGCAACCAGTGAGGAGATCGCTCAATGCGCATCGTCGAGTGCATCGAGATATTTCTCCGCATCAAGCGCAGCCATACAGCCAAAACCTGCCGAGGTTATCGCCTGTCGATACACGTGATCAGCCACATCCCCGGCGGCAAAAACTCCTGGAACACTGGTGAGCGTGGCCTCGCCAGTGAGCCCCGAGCGAATAATAATGTAGCCACCTTCCATCGCTAGCTGATCAGCGAATA
Source organism: Luminiphilus sp. (assembly GCA_038141785.1). GTDB lineage: Bacteria > Pseudomonadota > Gammaproteobacteria > Pseudomonadales > Halieaceae > Luminiphilus. The sequence goes on along the minus strand of JAYQIT010000010.1, from coordinate 36,851 downwards.
TTTGCGTATTGGGTTTGTGACCAATAGCAATGAACACACCGGCCAGATCAATCGCCTGACACGCGTCGCTATCGGTAGCTTTGATACGTATGCCTGTAACGCCAGTTGCATCGCCAAGAACCTCATCGAGCGTACTATTCCAATGTAGCGCCACTTTACCCTCTGCTGCCTTTGCGAATAGCCGATCTTGCAGCACCTTTTCCGATCGTAGACTGTCTCTTCGATGTATGAGGTGCACTTTGCTGCATAGGTTGCTCAGGTACAATGCTTCTTCTACTGCCGTGTTACCGCCGCCAATCACGGCCACCTCTTTATTACGGTAAAAGAAACCATCGCAGGTAGCACAGGCGCTAACCCCCTTGCCCATGAACGCCGCCTCGCTTGGCAGGCCGAGATACTGGGCCGATGCACCCGTGGCAATAATCAACGCATCACAGCTGTAATCGTGGCTGCCACCTAGCTTGAACGGACGGCTCGACAGGTCAACCTTTTCAATATGGTCAAAGACGATAGCGGCATCAAAGCGCTCAACATGCGCCTGCATTTCCTGCATCAGCTGCGGCCCTTGTAGATCCGGCGCACCGCCGGGCCAATTCTCAACTTCTGTGGTGGTCGTCAGCTGCCCACCCTGTTGCATGCCAGTGATCACCACCGGCCGTAAATTAGCGCGGGCTGCGTAAACAGCGGCGGTATAACCCGCTGGGCCTGAGCCCAGAATAATCAATCGGTGGTGTTGAGCGTTACTCATAAGCAGTTTGGTTCCGTTCTCCGCGGTGCCTCAAGGCAACCAGCGTTAGCCATTACATAGGGTTCAAGTCAGCGAGGGTGGTAGGGTACAACACCCGCCGCTTGACAACAAAGTTAAGCCGCTCCCTGCCAACATCCGACCACTTAACCAACTGAATTTTATGCAAAAAAGGCGTGATTTGTGCCATCTGTGCTAGTATGACCGTCTCGGGTTTGCAAATGTCTTCCCGGTACGATTCCTTGATGCAAACTGGACGATGTGTTGATTTCTGATGGCGAGCAATAAACAACGAGTTTCTGAGCAGAGCCCGGACAACCACCCTCGAAGGCGCCTTCGGGACGCACTGTTCGTTGCTGTTGCTGCCGGCTGTCTTTTATGCTGCTGGCGCTCATGACCTATGATCCGCAGGATCCGGGCTGGTCAGCCAGCGGTGGCTCAGACCGCGTCAGCAATCTGGCCGGCATTACCGGGGCGTTCTTGGCAGATGTTTGCTTTTCGCTAGTGGGCTATGCCGCATTTGTTATCCCACTACTACTGGCCTATCGAGCCCTGCGCATCCTGCTTCGTGCTGATGATCAAATGTCTGCCGACTGGACACTGTTTGGCTTGCGAGCACTCGGGTTTATTCTGGTTATTATTGCGAGCACATCGCTGGCGGCTTTGAATGATCAGGGCCTTTCAGGGCTTCCTCAAGGTGCTGGCGGTATTTTAGGGGAGGGAATCGGTCGTGGCTTTGACGGTGCCTTTAGCCCGGTCGGAGCGAGGCTCATCCTTGTTGCAGTATTTCTGGCCGGACTCACCGTGTTTGCTGACATTAGCTGGCTCGCTGTCACAGAAACCCTAGGTCGGAGCTTTCTTACTATTAGCCAGCGCTTTGTTCGGTGGCTATTGGCCGCACGTGACAACTTTTTGGATCGTCGCGCCCGCGAGAAGCAGCAGGAGCAGCGCAAAGTCCAAATTGACGCCTACGTCGAAAAAGAAAAAAAACGCGCACCCCCCAAAATAAAGCCGTTGGCGGCTAAAAAGGAGCCTAGCCTCCGGTCAGAAAAAGAAAAACAACAGCCGCTGTTTGATGCCCCTGTAGCCGGTGAAGTACCGCCCCTAGACTTGCTCGATCCACCTTCCGACACGGGTCCACGGGGATACTCGCGCGAAGAACTCGAATCACTGTCGCGGCTACTGGAGTTAAAACTAGCCGACTTTGGTGTCACCGCGGAAGTTACTGCCGTTTATCCGGGTCCGGTCGTCACTCGCTTTGAAATACAGCCGGCGCCGGGCGTCAAAGTTTCTCGGATCTCAAATTTAGCCAAAGACCTCGCCCGTTCGCTCGCGGTTATATCGGTTCGTGTGGTCGAGGTAATTCCGGGGAAAAGCGTTGTCGGCATTGAAATTCCCAACGCTGATCGACAAACCGTGAATTTTAAAGATGTCTTGTCGTCGCGTACCTTCGACGACAGCAAATCAATGCTGACGCTAGCGTTAGGGCACGATATCGCCGGCTCTCCCATTGTTGCTGACCTTGGCAAAATGCCCCATCTGCTTGTTGCGGGAACCACAGGCTCGGGAAAATCGGTGGGGGTAAACTGCATGCTGGTAAGCTTGTTATATAAAGCTACGCCAGACGATGTACGTTTAATCCTGGTCGATCCAAAAATGCTCGAACTGTCGGTTTACGACGGCATACCGCATTTGCTGACGCCGGTCATTACGGATATGAAAGATGCCGCCAACGGCCTGCGCTGGTGTGTCGCCGAAATGGAGCGCCGCTACAAACTCATGTCATTGTTGGGTGTGCGAAACCTTGCGGGTTACAACCGTAAGGTTACCGATGCCATCAAAGCAGGGGAGCCAATACCTGACCCCACTTGGAAGCCCGACCCATTGGCGATGACCCCAGAAGACGAACAAATACAACCGCACCTAGAAAAACTGCCGAGTATTGTCGTCGTTATTGATGAATTCGCCGACATGATGATGATTGTCGGTAAAAAGGTTGAGGAGTTAATTGCGCGCATCGCTCAAAAGGCACGGGCGGCGGGTATACACCTGATTCTCGCCACCCAGCGTCCGTCGGTGGATGTGATTACGGGCCTTATCAAAGCCAACATTCCGACGCGTATTGCTTTCTCGGTAAGCTCAAAGGTGGATTCACGAACAATTTTGGATCAGGGTGGCGCTGAACAACTACTAGGGTACGGCGATATGCTTTACCTACCCTCAGGGTCGAGCGTACCCATGCGGGTTCACGGCGCGTTCTGCTCGGACGACGAGGTCCATCGTGTCGTTGCCGATTGGAAACGCCGTGGCGAGCCACAATACCTTGATGGTCTACTTGACGAGGGGGTCAAACACCTGTGACCGCCAATGAGCTGCAAAACGCCGCTACTGACGGAGATGACCCAGAGGCCGACGCACTTTACGATGAGGCAGTTCACTACGTTTGCAAAAGCCGGCGAGCGTCGATCTCCAGTGTGCAGCGTAAGTTGCGTATAGGATACAACCGGGCAGCGCGCCTTATCGAGACCATGGAGGCTGCAGGCGTTGTCTCAGAGATGGGCTCCAATGGTCAGCGTGAGGTATTGGCGCCCCCGCCAGTGGAGGACTAGTATGATTGCCGACAAATACCGATGGCCTACCGTCATAGTTCTCAGCCTGTGCTTACTTATTGGCTTTGCTCGTCAGGCACAGTCCGCGGAGTTGCCCCGATTTTAGCTCAAAATAGTTTAAGCGGCGCTTTTGAGCAGCGTATCCTCGGCAGTAATGGCGAAGAGCTCTCTGCAAGCACGGGCACTTTTGCCATCCTCAGACCCCATTTTTTTCGGTGGACGGTCACAGCGCCGGGCCAACTAGCCCTGGTAGCCGACGGGAATTTTCTTTGGCAACACGATCTTGATTTGAACACCGTCTCTCGGACAACCATCGATCCCAATGCCAATCTACCGCTTCAGCTGCTACTGAGGGACGACGCATCGCTGAGCGAGCAATTTGAAATAAGCCGACATGAAGCGTCTGTCACTCTGACGCCAAAATACAACGAACCCCTCTTTGCCAGCATCGAGGTTGAATTTAGCGGAGCGAAACCCCGGAAAATTTACGTGACCGACACGGCTGGACAGCATATTGAGATCTCACTCAGCGTAGCTGATGAGGTGAGTGTATCGGCCAAGGACTTTACGTTCATCCCGCCTGCCGATGTCGACCTTTACATCGCGGACTGATTGAATCGAATGCCCGCGGAGTCTCTTTTTGCGTCTGATTCAGCACTGACCGAACCGCTGGCAGCAGCCATGCGCCCCAAAACTCTGAAAGAATTTTTTGGTCAAGGACATCTATTGGGCCCCGACAAGCCCTTACGTCTGGCCATTGAGCAGGGCAGGTTACATTCCTTCATCTTATGGGGACCACCGGGCGTTGGCAAAACCACCCTAGCACGCATAGCGGCGCAAGCGGGAGGCGCAAGATTTATACAGCTCTCCGCGGTACTCGCTGGTATCAAGGAAATCCGGGAAGCCGTGCAGGAGGCAAGGGCGGCACTGTCCATGGGGCAGCAAACCGTGTTATTTGTCGACGAAGTCCACCGCTTTAATAAGTCACAACAAGATGCCTTCTTGCCCCATGTTGAGGACGGGACGTTTGTTTTCATTGGGGCAACCACCGAAAACCCGTCCTTTGAGCTTAATTCTGCGCTACTGTCTCGGGCCCGCTTATACCGGTTACAACCCCTTGAGACCGAGGCTTTAGTGACACTCATGCAGCGCGCTGTAGATGAGAGGCTTAGCGGCGTTCAGGTTGGCCCTGCCGAGCTTGAGACGCTGGCGCACATGGCCGATGGCGACGGGAGGCGAGCACTTAGCCACCTGGAACTTGCGGGAGAAATAGCGCGAGCGTTAGGGCGTAGTTCAATTGATGAGAGTGTCCTGAAAGAACTTAATCGCTCGTCTCTACGGCGTTTCGATAAGGGCGGCGACCAATTTTACGAACAAATTAGCGCCTTGCATAAGGCGGTGCGAGGGTAGTGATCCAGATGCCAGTCTGTATTGGTTCGCTCGTATGCTTGATGGCGGATGTGACCCGCTTTATCTGGCCCGCCGGCTCGTAAGGATTGCCAGCGAAGATATCGGCAACGCCGACCCTCGTGGGCTGGAAATCGCATTAAATGCTTACAACGCCCAAGAGCGGTTGGGAAGCCCCGAAGGCGAGCTCGCCCTTGCACAAGCAGTAATTTATCTAGCATGTGCTGCAAAGAGTAACGCCGTATACAACGCGTTCCAAGCTGCCAAGGCCTCGGTGGATGATCACGGCAGTCTTGAGGTGCCAATGCATCTGCGTAACGCACCTACACAACTCATGAAAGAAGCGGGTTTTGGAGAGAAATACCGCTACGCCCACGATGAACCCTATGGATATGCAGCGGGCGAAAACTACTGGCCACAAGCCATGGCTGCACAGCAATTTTACCGCCCCGTGGATCGAGGCTTAGAAATCAAAATTGGTGAAAAGCTGCTGCAACTTCGAACCCTGGACAAGACTGCATTGTCTGCAAAGCCTACCAATGGGGAATGGCCAATGATGTGGCAACTGACCTTGGTAGCTTGTGGAGGAGCAATAGGGGCCTGTAGTCGCTATGGCGTGAGCTTACTGCTGCGCTTCTGGGCCCTTGATAGCTGGCCACTGGCCACCCTGTCGGTGAATATTTTAGGGTCGTTCGGTATCGGCATAGCCTACGTGCTCCTTGATCGTGGTGCGATACATGGCGACCTGAGAGCCCTACTGGTTGTTGGGTTTTTTGGCGCCTTTACAACCTTCTCAACATTCTCCCTCGAGACCCTGCATATGCTAGAGGCCGGCCAACTGAGCCATGCTTTGTCATACGCCCTCGCAAGCTTGCTAGGCTGTCTTGGTGGCGTGGTTGCTGGGGTTGGGTTAGCTCGCTTGTTGATCTGAACCACAGCGACTTAATGCCGCGCAAACCCCACCTTAACGCGGTATCATTCGCGCCCTAACGCAAATCAACCCATTATCCCTCTGGGAGGCACCATGCTCGACATCAAGGCTGTTCGTCAGGATCCACAGGCTGTAGCTGACGCACTCGCCCAAAAAGGCCATCGTTTTGCTGTTGAAGATTTTTTGGCCCTAGACGCGCGCCGTAAAGACGCCGACGTACGCTCACAAAACCTATTAGCCGAGCGCAAGGCAGCATCCAAGAAAATCGGTGAACTCGTCGGCCAAGGCGTGTCTGTGGAAGATGCAAAGGCTCAAGTAAACAGCTTACTTGCCAAAATCGCGACTGATCTTGACAGCGCTACTGCGGAAGCGAAAGCGGTACAAGAGCTTATCGATGCACTCCTTTCGACGACGCCAAACTTACCCGATGATCGCGTACCGGCGGGGAGTAGTGAAACTGACAATGTTGAAATCCTTACCTGGGGCGAGCCAACGCAGTTTGAGTTTCCAGCCAAAGATCACGTCGATCTGGGCGAGAGCTTGAGGCAAATTGATAGCGAGACGGCGGGCAAAATAACAGGTTCGCGTTTTACCGTCATGATGGGTGGGGTCGCTCGCCTGCATCGAGCACTTATTCAGTTTATGCTCGATCACCATACAAGCTCCCACGGCTACACCGAAATATACGTGCCCTATATTGTCAATCGCGACTCCCTGTTTGGCACAGGCCAGCTACCCAAGTTTGAAGAGGATTTGTTTAAGCTAGGCGGTGAGCAGGATTATTATCTGATCCCCACTGCGGAAGTACCGGTAACCAATATTGGCCGCAATCGAATCTTTGAAGACCACGAACTGGGTCCTGATGGCCTAAAACTGGTAGCACACACCCCCTGTTTTCGGTCGGAGGCGGGCAGCTATGGGCGCGACACGCGGGGCCTGATAAGGCAACACCAGTTCGAAAAAGTAGAGCTAGTGCAGTTTGTACGTCCACACCAATCAGGAGACGCGCTTGAAGCACTAACGGGACATGCCGAGGCCATGCTACAGCAGCTTGAGCTGCCTTATCGAAAGGTGATTCTGTGCGGCGGCGATCTGGGTTTCTCAGCAGCACTGACCTATGATCTTGAAGTGTGGCTACCTGGGCAACAGGCTTACAGAGAAATATCGAGTTGCTCAAACTTTAAAGACTTTCAGGCGCGGCGAATGCAGGCACGCTGGCGTAATCCTGAAACTGGCAAGCCAGAGCTGCTGCATACACTCAACGGCTCTGGACTGGCCGTTGGTCGAACGCTGGTCGCTATTCTGGAAAATTATCAGCGTGATGACGGCAGTGTCGTCATACCAAAGCCGCTACAGGCCTATATGAGTGGGCAGACGCTGCTGACCGTATCATGAGCGTTTTCAAGGCCTACGTGTTGGTACGGTTTCATCGCGCTTCTGTTTTTGAAAGGCAGCAAAGAGGCCGCTCTTAACTGTGGATTACCTGCCCGTTTGTTTACAGCTTACCGGGAAACCCGTACTCCTGATCGGCGGCGGTGTTATCGCAACGCGCAAAGCGCGCTTATTGAGTCGCGCCGGCGCCGAGCTCCACGTACTAGCGCCATGGATCAGTGACGAATTGCAGGCGCTCGTGGGAGAGCCAAGCAGACTGAGTTTTGAATCTTGGGATGGGCGGCCATTAACAGCGTATCGGGCAATCATCGCAGCCACACCAGATAGCGAGGTTAACGCTGAAATCAGCGCGCGTGCTCAGGCAGACAATATTCCAGTCAACGTAGTCGACAACCCAGATTTATGCTCATTCATCATTCCGGCCATTGTCGACCGCAATCCCTTGTTGGTTGGCATTTCCTCGAGTGGTGCGAGCCCCGTGCTCGCGCGACGGCTACGCAGTGACATCGAAAGTCGTTATCCGGCCGGTTATGGCCACGTGGCTCGCTTTTTAGGACAACAGCGGACACAAGTAAGTCATGCCCTCGACAGTGAAGATAAGCGGCGCAGTTTTTGGGAGGATGCGCTTGATAAAACGGAGCTCGTAACACTGCTGTTACGTGGCGATGATTTGGCAGCAAGTGGGCTGTTTACCGAACTGTTAGAGAAGGCGGCGCAGGCAGGCGAACATCCCGCTAACCGGGGCGCGGTTTATCTGATTGGTGCAGGCCCCGGTGACCCTGATTTAATGACTTTTAAAGCATTACGCTTGCTACAGCGGGCAGATGTAGTGCTTTATGACCGACTGGTTGGCCCTGGGATTTTAGAAATGGCGCGCCGGGATGCCGAAAAAATTTATGTGGGTAAGCAGCGCGCCGATCATGCAATGGAGCAATCTGAAATTAACAGTGCCTTGCTCGACATGGCAAAGGCGGGCAAGCGCGTCGCTCGCCTCAAGGGAGGAGACCCCTTTATCTTTGGTCGTGGCGGGGAGGAGATTGAAGGGCTGTTGGCGGCCGGCGTAGACTTTGAGGTGGTGCCCGGTATTACAGCGGCCTCGGGCGCCGCCTGCTACGGCGGTATCCCTCTCACCCATCGTGATTACGCTCAATCGGTGCGGTTCATCACAGGACACACTAAAAACCACCAACTCGACTTACCATGGCGTGAATTTCAGAACAGCAAAGAGACATTAGTCTTCTACATGGGTCTTGCAGGTGTTCACATTATCAGCGCAGAGCTTATGGCCTATGGCCGTGATCCCAAAACACCCGTGGCGCTGGTCGAGCGGGCAACGCTGACAGATCAACGGGTTCTCGTGGGCACGCTGGCCACGATCACCGATATTATTCGCGCTCAAGCGCCCAAGGCACCAACCCTACTTATTATCGGTGATGTTGTGAAGTTACACCCACACCTTGCGTGGTTTGATCCGTCACCGTAACGCTGTTTGGCTGGGGGATGGCGTCTGAGATTGACCTGACAGAGCAATAACATCCGCAAGAATTCGACCCGCTTCAAGCAGTAACACATCGGGCTCTTCTTCCGAAGGTTGATCTTCTTCACTTTCCCGCGGCGGATCATTTGCAGACAGGGCGGTGTCGGCGTCACTCGCTCCATCGTTCAAGTCATCCGTTGGATCTATCGAAACCATATCTGCCTCGTCATCCAGCGATTCCAAGGGCGCCAATCCTTTGGCCGTTCGACGTTTATTCTCAATGGCCAGTGCCCGTGCCTCCTGTTCGCTACGCATCGCCTCTCGCTCTTTCTCAGCAAGCGGTAACTGTTTTAACTCTCTGGATTCAGCCGCCATCGCGACACGATCGCTTAACAAGGCAAAGTCCGGGTCATTGGCGGCTCGCCGCGTATGCAAGCGTTCAAGCGTGGGAATAAGCGTCCCAAATTGATTGTAGTCCCGATGACGAACTGGTGAAATTTGATCCCAATCCAAGGCGTTATCAAGTGAGCTCTCACCAATTTCGTCGTGATCAAACAGTGAGGGAAATACAATATCGGGCACCACGCCTCGATGCTGCGTAGAGTCGCCTGATATTCGATAGAACTTACTCTCGGTAACCTTTAACTGCCCCTCGGGCAGCTCCAGGAGCGACTGTACGGTTCCCTTACCAAAGGTCCGATCGCCAACCACAATGCCACGCCCATAGTCTTGCATGGCGCCTGCAAAAATTTCCGAAGCCGATGCACTCAATCGATTGATAAGAACCGCCACCGGCCCTTCATAATAGGCCGACCGTCGGCGCTTGCCATCTCGCCAAACGCGTCGCTCAGCACTGCGGATCTGCACAGTGGGTCCATACTCGATAAAAAGACCGGTCAGGTCATTGGCTTCTTGCAATGAACCTCCACCGTTGTTGCGCAGGTCAATAACCAAACCATCAATGCCATCAGCTTGTAAGTCTGCGATGAGGGCGCTGACATCACGGGTAGTAGACTTATAATTAGAATCACCTCGGCGCAGGGCAGCAAAGTCTATGTAAAACGCCGGAATATCAATGACGCCTAACTTTCTGATGCGCCCATCCGCATCTTCAACCTTGATGATCTCACTCTGAGCCGATTGTTCTTCAAGTTTGACCTGATTGCGCTGGATTGCGACAACACGGCGCTGATCCATTTTGTTCTTGCCTGGAATAACCTCAAGTCGCACGGTGGTCTCTCTAGGACCCCTGATGAGATCGACAACCTCGTCAAGGCGCCAACCAATAACATTTTCCATGGGGCCTTCTTCGCCTTGACCCACAGCAATAATGAGATCGGAGGGCTGTAATTCCCCTTGCTTCTGAGCAGGACCTGCGGGCACAAGGCGCAGTACTTTGGTGTACTCATCATCGGGCTGCAGCACAGCACCGATGCCATCAAACGATAGACTCATATTGATATCAAAGTTTTCCGCACGGCGTGGAGAGAAATACGATGTGTGAGGATCGTAGAGCTCGGTCAGTGCGTTAGCGTAAACCGCAAATACGTCCTGCTCGTTGTATTGATCGAGGCGCGCTAGACGATTTCTGTAGCGTCGAAGCAATGTTTCCTCAATATCTTCGTCTGATTGCTCAGCAAGACGCAGGCTCAATGCCTGATTTTTCAGCTGCTTGCGCCAGCGATCATCAAGCTCCTTAGTGTTACGGGCCCAAGGTCGATCACTGCCATCAATAGCAATATACTCAACGACTGAATAATCGAATGCCGCCAGCTGTTGGGGCAGGGTGGCCACAGTAGAGGCGAGACGGTCGCGGAGTTTCTCTTGATAGCGCGTAAAAATACTGAACGCGGGATCTAAATTCCCCTCTCTACCAAAATCATCAAGTTCCGTTGCCCACCCTGAAAACGAAGTTACTTCTTCTGCGGTAAAGAACATACGCTGCGGATCGAGGCTATCTAAAAACGCGGCCAGATGTTGTTCAGATAGCGCATCGTCGTAGCGTTTACCCGCATAGTGGCGCTCTTCGAGCATGTCAATTAGGGCTATCATGGTAGCACCCTGTGACTCGGTTGGTGCCAGACCAAAACTGGACGCGGGTAAAACGAGGAGGGCGATCAACGCAGCGCCCGACGTCCTAATTAATGCATGGCCATGGCGAACCATGTTTGCAAACATTTTCATATAGCGTCCCTTAGCTAATTTTTTCACTGGCGTGCTCAAATATTTATACGTCGTGTGTCAACAATGGTATCTGCTTATCAAGAGGGGACTGCACTTAAAGTAGGCTCATAACGACTTAAAAAGGGTGTCCAAAACGTAAATAAAATGCCGAGTTGTCACCATCACCCTTGGCGGCCTCGGCCTTACAATAACCCCCGCTTGGGGTTTTATCAGATACGTAAGCCCGACGCCAACCGATGGGTAAAGGTTTTCGGTACAGGATTTTTCGGCACCGTATAAACAGCCAACACCACCAAATGCCACTACGCCCCAGCGAGCAGCCACAGGCACCCGCAAATCAAACTGCACGTGACTGTAGTTTTCGCCGAGGTAGTTTCCGCGGGTATACCCGGGCATCGTGACGGATGAATAACCGGCCAGGGCGTCGGCCGTCCAGCGATTCGATAGCTCCAGCGCCAGCACGGAATGAGGCGTTGCGCCGGATGAAATCCATCTCCCCAAATCGATATATCGGCGGGCGTCAAGGGCATAGACATCAAAGGAGTCCTGACCGCCCAAAACCGCACGGTAAGCAATATTGTGCAGAAGGGCGTAGGACCCCTGGGTGGGATTGCGTATATCGTTGCGTTGGTCGTATTCAGCGACTAAGCAAAACCAGCTGCCTGAAAGCCAATAACTCCCACTTGATCGATGATCGGCCCACTGGTGTTACTGGGTGGGAAATCAATGGTGTAGTTCGTATGCACCAGTTGCCCACCAAGATAGAGGTGATCGCTTACCCGGGTCGATAGCGAAGGGCGCCCGCCTTGAGATTGTCCACTGTTCGTATGGACTCACCGGTGCCCATCATCGTATTCGTTTCGGATCGTTCCAAATGCCACGCCCGCCAGTAACCGGTGTCGGTCACCATTCCAGTAGGTATCGGCAAATACGCCCCCAACCACCGAATCTGTGTTTGAGTAGCTGGCCGCAACACCAATGATAGAAGGGGTCGACTGCTCATCGAAGCGTGGCATATACGCAATGATGCCGCCCGCCGTGGTCCCCAATTTTGGATCGACACTAAAAGAGGGGTTACCAGCCAAGGGCTCTCCTCAGGCACTGCAGAGTCGGACAATGAACTGCTCGGCGCTGGAGCGGGTACATCCGCTGCAGTCTTATGGGGTGAGCCGACGTTAGCACCTTCCTCGTCCAGGTCCTCTGCCCCCGCAGGCGCACCCGCTAAAGCGAGCGACAAGACAGACAAAACGTAAAAATAGGTCAAACGTGGATGAAGGGAGTAAAGATAAAGCAACTCAAAACCTCGATAGTGGGTCTGTTGGGACTAATATGGGCAAGCATTTAGGCGCCCCAGCTTTCAACGCCCACGACCCCTATTGTATCAAAGTGGCCAGCTATCTCTATGGCAACAGGCCACTGCTTGATTATATAGCAGTGCTGGGCCATGCTCGATGTTATTCATCGGCAGCACGGCGCCTCGGGGATTGCTCATGACACGAACAATAACGCCATCAAATGCTTGTTGCGGTGCAACCGTGACGGGCATCGATCTAAGCAAGCCCCTCACGGGCGACGAAATTGCATACTGTAAGCAAGCGTTGCTCGACTATCGAGTCATCGCCTTTCCCGAGCAACAGCTAGACGACGACGCCCTTGAGCGGGCCTCACAGGGCTTTGGGCCCTTTGGTGACGATCCGTTCATTGCGCCCATTTCAGGCAGGCAACACATCATTGCCGTGCAACGCAAAGCCCATGAACAGGCGCCTATTTTTGCTGAAAATTGGCACACCGACTGGAGTTTTCAGGCTCAACCGCCCGCTGCAACCTGTCTATACGGAATCACGATCCCGCCGCGTGGAGGGGACACTTGGTATGCCGATCAGGAGGCAGCCGCCGATGCCTTGCCGGAGGATTTGCGCAATGCCATAGCCGGCCGGCGCGCCATTCATTCGGCCAAAATGCCCTATGCGCCCGAAGGCGTTTACGGTGCCGCCGATCGAGCCACCGACCGGAGCATGGATATTCGCGCCGACGCCTCGGCTGAGGCGGTCATGCTACACCCCATGTTATCACCACACCCCGAAACGGGCAGGGAGCGTATTTTTGGCTGTGTGGGATACATTATTGGAATCGAGGGTGTTCCCGACGACGAGGCGCTCGACATCCTTATGCGACTGCTAGCCCACCAGACGCAGGACGAATTTGTCTACAAACACCAGTGGCAGCCCCAGATGCTGGTAATCTGGGACAACCGGTCGGTACTTCATAAAGCTACTGGCGGATACGAAGGCTACGATCGTCTTCTGCACAGAACCACTGTACGCAGTCTCAATTAAGGTTAATTGGCTCAACAAGCGGGCCAAAGCCAGGCCCGTTACCACAGCGAGGACGCAAGGGGAGGGGTGGCCGTCATCACCACCCCCACAGCGCCTTAGCGCGGTTGCATCCTAATACCACCATCGAGGCGTATGCACTCACCATTGAGATAATCATTCTCGGCAATGAATACTGCCAAATGACCGATCTCAGCAGCCTTACCCAAGCGTTGCGGGTACAAGACGCTACGCTCGAGTGAGCCGTAAATTTCCTCGGGGAGGGAGTCGAACAAGGGCGTGTGGATTAAGCCGGGCACGATCGTGTTGACGCGTATGCCCAGGGGCTGCAAATCTCGTGCCATGGGCAGCGTCATGCCTACAACCGCGCCTTTAGTCGCCGAGTAGGCTAGCTGGCCAATTTGCCCTCATAGGCGGCAATCGACGCGGTGTTGATGATGACACCGCGGCCCCCGTCCTCATTGATAACCTCGTTTTTGGACATGGCCTCCGCTGCAAAGCGACTGACGTTAAAGGTTCCCACCTGATTGACCATGACGACGCGCATGTATTCGTCCATAGGAAAAACGCCCTGCTTGCCAAAGGTTTTGATGCGCTACCAATACCGGCGAAGTTATTGCAGATGTGCAGCGCGCCAAACCGTTCGACGACGGCAGCCACAGCTGCTTTAACCGAATCCTCGTCTGAAACGTTGACATGGAAGAATGCAACGTTATCACTGCCCAGCCGTTCAATAACGGCGGCGGCGCGGTCCTCATTCATATCGAATATGGCGACACAAACACCCCGAGCAACATACGCCTCGACAGTTGCTTCACCCAGGCCCGATGCGCCGCCGGTCACGATGGCTACTTTTCCTTCTAGGTCCATGCCTTTAACTCCTTATTGCAGATTTTCGGTTAGGCGCGGGAGTATTTCATGGACCTGAGCCAATGAAAACTGCCAGCGTTCAATGGTCGCTCTACGATGCTGCGGGTAGCAATGAGGCGGCTCGACAGGGTGCAAACCAAGATAGGTGGGATTGCCCACGGTAGGTTGCGTGTGACAGGTGGCTAACAGATAAACTGACCGACGGTGATAGGATACCCGGGGGCTATATGCAGTCGTGACTCGAGAACTTAATTTAACATAATATACATTATGCGTATGAAGAGCCGTTGCTGCAAAAGTGCGATCTTATTGTATGGAATAAGCTTATTCCTTATAATACCGTGCTTCGACTGTTCAACGCATCAACCCTACTAAGGTCTTCGTTATGAACGCTATTACTGACGTCAATCATGAAGGTATCGCCAAGCCGACGGTTAAGCACTTCTTTGACGCTCGAACATGGACAATAAGCTACGTTGTCGCTGACCCAATTACGCAACGTTGCGCCATTGTCGACCCAGTGCTAGACCTCGATTACGCCTCGGGCACGCTAACGACTGATTCTGCGGACGCCATCATTGCCTACGTCAATGCCGAGGGACTCAGTGTTGACTTCATTCTCGAAACCCACGTGCACGCAGACCACTTGACGTCGGCACCCTACCTACAGGCCAGTCTTGGCGGCGACATCGCCATTGGTAGCGATATTACGACAGTTCAAGAGACATTTGCAGCTGTGTACAACGAAAATGACGCTTTTCCGCGCAACGGTAGCCAGTTCGACCTGATGCTCACCGACGAGGAAAGCTTTAACGTGGGTAATGTCCATTGTCATGCTTTTCACGTACCCGGTCACACACCCGCCTGTATGGCCTATCTTCTTGGCGACGCGTTGTTTGTCGGCGATACCTTGTTTATGCCCGACGGCGGCACCGCACGATGCGATTTTCCGGGCGGCGACGCCACTACCCTATATCGGTCGATCAAGCGCCTAATGGCCCTGCCCAAAGAAACACGAGTATTTGTTTGCCATGATTATCAACCCAATGGGCGTGAATTAGCCTTTGAAACCACCATCGGAGAGCAGCGGGCTCACAACATCCATGTCAATGACGGCATTTCGGAGGCTGAATTCGTTGCTATGCGGGAAGCACGCGACGCGACGCTTGGCATGCCAAGCCTTATTTTGCCCTCGCTCCAGGTGAATATGCGGGCCGGCCACCTGCCACCAAGTGACGAGAACGGCCGGCTGTTTTTCCGGGTTCCACTCAATGCCTTTGGCGGCCCCGATTTGGCGAACCTCGCCTCTGACCAATAAATACAGCAATAAATAATTGAATCGACACCTAGCTGGGGAACACGCAATGGAAAAGCACTTTAATGTAGTGATTGTAGGAGGTGGATCGGCCGGGATTGCCACGGCGGCCTCACTCGCAAAACGTGACCGGTCGTTGGAGATAGCTATCGTCGATCCAGCAGACCAACACTTCTACCAGCCGGGCTGGACCATGGTTGGCGGCGGTATTTTTGACGTTACGACGACCGGCAGACCACAATCGAGCGTCATCCCGCGCGGCTGCACCTGGTTTAAACAATCGGTGGAGGGCTTTGATCCAGAAAACAACGCCGTACACCTCGGTGACGGTAGCCGATTGCACTACGACCGCCTCGTTGTCTGTCCGGGCCTCAAATTAAACTGGGCGGGCGTTGAAGGTTTGGAAACCTGGCTAGGGACACGAGGAGTAACATCAAATTATTCATCTAAAACAGCGCCTTATACCTGGAAACTTGTGCAGTCTCTAAAGAAAGGAAAAGCGCTGTTTACCCAACCACCCATGCCCATAAAATGTGCTGGCGCGCCACAAAAAGCCATGTATTTGTCAGCAGATCACTGGACGCGATCAGGCTTGATCAGTGACATTGACGTGCAGTTTTACACTGCCACCCCTGGGCTGTTCGGTGTTCAGGCTTACGTTCCAGCATTAATGAAATACGTTGAACGCTACGGTGCCAGTCTGAATTTTCAACACACGTTGACGGCTATCGATGGTGATAAGCAAAATAGCGACCTTTACCACCGCAGAAGGTGAAACCGTTGAATCCGACTTCGACATGATTCACGTCTGCCCTCCCCAGTGCGCACCGGACTTCATAAAACACTCACCGTTAGCCGATGATGCCGGCTGGGTTGACGTTAACCCCGATACGCTTCAGAGCAGCAAATACGACAATATTTGGGCGCTGGGTGACGTGACCAACGCACCAAACGCCAAAACAGCGGCGGCTGCCCGTGCTCAGGCACCCGTTGTAGCCGTCAATCTTTTACACCACGCAGGTAAAGCGCCCTACCACAGTCATTACAACGGTTATGGCTCCTGCCCACTCACCGTTGAGCGCGGCAAAATTGTGCTCGCTGAGTTTGGTTATGGCGGCAAGCTGCTACCCAGCTTTCCTAAGTGGATTCTCGATGGCGAACAGCCAAGCGCGCTGGCATGGCGGCTGAAGGCTCAGGCCCTGCCCTGGATTTACTGGGAAGCCATGCTCAAAGGCCGAGAGTGGATGGTAAAACCCATTCCACAGGTCTAAGAGGAGTTCTGCCATGCACGTGAGCTGGCTACCGGCTTCTCAATGGCTAAAGAGCTACTCAACGAGTCAATTTATCAGTGACTTGGTAGCGGCGGTTATTGTCACCATCATGCTTATCCCCAGTCGCTTGCCTATGCCCTATTGGCGGGCTTGCCCGCCGAGATGGGTTTGTATGCCAGCATTTTACCGCTAATAGCGTACGCGTTATTTGGTACCAGCCGAACCTTGTCAGTAGGCCCCGTGGCGGTAGCGTCACTCATGACCGCCACCACGGTGGGCGCCGTTGCCCAACAGGGAACAGCTGACTACGCCACCGCAGCCGTGGTGCTTGCCTTAATGAGCGGTGTGATGCTGTTGGTTTTGGGCATTGCGCGTTTTGGATTCATCACCAACTTCCTGTCTCACCCTGTTGTGAGCGGCTTTATTACAGCGTCGGGCGTCATCATAGCCTTGAGCCAGTTTCGTCACATTTTAGGTATATCGGCTCACGGCGAGGCCCTTCCAGAGCTACTTTACACCCTGTTACAGCATGTACCCGATGTCAATTTGACTACGCTTGCTGTGGGCAGCTTCACCCTACTATTTCTTCTGTTTTGTCGCGCCCAGCTCGCTCGGTTGCTCATCATGGCAGGTCTGGCGCCCCGTTTCGCCACCCTTGCTGCAAAAGCATCTCCCGTGTTGGCAATCGCTATTACGATCACAGCCGCCCTTTTGCTCAACCTGGAACAGCAAGGAGTCGCCTTGGTTGGCCACGTCCCCGGGGTCTGCCCGCCTTCGCTTTGCCCCATTGTAAGCTGGGAGTTGGTGCATACCCAACCTTGCCTGCACTGTTGATTTCACTGATTGGCTTTGTTGAATCCTGTGTCGGTAGGACGCACATTGGGTGCAAAACGAAGGCAACGCATTAACGCTAATCAAGAATTGATCGGACTTGGAAGCGCCAACATTGCCGCAGCGGTGAGCGGCGGGTTCCCCGTTACAGGGGCTTTTCGCGCAGTGTGGTGAATTTTGATGCGGGTGCAGAGACGCAACTTGCCTCCATTATGACCGCAGTAGGGATTGCACTAGCCGCTCTACTACTCACCCCCGCCCTGTATTTTTACCCAAAGCCACGCTGGCTGCCACCATCATCGTAGCCGTCACCAGTTTGAATGATATCAAGATCATTAAAGAGGCCTGGTGTTACTCGCGCGCCGACTTCATTGCCATTGCGGCAACGATTCTGTTGACCCTCGGTTTTGGCGTAGAGATAGGTGTGGTATCCGGCGTTGTAGCCTCGATTGTCATGCACCTGCATAAAACGACGCGACCACACTTTGCCATCGTGGGCACCGTTCCCGGCACCGAACACTACCGTAATGTCCAGCGCCATGAAGTCGTGACGTACCCAAATATTTTATCGCTGCGTGTAGATGGCAGCTTGTATTTTGCCAATGCTACCTATCTCGAGGACATTATCTATGCCCAGCTAGCAGAGCACAGTGCGGTGGAGCATGTGATTTTAATGTGTCCTGCAGTGAATGAAATAGATCTCAGTGCGCTAGAGGCCCTAGAGGAGATCAACCGCCGACTCGCAGAGCTCGATATTCAGCTGCACCTGAGTGAGGTCAAAGGCCCTGTCATGGACAAACTTAAACGAAGTCATTTCCTGGAGCATTTGGGGGCAAAGTCTACCTCAACCACCATGCAGCGATTCAGGAGCTTGCATACGCGTAAGGTGAGTGACAGCACGCCCGCGCATGGGTAGAGTAAGCCACTCTGCTGGGAGGTTTGTGAATGCACAACGTCGATGTTTTCTGGTCTTTTAGAAGCCCCTATTCCTACCTCGCCATACCCGACTTATTGGCACTGCGTGATGATTATGCAATCAGCATAAATCTCAGAGTCGTGTTACCGATTGCAGTGCGTACCAAAGCAACCCTGTTCAACCAGAGCAACCCCAAACCCGCCATGTACATCGTTATGGATGCGTTTAGACGTGCCGAAATGCTCGGACGCCCCATACACTGGCCCTCCCCCGATCCTATCGTGCAAAATTTCGAGACCCTGGAAGTCGCCGAAGAGCAACCGTATATTTACCGAATCAGCTATTTAGGGGTAGAAGCCTCCCGCCGCGGCTGTGCACTTGAGTTTGCAGACGCATTATCGAGAGAAATTTGGGCGGGCGAACCGGGTTGGAATGACGAAGGCCGTCTGTCTGCCATTGTGAGCAGCGTTGGACATTCGCTATCTGACATGGAGCAGGCAATAGCCCGCTACGACGCCCAAGCCATCATCAACGACAACCATGCTGCATTGGAGGCGGCCGGGCACTGGGGTGTGCCCACCTGTGTATTCAACAACGAGCCTTTTTTTGGGCAAGACCGCATCGATACCTTGCGCTGGCGCCTTGACCAAGCGGCTGTGCCCAAGCGTTAGGAGTGCCTGGCTACTCGCCTCAGGGAAGTTGACGCAGGGTGCCCGTTTGCCAGATTTTCAATAGACCACGCTCAAGGGCGCCCTCCGCTGCGACGCCCAGCTTCTCTTGCCAGGACTTTTTAGGGACATAACGTACCTCTAATATATCCGAGTCCTCCAACTGCGATTGAATATAGCTGTCAGAAGTACCCAGTTCATCAATGAGTTTTTCATCGAGTGCTTGCTGGCCATACCAAACTTCCCCGGTAGCAACTTTGGCAATGTCTACAACGGGCCTGTTGGCAGTAACAAATGACTTAAATAAGTCATGGGTGCTTTCAAGATCTTCAATGAACTTTTCACGTCCCTTGTCAGTATTCTCGCCAAACATCGTTAGGGTGCGCTTGTACTCGCCCGCCGTTAGTAACTCAAAATCGATGTCGTGCTTTTTTAACAGCTTGTGAAAATTGGGTAATTGCGCGATGACCCCAATCGATCCCAATACAGCAAAGGGAGCAGCGATAATGCGATCAGCCACACAAGCCATCATATACCCACCACTCGCAGCCACCTTATCGACAGCTATCGTTAATGGAATACCCGCGTCCTTAATGCGCTGCAGCTGACTAGCGGCGAGACCATAACCATGTACCATGCCTCCCGGACTTTCCAAGCAAAGTAGCACCTCATCCTGTTTGCAGGCTTCAGGCAATATGGCGGAGATCTCCTCGCGTAGCGACGCCACCTCACTGGCCTTTATATCGCCGTCAAAATGTAAAACGAACAACCGTTTCTTATCCGGTTGTTCCGATGCGTCCTTAGCGCGTTGCTTAGCCGCTTTGTGTTGCTGCTTTGCCTCGCGTTTCTCAGCTTTTTCCCTGGCTTTACGCTCTTCCTCATGCTCAGTGAGACTGCGAATAGCATCCCGATAGCCAACGTAACGCTCGTTGAGGCGCCGTACCTCAATGTAGCCCTCCTCGCCTCCCCGCCGGCGTGCACCCAGTGCAGCCACACCAAGCAACACCACTAAAATGGCGACAACCAAGATGATTGCTTCAACCAAAAAAACACCAATTTCCTGCAAAAACTCCATTACTTCTCCTGACTGAGGTTGGTCATTAGGCTAACGATACATGAGTAAAAAAACCGTGGATCAATTGACCAGAAATCGAAGCTCTGGGAGGGATAGGTGGTAGATCATGCACGCCAAACCAGCCGGCATCGTCGATTTCGTCGGGCGCGAGCACCAGTTCGCCGCTCGCATATTCGGCGTAGAAACCCAGCATCAACTGACCCGGGAATGGCCATGACTGAGAACCAAAATACCGCACGTTGTTCACGTCAAGCCCCACTTCCTCACGGACTTCACGCACAACCGCCTGTTCAGCGGTCTCTCCGGGCTCTATAAACCCCGCTAGCGTGCTATAAAAAGTGCCACGTCTTCCCTTTGCCGCAGCAAGGAGTAATTGCTCGCCACGGCCCACCGCAACAATGACGCAGGGGGACAGTCGCGGGTAACAACTGTGCTCACAACGCCGGCAGGCTAAAGCCTTACCGTTATCGGCCAACTCCGTCGCCAGACCACAGCGACCGCAGAACCGATGGTCTCGCTGCCAAGATAACAGCTGCAATGCTCGACCATAGGCACTGAACGCGGCATCAGTAACACGCCCCAATAGCGTGAATAGGCTGCCCTCGATATGGCGTAGTGGATCGATGTAATTAGGGTCTACTTCAACAGCGTAACAGGCCTTACCCTGCCAACGGCCAATGGGTACTTGGGCAAGCAACGGCCCAAACTCCCGTTCAAGATCAGCGCGCGTCCACGGCTCTCCGGGTGGTAGGCTCATTGAAACGACAGCGTGTTGCCCACTAAAAGCAAAACACCGATCATCGGCTCCCGAGTTCGGTACCGAATCGACGATTTCAAGCATCATTCACTCTCGATTTGTCGTCCAGTCAGGTGTAACCCCGACAAGGGGAGACAAACCGAACAATCTTTAACCAACGCTAAAAAAAAACTTTCGTATGCCCTAGAATAACGGGGCCCGCTGCTCGGGGCCAGCAAAATCCCCGAGCGCACCCACAACAACAGCACAAGGTTGCTTACATGAGTGAATCACCTACCACGGCCCTGTGGCATAACTTCTTGGGCTCATCACCGGTTTGGTACAAGCAAGCCATTATCGGCTTTCTTGTACTCAACCCAATTTTGCTAGCGACAGTCGGACCCTTTGTCACTGGCTGGGTTCTTATTGGTGAATTCATTTTCACCCTCGCCCTGGCATTGCGTTGCTATCCGTTACAGCCGGGAGGGCTACTCGCCATAGAAGCCATTGTCATCGGAATGGCCGACCCGCACACGGTTTACCATGAGGCCGCGGCAAACTTCGAAGTTATCCTGCTGCTGATGTTTATGGTTGCAGGCATTTATTTCATGAAAGATCTGCTGCTGTATGTGTTTACAAAGATTTTGCTCAACGTAAAGTCCAAGAAGTTGTTGTCATTGATGTTTTCGCTGGTTGCCGCAGTACTGTCTGCGTTCCTCGATGCGCTTACAGTGACCGCCGTCTTAATTAGCGTGGGTGTAGGTTTTTACGCGGTTTACCATAAGGTCGCCTCGGGTAAGCATCACAGTACCGACGACCATGATCATGGCAATGACGAAGCAATCGTTGATACGCATCACGAAGATCTCGAGCAGTTCCGTGCTTTTTTAAGAAGTCTGCTTATGCACGGCGCGGTGGGCACGGCACTGGGCGGTGTTTGTACTCTAGTGGGTGAACCCCAAAACCTGCTGATCGCAACAGTGGCGGAGTGGAATTTTATTCAATTCTTTCTACTGATGGCCCCGGTAACAATGCCCGTTCTGGCGGCCGGCTTACTCACTTGCCTGGTCCTCGAGACATTCGGTGTCTTTGGCTATGGCGCGCAATTACCGCCGAAAGTGCGCGAGGTGCTTGAAGAATTTCAAGAGCGCGAGATGGCTCGGGCCAACCCTCGCTCCAATGCCAAACTGGTTATTCAGGCCATTGTCGCGCTCATTCTCGTGATTGGCCTCGCTTTCCACTTGGCGGCCGTCGGCCTTATAGGTCTTATGGTCATTGTGCTTCTGACGGCATTTAACGGCATCACGGAAGAACACCAAATAGGTCACGCATTCGAGGAAGCCTTGCCCTTCACCGCACTGCTTGTTGTTTTCTTCGCCATTGTAGCCGTAATACATGAGCAACATTTGTTTACCCCCGTGATTGAAGCCGTATTGCGCATGGAGGCCTCAGTGCGGCCGGCCATGTTCTTTATTGCCAATGGCGTTCTGTCAATGATCTCTGACAACGTCTTTGTGGCGACGGTTTATATCAGCGAGGTAAAAGCGGCGTTGGACGCTGGAGAGATTACCCGTGCTGAGTTTGACCAACTTGCCGTGGCCATCAACACGGGCACTAATCTGCCTAGTGTGGCGACACCCAACGGTCAAGCGGCATTCCTGTTTTTACTGACATCGGCTCTTGCACCGCTCATCCGGTTGTCCTACGGCCGAATGGTTATTATGGCACTGCCTTACACCTTGGTATTGGGTGGCATTGGCCTCGCAGCTGTCAGCTTGTTTATCTAGGCCATACAGCACCAATAAAAAAGCGGGTTTCAAACCCGCTTTTTTATTGCTCGCCACATTTTCCCAAGATGTTTAAATTGACACAGTTAAAAACCAAGCTCGCGCCATAGAACCTTGCCCCCAGCTTGGTCCGCAATTTGGTCTAGCTTTTGATCATGGCGACGAAGCTCTTCTTCTGACGCTTGGTAAATGGGTAGCGCCTGACGGTCAGTCGCTAACCGTCGTATCCGACCGACGCCTCCACCCTGGCTGGTAGCACTGTCATCGCCATCATTTAGCCCAAGACTGGTCTGGCCGCCGGTCATGTGGCAAGATAAACGTCGGCCAGAATTTCAGCATCAAGTAGCGCGCCGTGGAGTGTACGTGACGCATTGTCTACTCCATAGCGTTGGCACAAGGCATCGAGGTTGTTGCGCTGACCAGGATGCTTGCTGCGCGCAACTACGAGTGAGTCAGTGACTGAGCACAGTTCGTTGACAATGGGCTGCTCGGGATCGATTCGCTTTAGCTCGGCATCAATAAACCCAACATCAAACGGCGCATTGTGAATGATCAACTCAGCACCACGAATAAAATCTAAAAACGCAGTGGCGATGCGCGCAAAGGTCGGTTTGTCGGCCAAAAACTCCTGGGTGATTCCGTGAACTTCCAGCGCACCCTGATCAATCTCTCGATTCGGTTGTATGTATTGATGGTAGTGACGACCCGTCAACCGACGATTTATAACTTCAACACAGCCAATTTCAATGATTCGATGGCCTTGAGCCACTTCTAGGCCCGTTGTTTCTGTATCGAGGACGACCTGTCTCACCTTTTCACCTTTATTACACTACGCCTGATCACGAATCGCCGCTATCCCCTGATTGGCCAACGCGTCTGCTCGCTCATTCTCGGGATGCCCACTGTGGCCTTTTACCCAGTGCCATTCAATCTGGTGCCGGGCCACCTCATTATCAAGTGCTTGCCACAAGTCCTGATTTTTTACC
This sequence comes from Luminiphilus sp., assembly GCA_038141785.1. GTDB lineage: Bacteria > Pseudomonadota > Gammaproteobacteria > Pseudomonadales > Halieaceae > Luminiphilus. Next base: position 13,318 of record JAYQIT010000010.1, on the reverse strand, counting down.
GGTTTTTTTGCTGCCGTCCGCCAACCATTTTTGCGCCAGCCATGAATCCATTTTGTCACGCCGTCACGCACATAGACCGAATCTGTCGTTAGCGCTATGCGGCATGGCTCTTTCAACAATTTTAGCGCCTCTATGGCCGCTGTTAGCTCCATCCGGTTATTCGTAGTATCAGGCTCGCCGCCAAACAACTCTCGTTCATGCTCGCCAAAGCGCAGCACCGCACCCCAGCCTCCGGGACCTGATTTCCCTTACACGCGCCATCGGTATAAATACTGACCTGTTTCACTCGACGGGCCTTAATGGTGCAGTCTCGCTTCGAGAGGTTACCGATCCGCGTGTGCCAACCACGGGTTTGGCGACAGGAAGCCCCATAAGCCGTGCTTTAACGCGCTCTGTGCGTTGCGCACTGATGTGCCCTACAACCATCTTGTTGGCGTAGACGACATAGGATGAGCCCGGAGGAATGTTGTGCTCAGCTAACCAGTTGTCAATACCGGCAAACCAACGACCAATCGGACCCCTCCCCCAAACGGCAACACCAGTTTGTGGCGGATCGGTGTCACTGAGAAATGCAATAATTTTAGCCAATCGCCCAATTTAGTAGCGGAGATTCCCGTTGGTAATGGGGATCCTGAGGCCGTGAGTGCGCACAGGCGAACCCACAGTCCACGAAAGCTGTTGGGGTTACTGCCGACAACCAGTAAATGACCGTGGGGCGTTAACACACGGTGGGCTTCGCGCAGTACTTCATGGGGTTGTGCCGATAACTCCAACGCGTTAAGTAGTACAACCACGTCAACCGACTCGGTCTCAATGGGTAGCGCTTCATCACGGTAACCACCGTTGTGTGTCGCTGAAGTTTTGCCTCGGGTTTCGCCTCATGAGCATCGGCTGATACCATAGAACACAGATGCTGGACTCGAGTCATGGCTGCAATATCCAAGCCCGCGTCAACGCCAATAACGAGCATGTGATAGCCGAACCATTCGTCTAAAATAACAGCAATGTCATCATGAACCTGTCGCTTAAGGCGCTGGCCCGATGCAGAGTCCCGATACCAGCTACGCAAGCAGGCGTGCTCGGATAGCTGCGAGCGCCGTTTTCGAGACAGGCGAGATGTAAAACGCGAGAACATGGCGCCACAGTAGCGTTACTCGATGATCCTGGCAATATGCTCAGGCATAGCGTTAGCGGGTAGTAAAAAGAGCTCGATTCGCAATACTGCAATAACACGGCGCAGCTGGGAGGGAGCGAGTAACACAGGAACGAAAATCTGCCCACACCTTACCGGGGCAGTCTTAAGCGCCAAACGCGCCACACGGACGAATGAGACGGCAACTTAACTAATGAATCTGCAGACGACGACATTATGACTATTGAGCCCATTTTAGCTTTTAATGACAACTATATCTGGCTGTTACAAACCAACCAGGGCGGCTGCTACGTCGTCGACCCCGGCGATGCCGCTCCGGTACTGTCAACACTCGAATCACGAGGGCTAACACTGGATGGCATCTTTATTACGCACTGGCATCCAGATCACACGGGCGGCCTGCAGACACTCAAACAAGCCACCGGCTGTTCCGTCTGGGGGCCTGACAACCCCAAGATCGACGGTATTGATCATCGTGTGATCGATGGTGACAGCATTGTTATCGACAACTTGAATTTTACCGTTATGGCTGTGCCCGGCCACACCCTCGACCACATTGCCTACTATTCGCCAGGACTATTATTTTTGTGGTGACACGCTTTTCGTAGGCGGTTGTGGTCGCGTTTTGAAAGGGACGTATCCAATGATGCGATCGTCATTGGCGCGCATCAAAGCACTGCCCGAGGACACGCGCCTCTATTGTGCGCATGAATACACCACCGCTAACATGCAATTTGCGCTCACGGCAGATCCCGATAATGCCGAGTTACAAGCTCAAGCTGAAGCTTGTACCCAGCTTCGAACGGCGAGTGAACCCACGGTGCCCTCGACACTCGCTGTCGAGCTAGCTAGCAACCCGTTTTTGCGTTGGGACGACCCGGCCATTGTGAATAATCTCGCGAAACATAACCGGCTGGCCGGTTCGGGCGCGGATGAAATTTTGAATCGTTGAGGCGCTGGAAGGATGACTTTTAAGCGCTTCTCGGACTCGACACTGACACCCAACACCGATGTGTAATCGACAAACGCCATCGGTAATAGCTATTTGCGTGGCCCGACGCCTGACTGCGCTGAGTGTTGTCGCTCTCGCATGAATTTAGTGCTATTGGGTTGCACCAATTTTTCGCTCATTTCGTCGAATAACGGTGAGCACCTATCTGAAATAGCTGTTACAGCAACGCGCAAGGAAATACCCGATGCCATCGCGCATATCCTTGCAAGCCGATGATTTGTGGGGGCGTATTGCCTGGGGATTTAGCTGGGAGCGCGACCATGCCGGGGTCAAGCCAGAGATAGAGCATATACTGGCACAACCGAATTTCTTTGAGGTACTCAGCGAACGAGCGCTTCCCGCATTGCCCTGGATCGTATCCGAAATTGAGCGCCTTGATCTCCCGATGGAACTTGCGCTGATCCCGGTTATAGAAAGTATGTTAGACCCTGGGCCTACTCAGGAGCCAGCGTGCGGCGGGACTGTGGCAAATCAGTCCTGCGACCGCCAGCCATTACGGGCTGGAGGTTAATTGGTGGTACGACGCCAGGCTCGACATACCCGTTGCAACTGAGTTCGCTCTTGGCTACTTGGTAGAGCTTCAGACGGAGTTTAACGGTGACTGGGCCCTGGCGCTGGCAGCCTATAACAGCAGTCGCGGTCGTGTTGCGCGCGCTGAAATCCGCAGGCAATACCCATACGCCTGCCGACTACTGGAACATCAAACTACCGCGAGAAACACGTCGTTACGTCCCTCGCATTCTTGCCCTTGCCGAAATTATTAGCCACCCGGCAAGATTCAATATGTCATTGCCACATTTAAACAGTGCGGTTAACCACACCATGGTAAGCACCGGTGGGCAAATTGAGATGGCGAGGGTCGCCGAGCTCGCCGGCGTGGAGCTGGGGGTTCTGCGCGCCACTAATCCAGCGCAATTACGCTGGGCAACTGCACCTGACGTTGCGACCACACCTGGCTACCCAGCGAGTCGGTGGACCAATTCAGCCGTGGGCTTGCTCAAATCACCCCATCTGAGCGCGTCAGCTGGGCTCACTACACGGTGGCATCGGGCGACACCCTCGGTGCCATTGCAGAACGTTTCAACACGCAAGTGGCACTCATCAGCTCAGCTAACGCACTAACAGGTTCGCTAATTCGCTCGGGCCAGACGTTATTGATTCCAAGGGAAACAAACAGTGAAGCTAAACTAGCGGCTGGACCGAGGGAGTGGCCACCCAAAAGGCGTGGGCACGCGAAGTACCACAAAGTACAGTCGGGTGATTCCCTATGGAGTATAGCCCAGCGCTATGGCACCAGTGTTATCCAGCTCGCTAGCATAAACCGTCTTGATCCCACGGCTTACCTACAACTCGGTCAGCGCCTGAAGTTACGGTGAGCTCCAGACGCTGATAAACCCGATGTTCAGACCCTGTGCACTCCCAATGAGATACCTGGTTGTTTAGGGGAGCACGAAGGTCATTTCGACCCGTCGGTTTTGTGCGCGCGCCTCAGCAGTAGTCTCGGCTATTAGCGGCATTGCCTCACCCTCGCCCACCACAGTCAACCGGTCAGCTGATACGGCAAACTTGTCTCTAAGATAATTGGCAACTGAACTTGCTCGTTGCTCTGACAGTCGCTGGTTATAAGCTTCACTGCCACGGTCGTCAGTGTGTCCAACAATTGTCAGCGTCACCCCTGCCAGCTCGTCACTGGTTAATGCCACACCGAACTCGTCAACCTGCCTCTTTGCGGCGGTGGTCAGCATCGCTGAGGCATATTCGAAGTTGATCATTTGCACCTCAAAGGTGACCACTTTGGGCTGTTCAGGTTCTGGCTCTGAATCGGCCATCACATCACCACCGCTTGGGCCATCGTCATAGGTCTCAAGAGGCTCAGGCGCCGACTGCTGCTCAACTGCCTGAATGATACCTCGGCCTTAAACTGTAACTCCTCGCCATCTTTTGAGTCTGCGTCTTGGGCCGACACTGACTGCGCCATGGCCAGTACGACAAAAGCTGCCGCCATTTTGTTAACTGCGCTTGTGGTCATGATTTTTCCTCATTTTTGTGCAAGTGCTGAAATATGTGGCCAACGACATAAACTGTATTTTCGGCTATCTGTTCCGTTGACCCAACCATTTTCCAAAGCTAGTCTAGATCGGAAATGCATGATTCGACAACTGTAGAGGTCTTCCGTGAAAAAACTGTTGTTTAGCACCACAACAATCATTTCCAGCACACTCGCTCTAGCTGCTCATGCCGGAAGCCAACTGACAACCTCTGTTCAAGTAGAAGCGAACGGTGCGCTAGTCAACTACGCAACTAATAGCGTCATGACCATGACTATTAGTGAGCAACTCGCCAAGATCACAATAAGCGACGCCGGTGATCCAGCGATGTCGTCCAGTGAAATCATTGACTTGAATCAGGGAAGTATTGCAATTGGTGATAGCGGCGCATACAGTATTGAGGTCCTCGATCGTTCAGATGAACTGTATGGCTTACGCAGTGAACTGGATGCTGCCACCGAAAACCAGAGCCTGCCCTTTCCTATTCAAAATTGCGCCTGGGGACAATCGCAAGTTCGCGCGAGAGACACAGAAGAATTCAAGCGAGTCAATCGCTCGAAAGCCTACCGTCATACAATCACCAGCAACCAAGTGTGCACCGTGAGAGATACCGGACAGCAATGCCGGATTGACTGGCATATAGACGCCTGGATGTCTGATAGGCCCAAGAAACACGATGGTGACGTCGAGCAATTTTTTGGTGAGTATGCAGAGGAACTCGGGGTATCTTCCTGGCTCCCTAGGTTCCCCAGACAAGCGCAAACGCTCATGTCACTTTTCCCTAATCGCTGGGAGCAAATGCTGACAAAGTGGCTGGGTTCAAAGGCACTCCACTTGAAATTGACATGTACGTTTCTGTGAATGGGTCGCGCTGCATATCTGATTCTCAGAGCACCCTGTGGGATGATTCGCTTGCCGCGCACGACGTGCTGGTGCGTCTGGCGTCGGGCAAGCCGTCAGCAATGAAGCTGGCGAAGCACTTTGGGGACTCAGTAGGCGGCCAAATCGGTTCGTCGGTAGTTGGCTCGGTTGCAAGCTCATTTTTGGCAACGTAGGCAAGTCAAAACCATCGTCTCAATCTCGTCAGGCACAAACGAGTGTGCTTTATCGAATTCACTGACCAGTGAAGCTTGAAGATATCTCCATCACTTGCGGTTGAATTGCCAGGCAACTAATCGGTACTGAGCACGCCAAGGCCGATCCACAAACAACGAGAGCCCCTGTCGCGCGAACACGCTGTAATACGCTGGGCGGTGTTGCGCGCGACGTGGAAGCCCAACCGCAACAGACCTTCTGGGCGGGTGGTTATCAGCACTGCGCCCGGATGGGAGGCAAGTGCTGAGACGCTCTACTAGTTTGGAAAAAGCTGGTAGGAACTCTGCATTCATCATCGCAACCATATGGAAGCGCCTTCGGATTTGGTCGAGCCGCTTTTCGCTTCGTCGCCACAAATAATCTTCAGCTGAGAGCTGGCGAGCCCAACCCATTCAAGCGCTGCTCAAGCCCTTTAGCATGCCAGGTGATGCATCCACAGACAAAGTTCGTCTCGTTTTCTCGACCGCACTCAAAGATGACCCCAGTCGCCCGGCCCGTACCTGAACACAGGTCCAACACGCTTATGCTCTTCTCGAAAGCATCGGCTACATAAGAGCAAATGACAGCAGGCGTCGTGGCGGTGAGTGACTGGCGTCGCAACCACTTGCGATGGTACTCAGCGGCAGCAAGATCATAGAGCGCGTGTGTAGCTTGGCCGAGAGCCAACTTAGCTCTCCAGGATAGATAGCCAGCGCTGCAATCACAGCAACGATGACACCAACGATGCAAATCAGTAGGACCCACATAAGGCCCAGAGACTACAGTCTATCTGCGAATGTGGGCTCAGCCACAAACTTCAGGGTTTTGAAGCGTATTCGTAACTAAACAACTCGCGCACTTGATAGTCACCGCTGTCTTTTAATTGCAATACCAGCAATGGAGGCCACTGATCGCCTGCCTGCCAAGCGCTGTAGCTGAATGACGATTTGAACCGCTGAGGCTACCTGCGCGCGCAGAAACTTAAGTGGTATCTCTTCGCCCGCAAAAAGGGCTAGCGTCTTCTAATCGCCGCAAGGATTCTAGCGGCGTATTGGCGTGCACGGTCGATATAGAACCACTCATGGCCCGTATTCATTGCTTGCAACAGGTCGAGCGCCTCGCCACCTCGACACTTCTCCCACAATAATGCGGTCAGGGCGCATGCGTAGTGACGAATGGAGCAAATCGCGTATTGTCACTTCACCCTGGCCTTTCTATTGGCGGTCTAGTTTTAAGTGACACGACATGGGGTTGATCGAGCTGTAATTTGCTGCGTCCTCATCGTAGGATAATGCGATTCCCTTCGGGAATCAAATGCCGATAACGCATTTATAAATGTTGTCTTACCTGTGCCAGTGCCTCCCGAGATAATCATATTCTTCCTCGTGAGTCACGGCTCCACGCAGTAATTCCACCGCTTGTTCTGGAAAGCGAACCAGAAGCTGATTAAAATCGGGCAAGGTGAGCGAGCCTTGCTGTGTTTTCGGATCAGACATACCCACCGGATACCGGTATACTCACGTGCACTCCGACGCCTTGAGGTAATCGTGCATCAAAACGAAGCAGTTGTCTCGTCAATACGCACACCCACATATTGCGCCAGGTTTTTTGACTGCGGCTTGCAACGCGTCTCATCACCGACACGACATCGGAGAGCGTTAGCGCACCATTTTCTCAAATAGAAATTTGATTGGCGCCATTAATCATTACCTCACGAACGCTCTCGTCGGCCATGAGCTCAGCGACAGGGGCCAGAAAGTAGTCTAGTGTCGCCGAAAATATGTGATCACGGTTTGCGTCCATAATCGTCGCTCTAACGCCTCACTCGGTTTCAGCTAGCTTGACGACATTGACCTCAATCAATGCCCAACCCGTCAATGGCTGATTGGCGAGCCACGATACGAGTCTTGCGGAATAGACTGGATCATCGCCTATTAGGAACGCGCGGGCCCAATCCTCAACCGGGATCATGGGTACCGATTCAGGTATGACCAACCCCTCTGCCGTATTAAGCAAAAGCCAATACTCGGTTCCTGTGGGTTCGGAAACTTCTAGCCGTAAATCGTCGCCGATAGCGAGAGTTACGCTACCCTCTACACTCGGAAGCTCGCCGGCGGCGGGCGATGGGTATATAACCGACAGTGCGTGATCGGCACTTAAATGAACAGAGTGCAAGTTGACCACTGTTTTGAGCCGTAACGTCAAATGCGATGGCGCGACCAATCTCCATTGTTTGCGGTCCATCTCCGCCTTGAGTACCGCGGATAATCGCTGTCATCGCCGATGGTGTTTCTGCGAGTATTGATCCGACTAATGTCGCCGCCTCCGTCGACGTGGCGACGCTTAAGGGCGGCTTCGCGGGCACTGCTCCAGTGCCCCCAACCCTATTAGGCATACCAGCAATACGCCGGCGATAGCCTTAAACCAAAGAGGTTGTTTCTTTTTCTTGGGCGCACCCTCCGATACGGGGGGAGCTGATCCAGCGAGCGGCAATGTCGGCGCACTGAGTATCTGCCGCTCGGCGTCGCGAAGCTCATTCAAAGCGGCCAACACCTCAGCCGCATTTGCAGGACGAGCATCTGCCTCATGGGCGATAAGCGTTGCGATAAAATCAGAGAGCTGTACTGAAAACTTATCGTCGATCTCTTCGAGCCGCGGCCAAGCAAGCTTGCTGTAGCTCCATTTCTGCCAAAACGCATTGGGATTTTCAGGACCTTCACTTCCCGTCGACTTGGCGGTAACCTCACTGGCCACGCGTTCAAAGGTCGCGCTACCGAGCAGCATTTCCAGGGCGGCCATTACACCAGTCGAATAAAAATCACTCTTTGCCGATATGGTTTCAGGTGCTAACAGAATTTCGGGCGCCGCATATTTTGAGCCTACAAAGGGAATAACGTCCTCATCTCCCTGCATGGCCACCCCAAAATCAACCAACTTCCAGGTGCCGTCGCCATTAAGGAGGTTGTCGGGTTTAATATCGCGATGGATAAGGCCCGACGAATGGATGGCGTCGAGACCTGAAAAAACGTCGTGTAAAACCTTTAAAGTAACGTCGACGGATGCCGTGCTGGAACCCACCGAGCTGGCGAGATCTCCGCCACCCACAAATTCCTGAACGATGGTTGGAATGCCGTCATCGTAGGTGACATCATGAGATTTGAACAACGTTGGGATGTTTGATTTTGGCGATCTTACGCGCTTCGTTGAGCAACAACTCACGCACGTCGGCATTATCTTGTAACTCGTCAGCTATCTCCTTCAGCGCTACATCACGCTGCATGACCGAGTCCCAGGCGCGATAAACGGTTGCCATTGCCCCCGAACCGACATAAGTCTTATTGGTGAAACGATCTGACATGTTAGTTACCTTATAGGTCTTAAAGCTTAGATAAACACGTTGCCGCGTATTGATAGAGGGGCGACTTAACCGATGCATCAACCGCCATCAACTCCCCGACAAATCACGCGGGCCCACGGCGATCACCTCGCGAAAGCAACACTTGTAGGGTCGCCGTGCGTTTGTCAATCATAGCAAGGTTAGCGGCAATCGTTTGCTCGTCGTAAGAGGCGCCGGCCCAACTTTCATACTGGGTTTTGAGCGCAGACACTTCTTGGGCGTTGAAAGACCCGGCACCACCATCCGCCGACAACCAGAGCGCTACGCCGACAATGCCCAGTAGGTAGACCGCCAAGACAATCCGGACGATGGGTGACGCTAGAGGTCCACTGTTTAACACCGACGAGTTGCCAGTCGATTGGGCTGCCGTATTACTCGGTCCCAACACGTCTCAAGGGTGTCCAGGAAAGGGAAATACGGGTTCCTTGCTCAGGTTCAAGTACCGCTCCTGGCGCCAGTTCTTGCTCCTCGAAGACAGGCTTACCATCGACCTTAGTACCATTGGCACTGAGGTTTTGCAGATACACGCAACCAAGTCGATAAATCAGTTTGAAATGCGAGCGACTTATCGCTTGCGTAGCCCCAGCGGAGTTTAAATGCCGCTTCATCAGCCTCAATTTGAGGTTCACGCCCAACAACAAGCGTACCTAAATTGACCTCGTGGCGATCCCCCCGCGCATGGCCCCGCATCAAACTGTAGTTTTACATTCATCATTTTCAGAAAACTCCCAAGGACAGCAGTTGGATCAAGAGTGGGCCAACAATCAGCACTAACACGGCAAACATAATCATCATGTTAGGAAAGGTCATTTTAGTGGGTGCTTCCACCGCTAGCTTTTCAATTTGTTGCAACCGAGCCTCACGAAAAGCCTCTGCTTGGGTTTCCAATGTCGCCACCATAGGCGCGCCCATTTCCTGGCCACGATTAATGGCCAGTAAAATCGTTGTTAGGGGCTCAAGACCCACCCGATCACCCATATTTTCGAAAGCCAATTTTTGACTCGCACCGGAATCGATCTCAGCGAGTGCTATCCTAAATTCCTCGGCGAGCGGATCATCTTTTGCGGCCACTTCCTCGAGTGCTTGGCGCAGGGTGCCGCCAGTCTCTAAAACCAAAATGGACAAATCGAGCGCATAGGGGATGCGTTTATAAATAGCTCTGGATCGCTTTTCAGCGCGACTTTCCAAGGATGATGGCTGGATAAAGAACACCCAAAGAAGTGCTATGAGTATCGCTAGAATACGCCCGTAGTTGCGCCTAACAGTGTAGCGATGAGGCCCAAAACAACGCTGATTAAAAGACCCTGCCAAACCAATTGCGAAACATATCTGTCCTTCTCATTTTGTCCTTCTGTCCTTCTGTCCTTCTGTCCTTCTGTCCTTCTGTCCTTCTGTCCTTCTGTCCTTCTTCTGTCCTTCTGTCCTTCTGTCCTTCTGTCCTTCTGTCCTTCACTAGAAGCAAAAACAATGTATATTGTTTGTGCGAAGCCTAATGCATTGGTTAGCACTCCAAAAATTCCCGTAAACACATTGTTTTATTACTATTACTGTTTATCTCTCCGATATTGTTTTTAAACAACGTGTCTGAAGACACATTGTTTTCTATTTTTGTTTATCACATTATACATTGTTTTTAACACATTGTTTATTTTCGTAACACATTGTAAAAAACAAGAGTAGCATTGTTTAGCACGTTGTACATGCAAAGCAATGTAACAATATCATTCATACACAACAGTGCATTGTAAATGAAGCATGGTTTAGCTCATACAATGCTACATTATTTCCAGGGCCGGGCACATTGTTTATATTATGGCACATTGTTTATAGAGGAGAGGAGGAGGGAGGGAGGGAGAGGAGAGGAGAGGAGGAGAGGAGAGGAGAGGAGGAGGAGAGAGGAGGAGAGGAGGAGAGGAGGAGAGGAGGAGAGAGGAGAGGAGGAGAGGAGAGGAGGGAGGAGAGGAGAAGAGAGGGAGAGAGGAGAGGAGGGAGGAGGGAGAGGATGCCACATTCGGGCAAGTTCCTTTCTGACGAACGTCTGAGGGGTTTCATCCCACCCTATCATTCAAACGACTGTTTGAGAGTTACAATGCATTATAAATGTTGAACAATGTGACAGAGTATTCCCTTCTTAATCTATACGAACACGTACCGTTCCAGACGCGTGTCTTCGTCGCGCCAGCCTCGTAGAGACCCACAGAGAGACCAGAGCATCCAGCACCACGTCCAATGCCTACCTGCCTTCTTCATTGGCCCCCTTCCTTTCAGCTTTTGACATTCAACTAGGTAGTCATACTAGTAGTAAACCAGTTCTGACAGGGAAGCAGTAGTAAAGAACGACAGTGCAGTGAGAGAGATAGATAGATAGATAGATAGAGAGAGAGAGAGAGAGAGAGAGAGAGAGAGAGAGAGAGAGAGGATAGCTCAGCTGTCGCTTGACGATGTACTTTGAGTCATGCGGTAGGATGACGAGCTCCTGGGCATCCTTGTCTAACCTAACACAAAGTCCAACATAATGTAGAGATTTGTTCAATGCATTGGTTCCTCTCATTCCTCCCATGTACATCTCTATAACTGTAACTTCAACACTGTTACTACTCCTGCCACTATCACTCCAAAAATACTATTACTATAGGATTGACCAAATATGGGGACATACAGAGAGAGAGAGAAAGGGAGGGAGAGAGGAGGGAGAGAGAGGCAGAGAGAGACGAAGTGTGACCAATTGAGTTACTACGCGAATGGATGGACTTGGCGTGCTCACTGGCAATCCATTCGGGTTTAACCTGTGTGTGTGTGTGTGTGTGTGTGTGTGTGTGTGTGTGTGTGTGTGAGAGAGAGAGAGAGAGAGAGAGAGAGAGAGAGTGTGGGCATGGGCATGGGCATGAAGGAGGAAGGGACAGGACCTGTGACCCCACCATCCGAAATGCCAATCCCTGGTAACGGGTATCCCTAATTAGGAATAAAATAAAGAAGTATATATAGATGGGCAATTTTAGACATATAAATACCTAGAAAGCATTCGCACATACCTACAAGATCCCTGTGTAGAAAGTGGTGGAGCGTCAAGTGTCGGCAGTCCTGACCGCTCTTCTCCTCCTTCACCTCGGCGTCCTCCTGAACCTCCTCGCCTCAGTCGCACCCCCCCACTGACCCGTCCACCTCAACCTTCTTCTCCACTTCCACCTCCACCTCCACCCCGTCCCCTGTCCCCCCCTCCCCCTCCCCATCATCCAACATCTCCTCCCCCTCCCCATCATCCCCATCACCCCTACCATCCAACTTCTCCCCACCCTCCCCATCATCCTCTGCATCCACTTTCTTCCCATCACCCCATCATCCAACTCCCCCCACCCTCCCCATCATCCAACCTCTCCTCACACCCTCCCCATCATCCGCCCTGTTCTCACCCTCCCCATCATCCGCCCTGTTCTCACCCTCCCCATCATCCGCCCTGTTCTCACCCTCCTCATCATCCTTTACCATCTTTCTCTCACCCTCCCCCATCATCCGCCCAGTTCTCATCCTCCTCATCATACTCTTCATTCAATTCATCCAACTCCTCATCATAAGGCTCCTCATCCAACTCCTCAGGATTAGGCTCCTCATCCAACTCCTCAGGATTTGGCTCCTCATCAACTCCTCAGGATTAGGCTCCTCATCTACAGGGACAGCTGCTGGCGCCCTTCGGCTGCCAGGCCCACTTTCCCTACGGTGGCTCGAGCTCCCTCTACCACGACCTCTACCACGACCTCTACCACGACCTTTCTCCCTTGCCACCCCTCCCCCCCCTTTTTTCTCCTCTTTGTCTCCCTCATTTTCTTCCTCCACTCCCTTGAAAACGCTACGAATAAAAACATCAATAGCCAAAAAAAAAAAAAAACACAAAAAAAAAAAAAAAAAAACACAAAAAAAAACAAAAAAAAACAAACAAACAAACAAACAAACAAACAAAAAATATATATATAGATATCGAACATGGATATACAAAAAGATGTGTGTATGTGTGCTTATGTATAAGACGTACCTCCGCCACTTCGCCGGGACTTCAAACACCCTGCCATTTCGCAACGCGCTATGGTGATGTAACGTGCAAAATGAAAGGGAAGTGAGCCAGAGAGAGAGGGAGAGAGGAGAGAGAGAGAGAGAGAGAGAGAGAGAAAGAGAGAGAGAGACAGTTGTGGGACATTGTGGGCTCTTATCCTTCCCTCTCCATGACCTGCCCTTACACCATTTATATCACATTCAACATGGCATTCCAATAGAAGGACCAACAACAAGGACTATTGTTTACATTGCTATATAAGAAAATCATGAATAATGCACGATGGATCGTATAAACAATGAGTAATGTACGTAATAGCTGGTCTTGCTCATGCACTGCAATGATCTGTGTTATTTTTTACTTGTAAGAGATAGAGCGAGAGAGGCTTTACCTAACGCCTCAGTCATCGATTTCGCTTCTGCTCCGCCGTCAGAGCTCGAAGGTTCCTATTACTCTAATGAGAGACAGAGAGAGAAAAAAACAAACAAACAAACAAACAAACAAACAAACGAACAAACGAAAAAAAAAAAAAAAAAAAAAAAAAAAAAAAAGAGATTAAGAGGCAGATAGACGCGCACACACGCACACA
>JAYQIT010000009.1:0-18253 GCA_038141785.1 Luminiphilus sp. | reverse complement strand
ATGATGATATGTTTGATCCCCGACAGCGCGTGGTAGCTAATGCCGGTTGCAATAGCCCACGCAAGGCCTTAGCAACTGGGCCAGAGAGCGCATCGGCAAGCGCGTTAAAGCTCTGCTCCGAAGCGAGGCTCTGGTCGAGGGCCCAAATTAACAGGCCGCTAATAATGAACAAAAATACGCCTGACAGGCGATGCGTAATAGAGACGTAAGCGGTAATCGGCAGTTTCATCGATCCAATGTCGAGGTTTACCGGACGCTTGTCTTTGCTAACAAGTGGCTTCACGGGCGTTTTCCATTGTTGCTTGACGAAAATAACTGGCTCTTCGGCCGCGGCGGAGTATACGCGTATGAATAGCTTTGTGACAATTTTACTCAAAAAAAGTGTTACCCGCGGATGGATTACTTTTTTTAAATAAACGTGAAAAATTGACACACGACAGGATCTGACTATAGTTTGGCGCTCCTAGCAAACCTATAGATCCAGGATGTACTCATGACCGACAAAAAAGCCACTCTTACGATCGACAACGGCAATAGCACACCCCATACGATTGATTTGCCGGTTCTAGAGGGCACGTTAGGTCCCGACGTTGTTAACGTGGGCTCTTTAACAGCCAATGGCTACTTCACTTACGATCCGGGCTTCACATCAACGGCCTCCTGCGAGTCAAAAATCACCTACATCGATGGTGACAAAGGTGTACTACTGCACAGGGGTTACCCAATAGAACAGCTTGCCGAGCACTCTGATTATCTGGAGACCTGTTATCTGCTGCTTTATGGGAGCTTCCAACGGCTTCCGAAAAAGAAGAGTTTGTTACCACAGTACACAACCACACCATGGTTCACGAGCAAATCCGGACGTTCTTTAACGGTTTTCGACGCGATGCCCACCCAATGGCTATTATGTGTGGCGTTGTGGGTGCTTTGTCAGCTTTCTACCACGACTCTACCGACATTTCTGATCCACACCATCGCACGGTGGCCGCCTACCGACTGATCGCGAAAATGCCCACGATTGCTGCCATGAGTTACAAATTCTCCATTGGCCAACCCTTTATGTATCCCGACAATAGCCTTTCCTACTCGGCCAATTTTTGCACATGATGTTTGGCAATCCCTGTGAGCCAACCCGTATTTCGCCTACGGTTGCTCGGGCGATGGATCGTATCTTCCTGCTGCATGCTGACCATGAGCAAAATGCGTCGACCTCTACCGTCCGTTTGGCGGGTTCTTCACAAGCAAACCCCTTTGCCTGTATTGCCGCTGGCATTGCGGCCTTGTGGGGGCCATCTCATGGAGGTGCCAACGAAGCGGTCGTAAAAATGCTGGAGGAGATTGGCAGCGTCGACAATATCGACACCTTCGTGGCTCGCGCCAAAGACAAGGACGATCCTTTCCGACTAATGGGTTTTGGTCACCGGGTTTACAAAAATTTTGACCCTCGCGCCAAAGTGATGAAGCAAGCCGCTGATGAGGTGTTGGCCGAGCTGGGAATCGAGGATGAAATGCTGGAAATTGCCAAGCGCCTCGAGGAGATTGCGCTTCAGGATGAGTACTTTATTGAGAAGAAACTCTATCCAAACGTCGATTTTTACTCTGGCATTATTCTTAAAGCCTTGGGCATCCCCACCTCAATGTTCACCGTAATTTTTGCTATCGGTCGAACCGTTGGATGGATTGCGCACTGGAATGAGATGATCTCTGGGAGTTATCGAATCGGGCGTCCCCGACAGCTATACACGGGCTATCAGACCCGCGATTTCACGCCTATTGATCAACGCTGAGAGGGGCCTCAAATGAGCCAGCCAAGTGTTGTTATTAGCGGCACTGGTCTTTACACCCCGGCCGAGTCCGTGAGCAATGAGGAGCTCGTGGTCGCCTTTAATGCCTGGGTAGATCGGTATAACAGCGAACACGCAGAGGCTATTGCCTCTGGTGAGTTGGAGGCCAAAGTCTACTCATCCGCCGAGTTTATTGAGAAGGCCTCGGGCATTAAGAGTCGATATGTGCTCAACAAGGCCGGGATTACCGATCCCTCACGGATGGTGCCGGCGATTCCTGAGCGACCCAATGAGCAATTATCTGTCATGGCTGAGATAGCCGTACATGCTGCCCGCGAGGCGCTTGCGCAAGCCAATGTTAGTGCCGACGCGGTCGACGGTATCATCGTTGCAGCGTCAAACATGCAGCGCGCCTACCCAGCCATGGCTATCGAAGTGCAAAGCGCCTTGGGCTGCACCGGTTGGGCTTTTGATATGAACGTGGCGTGCTCGTCTGCCACCTTTGGTATCCAACAATCCCGTGATGCTATTCGCGCGGGCAGTGCCCAGCGCGTCCTTATGGTGAACCCGGAAATCTGCACGGGGCACCTGAATTTTTGTGACAGAGACTCGCATCTTATCTTTGGCGATGTCGCTACAGCGGTCCTGGTAGAGTCGGCCGAGGTAGCGTGCTGCGATAACCAGTACGAAATCCTCGATACCCGCCTGCAAACCATTTTTTCCAAAAATATCCGAAACAACTTCGGCTTTTTAAACCGAACTGATGAATCGGGGGTCGGCGCAACCGATAAGCTGTTTGTGCAGGAAGGCAGAAAGGTTTTTAAGGAAGTCTGCCCGGCTGTTGCCAGCCAAATCACTGATCAGTTACACGCTATGGGTATCCAGGCCGACCAGTTAAGCCGCTTGTGGTTGCATCAGGCTAATCGCAATATGAACGATCTCATCGCTCGCAAAGTTCTGGGGCGCGAACCCAGTGACACAGAATCGCCGACAATTCTTGATGACTACGCCAATACGTCGTCGGCGGGGTCAATTATTGCCTTTCATAAGCACCGCAACGACCTTGGCAGAGGTGATCTGGAGGCGTTCTCTGCTCGTTTGGTGCGGGTTACAGCATTGGTAGCGTCATTCTGAGGCGTTGCCAGTAGAGCCATACCTCGAAAGCGCCGCTATGACGATAGGTAGCGCTCAAGACAGCTCACCAGCGCGTCGCATTGCTCCCTTGTGCCAACCGTTATGCGCAAATAGTCATTAATGCGTGGCTTGTCCCAGCGTCTGACTAAAATATGTTGGCTTCTCAGATGGGTAAAAATGGCCTCACCGGAAACATCCGCGTGGCCCGCAAATACGAAATTGGCCGCCGATGGACACACGCTGAAATTGAGCGCCGTCAGCGCTCGCGTCAGGTAGGCACGATTGTCGACGACCGCCTGGCAAGCGGCAGACAACCAAGCGGTATCACGAATCGCCGCCGCTCCCCCGCCTGAGCTAGCGCGTCTAACGGGTAACTGTTAAAGGAATCTTTTACGCGTGTGAGGCCCTCAATGAGTTCACGGTGGCCCAGGGCGTAGCCGACACGCAAACCGGCTAAGGCATGAGATTTAGACACAGGCTACGTGTCACCAACACGTTGTCATAACGGTTGATTAAGGCCGCGGCTGTGGGCCCTCCAAACCCGTAATAGGCCTCATCAATCACGACAAGTCGATTCGAATTGCTTTTAACAATTTCTTCTAAGTCACTGATATTTAAAGCCATCCCGGTTGGCGCGTTGGGATTGGCTAGTAGGATGGGGCCCTTGCTTGCGCACAGCGTCTCAATATCCACTTGAAAAGAACTCGTCAGCGGCACGGTATGACAAGCAATACCATACAGCGATGCCCAAACCGGGTAGAAACTGTAGGTGATATCGAGAGTGTTAATTGCGTCTGCGGAGCTCAGTAGGGCCGCAAAGACATGCGCGAGTACTTCGTCGGAGCCATTGCCTACAAACACCTGCTCCACGGCTAGGGCTTCCTTTTCGCCAATGGCTGTTCGCAACGCCATACTCTCGGGGTCGGGATAGCGGCGCAGCGCCTCAGCACTGGTATTGGCAATGGCTTCTAACGCCTGAGCACTCGCCGACATGGGGTGCTCATTGGTGTTTAGTTTAATCAGTTGATCAACGTTTGGCTGCTCACCGGGAATATAGGGTGTGAGATTACGCGTAACGTCACTCCAAAAACGATTCATGATGGTCTCTCGGTAGGCTGTGCAAACCTTTATCAAATGGCTGTTAAGGGCGATAACCTCAGCTTTGGGTTTAATCACCGCTCGGTGTGTAGCTCAGGTCATCATGGCTTTGATGGCCGAATTGTCAAAATGGCGGATATCCTCGCCGCTCACCAGATAAACCACCTGCTCAGCGATGTTACTCGTGTGGTCACCAAGGCGTTCAAAGCTACGCAGTGACCATACCAAATCCATGAACTCAGGAATGTGATCACGGTCCTTCGCCATGGCTTGCTGTAACTCATCCAGACCTGC
This sequence comes from Luminiphilus sp., assembly GCA_038141785.1. GTDB lineage: Bacteria > Pseudomonadota > Gammaproteobacteria > Pseudomonadales > Halieaceae > Luminiphilus. The sequence continues at coordinate 13,943 of JAYQIT010000009.1, read as the reverse complement.
AGCGTACTCCTCATCGACCATGGTGTCGCTGAGTACAACACCGAGCGCACTATTCATATCTAGCCGCGCAAACGCATCGAGCGCCTTGTCTAGCATCGCCATCACCCGCTGCGCTGCTCGTTCGAGACGAATTTCAGCACCATAGCAGCGCACCAGACCACTCTCTGAGCGCTTGATGGCAAGTTTAGCGACTCGCGATGCTTCATCACCCATTCGCTCCAAATCTGTGGTGACCCGGGTGATTGCGATCACAAGCCGTAGATCGCCAGCCGCTGGCTGACGCCGCGCCAAAATCCTCAGGCATTACTCATCAATTGATATCTCAAGGTCGTTAATTTCACGGTCAATGGACAAAACTTGCGCTGCCAATCCGCTGTCAGAGCGAGACATCGCTTGTGCGGCAAGCTCTATTTGACTCTCCACCTTACCGCCCATCTCTAAAAGGTCGCTCTTGATGGCGTCTAGTTCGGCATTGAATTGTCCAGAAATGTGCTGACGACTTCGGGGTAACTCATTCATTGGGGTCTGTCTGGATCCTCAATCTAGCCGTAACGGCCGGTGATGTAGTCTTCGGTGGCCGGATTTCCGGGATTGGTGAAAATGTCATCTGTGCTACCAAACTCGATGACTCGGCCATCATTCATAAATGCAGTCCAATCTGCAACACGCGCCGCCTGCTGCATATTATGAGTAACAATAATCACTGTATATTCTTGTTTGAGTTCGTAGATTAACTCTTCTATTCGCAGTGTCGAAATGGGATCGAGTGAAGAGGCAGGCTCATCGAGGAGTAATACCTCAGGTTCCACCGCAATAGTGCGAGCAATAATTAACCGCTGCTGCTGACCGAGCGATAACGATAAGGCACTTTCGTCTAGCCGATCTTTAACTTCCTCCCATAATGCCGCGGCGCGCAGACAGCGCTCTACAATTTCATCGAGCGCTCGACGGCGACGGATACCGGCGATCCGCGGTCCGTACGCGATATTGTCGTAAATAGTCTTGGGAAAAGGGTTGGGTCTTTGAAAAACCATGCCTACCCTGCGCCGGAGGCTGGTCACATTGGTCGTCGATGCGAGAATATTTTCATCATTCAAGAAAATTGAACCGCTGTAGCGGCAGCCCTCGATCGTGTCATTCATGCGATTGATAGAGCGTAAAAGCGTCGACTTTCCGCAACCTGATGGACCGATAATGGCGGTCACCGCGCCCGGTGGAATAGTGAGGTGGATCTCTTGTAACGCTACACCCCTGGGATACTCCAAATGAAGGCCTTCAATCCTCACGGTAGGCGATGACCTCTGTGGTCGGTTGCTGACAGAGGAAGCGTGTATAAGCGCGTCGAAATCTTGCATGTCACAGGACGTCCGAAGTTTGATAGCGACGGCGCAGAGAATTCCTCATCATTATGGCCGCCACGTTAAGGATTAAAATAACCATCACCAATAACAGCGATGCAATCGCTAGCAAGCCTAATCTACCCTCACCCATTACCGCGTGGTTGGATATGTCGAAGATGTAAAACCCCAGATGCATGAATTTTTGTTCCAGATTAACGAAGGGTGCTGTAGCACTCACGGGCAATTCCGGAGCGAAACGTACAACGCCTACCAACATTAGAGGGGCGACCTCTCCCGCGGCCCTGGCGATCGCCAAAATGATGCCGGTAAAAAAGCTTGGCGCCGCTGCGGGAATGACTACCCTTAACACGGTTTCTGCACGGTTTGCTCCCAGTGCATAGCTTCCTTCCCGGAGCGACTCGGGGACACGGTATAAACCCTCCTCGGCGACTACAATAACCGTTGGTAATGTAAGTAAAGCCAAGGTTACCGCTGCCCAAAGCAGTCCTGGCGTACCATAAGTTGGACTGGGAAGTCGATCCGCAAAGAGCCAACTATCAAGGCTCCCGCCCACGGTGTAGACAAAAAAAGCCAAACCAAAAACGCCAAAAATAACCGAGGGTACACCGGCTAAATTTTGGACGCCTATACGTACCAACTCGGTATACCAGGTGTCTCTGGCGTATTCACTGAGGTAAACGGCGACAATGACACCGAGTGGTGCAACGATCACTGACATTAGTACCACCACAACTGAGGTGCCAACGATAGCGGGTAGCATGGGTGGAAAATCGGCGCTGCCTGAGCTAGACAAAAATACCGCTTTACTGGCGGCTAAAAAATGGAATCCAGTAGTGATTCAGCGGGATAAAACTCCAAAATCCAGTGGGCTGAAAGAACAATTAGGGCGGTAATAAAGGCAACAAAAACGATCAACGAGAATGAGACACACCAAGCAGACAGCCAAACCATGATGCTATCCATCGCGTGGCCAACAGGCCTACCATCCCCGTTTCTCGAGTACATGCTTATCATGAATGAACCTGCCCAACACGGTTCATTAGTCGCCGTCTGAGTAGCTGGGCCATCGTGTTGAAGACAAAAGTGACAGCAAAGAGCATGAGCGCTGCCAGCACTAGCACCTGAAAGTGAGCTGATGCAACAGCGGCATCGGGTAGCTCAATTGCAAGTGTCGCAGCAATTGACCGTACGGCGGTAAAGGGGTTAAGACCAGCATCTGCAGCATTGCCTGAAAGCAGTAATAAAATCATGGTTTCACCGATAGCGCGACCAAAACCGAGTAAAACCGCTGCAATCATGCCCGGAAGCGCCACCGGTAGGACGACCTGGGAAAAGCTTTGCCATTGGGAGGCCCCGAGGGCGAGGCTACCCGCCCCGAGGGATCGGGGCACGCTGTTTACGGCATCTTCGGCAACGGTAAATACTGAGGGTATTATGGCAAAGCCCATGGCTATAGCCACTAGAAAACTGTTGTGCGATTGATAGTCCAGCCCGCTGGTTTTACTTATAAATCCCATCAGATCACCACTGAAAAAATAGGTCTCTATTTGTACACCTAGCCACGCGCCCAGTGCGATCACCAAGCCGCCAGGGAGCACTAGTACAATGGCCAATGAGGAGTGTTTATCACTATGCATGGGTGTTCCGCCGTTACCGTGCATAACATAGGCCATCAACGCAATCGCAACAGGGGTCAGCAATAATGCGCCTAACAGCTGACTCAATATTCCGAGGAAAAATGGCACTACGGCAACCGCGAAAATGGCACCAATTACCACAGTGGGAAATGCGGCAATCATTTCAATAATGGGTTTAATTCGATTGCGATACCGCGGCGCCATAAAGTAGCCAACAAACGTGGCGGCACCTGTGGCGATGGGTACCGCAAAGAACAGAGCAAGAACGGCGGTTTTAAAGGTGCCCAAAAGCAGCGGCACGACATTCAACTTAATAGGATTACCAACGGTCGACGATAACGGTTGCCAGACGCTGCTGGCTTGGTTATAGCCGGGATACACCAGTGGTTGAAAAAGGCGCTGAGCACCGATTTGATCAATGTCGCCGACAATCTTCCAGACGTTCGCTTGAGCCTGCGAATCCTGAGTTTGTGAAAAGCTTATACCAAACTGATGGCTGTCTAACCAAAACGCTTTATCAGCGCGCTCGAGCAAGCTTACCTCAACAATTTCTCGACCCGACAGAAGACTGCGGACCTGCAACTGCTTATTTCCGAGGAGTATCAAAATACGCTCGCCGGTTGGGTCAACCACGACATCGGCAACCTCAGCGGCAAAATGCATTTGCTGGCGGCGCGAAAAACCGCTGCGTCGTTCTCGCGTATCCAGTGCCAGTGATCGATCCTCGTGTGATCCACACCTAGGAAACCTGCATCGCCCGGCAGAATATAAATGGCCTGATAATTTGCCGTGTGCCCGGAATAACGCGGGTTTCCTGCGGCATCATAAAACGTATAAACACCCGAAGCCTGCAAAACGAGAAAGGCTATCTCGGGGCGAATTGACTAGCCTGACTTGGGTATCTGGGCTCACCTTCAGCGGCGGGATTTCGTAATAATTGGAATCAAGCCCTACAAAGGGCAAATGAAGTATCTGGCCATTCAAGACTCCGTTTTCGTCGATTATGAACCACATACCGCGGTCCCCAGCGACTTGCCAATTTGCATGCGAAGCGTAACTTGGCAGCCATTCTGGCGCCGAGTCAATTATTTGGGGGGCAACTGGCGCAGGATGTGTGGCTATGCTGGGCTCAAGCTTTGGCGTTTTCGCCAATGGCACAACAGCCATTAAAAGCTGGATTAACATGCCCACTACCGCTGCGAGCACCAACAGGCTCATTGCCCGCACAACAAAGGCAGTTATCGAGTCAACGAGTTGGCGTCGTTTAATCGCAGGCGTCACGTTTTGCACCGTTGTTGTTGGTTAGCGCAGCGATTGGCGTAAGCCCTTGACTGGCCACTAGTTCTTGCGCGTGTAACGATTGGCTGTAGTTGATGAAGGCACATAGGATTGAGACAAGCGAGTGTTGGGTGCTTGTACCCAGTAAAAGTACATATCCCGCGTAAGCGGATAATCAGCGTGGGTGCTTGTTACCGATACCCTGTCCGCACCAAAAGTCGACAATTCCAGCGGTTTCACGCGATCATCGACCCACCGTAAGCCTGTATACCCGATTCCTCCTAGGGTATTAGCGACTGAATCCACCAGCGCCGCAAAGCCTTCAAATTCTACGACTCGGGGCGAGTAATCTCCTTCACAAAGCACGCGGGATTTAAAGAAACCATGGCTCCCGCTTGTTGCGGTGCGCGAAAACGCTTCAATTCGTTGATCCAGCGTTGCTGGGCCTTTGGTTAACTCTTGCCAATCACGAACACTTGAATAGCCAGAGCACCTCGCATTTGCACTAAAAATTCGATCCAACTGATCCAGGGTAAGGCTATTAATCGGGTTTTGCTTGTTAACAATAACTACCAGGGCATCTCGGGCAATTGGAATCGATTGGGAGTAAAACCTCGTCGTGTCACAAATTCGCTGATTTCCTCTGGCGTCATTTGACGGCTCATTACACCAATATCCACGGTGCCTTCGGCAAGTGCTGTGGGTACCGTTGCCGAACCCGTAGATTGCACCTCGACACGCAGTCCCGCATAGCGAGATTTGAAATCCTGTAACCAGGTTGTCACCAGTGGCGCCAAGGTGTCCGAGCCAGTGATTGTTAGCGAGGGTGTCGCTGTTAACGCTGCAGAAGGAAGCAGCGACATCAGGAGGAGCGCGAAAAATCTATGGCGTATCATAGCGCGGGAACCGCAGCGAGAACGTACTACCCTCACCCACTCGGCTAGCGATGCTGAGTTCAGCTTGATGAGAGTTTGCTACATGTTTGACTATCGCAAGCCCTAAGCCGGTTCCACCTGTTTTTTGGGCGCGACTCTTGTCTACCCGATAAAAGCGCTCGGTGAGCCGCGTTATATGTTCGTGCGCAATGCCCGGACCACAGTCTAAAACTGAAAACACAGGCCTAGTGTTTTCTAATTGCCAGCGAACTGTTACCGGCCCAGTCTCGCTATATTTCAGTGCGTTAATAATGAGATTACTAAAAGCACTGTGAAGCTCCATGTCGTCGCCGACGATGCTCACACTGCTATCAACGTTTAGTATTAGATCTCTTGCTGGCCAGGCTGTGCGTAGTTGTGTCGCGAGCTCATCAAGCATTGCGAGACGTTGACATCCTCGGTTTTGGTCTGCTTCTCAGCGCTCTCAATTTTACCTAACCAGAGTAAGTCGCTTTGGCAGGATTCCATACGGTCAGATTGCTCGTTTATCTGCTCGAGTGGCCGGCGAAAAGGCCCGCTGTTAAATGGCTCCAGGTCAATAAGGGTATGGACGTAGCCTTTTATAACGGTTAGTGGTGTACGTAGCTCATGAGAAACATTACTAACGAAATCGCGCCGCATCTGCTCCAACCGAAATGTCTCCGTGATGTCCCGGACAAACAGCAGGCGATCACCCTCACCAAAACGGGAGATCTCCACTTGAAGGCAATCATCCGACTCTGCATTCGGGAGTAATCGTAGCGGTGTGGAGTAGGACCCTGCTTCATAGTACTCCACAAACTGGGGCATGCGAATCAGATTCAGCAGCAATTGACCTCGATCCTCTGGAAACCGTATGCCAAGTAACTGTTGTGCAGAAGCATTGGACCAGGCTATAGCTCCTCGGGCATCGACAATGATCGCGGCGTCTCGCATTGATGCGAGCGAGTCCTGCAGGTAATCGAGCGCCGAGGCAAGCCGTAATTGTGCTTCTCGAGATCGACGTTGAAACAAATGAATGTTATCTAAAATCAATCCCCATAGCCCATGGCTCTCGGGCGGATCATCTTCTGGTTTGTCCAGCCAGCGCTGGACCAATCTAAGTTGATAAGACCAAAGAAACAGTACCACCGATAACCCGATAGCCAAGCCCAGCGTGGGGTAGCCGAAGTACCAGCCGATCAATGCCACGGTGCCTATAATAACGGTCACCCGGCGCATCTCGGCAAGCCATACCCGGCGTGCTTTCACGGTTTAGACGTTCCATGCCCGGAAAAACGGTATCCGGTTCCTCTAACGGTTTGTATGAATACGCTGTAGTCACCAGCCGGGGATTGAAGAGCCTTACGGAGACGTCGGATATGTACGTCGACAGTTCGCTCTTCTACATAAACGTTCGCTCCCCAAACATGATCTAAGAGCTGCCCACGCGTGTAGGCCCGTTCCGGATGTGACATGAAAAACATGAGTAAATTAAATTCGGTTGGTCCCATGTCGAGTGCGTGATCAGCGATAAACACTCGGTGACTTTCTACATCCAGTCGCAAATCGCCCCCCTGTAATTGCTCAGCCAAGTCGCCGCCCTTGGCTCGCCGAAGCAGTGCCCTTATTCTCGCTATGAGTTCTCTGGGGGCAAACGGCTTGGTCATATAGTCGTCAGCTCCCACATCAAGACCTTGAATAACATTGTCTTCTGCGGTCTTGGCAGTAAGCATCATCACGGGAATTGACGCAGTGGTGTCAGAGCGTTTAAGGCGGCGCAATAATTCTAAACCACTGCCGCCAGGAAGCATCCAATCCAACAGCACCACATCAGGCCGTTCATCAACAATAAGTCGATAAGCGTCCAGGATATTTTCTGCCTCGATGCATTCGAAATCGGAAATCTCGAGCGCCATACGCAACATATCGCGGATAGCAAACTCATCATCGACAATCAGTACTTTCTTTCCCTTCATTGGCTTTCTCATTTCGCGAACGGACCATTAGACGGGAGTATTAAATGATGTTTTTGTGACAGTTGAGTGACAGTGTGCAAGCACATCACCACCAGCCAAACCAGCCATCGGACTCGAGTTTTTTCACGCAGCCGTTGAGTTGAACATTGTATTGCTTAGCTCGCTTATCAACTTTACGCGCCACGTCCATTAACCACTGTTTTGATCGATAAGTCTGTCTGCTGAAGCCGCCATGACCCTCGTGGTAGGCCAAATACAGCCGAAACGCATCGTCTTTGGGTATACCATTTTTCCGATGACTGGTGTCGTTATACCAGCCCACAAAATCAATAGCGTCATCGAAATCGTCCCGATCAGCGCCATAGTTACCCGAGGCACGTTCATACTGTAGCCAAGTCCCATCCTTGGCTTGCGAGTAGCCATACGCATCTGACATGCGTGGACCCGGTATAAAGCCCAAAATCTTTTTTTCGGGGGGCTTAGCGGTGGCAACAAAGCGGGATTCTTGATGCATAAACGCCATCATCACGGATATCGGCACGCCCCAGCGCGCCCGAGCGCTCTTTGCATCTTCATACCACCCACGCTTTTCCTTGAAAATAGCGCAAATATCGTCGACATCATCCGGTGGGTTGGTGGTGCAACCACTCAGCTGTAACCCGCAGATGATTAGGCTAAGCGAGATAACAAGCCTGTATTTCATTGGCTTTTGTAGACTCATGCTTCCTGCCATTGTTGCAATCGCTCCAGCAGCGTTTGTTCGTCGATTATAGGTACCCCAAGTGCCTCCGCTTTCTTGAGCTTGGAGCCGGCGCCAGGGCCGGCTACGACACAGGTGGTTTTACTGCTAACGCTCGATGCGACTTTGGCCCCCTAAAGCGCGCAGCGCTGCCTCGGCATCGTCGCGTGACATTGTCTCCAACTTTCCAGTGACCACCCATGTTTGCCCCCCAAGCAACGACACCTCGGACGTCGCATCGCGGGCAGGCCAATACACGCCGTGCTTCAACAGTTCTGCAATCGTTTGGCGATTGGCAGCTTCGTCAAAAAAGAGGCGTATATGTCTAGCGACGATCGGCCCAACGTCGTCAACTTCCTCCAAGGTTAGCTGATTGGCCGTCATTAACGCTTCGAGTGTCTCAAAGTAAGCCGCGAGCTGACGAGCAGTAGCCTCTCCTACCTCACGAATACCTAATGCATAGATGAATCGAGCGAGCGTTGTGCGTTTACTCGCCTCAATTGCTTCAACGAGCTTGGTGGCGGATTTGTCGCCCATTCGCTCCAACGATCGGAGCGTGGGTATGTCAAGGCGATATATATCGGCGACAGACATGACCGTTGCATTGCTCACCAGTTGTTCAATCAGCTTCTCTCCTAGGCCGTCGATGTCCATTGCTTTTCGGGATACAAAATGGCGCAGCGCAGCCGATCGTTGAGCTGAACACACAAGCCCGCCCACACAGCGGATAACAGCTTCACCTTCATCGCGCTCTACCTCTGAGCCACAAACTGGACAAACTGCCGGGAAGGTAATTGGCGTGGCATTGGGTGGCCGTCGATCGACCACCACAGCCACCACCTGAGGGATAACATCGCCAGCGCGGCGGACAATGACGGTATCACCGGCCATAACCCCAAGACGGGCAATTTCATCTGCGTTATGCAGTGTGGCATTACTTACCGTAACACCGCCGACAAAAACAGGTTCTAATCGAGCCACGGGGGTAATGGCTCCCGTTCGACCAACCTGAAACTCTACCGTGGTAAGTGTGGTCATCTCTTCTTGGGCAGGAAATTTACGTGCAATTGCCCAGCGGGGTGCTCGAGATACAAAGCCAAGCCGCTCTTGGTAATCGAGAGAGCGTCTACTTTGAAAACGATGCCATCAATGTCAAACGGCAAACTGTCTCTTTGTTCGGCTAGCTGCTCAAAATAGCGTTCGCAACCCTGCACACCCTTGACTACCTCGGCTAACGCGGAAACCGGCAAACCCCAGCCAGCCAGCGTTTTCATGACCTCGCTGTGATTCGGCGGGAGCGCACTCCCCATCAGTGAATCCCAGCGAATAGGCGGTGAAGGCCAAGGGTCGACGCGCCGTAATGCGCGAATCGAGCTGTCGAAGACTTCCGGCAGCCGCATTGCGCGGATTGACGAAGGACTTCTCGCCTCTCGCCCTTGCCCGTGCATTCAAACGCTCAAAGCCTTCCCTCGGCATATATATTTCACCGCGAACCTCCAATACCTCCGGGAAAGCCTAAACCACTAAGCACGAGGGGTACCGATTCGAGTGTTCGTACATTTTGAGTGACATCCTCACCACTCCTGCCATCCCCACGTGTGAGTGCGCGAACTAACTTGCCCTGCTCCCAAGTGATACTGACGGCGATCCCATCAAGTTTTGGTTCGCAACAATAGCGGATGGTCTCAACGGAGCCCCCTAAGCGCTCGATTACTCGCCTATCAAAATCGATGAGGTCATCGCTGGAAAACGCATTGTCTAGGGACAACATCGGGAGACGATGCTCCACGCTCGCAAAGGCCCTTATTGGCGCAGCGCCCACTCGCTGGGTGGGCGAATCCGGTGAGGCTAAATCGGGGTGTTCAGCCTCTAATCTGCGTAAGGCAGTCAGGGTCTGGTCGTATTCGGCATCGGTAACGGAAGGCTGGTCCAGTTGATAGTATTCGCGATTCCAGCGATGCAGTCGCTCGCGTAGCAGTGCTATATTCTGCTGTAGTTCTTTTCATGACGGCTTGCGGGTGACTGGTTAAATTAGGCGGTCGCACGGGTAATCTCGCTAGCTGGGTCTATCAAGGGCAATACGGCGCTCGAGCTCGCGAATTTGCTGGCGCATGTGGTCAATAGATTGACGAGTAACTGCACTGCGGGTTTCGTCGAGCACATCGCCATTGAGGTTTTTCGCCACGGCCTTTGCAGTTTCATGCATGTAATCAAAGGCCTTCAACATGTCTTGAGGGCCGGGTAACGTTACAAAAAACATAAGGCCACGGGTTTGAAGTTGCTCCATGTGGTCGATATCAAACACACCCGGCTTCATCATGTTGGCAACGCTAAACTGTATGGGGCCACGCCCCGCCGACTCTTCATGCCGATGAAAAAAATCCATGTCCCCAAAGCGCAAATCACAGGCGAGCAAAATTTGCAGGATGTCGCGCCCAGAAAACCCCAGTTCCTGACGGGCAACCACGTTGAGTACGAAAACGTGTGGATCAATCCCACGTGGCAAGCGCGCTTCAGGCGCGGGCTCCGGCTCCGGCGCATCGAGCGAATCTAACCAGTCGAGTGTTTCTGGTGGGCTCGCATCGTCTTCTTGAGCGCCGACAGAATGGTCATCAGGCTGCTCTGCGGCTTCTCCATTGGTTGCATTGGCTTTTTCTGCTTCATCGAGTGCTGAAAAGGAAGGCAGTGATGATGACTCGCTGGATTTACTATCCAATTGCTCGGATCGCAGCCCAGCCGCCGGTGCATTTTGCTGTGCTGTGGATTGTTCATCAAAGGGGTTAGAAGTTGGCTCGTGCAATAGTTGAGGGCGCCCCCATCATCTTTTGAATCGCTAGCATGCGGACTCAGATCGTTGCGACGTACGATCCGAGCGCCGCCGTTAGGCAACTCTGATAATAAATTAAATTCATCTTCATCCCCGTGTTCGCCCCCGCCTACTTTGGCGTTGAGTCAGATCTCTGTTTGGCGATCACGGTAGATTCTCGGATGGCATCTACTAACACAGCGAGCACCAAGCCAGCCCCAACAATGATCATCCAATCACGAATTGTCAGTTCCATTCAGTGCCCCCATACTTTGTTGGGTGATGGCTTTGTAACGGCATAGCACCCAATTAGCTAGCAGCGGGATTGTGCCGCCTCGTCAATATTCACCGTTACAAGCCGTGACACCCCTGGCTCATGCATCGTGACGCCCATCAACTGGTCAGCAACTTCCATGGTGATTTTGTTGTGTGTAATGAAGATAAACTGCACTTTTTCTGACATTTCTTTGACCATGCGCGCGTAGCGACCCACGTTGGCGTCATCAAGTGGCGCGTCGACCTCATCGAGCATGCAGAAGGGTGCCGGGTTTAGCTGGAAAATAGAAAACACGAGGGCGATAGCCGTCATGGCTTTTCGCCGCCCGACAGCAGGTGAATGGTGCTGTTTTTCTTGCCGGGCGGTCTTGCCATTATCGCCACACCCGTGTCCAGTAAATCGTCACCCGTCATTTCCAGACTTGCTGTGCCGCCACCGAATACGCGCGGGAACAACTCACTAAATCCGGCGTTTACCTGATCGAAGGTTTCTTGGAAGCGCGAGCGGGTTTCCTTGTCAATTTTACGAATGGCGTTCTCCAGAGTACCCAGTGCGCTCTCGAGATCGGCATTTTGTGCATCAAGATAGTTCTTGCGTTCGGATGCGCGAGCGCACTCATCGATCGCCGCGAGGTTAATTGGACCGAGGCGATTAATCTTCGCCGCAATGCGCTCAACCTTAACCTGCCATTCGGGTTCGTTGGCCTCATTTGGCAGTGTTTCAACTACCTGTTGCACGCCCACCTCGAGCTCACGGAATTGCGACTCCAGATTCTCTACCCGAACGTGACGCTCTGCTTGTCGGAGTTTAACTTGCTCAATTTGACTGTGTGTCTGCTGAAGTCGATGTTCTACCGCAACTTTGGCCTGCTCTTGCTCTCGTACAGCGTGCTCTTTATCTGATGCAGTTTGACGCGCGTCGGCAAGCGCGGCCTCTGCTTCAACGCGTTGCTCGAGCAATGTTTCAAGCTGTGCTTTTAGCGCTTCGTCAGGTTCATCAGATTCTGGCAGTAAAGTCGTGAGTTCACGCTGGCGCACCTCCAGCTGCTCTACCTGTTGCTCAAGGCGCACTATCGTGCTTTCAACGGTTGCCACCTGAGTGCGCAAATTTTGTGATCTAACATCACTCTTGTGCGACTCATCCCGTGCCTCACGCGCACCGTCTCTAGCAAGCTGCAACGCAGCTCTACATTCATCTCGTTGTGCCAACAGCCTTTCGCGCTCGGCTCCGTCTGTCTCCATAGCATCAATCGCGGTGGCGAGCTGCGCCCGAGCATCCACCAGTGCTGCTTGTTCTGCTTCAAACTGTTGCTTAGCGTCAGTCAGATCAGTGTCCAGTTGGTGGCGACGTTGCTTGTATTGCTCGATGGCGCCAACCCGTGTCTTACGCTCTGCAGACAAATCGGCCTGTTCGCGCACGGCTTCTTTGAGTGCCAACTGCGTAGATCCAAGCGTTGCCTCTAGCTGAGCTCGCATCGCACGTGCCTGCTCGAGATCCTGTTCAACATTTTTAAGCGCGACTTGTGTACCGGCTATTTCTGTCACCACCGTAGCAAGCAGCTCGCGACGCTCAATTACACCCGTAGCAGCATCAGCCTTGGAGCGTGTCCGCGCCCATCCGTGTCCTAACCACTGACCATCTGGCGTGATGACAGAGGCCTGTGGCTCGAGTGTAGGCAGTAATGCCAGCGCCTCGTTTAGCGTGTTGGCGCGCCTGACGTTAGCTAGCCATGATCGCAACGCGCGGGGTCCTTGCACCACTGCAGCCAGACTTTGGTCGTTGGCCAGGCGTTCGATCGACGCATCAAACAGGGTAGCGCCTGCGGGCACTTCATTAAGGTTTGCTGTCAGCGCATCGATATTGTCAATACACGTTCCGGTGAGTGCGTCTCCGAGCACCTGCTCAACGGCAGCCGCCCAGCCGTCATCCACAGTGAGTTTTTCGAACAGCGCACCTCGTCGTAGCACCTGCTTATTATCAAGCCATTCTCCCAGTTGCTTCGCTTCTGCATCACTCGATGCAGCATCTTGGAGCGCCTGCAGCGATGACTCCTGCCCTTTCAGCTGCTGCAACCGAGAGCGATGTTGATCTTGGGCCTGTCGGAGCTCATCCAGACTCCCGTTGGGTAGCAATGTCAGTGGTTAAGCCTTCAATCGCCGCCTCATGCTCTTCCACCCGCTTATCGATGACGGCAATCTGCCCATCGAGTTTTTCCACCTCATCAAAATTATCGTTCTCACCGAGTTGACTGCGCTCCTCCTCGAAGCGAGCGATGCGCTCCCTGAAGTCGCCTGAGTACCTGTTCCAGGTAGACAATGCGACTTTGCTGTACTTCGGACTCTTGCCGAGGGCCTGCCGCGCGTTGGTTAAAGTCGTCCCATGTCCCCTGCCACTGGGTCATTGCCTGTTCTGCACCCGCTAACGCGCGAGATGCCTCCTCGGCAATCTCTCGTTGGCGTTCAAGTTCGGGCATCAATAATAGTCAGCTCGTCGCGCCACGCTGCCAGACGCTCGCGGTCTGCATTTAAATGCCCTGTAGCCTCGCTCAGCGTACGATCGGTGCTGGCTAAATCCTGCTCTATGGATGCGCGCTTTTCCTGCTCATAGCGTAGTGCTTGCTCGATGCGCGTGACCTCACCTCCCACGGTGTAGTATCGCGCTTGAACCTCGTTAAAGTGATCGGTGGCATCGGTTAGCGCGACGCGAAGCTCTTCGATAAGAGCGCCCGTGTGCTCTAACTCGGCTCGCTCTGCCTCCTGACGTACACCAAGTTCCTCAACCTGCACCGAGTCATTGCCGGCATCGCTTTGGTGCTCTCGCCATTGCAGCGCCAGTAATTGGGCCTTGAGCTCGCGCTCCTCGGCCTTGAACTCGGCGTATTTTTCAGCGGCCTGAGCCTGTCGCTGCAAATGTTGCAGATTACGGTCTAATTCGTCCCGTAAATCCGTTAACCGCTCCAGGTTTTCCAGGGTC
>JAYQIT010000008.1:0-248541 GCA_038141785.1 Luminiphilus sp. | reverse complement strand
GGATGGCAGCGGAGGGTTTCACTATGCGGGTCCTGCGGTCCCGGGCATTACGCCTCTCGGTATTCTCAACGGATTTGATGCCCCGTCGGACCCTCGAGACACCGCTGGGTTGGGCCTGACAGGGATATGAAAACCTATGGGCTTGCGGCACAGATAGATTGGAATATGAACGAGAATATCACGCTAACATCTCTGTCTAGTTGGCGTGAAACAGAATTCTCCATTCTAACCAATAACGACGGCTTGCCCTCGAACTATTCGACTGCGACGCAGGTAGACGACGGCAGGCACCAGTCAGGAACTGCGCCTCGCGGGGGATTATGACCGCTTTCAATTCATCTTTGGCGGCTATTACTTCAAGGAAAAAGCGGAGCCAGTACTGCAAGTAGCGATGTCCGGCTTCATATTCGGCTTGGACATGGAAACCCTGTTCGGAGTGCCGCCGGAGGGCTATATCCAGGGTTACTGGGCGGGTGGAACTACGGAGACTGAGGCAAGCGCAATATTTGGCCAGGCATCCTATGACATCACGGACTCTCTGAGATTGACGCTGGGCGGGCGTTATAGCTCTGAAAAAACATCTGTTGACGAGCAAGCCCAATTTGATTTCACACGGGTTTACGATCCCGGCAATCCGATTATTCCCTTCGGCGCTCAAAAAGACTCTGATACCGCTAATTCATTCGACCCCAAAGTGGCGATCGAGTACCAGTTCAGTGACGATATTTTCGCCTACGCTTCCTATTCCGAAGGCTTCAAAAGTGGCGGATACAATGTCGGAGGGTTGCAGGCACCGTTCGATCCCGAAGAGATAACAGACTACGAAATTGGCGTTAAAACTGATCTGCTGAATCGCCGACTTCGGTTGAACGTTGCGGCATTTTTGTACGATTACACCGATTTGCAATCTACCGTGATCAGAAACACTGCGCAGCTAACCGAGAATGCTGCCTCTGCGGAATTGAAGGGTGTCGAAATCGAGTTTGCAGCGGCTTTAACCTCGCAACTAACCATTTCAGGCTCTCTTTCCTATCTGGATAGCAAATACAAAAAATATGTCACGGAAAACCCGACAATGCCGGGCGCACCAGCGCAGGATTTGGATGGCAACCGGCTAAGCTACAGCCCGCGCCGCATGGCGGATGCCGAGATAGCCTACGAAATTCCGATAAGCGGAAACAGCCTGACCCTGTCGACGAGGGCAAAAATACATGTCGAAAATGTATTTCACTCAGTTCAATAACGATATCATGAGCGAGGGTGGAAATACTGTTATCGATGCGTTTGCGTCTTTCCATTTTACCGAGGCGGGCGAGGGTCGGTGCCTTTGTCAAAAACCTCACTGACGAGGAGTTCTTTGTGACCGCTCTCGAAGGGCCGTTCTGGATCGGCTTCCCGCGCGATGTCGTGTACACCCCGCCGCGAACCTTCGGTGTAGAACTCCGTAAGACGTTTGGTGAATAGGATAGCTTGCCTTGCCAGCAAATAGTGCCGGCAGGGCACGGACCCTGGCCAAATACGCGCACAGTGCGAACCAAACGGTCGAAGGTCCAAAGGGCGTGCTCAGAGCATGGATGTAGAGGTGCTACCATCGATCCCGCTTGCCACCATACCTCCCGAAGCAATCGTTACTGAGGAGTACGCTGGGACTGCCTTTGGTGCTCCAATAGTACGCAATATTCTGGTACCGACGATTACACCATTCCTTCCGGATACGCCGCGGACACGGCATCCCTGTGTCATTGTGGCGCCCGGCGGTGGCTTCCAGTTTTTATTTGCCGAGACAGAGGGATTTGCGGTGGCCAGGCGCTCCGGCGGAAAAGGGAATCGCCGCTTTCGTGCTGAAGTATCGTGTCGAGCCCTCGCCGGAGGACCTGCGGGAAGCCGAGCACATTTTTTCGCAGCGACTTAAATACCTATCCGACCCAGCCAAACGCTTCTCAGTGGTGACACCGGCCGAACAGAGTGCCATCGCGGATGGTGCGGCTGCAGTTCGGAAACTGCGAGAAAGAGCCTCCTCCTTGCAAATTCATCCCGATTCTATCGGTTTCCTAGGATTTGCCGCCGGCGGGCTTATCGCCGGCGGGCTTGCTTCTGCACAGACGGACGCCCGCCCTAATTTTCTCGGCGTAATTTATGCCTTTTTCCGCGGGCAGGTTCCGAAAACGGCCCCCCCGGCCTTTATTGCAGCCGCTACAGATGACAAACTACTAGAAGACAGGCCGATTCAGATGTTTCAGGCCTGGCGTGAAGCGGGTCGACCGGCTGAATTGCATCTGTACGAAAGTGGCGGCCATGACTTTGCCAACAAGAGTTCGGGGCTTACTAGTCAGTACTGGCTCGACGCGTTCGTTTGGTGGATGAAATGCCAAAACATTGAACACTCGGCGTGTGAAAAGTAGCGGAGATTTATTAAGGTTTTCAAGGCAGACGAGATGTCCGAGATAATTGATTCAAGCGATTCCGGCGGCGACAAAAGTGTGCAGATGAGGTCAAGCGCCACCAGTAGAGAAAATGCGATTGCAGGCGGAGCACGTGAATTCATCGTCGAGGACATCATACGGCGGCTCTATAACAATGATCTCGCCCCCGGGCAGCGGCTTCAGGAGCCTCAACTGGCCGCAGATTACAATGTCAGTCGCGGGCCAATAAGGGAAGCGCTGTACGCTCTCGCAGCGATGGGGGTCGTGGAAATAAAAGCACAGCGCGGGGCCCAGATACGGATTCTTGCACTGGAGGAGGCAATCGACGCACTGTTGGTTGTGCAGCAACTCATCGGTCTGGCAGCACGCACGGCTGCGCTGCAGGATCACGACTCTCCTGCAGGGCAGAATTTTAGGGCCTGTATTGAGGGGTTGCGCGACTTTCCAGCCGATGCCGATACCAAGCGTGCATCAACGTTACGCGAGCGGTTTTTCTTCGTGCTCACTGAGTTGGCAGACAACATAGAGCTCAGCCGGATATTATCCGCTGTTCAAGTACACTTGATACGCACACAGTACAATTTCCTGCTCCGTGCTATTGATCCGTTCCGAGCAAAGGATTATCAGCGTATTGGCAACGCGGTACTTGCCGGCGAGCCCCGAAAATCAATCGTAGCCGGCGGTTTGCCGGAAATATCATTTAGAGTTCTCCGGCAGGTAACGCGTACGTTTCAACGCAATGCAGATCATCAAGGTTCTGAAAAAGGTCGAAAGCGGCCGACAGGTGAAAAATGTCAGCCAGTGCCACTCACTCCCACTCAATCGTAGCCGGCGGCTTTCCGGAAATATCCCGAAATCTCGTTAATGATTCGGTTAGATACAGTCTCTAAGAGCTCATAGGGCAAATGCGCCCAGCGCGCGGTCATAAAGTCCACGGTTTGCACGGCGCGAATGGCAATAACCCATTCGTAGCGTCGACCATCGCCAACAACGCCCACGGATTTGACTGGCAAGAAAACGGCAAAAGCTTGGCTGGTTTTGTCGTACCAACCCGAGCGGCGCAGTTCTTCGATGAAGATCGCGTCGGCTCGGCGCAGGAGCTCAGCGTACTCTTTTTTAACCTCGCCGAGGATACGCACACCCAGCCCCGGTCCCGGGAATGGATGGCGAAATACCATATCCCTAGGCAGACCCAGCTCTAGGCCAATCTGGCGCACTTCGTCTTTAAATAACTCTCGCAGTGGCTCCACTAACTCAAGGGCCATGTCGTCAGGCAAGCCGCCCACATTGTGATGCGACTTAATCACGTGAGCCTTGCCGGTTTTTGAGCCTGCCGACTCGATCACATCGGGGTAAATGGTGCCCTGTGCCAGCCATTTCACGTCGGTGATTTTGGTCGCCTCTTCGTCAAACACATCGATAAAGGTGTTACCAATAATTTTACGCTTGGCCTCGGGGTCACTCTCGCCCTGTAGCCGCGACAAGAAACGCTCCTCGGCATCGGCGCGAATCACCTTAACGCCCATGTTATTGGCAAACATGTCCATGACCTGATCGCCTTCATTAAGGCGCAATAGTCCATTGTCAACAAACACACAGGTGAGTTGCTCCCCAATGGCCCGGTGCAAAAGCGCCGCCACCACCGACGAATCAACGCCACCCGATAGACCCAACAACACTTTGTCTGAACCCACCTGCGCTCTTACGCGCGCTATCGCATCCTCAACAATATTGGCAGGCGTCCACAACGCATCGCAGCCGCAGATCTCCAACACAAAGTGCTCAAACATGCGGGTACCTTGCAAGGTATGGGTCACTTCTGGGTGAAACTGAATACCGAACCAGGGCTTCTCCGTGTGCGCCATACCAGCGATGGGACAGCTATCGGTCTCAGCGATCAGCGCAAAGTTGGGGGGTAGCTGCGAGACCTTATCGCCATGGCTCATCCAGACATCAAGCAGCATACTGCCGTCTGAATCCAGGTGATCGGAAATATCGTGGAGCAGCCCGCCGTTGCTAGTGCGACGAATCTGCGCGTAGCCAAACTCAGAGGTAGCCGAGCCTTCAACAGTACCCCCCATTTGCACCGCCATAGTTTGCATGCCGTAGCAAATGCCCAACACGGGTACATCGAGTTCGAACACCAAGTCTGGCGCGCGGGGGGAGCCCTTAGCCGTTACCGACTCAGGGCCACCGGACAAGATAATGCCACTGGGTTCAAATGCCCGTATATCCTGATCATCCATATCCCAGGCATGAATTTCACTATAGACGCCAACCTCACGTACCCGGCGAGCAATTAATTGGGTGTACTGCGACCCAAAATCCAGTATCAGGATTCGGTGCTTATGAATATTTTGGGTCACGGCTGCCTCGGCGTAGAAATGTTTAAGGTTCAAAAAGCACTTGAGCAAACGCTAGTTAAAAGCGCCCCTGAAAAAGAAGCTGTTAGGACTAGAAGCCATTACCAGCCAGCACCAAGTGAGTTATCGGACTGGGTAATTCGGCGCTTCTTTGGTAATCGATACATCGTGCACGTGTGACTCCGACATGCCGGCGGAGGTCACGCGAACAAATTGTGGCTTGGTACGCATGCACGTCATATCAGCGCACCCGGCGTAACCCATGGCCGATCGCACGCCGCCCATGAGCTGATGAATAATGGCACCCACCGGGCCTTTGTACGGTACGCGCCCCTCAATGCCCTCTGGCACCAATTTTTCAGAGCCGGCACTGGCATCTTGGAAGTATCGATCAGAAGAACCCTGATTCTGCGCCATAGCGCCAATGGACCCCATGCCGCGATACGCCTTGTAAGTACGCCCCTGGTAAAGCTCCACTTCGCCGGGTGCTTCTTCGGTGCCCGCCAGCATACTGCCCATCATGACCGAGTGCGCACCAGCAACAATCGCCTTGGCAATGTCACCCGAGAAGCGAATACCGCCATCGGCGATAACGGTAATATCACGATCACCCAGCGCTTCAACCACATTGGAAATGGCCGTTATCTGAGGCACGCCTGTGCCGGTCACAACACGCGTGGTACAAATCGATCCGGGGCCAATGCCAACCTTCACGCCGTCAGCACCGGCTTCGTACAGTGCTAACGCCGCCTCTGCGGTGGCAATGTTGCCACCGATGACATCAACGCCACTGTAATTCGCTTTAATGTTGCGCACCCGCTCAATGACGTTTTTTGAGTGCCCATGGGCAGTGTCAACCACCAGCACGTCGACGCCGGCATTAATCAGTGCCTCCACGCGCTCATCGGTATCGGCACTAGTGCCCACTGAAGCACCCACGCGCAACCGACCCAGACTGTCTTTACAAGCTAAAGGAAAGTTCTCGGCCTTATCAAAGTCCTTTACGGTAATCATGCCGCAGAGATCAAAGTTGTCGTTCACTACAAGGATTTTTTCAATGCGGTGTTGGTGAAGCAACCGCTGAACCTCAGCAGACGTTGCCCCTTCGCTCACGGTAACTAGCCGCTCTTTGGGCGTCATAATGGCCGAGATAGGCTGATTGAGGTCGGTTTCAAAGCGCAGATCCCGCCGAGTGACAATGCCGACCAAATCGGTACCGCGTAGCACGGGCAAGCCCGAGATGCCCTTAGAGCGGGTCAACTCCATAAGCTCGCTAAGGGTCGCTGTATCCTGAATAGTAATGGGATCTTTAACCACACCACTCTCAAATTTCTTTACACGACGTACTTGCTCAGCTTGCTCGGCAATGGTCATGTTCTTATGAATGATGCCAATGCCCCCCTCTTGGGCCAGGGCAATCGCCAGCCGCGACTCGGTAACCGTATCCATGGCGGCAGACACGAGGGGTATATTCATGGTGATGTTGCGTGTTAGCTTAGTTGCCAACGAAACATCTTTTGCCGTCACCTCCGAGTAGCCAGGCTGCAGCAATACATCGTCAAAAGTGAGTGCTTCCTGTGCGATACGCAGCATATGGGCCTCAATGCGGTTGCGGTTTGGTAAACTCACCATTATAGCCGTCAATCAGATCTCGGTAAATAAAAGGCCGTCATTTCAAATGCTTGGATCCACCGCCCAGTCAGCCTCTTTATCGGTCAGCGAACTGGCCCGAGAAGCTAAAAACCTCCTAGAAGCGCACTTTGAAGGGGTACAGGTAGAGGGCGAAATAGGCGACTTCACAGCGGCGAGCTCCGGGCACTGGTACTTCACGCTTAAAGACGCGGGCGCACAAGTGCGCTGCGCCATGTTTCGGGCGCCAACGCGCGCGTAAAAACCCGCCCTAAGAAGGGAGACAGCGTTAAAGTTCGCGGTCGAGTTAGCCTGTATGAGAACCGCGGTGAGTTTCAACTCATCGTCAGTCACATGGAGACCGCCGGCGATGGGGCCCTTCAAGCGGCCTTTGAGCAGCTCAAAGCAACGCTCCAGGCCGAGGGTCTATTCGACGCCGACCGAAAAAAACCGCTGCCTCAAGCCGTGCGTCGCGTGGGCGTAGTGACATCGGCAACAGGCGCGGCGCTGCAGGACATTCTCAGCGTTCTATCGCGCCGAAGCCCTATGACCGAGGTATTTGTTTTCCCCGTGCCCGTTCAAGGGAAGGAGGCGCCCGCCGCTATTACCGGTGCTATAGGTCGGGCCAACAGCCTATGCGATGCGGGCAAACTCAGCTTAGAAGTGCTGATAGTCGGACGCGGCGGCGGCTCCCTCGAGGATTTATGGTCGTTTAACGACGAGTCGGTGGCACGCGCCATCGCTGCCAGCACACTGCCTATCGTCTCGGCTGTGGGTCATGAAATTGACTTTAGCATTGCCGATTTCACCGCCGATCAGCGCGCCGCAACGCCATCAGCAGCGGCGGAGCTTATTAGCGTTGATCAAGCCGAATGGGCCCAGCGCTTTGACGGCATGGGCGAGCGACTTGGCCAAACGATGCGCCGAAAGTGCCAACAGCACCGACAGAATTTGCAGCATCTGCGCTCGCGCTTGCGCAACCCTGCGCAAACAGTAGGCCAGCAGCGCAGCACCGTTAACGAGCTGCAGCGGCGATTGCAAAAAGCCGGACAGCTGCGCCTTGGCGTTGCACAACAAAATCTTTCGGCACTACAACAACGGCTTGCGGCTCAACAACCTGCCTGGCGAGTTCAGGCCCAACGTTTGCGGCTAGAAGAAAAACACAATCAGATAAACAAGCTTATGCACAACCGGCTCACCCTGGAGCAAGGTCGACTCAAGCAATACCAGCGGTTATTAGCTTCTCTGGGGCCGGAGAACACGCTCTCTCGAGGCTATGCTATTGTGCAAGATGCGCAGGGTAACGTACTGCGAGGAGCCAGCCAGACCCAACAGGGAGAGCAGCTAAACATACGGTTGGCGAGCGGCCGTGTCGCGGCTACGGTCGACAAGGCCGAAGAGGCTTAAAGTTTTATAGGACCAACCCGCAAGACCAGCCGGCACGCTATAGATTGAGCACTTAACTTACCGATCGACTCGACGTGCATCGAAAACCCAAAGGTTGAGCAATTAGTATTTCGCCGGCAAGCGCGTGTTAATAATGATGTGACGGCCTTCGAAGCGAATATACTCGCCAATGGTCAGATCCTTGAGGATCCGCGCCACCATCTCACGCGAAGCGCCCACACGATCGGCAATATCCTGCTGGGTAAGTTTCTCAGGAATAAACAGCGTTCCGTCGCCCCGCTCTTCTGAGAGATCCATCAGTACGTTAGCCACTCGACCGTACACGTCTTGTAACGCCAGGCTCTTCACATCGGCGGTTAGCTTACGCACGCGTCGCGCCAAATTGCTAATCAGTTGACGGGTAATGTTGGGGTGATCCTCTATTACGCGGTTAAAATCTTCCTTCATGACAATGCGAAATTCGGATTTTTCAACCGTTCGTACTGACGCCGATCGGGTGGCATCATCAAGCAGCGCCAGCTCACCAAAATAATCACCCGGGCCCAGCGTGTTCATAATAAACTCTTTGCCGTTCTTGTCGCTGCAGTAGACTTTGACCTTGCCGGTCTCAATAACAAAGAGCGAGTCGGCAGGATCGTTTTCGTGGATGACAACTGTATTTTTGGGGAACGCTCGTGTGGTGCTGCTTGCATCCAGTGCTTGCAGCTCCTCGGCTTGTAGTCCGTGAAATATTTCCACTTGATCCAGCATTGATACTGTGTCCTTGCGCGTGCATTTATAAGCGCGATACTAGCCCAAAAATAGCAAAGCGCCTATCCCCCAAGGCGATATGACCGCATAATAGCGGCTCGAGTGGCGTGATTGTGCCGAGATTGGCGCCAAACGGCGGCGAACTGCTAAAACATGATTGAGGATTTGCTTGTGTCTCAAGCCGAACAATCCATTACCGACTGGTCACAGCGCGTCATTGCCAGCGTTGAAGCCCTTAAAGCGGCCGCCGCGCGCCCGTCTGTAGCCATCGACGCCATGAGCCGCGCCGACGTTGATGCCCTGCTTGCGGCCAGCGATCGGCTAAGTAGCTTGCTTAAGAGCGACACGCCGCACAAGCAGCATGATGCCATGAATATTATTGGCGCCATCAAGGGCTACGCCGAAATGCTCCAGGATGAGAGTAGCGATCTTCCCAAGGCCATTGCCAAGCCCCTAACGGCCATTATCCATGCCACCGCCACCCCAACCCACGGCGAGTCGTCGAGTGCCACACCAGCAACAACCAAAACCGCCACCGTATCGACAACACAGACCGGCAAGCAAAGTGACCCCGGCGTGATATTGGCGGTTGATGACATGGCCGAAAATCGCGACCTAGTCTCTCGGCAATTAGGCAAACTGGGGCACACTGTCATTACAGCCGAATCGGGTGAAGAGGCGCTGGAATTACTGGAAACCATGGCTGTCGATGTCGTGCTACTGGATCTTATGATGCCCGGCATCGGTGGTGCCGAGGTTCTCATGCACATGAAAGACAACGAGCAGCTTCGCGCCATTCCCGTCATTATGATCAGTGGTCGCCAGGACATGGATCAAATTGTTGCCTGCATTCAGGCGGGCGCCGACGACTATCTACTTAAACCCTTCAACCCGGTGCTGCTTCAGGCCCGTATTGCCGCCGGTATCGAGCGCAAACGCTGGCTTGACCGCGAAGAGCGTTACCGCGACCAGCTCGAGCGCAGCGAGCGATTTATCCGCGCAACGTTTGGTCGCTATTTGTCTGACGATATTGTTGACGACATTCTGGAGCGACCCGAGGGTCTGGAATTGGGTGGCGACCTGCGCGAAGTGACTATCATGATGTCAGACATCAGAGGCTTCACAACGCTCAGTGAGCACCTCCCCCCAGCGAGTCGTACAGTTACTCAACCGCTACCTCGGCCGTATGACCGAAATTATTCTGGACTACCGAGGCACCATTGACGAATTTCTGGGCGACGCCGTGCTCGCGGTTTTTGGTGCGCCCCGCAGTGACAAAGACGATACCGAGCGCGCTGTACAATGTGCCATTGCCATGCAACGCGCGATGGCGGAGATCAACACCCAAAATATCGCTGACGGATTACCCGAGCTACAAATGGCCATTGCGCTCAACACCGGAACCGTGGTGGCGGGCAATATAGGCTCTGAGCGTCGAGCCAAATACGGTTTTGTGGGTCATGCGATGAACGTTACCTCGCGTATCGAAGACAAAGCCCAACCCGGATCCATATTGATATCGGAGAGCACCTTAGCGAAACTGTCGGGGGAATACCGAGTGGGCGATCGACAAGAAATTAGCGCCAAAGGTATAGAGGAAAGCGTAGTGGTTTATACCATTGGGGAGCTGCACTAATGTCTGACGCCAAGGCGCCAGTAATCCTACTCGTTGAAGACAACGAAATTAATCGCGACATGCTGGTACGTCGTCTCACCCGTGCCGGCCACCAGGTGATTTGTGCAGGCGACGGCGAAGAGGCGCTTACCAAAATGCGCACGCAACTGCCGCAGTTAGTACTGCTGGACATGAACCTGCCAATCAAAGATGGTTGGACAACTTGCCGTGAGGCACGAGCAGACCAGCACATCTGTCACATCAAGATCATTGCACTTACCGCTCACGCCATGGAGACCGATCGGCAAACCGCCCTGGCCATGGGGTGCGATGATTACGCCACCAAACCCATCGACTTTCCCAGCTTACTGGGCAAGATTGACCAGTGTTTGTCTGACCAACACCCGCCTAAATGAAACTCCGTCGACGCGCCCTCAGCCTGCGGGCCCGCCTCTATCTATTCTCGGGGGCCATCCTTACGCTGTTCGCCATTAATGTGGCCACCCATGTCTGGGGGAGCTTTGCGCGTAGCGAAAGCCTTATTGCCTACCGCGATACGGTCACCGCATCGCAGCTAATCACTGACCTGGCGCAAAGTCTCGAAGCCAATCGCCAGCAGGTCCTAGTACTTGCCACACTGCGCGAAACCACCGAGCAGCCACTGGGTGAAGAAGAGCTGGGCTCGGCTTTGGAAGAGCTCGATGCCATTAGCCAACGCCTGCGCCGACTAGGCGGTCTGGGTGGTGAAGGCACAGAAGACTACTACCGGCGACTGCACGAAAGCGCCATTCGCTTACTGGATGATTGGCGACAGTTTTACAACGGCTACAACGAGAAGGAACTTGCCATCGATTCTGAGTCGGGCGTGACTTACAACGACACCCTGCGAAGACTGCAAGAGCTAGATCAACGCCAAGAATTTCTGGCCGTGCAACGCTCAAATGCCATTGATCGCACCATTAGCATTACCGACCGCATTACGGTTATCGGTTTCGTCACCACCATTGCCGTTACCATCTTTTTGGTGATTGCACTTATTCGCAGCACCAACGCGAGTTTGTTAAGGCTCAAAACGGGCGTTCAACGCTTTGGCTCGGGCGACCTGACCCACCGTATCGATGCACGCCAAGATGCCGGCGAGATGGGTGATCTGGCACGTACCTTCAACGACATGTCGTCAAAATTACAACGCGCCATCGATGAAGTACGTAGCGCTAAAGCAGACGCCGATGACGCCAATGCGGCCAAATCTATGTTTCTCGCCAATGTCAGCCACGAGTTACGCACCCCGCTCAACGCAATTATCGGTTACAGTGAGATGCTGCAAGACGAAATGGGCGACGCAGCTCCAATCGACCGCGATCAATTTCATCACGACCTGGGCACCATTATTTTCTCCGGCCGTCAGCTCTTAAGTTTGATTAACGACATTCTGGACTTATCCAAAATCGAGACCGGCAAAATGCAGGTGGGTTACGAAACCTTCAATCCCGGCTCTCTCGTCTTGCAGGTCTGCGACTCACTCTCACCGTTGCTTGCCCAACGCAACAACCACCTAGAGCTCAATGTGGATGTGGACAGTATCGGGGATATCAGTAGCGATCGCAGCAAGCTGCAACAAATTGTCACCAATCTCTTCAGCAACGCCTGCAAATTTACCGAGAACGGCACCATCACCGTTTCGACAGTGCGTGCTGACACCGCTATTCACATTAGTGTTACTGATACCGGCATTGGCATGACCGAGGAGCAACAAGAAAAGGTATTTGAAGCCTTTGTTCAGGCAGAGGCCGACACAGGCACGCTGTATGGTGGCACCGGCCTGGGTCTGGCCATCGTCAAAGATTTCTGTGCCATGTTGGAGGGCTCAATAAGCGTGCACAGTGAGCTTGGGAATGGGTCAACCTTTGAGGTTATGATTCCGGTTGCCCCAACGTCAGATCGCGTAAGCGCTTAAGCGCTTCTTCGCGCTTTTCAAGATCCTTAGACAAGGCGTTATTCAGAGCGTCCATAGCGGCTATGCGCCCCTCAAGCGTGGCCACTGCAGCAAGCGCTAACATCATTAGCTCAGCGCGCTCATCAACAGCACTCGACCCGTTAACTTGATCACTCCCCACCACCTCGGTCATTAAGGTCACAAAGGCTATACCAACTTCGGCTTCTCGCAGCTGCTGAGCACTACCATCGTCGCGATGACGCTCAAAATAGCGCAGCGCTTGCACGTAATCACGGGCAGCCAATGCCCGTACACCACGATCAAAGTAGGTTTCGGCGGCCGCCGCGAGCGCATCGCAGTCACAAGATTGAGCGGTAGGCTCGGGCAGGTTGAGTGTTAGCTCAGCCTCGGGAGGCGTCGCTCGGGTAGACGGCTGTTCAGGCGCAGAGCCACAACCACTGATGAACAGCGCAGCGGTGAGGCTTAACAACTGTGAGGTTTGTCGGCGAAGCACGGCGTTACTCACCCAAGGTTTGGGCGAGCATACCATCGGTACTCAACCGCTACCACCGTTACTCGGGCCGCATGTGCGGGAACAGCAATACGTCGCGAATCGATGGCGAGTTGGTCAGTAGCATCACGAGGCGGTCAATACCAATACCCTCCCCTGCGGTTGGTGGCATGCCGTACTCCAGCGCGCGAACATAGTCGTGGTCAAAGTGCATGGCCTCTTCGTCGCCCGCGTCTTTTTCTGCCACCTGCGCACGAAACCGATCCGCTTGGTCCTCGGCATCGTTGAGCTCACTAAACCCATTGGCTATTTCTCGGCCGCCCACAAAGAATTCAAAGCGATCGGTAATAAACGGATCGTCGTCGTTCCTGCGGGCAAGCGGCGAAACCTCGGTGGGATACGCGGTTACAAATGTGGGTTGTTCCAAACGATGTTCGGCAGTTGCCTCAAAGATTTCAATCTGTACCTTGCCCAATCCCCAAGACGGCTTCACTTCAATACCCAGGTTCTGCGCCACCGTAACCGCGGCCTCTAGCGTATCTAAGTCATTAGCCGTCAGTGCAGGGTTAAACTTAAGAATTGCCTCAACCACTGTAAGGCGATCGAAGGGCTTGCCAAAGTCGAGCAGTAAATCGCCGTACGGCACCGTGGTCGTCCCCAGCACCTTGGTGGCCAAGTCACGCAACAACGCCTCGGTAAGGTCCATGGCATCCTGGTAATCTGCGTACGCCCAATAGAATTCGATCATGGTGAACTCAGGGTTGTGGCGCGTAGACAAACCCTCGTTGCGGAAATTGCGGTTAATTTCATACACCTTTTCAAACCCGCCAACGGTCAAGCGCTTTAGGTACAGCTCTGGGGCAATGCGCAAATACATGTCCATATCTAGCGCATTGTGGTGGGTGACAAATGGCTTAGCGGCGGCACCACCTGGGATTGGGTGCAACATGGGTGTTTCCACTTCCATAAAACCGCGATCATCCAGGAATCGGCGGATATGGCTGATCACTGCAGAGCGCACCCGAAACACCTCTCGGCTTTCGGCATTGACGATTAAGTCAACGTAGCGCTGTCGGTAGCGCATTTCCTGATCCGACAGGCCGTGGTACTTATCGGGTAGCGGTCGAAGCGCCTTGGTCAGCAAGCGAGCCTCTTCCATATTAATGTATAAATCGCCCTTGCCACTTTTATGCAACGGACCACGAGCAGCCACAATGTCACCTAGATCCCAGGTCTTAATAAACTCCAAGGTGTCTTCGTCAAGTGCTTTGCGGTTGATATAAAGCTGAATATCGGCACTGTCATCTTGAATCAGTAAAAAAGCGCCGCGATTTCTAATAAGGCGTCCGGCTACCGCAAACTCACGGTTCTCTGCCTCTAACTGCGCCTTTTCGCACTCGCCATAGGTAGCCTGCAACTCGGCGGCTTTTGCGGTGCGTCTAAAATCGTTGGGGAAGGCATTGCCGTGCTCACGCAGCTGAGCAAGCTTGGCGCGGCGCTCTGCAATGAGCTTGTTTTCGTCTGCTGCCGGTTGTTGAACATCGGTCATGGTGGCCTCCGTTACAGTCCCTTCTTGAGTGACGCTTCAATAAACATATCGAGATCACCATCCAATACCGCCTGCGTGTTGCGGTTTTCTACACCGGTACGTAGATCTTTAATGCGTGAGTCATCGAGCACATAGGAGCGAATCTGACTGCCCCAGCCTATATCGGCCTTGCTGTCTTCCATGGCCTGTTTCTCCGCGTTGCGCTTGAGCATCTCCATCTCATACAGCTTGGCACGAAGCTGTTTCATTGCGTTGTCTTTGTTCTGATGCTGTGAACGCTCGGTTTGGCAACTCGTGACAATACCCGATGGCTCGTGGGTAATGCGCACGGCTGAGTCGGTGGTATTCACGTGCTGTCCACCGGCACCGCTAGAGCGGTAGGTATCAATACGCAAATCCGCTGGATTAATTTCAATATCAATATCGTCATCGATCTCGGGAGAGACAAATACCGACGCAAACGACGTGTGGCGTCGTCCACCGCTGTCAAAGGGCGACTTTCGCACCAAGCGATGAACACCTGTCTCGGTGCGCAACCAACCAAAGGCATACTCGCCTTCAAATAAAACGGTCGCACTTTTAAGACCGGCCACTTCCCCGGCGGAGGCTTCGACCACCGTTGCCTTAAAACCCTTGTCCTCGCCCCAACGCAGGTACATGCGCAGCAGCATCTCAGACCAGTCTTGGGCCTCGGTACCACCCGAGCCCGCTTGAACATCGAGATAGGCGCTATTGGGGTCCATCTCGCCAGAAAACATGCGGCGAAATTCCAATTGCTCAAGCTGCGCAATCAGCTGGTCAATGTCGGCAGCAACAGCATCCGCGGTTTCCTGGTCATCTTCGGCTACCGCCATTTCCAGCAGGTCGTCGGCATCAACAACCCCCGAATCCAGGTTATCAATGGTACGGACCACATTTTCCAAGGCTGAGCGCTCGCGGCCCAGTGCCTGGGCGCGCTCGGGGTCGTCCCACACGGTAGGCTCGGCAAGCTCAAGCTCTACCTCGGCAAGGCGATCTTTCTTTAGGGCATAGTCAAAGATACCCCTAAGCACGTCGGTGCGCGCGCGGATATCTTTGAGCGATTGAATCAGGGGGTTTACTTCTAACATGTCGTCTCGATTGTTCGAAATTCAAGGGTGCGGAGTCTAGCTGACGGCGGCTTCGCCGGCTAGGTATAGCTGGGGTTGTTATTGGCCCAGAGATGATCAATAACAAGCTGAAGTTGCCGGTCACCGCGGTATTCGTTGACATCCAATTTGAAAACAGCCGCTATCGTTTTGGCCGTGTCATTAGGCCAAATCGCCGTATCAACGTTAAAAGCGATCGCATCAAACTGGATATTTTCAGCGGCCAATACCAGTTTGAGGTGTTTATCGGCTACTAAACGCTGACTTATCACCTCAAAGACACCATCAAAAACGGGCTCAGGGAAATGCTGGCCCCAAGGGCCATAGCGCTGCAAACCTTCGGCGACATTCAGTGTTAACTCGTGCTGGGCCAGGACACCATCGGTCTCGATAACCGGTTCGGGAGGCTGGTGATTAAGGGCTTCGGCGGTTGCCCGATCAAAGGCATCGGCAAAGGCTGGGTAGTCTTGTGCGGCAATACTCAAACCAGCAGCCATCGCATGACCGCCAAACTTGGTAATGAGACCCGGGTGGGTAGTGGCAACCCGGTCTAGCACATCGCGCAGATGCAGCCCCTGCATGGAGCGGCCCGAGCCCTTTAACTCGCCATTGCCGGCATCGGCAAACACAATGGTTGGCCGGTGATAACGCTCGCGCAACCGAGACGCTAAAATACCCACTACCCCTTGGTGAAACCCGGCATCGTACAGACACAAGCCAAACGGTTTTTGCTCGTCGCTGACATCCAAATGCTCAAGCTGAGCCAAGGCCTCTGCCTGCATGCCCGCTTCTATGTCGCGCCGCTCGCGATTTAAATCGTGCAAGCGCTGCGCCAATGGGCGCGCGGCAAAGCTGTTCTCCGCCAGTAAACATTCAATACCAATGGACATATCATCCAGCCGACCCGCGGCGTTAAGCCGCGGACCCAAAATAAAGCCCAGATCCGAGGCTGTTATCGTCGCCGGATTTCGACCCGCCACTTCAAGCAAGGCCTCAATCCCTGGTCGGGCCCGCCCACTGCGAATGCGCTCCAGTCCTGCGGCCCCTAAAATGCGATTGTTACGATCGAGGGGCACCACATCGGCCACAGTACCCAGCGCCACCAAATCCAGTGCGTCACCCAAGTTAGGCATCTCGCGACCGGTGGCTTCAAACCACCCCCGACTGCCCAACTCGGCGCGCAAAGCGGTGAGTACATAAAACATGACGCCCACACCGGCGAGTGATTTGCTGGGAAACGCACAGCCGGGCTGGTTGGGGTTGACAATGACGTCAGCGGTTGGCAATTCACTGCCCGGCAAATGATGGTCGGTGACCAAAACGCTGATGCCCAAGCCCTGGGCTGTCGCCACACCGGCATGGCTGGCAATGCCGTTATCTACCGTAACAATCAAATCGGGCTCGCGCTCGGCGGCCAGGGCAACAATTTCAGGCGACAAGCCGTAGCCAAATTCAAATCGATTGGGCACCAGGTACGATACTTCTTCTAGCCCCATGTGACGCAACACCGATACCGCAAGTGCCGAACTGGTAGCGCCGTCGGCGTCAAAATCGCCCACAATGACCACCCGTGCCTCACCCTCGATCGCGTCGGCTAATAACTCAGCCGCCTCTCTCACCCCGGCGAGCTGGGCGGGCGGCAACAGCTGGCGCAGGCCAATATCGATATCCTCGGCGCGACTCACCCCACGACTGGCATAGAGGCGCTTGATCAGATTGGGCACCGAAGCGCCCTGCAGCGACGGCGATACCGCTCCGTGCGGCGGCGAATAGCGTCAACCATTAAGCGCGAACGTTGGCAGCCATATGTTGCTGAACCAATGACAGGTCGTTAGCCAGCACTGTCATTTTCTCTGGCCTCTCAAATAAATCGGCCAAATGGGCGGGCAACGGCGGGGTTTGGTGAATGCCACTTGCAGAAATGGCTTCGGGGAACTTGGCCGGATGAGCGGTCGCCAGCGTCACCATGGGGCTGGCCGCGTCCAAGCTACAATCGATGGCGGCTCGCGTGCCAATTGCACTGTGAGGATCGAGCAAGTAACCGTTGTGCTTCCACACCCGTGCGATCTCGGCGCAGGTTGCCTCATCAGAGACACACTCACTCGCAAACAGTTGGCGCGCTGAGGCCATGGCCTGGTCTGACAAATCAATTTGCCCGCCTTTGAACTGTTCCATTAACCCATAAACGGTATCGCCATCGCGGTTATACAAATCGAACTTCAGACGCTCAAAGTTACTGGATACCGTAATATCCATGCTTGGCGAGAGCGTTTTTTCTAACGTTTGACGCGTATAACTGCCCGTCGTGAGCAAGCGATGCAGCACGTCGTTTTTGTTGGTCGCGATAACGAGTTGATCAATGGGCAGCCCCATTTGGCGAGCGAGATAGCCTGCAAAGATATCGCCAAAGTTTCCCGTGGGAACGGAGAAGTTCACCGCCCGGTCCGGGCCACCCAACGCAAGCGCGGCATAAAAATAATAGACAATCTGGGCCATAATTCGCGCCCAGTTAATGGAGTTGACCGCCACTAACGAACGCCCATCGGGAAGAAAGGGTTCGGCCACAAAGCTGGCCTTCACCATGGCCTGGCAATCGTCAAAATTACCCTCGATAGCCAGGTTATGAATATTGTCGCCAATCACTGTGGTCATCTGACGACGCTGTACGTCTGAGACGCGCTGGTGTGGGTGCAAAATAAAAATATCGATATTGCTACAGCGCCGGCAACCCTCAATGGCAGCAGAGCCGGTGTCACCCGAGGTCGCCCCCATAATGACCACTTTCTGCTGACGTCGCTCTAGCACGTAGTCGAGTAACCGACCCAATAGCTGCAGCGCAAAGTCTTTAAACGCTAGGGTGGGCCCGTGAAAAAGCTCTAAGACCCATTGATTGCGATCGAGCTGAATAAGTGGCGCGACGGCATTGTGGCGAAATACCGCGTAGGTATCGTCTATGATCGTGCGTAAATCTGCATTGGGAATGCTGCCTTCGACAAAGGGCTGCAAAATTTCGAAGGCCAATTCGTTGTAGGCCATACCCCTAAAGCCGCGGATTTGCTCGGCGCTAAAGTGGGGTAACTGCTCTGGGACATATAACCCACCATCGGACGCGAGACCCGCCAGCAAAACGTCTTCAAAACTCAGTGTTGGGGCTTGGCCCCGCGTGCTTATGTAGCTAATCGCCACGATCTAGCTCCCTTCAAAAGTTTCAACGCGCAGGGCGACCACGCCCCCCGAGATGGCAGACAGCGCTTCTATCTGGGCAATGGCGCGCTCTACAGCGGCACCTGCAGCGCTGTCGGTTAACATCACCACTTGCACATTCGCCGCACCGGCAGCTGGCGGCCGCTGTAGCAGGGACTCAATACTAATACCCTGGGTCCCGAGAAGCTGGGTAATTTCGGCCATGACACCCGGCTTGTCCTGGGCTGAAAACCGCAAATACCAGGGGGTTTGCACATCTGTCTTTGCCACCCGCGGCGGGTCAATCAACGTCGATTGTGGCACTCCCAGAGCAGGCACCGTGTAGCGCTGACCGCTGCCAAGCGCCCTGGCCACATCCATAATGTCGCCCCACACCGCCGACGCGGTGGGCAAGGAACCGGCGCCTGGCCCAACCAGCACCAACTCACCCACGGCATCAGCCGATACCGTAATGGCATTGAGCACACCATCAACAGTGGCAATTTGCTTGTCGTGGGGGATAAGCGTTGGATGCACCCTAAGGTCAACTTTTTCTCCCACCCTGCGAGCAATACCCAGGTGCTTAATGCGATACCCCAACTCTTGCGCAAATTTCAGATCTTCCGGTGCAACTCGGTCAATGCCCTCACAACCCGGCCCGTCAATATCCAAGGGCATGCCAAAGGCGATAGCGGCAAGAATCACCAATTTGTGCGCAGCGTCGGTGCCGTCAATATCAAAGGTGGGGTCGGCCTCGGCATACCCCAGTGACTGAGCTTCGCTCAATACGTCATCAAACGGTCGACCCGCCGATGCCATCTCGGTGAGAATGAAATTACCCGTGCCGTTAATAATGCCTGCCACACTGTTAATTTGGTTGCCGGCCAAGGCCTCCCGCAGAGTTTTGAGGATAGGTATACCGCCGGCAACTGCTGCTTCAAAACACAGTGCCAAACCAGCCGCCTCGGCCGTTGCAATAAGCGTATTACCGTGCTCGGCAATGAGTGCTTTGTTGGCTGTGATCACGTGCTTGCCGTTTGCTAAGGCCTCTTTTACCAGCTCGTGAGCAACCGTGGTTCCGCCAATCAACTCGATGACCACATCAACATTGGGGTCGCGGACAACATCAAAGATGTCGCGGCTGACCTTGAAGGCCGAGGTGTCGCAGGCTGGATTGTCGCGCCGGGCACCAATGTGCGCCAGCTCCAGGGTGACACCACTCCTGCTCGCCACCAAATTGACATGCTCGTTAAACAAATGAATAACGCCACTGGCCACCGTACCCAAACCACAGAGGCCTAAACGGATTGCTTGCGAACTCATGATGCAGACTCCTCGGCAGCAATCTTACTGGGCGGCCCCTGACGCAAAACGCGTTTAATGCCGCGCAGGGCTTGGCGTGTTCGGTGTTCATTTTCAATAAGACCAAAGCGCACATAGCCCTCGCCGTACTCACCAAAACCAATGCCAGGCGATACCGCAACGCCGGCCTGGGCAAGCAACCATTTACTAAATTCAACCGACCCCATATGACGGAAAGCCTCGGGAATCTGCGCCCACACAAACATGGTGGCTTTGGGGGCGTAACCGGCCAACCCGCCTCATTGAGCCCCGCGCACAACACGTCTCTACGACGCTTGTACATGGCGTTGATATCCGCCACGCACTGTTGGTCCCCTTCGAGGGCAGCAATTGCGGCCACCTGAATTGGCGTAAAAATGCCGTAGTCGAGATATGACTTAATACGGGTGAGCGCACCAATCAATTCCTGATTGCCGCAGCAAAATCCCACGCGCCAACCGGGCATGTTGTAGCTTTTAGAGAGCGTGTAGAACTCAACGGCAATATCTCGGGCACCCTCTACCTGCAAAATACTGGGGGCCTCGTAGCCGTCAAAACACAAGTCTGCATAGGCCAAATCATGCACTACCCAAATACCTGCCTCCTTGGCCACCGCGACAATTTTTTCGAAAAAGTCCAGTTCCACACAGTGGCCCGTAGGGTTAGACGGAAAATTGAGCACCAGCATCTTGGGCTTAGGGTAGCTGTTGCGAATGGCCTGCTCGAGCTCCTCAAAGAAGGTATCTTCGTCGGCCATGGGCACGTGTCTTAGGTCGGCTCCCGAAATCACAAACCCATAGGGGTGAATGGGATAGGAGGGATTGGGCACCAAAATAGAATCGCCGGTGCTCGTGGTCGCCAGCGCCAGGTGGGCCAGACCTTCTTTGGAACCCAGTGTCACGATAGCCTCGCTATTCGGATTCAAAGTCACGTTGTAGCGTCGCTGGTACCAATCGCAAATGGCTTTACGTAATCGTGGAATACCCTTGGATTGAGAGTAGCGATGGGTGTCGCCGCGCTGGGCTGTTTCAACGAGTTTGTCAACGATGTGTTGGGGCGTGGGTTGGTCGGGATTACCCATGCCAAAGTCAATAATATCCTCGCCCCGTGCGCGGGCCGCCTGCTTTAGCTCACCAATAATATTGAAGACGTAGGGTGGCAAGCGCTCAATGCGCTGAAAATTGTGATTCACAAGTGTGCTCCGAGAGGCGAGGTGACAAAAGCCATGAAATGCCCAAAAAAATGCCGCGAATTAGTTCAAACCCAAAATCTGCTCAAGATCGCTGGCGGATCGATAGCCCGGGATCATTTGGCCCGCACTGGTAATAATGGCCGGCGTGCCACGCACGCCCAACTGACTGCCCAATTGATATTGCGCCGCAATCGGCGCTTCGGCACAGGCATTAATTGGCAGTGAGACACCGGCCTTTAACTTGGTCAGTGTTCCCTGCTGATCGTCTGCACACCACGCCGTTGCCAATTTCTTAGCGCCGTCTGAATCAAGACCCGCACGCGGGTACGCGAGATAGCGAACCTCAATACCTCGCTGATTGAGGTCGTCCACCTCTTTGTGGAGTTTTTGGCAATAGAAACAGGTGACGTCGGTAAACACCGTAATGTGATCGCGCGTTTCACCCTTAGGACTAAAAACCACCATGTCATCAATTGCTACCGCATCAATAATGGTTTTGCGCTCGGTTTCGCGCTTTTGCTCGGCTAAATTCACCA
Organism: Luminiphilus sp.; assembly: GCA_038141785.1. GTDB lineage: Bacteria > Pseudomonadota > Gammaproteobacteria > Pseudomonadales > Halieaceae > Luminiphilus. Next base: position 226,979 of record JAYQIT010000008.1, on the reverse strand, counting down.
GCCCACCGGCTTGAACCGCGTACAAATCGCCAACCACAAAGTGGTCTCCGCTGGGCGTTGTGTACAAGGTCATGCCGTTGCTCAGCCCTACCTCTAAAAGCTCGCTCGCAGGTGTTGCACTTATGTTAGTAACGGTAATGGGTGAGCCAGTCGCCTTGGACAACGCGCTGACCAACTGGTCCTCCAAGGCACTGTAGTCGGCAAGCTGCGCATACCCCAAGTTGGTCGTTAACAGAGAAAATGCCAGTAACAAGGACTGTAGGAGCGTTTGGCTAGTCGCGCAGATAGGGCGCAATGACGATGGTTTGTTGGTGATCATAAATCTTCTCCGGCGCCTGTCAGCGCTATCATTTTCATCCACGCGGGTGATGTTGTGCGTGCAGCTCCTGCATTCGCTGTCTGGCCACGTGGGTGTATATCTGTGTTGTCGATAAATCGCTGTGCCCCAGCAACATTTGCACAACCCGTAGATCGGCTCCATGGTTCAGCAAATGTGTCGCAAACGCGTGTCGTAACGTGTGCGGGGAAAGGTGAATTTGTATACCAGCGCGCTCTGCGTAGATTTTAATACGATACCAGAAGGTCTGGCGAGTCATTACGGTGCCACGATTTGACGGAAACAACACGTCCGAGTTACGGCCTTTAATCAGCGTGACTCTAGGACCAAGCACGTAACGTTGCAGCCAGCTCAATGCTTCCTCTCCCATGGGTATAAGGCGCTCCTTGCTACCTTTACCCATAACGCGCACCACGCCCTGATTAAGACTTATTTGGCTCACGCCCAACGCCGTCAACTCAGACACCCGCAAACCACAGGCGTACAGCAGCTCCAGCATGGTTCGATCGCGAAACTCAATATCGCTCTCAAGGTCAGGAGCCAGCAACAGTCGCTCCACATCGGATTCGGACAGTGACTTAGGTAGTGGCCTCCCTTGACGCGGACTTTCCAAGCGCACCGTTGGATCATCAACAATGACGCCCTCGCGGACTAGCCAGCGATAGAAACTCCGCACCGACGATAAAAACCGAGCAGCCGTTCTGGGGGACCCGCCTTGTTGGAGCCGATCGCCAAGATAAGCCTGCAGATCGGTTACTGTGACCGAAGTTAAATCTGGCGAGTTAGTGCCGGCAAGCCATTGGGCAAACTGGGACAGATCGCGCCGATACGCATTGAGGGTATGGTCGCTCAAGCCACGTTCCAGCCAAAGACTGTCTATGTATCGACTAATCAGTGCATCAGACATGATGGTTTCATCATACAGCGCTGCTTGTGAACACAACAGCTTAGAACGCAAAAACGCAGGTTGCCCTGCGGACAGACCTGCGTTCCACATAACCGCGCTCGCCACCACCACACACAGTGACCGCGGCAGAACAAACGGTTAGTTCGAGAGCTTTTCCTTGATGCGAGCCGCTTTACCGCTGAGCTCACGCAAGTAGTACAGCTTGGCTTGACGAACATCGCCACGTCGCTTGACCGAAATGCTGTCGATCAAGGGACTGTAGGTTTGGAAGGTACGCTCCACGCCCACGCCGTGAGAGATCTTGCGCAGGGTAAACGCCGAGTTAAGGCCACGGTTGCGCTTGCCAATGCATACGCCCTCAAAGGCCTGCAGACGCTCACGGTTACCTTCTTTTACCTTGACCTGCACGACGACTGTGTCGCCGGGAGCAAAGTCGGGAATCGCTTTGTTCATCTGCTCGGCATTGAGCTCTGAAATAATTTTGTTGGTGTTCATGACACTCTCCTGTTACGCCTGACGCCCCGTGGGCGCACCCCGCGACTCACGTCGCAATTCGTTTAGACCAGCACCAGTAACAACGCTGATGCCCGCTGAGCACCCCACAAAGGATGCCTTTAACCTTAGTCCAAGCCCCACAGCTTGAGTTCTGCCCAGTCGGCTGAACTCAAATCGCCCGGGCCTAGTAAATCTGGCCGCCTGTCCAACGTACGGCGCAAAGATTGCGCTCGACGCCAACTGGCTATTTTCCCGTGATCTCCGCTAAGGAGCACCTCGGGAACCCGCACGCCCAAATACTCCTCTGGGCGTGTGTAATGGGGGTAATCCAACAGCCCCCCGGCAAATGAGTCCTCATTAGCCGAGTCGCTGTGTCCCAACACACCGGGCCTTAGCCTGAGCACCGCATCCATGATCAACATGGCGGGTAGCTCACCACCGCTGACGACATAGTCGCCAACGGATACTTCCATATCCACCGAGCGCTGTATAAATCGCTCGTCCATGCCCTCGTAACGCCCTGCAACGAATATGAGTGCAGGTTGCTCGGCAAGCTCGCGGGCCAACTGATCGTTGAACACTCGACCCTGGGGTGTCAGTGCCACCACCATGGCATCGCCCACCACGGCTCGCCTTGCAGCGCTTAGCGCATCATCCAAAACCGCCGGCTGCATGACCATTCCCGGTCCACCGCCGTAGGGACGATCATCTACCGTGTTGTGCCGATCACTGGCAAATTCTCGTGGATTCACCAGCGCCAACGTGGCCAACTGCCGATCAAATGCCCGCCCGGTGACTCCCCAGTCCCGTAACGATGCGAACATCTCGGGGAACAGCGTTACCACGGCCATGGCCAGCGGCTTGCCCTCAGGCATCCAAATACCAATCTATCATTACGGTGCCGTTGTCCAAGTCGACTTTTTTGACCACCGTGTCGGGCAGCCATGGAATGAGTCGCTCGGTCTCATCGACACTGTCGTGGGTGGCCTTAACCACCATCACGTCATTTGAGCCAGTCTCGAGTAAATAATCGATCTGGCCCAGTAATACCTGTTGCTCACCGTCGCGACACAGCACCTTCAGGCCCACAAGGTCGCGCCAGTAGTATTCTCCATCGCCTGCCGCGGGCAGGCAGCTTGCGGGGCCCTTGATCGACCAGCCTCGCAGGCTTTCGGCATTGTTTCGGTCGGTCACACCCGCTAAGCATGCCACCAACCCCTTACCCTGAGCCTTAACTGCAATGACTTTTACCGATTTACTGGGCGCCGTTCGCGCCCCTTCACCGGGGGTCAGAATCAGTGACTCACCGCGAGTAAGAATTGTCGGGTCGTCTAGGTAAGATCGAATCTTGACCCATCCTTTGATGCCATGAACACCGACAATATCGGCCAGCAAAAGAGGCTCAGTCACACCGAGCATTCCTGCCAGCTAAGCCAACTTAGGCTGCGGCTTGGGTCGCCGCGTCCTTCATGAGTGACTCAACGCGAGGTGAAATCTGAGCACCTTGAGCCACCCAGCGATCAATCGCTTCACGATCAACACGCAGACGCTCTTCTTGACCACGCGCAATGGGATTAAAGAAGCCGACGCGCTCAATGAAGCGACCGTTGCGGGAATTGCGACGATCTGCCACGTTAATGTGGTAGAACGGACGCTTTTTAGAGCCGCCACGAGACAGACGAATAACTACCATGTTGTTGATTCCTCAATAAAAAATAGCAGACGGCAGAACGCAAAGTAGTCTGGCCCGCAAATAAAGGAGGCGAAGATTACATGAATCGACTAAAGAATAAAAGGCACTTTTGCGGCTTAACGTGGGCTTATTTGGCCCAATGCCGGCTCAGCGCCCGCCCGGGAAACCACCGGGAGGCATGCCGCCTCCGGGGGGCATCATACCACCCAGGCCGCGCATCATTTTTTGCATGCCGCCACCCTTCATTTTCTTCATCATCTTCTGCATTTGCTTGTGTTGTTTGAGCAAGCGATTGAGGTCTTGCACCTGGGTACCCGACCCCAGCGTAATACGCCGCTTGCGCGACCCAGAGATAAGGTCGGGGTTGCGCCGCTCTTTGGGCGTCATGGAGTTGATCATGGCCTCCATCACGACAAATTGTTTGTTGTCGACGTTCTGCTGGGCCATTTGGGCCATGTTGCCCATGCCCGGGAGCTTGTCGAGCATGTTACTAATGCCTCCCATGTTACGCATTTGCTGGAGCTGATCCCGAAAATCCTCCAAATCGAAGCGGCCGCCCTTTTGCACTTTTTTGGCCAACTTCTGCGCTTTCTTCTTATCAACAGTGCGCTCGGCCTCTTCGATAAGCGACAGCATGTCGCCCATGCCCAAGATTCTGGACGCCAAGCGGTCGGGATGAAAGGGGTCGAGGGCCTCGGTTTTTTCACCCACACCCAAGAATTTGATGGGCTTTCCGGTTACCGAACGTACTGACAAGGCCGCACCACCACGGGTGTCTGCATCCACCTTGGTCAAGATAATGCCGGTTAAGGGCAGCGCCTCCCAAAGCCTTGGCGGTGTTGGCGGCGTCCTGGCCCGTCATGGCATCCACCACAAACAGCGTTTCAAGCGGGTTGACGGCAGCATGGAGAGACTTGATCTCGTCCATCATGACCTCGTCAATAGCCAGTCGACCGGCGGTATCTACCAGTAGAACGTCACTGAAGTTAATGCGCGCGCTATCGAGGGCACGATTGACAATGTCGACGGGTTTCTCGTCGGCGGCGCTTGGCTCAAACCGAGCACCCACCTCGGCCGCCAGGGTTTCTAGCTGCTTGATGGCTGCAGGTCGATAAACGTCAGCGCTGACTACCGATACCTTTTTACGCTCGCGCTCAATCAAAAAACGGGCGAGCTTGGCAACCGATGTGGTCTTACCAGCACCCTGCAGGCCAGCCACCATAATAATGACGGGGGCTGGGCGTTGAGGTTGAGGCTCTCATTGGCGCTACCCATGGTGGTTTGCAGTTCGTCCTGAACAATTTTCAGGAAGGCCTGACCGGGCGTCAGGCTCTGGGCCACCTCAAAGCCAATGGCACGCTGCTTTACTGCCTCGGTAAAGGATTTAACCACCGGTAGCGCAACGTCGGCCTCCAGCAGCGCCATGCGAACCTCGCGCAGGGTGTCTTTGATATTCTCCTCGCTAAGGCGTGACTTTCCTGCCATCGCTTTGAGGCTTTTGGACAACCGTTCACTTAACCCTTCAAACATGTGCACATCCCAACTAACGTAAAGCCGGCTAAACGGGCTTACTAGATAATAGAAAGCGCGTAGTATACGGTGCTGAGCCATGAGACCCAATCACCCACAGACAAGAAGGTGACTGTGAACGACCAACCGCAATTGCTGCATGCCGGCCTGGCCATCATCGCCGCGCTGTTATACGTGGGCACCAGCGCGCGCCAACTGTTTTTTCTCGATCGCAAAGGTGGGGCAAAACGCGAATTGAGCGTTGTGGTGCTCGCGGTAAGCGCTGTGCTCCTACACGCACTGCTTTCTGTCAGCGAATTGAGCGACACTGTCATTAACCTTGGTTTTTACAAAGTCTCCTCGTTTATCTTCCTGGCCATCGGCATTATTAGCTTGCTAGCACTTTTGATACGGCCGCTGCACATGATGGTTATTGCCACCTTTCCCCTTGCTGGACTGGCGGTATTGCTCAATGCCTTTGCGCCGGCTACGGGTCGGCCCATGGCCGGGCTGGAGCCCGGTATTATTAGCCATATAGCACTGTCTTTAGTGGCGTTTGGTTTGCTGACATTGGCGGTTGTTCAGGCGGGGCTGGTTTCGGCGCAGACACGCAAGCTGCGCCAGCACGACATTGGCGGGTTTATTCGACTGCTGCCCCCGCTTGATCTCATGGAGCAGATGTTTTACGAACTGCTCGCACTGGGTACGGCACTGTTAAGCGGCGCTATTGTTGCCGGCGTTGTCTTTATTGATGACTTTTTGGGCAGCACCTAGTGCACAAAACGGTGCTTACTTTGCTTGCCTGGGGTATTTTCTCGACCACCTTATTTGTCCACTGGCGCTCGGGCTGGCGCATAGCCACCGCGGTCACACTGGCGTTTACCGGCTATGGCTGCCTGGTCATTGGCTTTTTTGGCTCCAAGCTGGTTCTGGAACTACTGCTGTAAAGCCCCCAAATCCCGGTTGTAACAAGCCCTAGTTTCTATGCTTGTCAGACGGGCATTTTTTGGCCACCATTCGCGGTTCACTCTGACCAAAAAACCACCGCCTTGAACGATGCCCCGCTGGGACTGCTATTCACCGCACTTGTAGTGCTAATTCTTATCTCCGGTTTCTTCTCCAGTTCTGAAACGAGCATGATGTCGCTCAATCGTTATCGATTGAAGCATCTACGCAATCAGGGCCATCGTGGCGCCAATCGCGCCAGCGCGCTACTGGAGCGGCCCGACAGGCTGATTGGTCTGATTCTTATTGGCAATAACCTGGTTAATATTCTGGCCTCAGCCATTGCCACGGTTATTGCCATTCGTCTCTATGGCGATGCGGGCATTGCCATTGCAACCGTTTTGCTCACCATTGTGGTGCTGATCTTTGCCGAAATCACACCCAAAACCATCGCCGCATTGCATCCCGAGCGCCTGGCGTTTCCCTTTAGCTTGGTGCTGCTGCCTTTAATGAAACTGTGTTTACCCCTGGTGATGGCGATTAACAGCATCACCAACGGCATTCTCAAACTTATGGGGTTTCGGCCTGACGCCCAAGAGGGCGAGGCGCTGTCGCAAGAAGAGTTGCGTACCATTGTTACCGAATCGGGTGCCATGATCCCCAGTCGTCACCGGCGCATGCTCATTAACATTTTGGACCTCGAGCAGGTAACCGTGAATGACATCATGGTGCCGCGGAACGAAGTTTACGGTATCGACCTTGATGATGATGACGAAACCATCATGCGGCAGCTTCATGAGAGCACCCATACCTTGTTGCCGGTGTGGAACGAGGACATCAACGACATTCGGGGTGTGCTACACATGCGCAACCTCAGCCGCGTGCTAACCGGTGAGGGACTGTGCCGAGAAGCGCTAGTCGCCGAGATGGACAAACCCTACTTCATCCCGGAAAACACGCCGCTGCACACCCAGTTACTGCAGTTTCAACAAAAGAAGTTTCGCTTGGGCGTGGTGGTCGACGAGTACGGCGACGTTATGGGTCTGGTAGCCCTTGAGGATATTCTTGAAGAAATTGTTGGCGAATTTACCTCTAACTTGGCCGAAGAAAACGAGGAAATGCACGCCCTTAGTGATGGCAGTGCGGTGTGTTCGGGTACGGTAACGATTCGCGATCTAAACAAACAACGGGGCTGGAACTTACCCACCGATGGACCAAAAACCGTGAGTGGACTTGCCCTGGAAGCGCTCGAAGCGTTCCCGACAGGTAAAGTCGTCGTTAGGCTACCGGGGTATTTACTGGAAGTTGAAGAGATCGACGGCACGCTGATTAGCAAAGTGCGCATTCAGCCCCTGAGCGATCAGTAGCCGTTAGGTCAGCTTAATAACCTGCTTTGCCAAGCGCCGCTCTTCGCTGCGTCGCACGATGGCGCGCTTGTCATCATCGCTCGCCATGAACCAGTCGGTGATTTCATCGGCGGTTCGGTAACAGCCTAAGCAAATATCATCTTCATCGAGAGCGCATACGGCAACACACGGCGACTTTACTCTTGCCTCATCCATCGCTTTGCACCTCTGCATCCTGGGCAAACAAATGTTCAGCAAATAAAGCCGCGTTCTTCACATAGTGGGCCGCACCCGCATGCATAGCGGCAATTTGCTCGTCACTTAGGCTCGCTTTTACTTTGGCGGGGGACCCCAGAACCAGCGAGTTATCGGGGATCTGTGTGCCGCCAGTGACCAGTGCGCCGGCGCCAATAAGGCAATTCTTGCCAATCACGGCACCGTCGAGCACCACCGCATTAATACCAATAAGCGAGCCATCGCCCACCGTGCAACCGTGCACCATCGCGTTGTGCCCTACCGTGACGTTCTTGCCGATGATGCAGGGCGTGCCTGGATCGGCATGAAGCACCGCGCCGTCTTGTATGTTCGCGCCCTCGCCAATTTCGATGGCCTCAACGTCGGCTCGGATAACTGCAGAAAACCAGACGCTGGCACCCGCCTTTAGCACCACATCGCCAATCACTGCTGCGTTGGGGGCGATGAAATGGCCCTCACCCTCCAAGCGCACGGACTTATTGCCTAGTGAATAGATCATACTGATTTCCCTCGTTAGGGCTCTGGGTGGGCCTGATCGACATAAAACTGCTCGGCAAAGGCATCAAGGGTGTCGCTCTCAATAGCCGAGCGAATCGCTTGCATGTGCGTTTGGTAGTAACGCAAGTTATGAATAGTACATAACTGCGAACCCAGTATTTCATTGCACTTATCCAGATGGTGTAAATAAGCCCGACTAAAATTCTGACAGGTGTAGCAGTCGCAATGGTCGTCAAGAGGCGCTGTGCTGGTCTTATGACGCGCGTTACGCAACTTAATTACGCCCTTGCTGGTAAACAAATGGCCATTGCGCGCATTGCGCGTGGGCATAACACAGTCGAACATATCCACGCCTCTGCGAACACCCTCTAACAGGTCGGCCGGTGTTCCGACACCCATTAAATAACGGGGACGATCGTCGGGCAGTTGATGGGTAATGGCGTCCAGCACCTTGAGCATCTCGTCTTTGGGTTCGCCCACCGACAAGCCGCCAATAGCGTAGCCATCAAAGCCTATCTCAACCAAACCGTCGAGCGATTGCTTGCGCAGATCGGGATACATACCGCCCTGAACAATGCCAAACAGTGCCGCTTCGCTGTTACCGTGTGCATCCTTGCTACGTTTTGCCCAGCGCAGTGACAGTGCCATTGAGGTTGCCGCTTCGTCGTAGGTAGCCGGATACGGCGTGCACTCATCAAAAATCATCACTATATCGCTGCCCAGCTCGCGCTGAATTTGCATAGAGATCTCGGGGCTCAGAAAAACGCTGTCACCGTTGACCGGTGATTTAAAGGTGACGCCCTCCTCGGCGACCTTGCGAAGCTTGCCCAGGCTAAATACCTGAAAACCGCCCGAGTCAGTGAGAATAGGCCCCTGCCATTGCATAAAATCGTGCAGATCGCCGTGCTGAGCAATAATGTCGGTCCCAGGGCGCAACCAGAGATGAAAGGTGTTACCCAGAATAATCTCGGCGCCAATGGCCTCGATATCGCGCGGGAGCATACCTTTTACCGTGCCGTAGGTACCCACAGGCATAAACGCCGGGGTTTCCACCGCACCGCGTGCAAAGCTCAAACGTCCCCGCCGCGCCGCACCCGATGTTCCCAGTTGTTCAAATTTCGTAGGCATTCATCCCGCATAGCCAGCACCGCTGCACTCGGGGTTACAAACATGGCATCACCGTAGCTAAAAAATCGATAGCCTGCCTGCACAGCCGCGCTGTATGCCGCGAGCACGTTATCGCGACCCGCAAACGCCGATACCAACATAATGAGCGTTGACTCGGGTAGATGAAAGTTAGTGATCATCGCATCCACAACATGGAAGGGCTTGCCGGGGTACAAGAAGATGTTGGTGTCCCCAGTAAAGGGTTCTAATTTGCCAGTTTGAGCGGCAGTCTCTAGCGAGCGTACTGCCGTGGTCCCCACGGCAATAACCCGCCCGCCGCGGGCGCGACAGGCATTCACCGCGTCTACCACCGCCTGGGGCACGTGAATGGTCTCACTGTGCATGGTGTGCTGGGCAATGTCATCTACCCGCATGGGCTGAAAGGTGCCCGCTGCCACGTGTAGCGTGAGCTCGGCAAAGGCCACCCCTTTATTACTCAGTCGCGCTAACAGCGCCTCATCAAAATGCAAGCCAGCTGTGGGTGCTGCCACCGCGCCTGCATGCTTGGCAAACACGGTTTGATACCGGTCTTTATCAGACTCGGTATCTGGGCGATCAATGTAAGGCGGTAAGGGCATGTGACCATAGGTTGCCAGTACTGTGTCCCAGCCAGCTTCAGGCGCCTCTAAAACGAAGAAGCTTTCTTGGCGACCGAGCACGCGCAGCCCATGGCTTGAGGCCGGCGTTGACGCCGAGGTACATACCCATAGCACCGCATCGGCCTTGGGCGACTTACTGGCGCGAATTTGTGCCAGGGCGTTGCCGTCCGGCAACAGACGCTCGAGTAATATTTCTACCCGCCCGCCAGATTCTTTAACCGCATACAAACGCGCCGCCAACACTTTGGTGTTGTTAAAGACCAGTAGGTCGCGGTTGGTAATGAGCGCATCAATTGCCGAGAACTCGCTGTGCCCCACCGCACCAGTTTCGCCATTGAGCAGCATTAACCGAGAGGCACTGCGCTTGGGCAATGGCGCCTGCGCAATGAGGTGCTCGGGTAACTCGAAGGAGAAATCGTGTCGTTGCATGACGGTTAACTCGCGCAAGGCACAAAAGGCGGCCGACTACAGGAAAATCAGGATCAGGCGCGGTTTACGCACCTATTGCGTTTACTACGGTCACACCTGTGACGCGATGACGAGCACAGGAGACTTACAAAAAAGCCGGCTATTGGCCGGCTTCTTGGATCTAGGCACGGGCTGACCTACAGGCAAGCCACCGTACGCACAGATCTTACTCTGCAGCCTCTTCTGAAGCCTCTTCCTCTGCGGGAGCTTCTTCTGCAGCGGCTTCCTCAGCCGGAGCCTCTGCTTCAGCCTCTGGCTCTTCAGGAGCAGCGGGTGCAGGCATCGTCACTTTTATCAGCTCTTCGGCTAGCAGTACGTTAACTTTCTCTTCACCGTTTACGGGCTTACCAGAGGCGTTCTGAACAGCAAACCGGCCGTCACCACGCTTGTAAATCTTGTAGCCGTCAGCTTTTTTAATAAGGGTCATAGCCATGTCTTTTCTCCACTTGAGATACTCAGAAAGGGTGCGTCCGGAACAGACCGGCGCCCTGAGTTGCGCGAGAGTTTACATGAATTGCGTCTTCTAGACAGCAAACTATTGCCGAACCCGCTGCAATTGGTATACTCCGCGACCTTCCTCGCTGCCGGAGTGGTGGAATTGGTAGACACGACGGATTCAAAATCCGTTGCCTTTAAAAGCGTGCCGGTTCAAGTCCGGCCTCCGGTACCATCACTGACAGCACTGCCCTAGCGAAAGCTCGTCGTAACCGCCGCTTACCAGGGCCTTGGTTGTGCACACCATCTGAAAACGCACCGTACTGGGTCGAAGCCGAAGCGCGACTGAGCCGGCTTGCGAACGGCAATTACACTTGCCGTCACCCCAGCATATAAGGCAAATTTAAAGGGCTGTCTCACATGTATCCTTCGATTCCCTATAAGAGCGGCGTCGCCGGTATGGGCCGGCAGACATAAAAACAATACGGGCAATCAATCCTGGGTAAAGTTTTATGACGCGACGTTACAAAGTTGGTGTGATCGGGGTAACAACCGCGCTGATTCTAGCTGCTGCTCTGGCGTGGCAGTTCTTGATTCCGCACCCCGAACCCGCGGTGCAATTGGGCGGTAAAAACTACTCCGTGGCCGAGTCGACGATGGCCGACTTACTCGGTTTTCCCCAAGCGCGGGTACTATTGGATGAGCATTTACCCGGGCTCACATCAATCAGGCAAATCAATGTGGCCAAGCCACTCACCCTCCATGACCTTGCGCCATTTTATCCAGAGCTCATCACCGAGAGTGCATTGGCAGCCCTTGACCCTGCATTACGCGCGCTGGAAGATCCGGGTATCGAGGTCTATACCGCTACGTCTACAGCCATTGGCGTCATGCTAGATGACCCAGAAGCCAGCGCCATACTCGACAAACACCTGCCGGGTTTTTCCACCAACCCCGACATTGATCAAGCGCGCGGATTTACGCTGTCATTTATTCAAAAATTTGATCCTGAGACGATCAACGATGCCGTACTGGTAGCCATTAATACAGATCTGGAGGCGCTGGCAATGCAGCGCGTGGGGGCTAATGGAACCGTTACAGTTTGTGCTCAACGGCGAGCAACAGGCGCTTGAGGTAGACGCTGACACTCCCCTTCTGTGGGTGCTGCGCGATCATCTTGGTGCCACGGGAACCAAATTTGGCTGCGGTATTGCCCAGTGCGGTGCTTGCACTGTGCACCTTAATGGTCGCGCTGTCCGGTCGTGCTCGGTACCCGCCAAGGCCGTGCAAAACGCCCAGGTGGTAACCATTGAGGGCCTGTCTTCCGATGGCTCGCACCCGCTCCAGAAGCTGTGGGTATCGATGAACGTGGGCCAGTGCGGATACTGCCAAGCGGGCGTATTGATGGCCGCGGCGGATCTACTGCAGCGTATTCCTGAGCCAACCGATGAAGACATCGACCGTGAGCTCACCAACATTTGTCGGTGTGGATCTTATCCGCGAATTCGTGCGGCAATACGTGCAGCGGCAGGTGTGTCATGAGCACTCGCACCGGCCAACTGAATCGACGCCAATTTTTGGTGACAAGCGCCGTGGTTGCGGGTGGTTTATCACTGCAGCTGCGCGCGGTTGAGGCACCCGCTACAGAGCATCCCTCTGCCGAGCATGTAGGCGCCAAGCTATCGCCTTGGCTGCAAATTTTGCCCGACGGGCGCATTATCGTAACGGTTCCCACACCAGAGATTGGCAATGGCGCAACCACCCAACACGCCATGAACATTGCCGAAGAGCTGGAGTGTGACTGGGAGCGCGTGGAACTCGCATACGCCGATTACCGAGAAGAACTGGCGTCACCCGGCAGCTTTGCAGTGGGCACCACACCCTTCTTCAGCGGCCATGGAACCGACCATGACCGCATGTACTACGCGCTGCAGCTGGGTGCCAGCGCCCGCGAGCGACTCAAGCGGGCCGCGGCGCAACGCTGGTCCTGTCCGGTTACCGAGGTGCACGCCCACAATAGTGAATTGATACATGAACAAAGTGGAAACCGCTTAGGCTACGGCGAGATCGCAGCTGAGGCAGCCGCCATTCAGCTTGCTGAAGAGCCCGCTATTAAAACTCAAGAGCAATGGTCACGCCTGGGCAAAACATCACCACCCAAGTTACAGGCGGCCGGCGTTGTTTGCGGCGCGGCCACGTTTGGTATCGACGTGCAACAGCCGGGCATGGTGTACGCAACACTCAAACAAAGCCCCGTCCATGGCGGACGCGTGGTTAGCTTTGACGCTGAAGCGGTCCAACGTATGCCTGGTGTGCGCGCGATTTTTTGCTCTAAACCCCGATGACACGCCGGGTTCACCGGTGCCGCCGCAGGCAACATTTGGTTTAGAGGACAGCCAGTTACGCAGTGCCGTAGTGGTGGTTGCCGACCACTATTGGCAGGCTAAAAAAGCGTTGGATGCTCTAACTATTACGTGGGATGACGGGCTCGGAGCCTTCTGGCGCGACAACGCCTTGTTGCGTGAGCGCCAAACGCGGGTGCTTGATAAACAAGCGGGCGCCGTCTTGACGCGAAAAGGCGCGCAGCAGCTTCCGCAAACTGATGTCAACGTTAAAGCAACGTACCATACGCCCTTTTGCGAACATGCCATGCTCGAGCCACTCAACGGCACTGCCCTATTTAATGAAGATGCGCTGAGCGTTTGGCACCCCGCACAAGATCTATCGCAGGCCTTTTGGGTGGCGGTAGATGAAAGTGGCCTGCAGCCCGAGCAGGTTAGTGTGCATCAAACGCTGGTGGGCGGTGGCTTTGGCCGGCGAACCATGAGCGACGACCTCAGGGTAGTGGTTGCCGTTGCACGCAACTACCCCAATGTGCCGGTCAAGGTTATTTGGTCGCGCGAGGAGACGTCTCGTCAGGGCGCCTACCGTACCGCTATAGCGGGGCGTTTTCGGGCGGCAATTGGAGCCAACGGACTACCCGAGGCGCTACATGCTGAGGCGTGCTTTAGTGGCTTACAACTCAACTTGGGCTACACCGACATGCCCTATGTCGCAGCGGGGAACATCCCCAGCATTCGTCTAGCCACCAGCGAGCTGCCTACCCATGTGATGACCGGCGCCTATCGTGCACCGTGTTTCAACAGCCATGCGTTTATGGTGGAAACCTTCATCGACGAATGCGCCATTGCGGCAGGCATGGACCCGCTTGAGTACCGACTGCAATTGCTCGGTGATTGGAGCCCTGCTTGGTCTACCTGTTTGCGCGTTGCTGCGACCAAGCTCGGGTGGGACACACCACTGCCCGATGGGCACGGCCGCGGCATTGCTATTAGTAACTGGCCCTACTCGGGGAGTCCCCAGGCGGGCGCAACGACTTGCGTAGCCGTCGAGGTATCGGTATCTGATGAAAACCTCTTAACCATTCATCGCATCGAGTGCGCCTTTGATTGCGGCCGGGTTGCCAATCGCGACGCCGTAGAAGCACAGCTTGAGGGCGGATTGATCTTTGGTCTTAACATGACCCTACACGAGGGCCTTACATTGCGCGATGGCGCCATTGAAGAGAGCAACTACCATCAGCTACCCATGCTCAAGCTCAAAGATATCCCGCCCATCAACATTCATTGGGAGGCACTGTCGGGGCACGACCGTTTTGCCATCATTGGTGAGGCGCCGGTAGGCTCCATTGGACCCGCGCTGGGCAACGCCATTTTCCAGGCTACCGGTAATCGCCTACGCAGCACACCCTTTCTACCGCAGGGCTATACACTAGCAACCGGAACCGCTGCCAACAGGACTGAATCATGACTGCGATCGACGCTATCGTTCAAGATAGCCTCCTTACACTCGATAATGGCGTAGCAACCCTCACACTCAATCGCGACGACGTTCGCAACGCGCTAACCGGAACCGCGCTGATTCAGGACATTGTTGGCACCGCCGACTGGGCTAATCAAACCGACGCCGTCTCGGTACTCATTATTACCGGGGCGGGCTCGGCGTTCTCAGCGGTGGCAATATAAAAGAAATGCAACAGCGCGGAGGTGACTTTGCAGGTAATGTGCCGGAAGTAGAGGCCCGCTACCGTCGCGGAATTCAGCAAATCCCCTCGCACTCGATCGTATTAACGTACCCACCATCGCTGCTGTTAACGGCCCCGCCATTGGTGCTGGCTTCGATTTAGCCTGCATGTGTGACTTACGCATTGGCTCTACCAAAGCGCTCTTTGGCGAGACGTTTGTCAACCTGGGGATTATTCCGGGAGACGGCGGCGCGTGGTTTTTACAACGGGTGCTGGACTATCAAAAGGCCATAGAACTGGCGCTAACGGGCCGCCTCGTAAAGGCGCAAGAGGCCAAAGACATCGGCTTGCTACTCAGCCTTGTAGAGCCCGAAGACCTGCTCTCTACGGCACAAGCGCTCGCCGCACAAATTGCCAGTAAACCACCTCAGGCATCGCGTTATACCAAGCGTCTATACAAATCTGCTCAGCGCATGGAGCTTGCCGACTTCCTTGATTTTTGTGCCTTGGTGCAAGGGGTTTGCCACAATACCGAAGACCATATGACTGCTGTACAGGCCTTCATTGATAAAACGAACGCGACCTACGCAGGCAAATAAAACCTCGCTACGACGGAAGTCGATATTGTTACTCAAACGACAGAGTACCAATGCAGTGGCGCAGAATAAAAGCTGAGGGGTTGTGGCACTAAGACGAACCAAACAGCAGCGTCACGAGCCATAACAGAATCACGTCAAAACCTAGTCGCTAACTGTAGGCGTACCCACTCTGTAGTTGATACGCAGCATTAAATAATCGCCATTGTTGTACTGCTGATGCTTGAGCTCATCGGTCATGTATTTGAGTACCTTTAAGTCAAGATCATCAGTCGGCGACAGCAAATTTATATCATTTACCTTGATTTCAATATTGGCCGCAGACACCCCTGAATAAAACTCCAACTCTGCTTGACTTGCGTTGATCCGAGCGCGCAACTCTACACTCAGTGCGCGGTCGTCGCTTTGCTCTATCAAATGTAGGAATGCTTCTTCTGTCGCCAACAGAGCACGGTTGAGGTTTTGCCCTCGCCAACGAGCCCGCTCGCAGCTACCTCTAACAAAATCAAGCGCTCTTTGAAGCTCACCAACGTTAAGGCCTAGTGTCACTTTACGTTGAGAAGCGCTCTTCAATGACACGAGCCAACTTAAAATCACCGCCGCGATTCCACCGGCGGTCATACCATTGTTGAGTAGGTTCGCCAGCATATCGGGTAACAGCCCGTTAAATAGCTGCTGATTTTGAAATCCAATGCCTAGCCATAGTGAGAGGCCAAACACCATCCCATTGTCAAAGCTCAAACCGTCTGACATGACCAACCGAATGCCATGAGAGAACAAGACAGCGAGGGAGATAACGATAAAAACCCCCTGAACTGGGATAGGTATCGCTTGAAGAAGTGCTGACAACTTGGGAATAAAAGCCAGCGCACACAGCAATATCCCACCAATAAACCCAATTCGCTTAGCCGCCACACCCGTCATTTCTACAACAGCGACCGAGGTGGAATAGGTTGTATTGGGCAACGTCCCCGCAATACCACTCAATACATTACCCAGACCATCAGCGTAAACAGCACCCTGCACCACCCGATAATCAGTGGCCAGCAACTTGCGACGCGACACTTCTTGGATAGCAATGCCATCGCCGTATGTTTCGAGCGCGCCGATAATCGTCACAATGATGAACGAAGGTAACAACGACCAAAATTCCAAGCCAAACTCTGTATTCAGACCGGGCCAAGAGTTTTCAGGCAGGCCAATCCAGGGCGCAGCTTCAACCGCACTCAAATTTGCCAGATCTAATGGCCATGCCACCACAGACCCAGCAACCAGTCCAATGAGCAACGCCCAAAGACGCATTGACCCGGTTGCATAAAAACTCAACAACACAGTGACTAGAAGCGTGGCTGCTGCGGTAATCATGGGTGCATAGGGGTCGGCGGTATAACCCTCGGGCACCACCGAAACCATATCGAAACCGATTGGCATTACCGTCACTGCTATTAAACAAATGACCGTACCACCCACCGTGGGGTTGATGATTTGCTTGAACCACGACAAGCGCCAAGCAAGCAGGAACTGGATCAAGCCTGAGGCAAACACTAATGATCCCAGCAACGGCAAACCGCCAGCTAATAGAGCCGCTATTGACACCGCAATAAACGCCCCCGAGGTGCCCATAAACAAAATATGCGACGCACCAAAGGGCCCGATAGGACGGGCCTGTATCGCCGTGGTGATTCCACTGATTACGAGGGCTGAAAACACCGCCCAATTACCCCATTCCTGGAGTAGCCCCGCGGCACCCAGAGCAATCAGAGGGGTCAATGCTATTCCGGGCAATATGAGCGCGACGCTTTGCAGAGCTAGCGGCAGGGCAACAGAAAGTGGTGGCGAGTCGTGCACCTCATAAATCAGGTGAGAGGTGGTTGGATTTTCGCTCGACATCAGACAGCCGACGCTAACGAGTTATTGAAACTTTTGGAAACGGTGGTTACGTTACAGGCCTGGTCATGACGATAGTGAATCACGTCCATAACCGTTCGGGTGAGATGCAACCCCATACCACCCACCGTTCTTTCATGAAGCGTAGCATCGGTATCGGGTGCTTCACCCTTCGTCGGGTTAAA
The DNA here is from genome assembly GCA_038141785.1 of Luminiphilus sp. Taxonomy (GTDB): domain Bacteria; phylum Pseudomonadota; class Gammaproteobacteria; order Pseudomonadales; family Halieaceae; genus Luminiphilus. The sequence goes on along the minus strand of JAYQIT010000008.1, from coordinate 209,633 downwards.
TTCCTCACCATTATCGCTAACGGTCATCGTAACCTCAGCCTGGTTACCCCTCTATTGTTGCAGCTAACGATAGTTGCACGGTGATATCTTCGATAGACCTTGATCGACCGTGCGTTGCAATATTAACGAACAACTCTTCTAGGGCGAGATCAAAGGGAAAGCGCCGGCCTCAGCAAGCTGATGATCCTGCCACCAGCTCACCAAAAACCGTTGCGCTTGCATCAGCTCATCGGTGGTACCTGCGAGTCGGATATCTGCCATTGCTCGAAGGGACTTACCCAGCTAGCGCCTCATCTAGCGTCGCAAATAGGGGCACAATTCGATCAAAACCGCTGATGGTAAACACCGACTCGACATTTTGGTCGAGCGCACATGCGCTAAAACCAACATCGCGCGCTTCCGCAGCTTTTGCGCCCACTAAAAAGGCCCGCAACCCGGCAGACGACACGTACTCCAATAAACCACAGTCAATAATGACCCGCTCTGTACAATCGGCAATCGCACCTTCAATTGCCGCCTGAGCACCCGACGCTTCATCGAAACCAAGCCGACCGCAAAGACTGAGTACCGTTGCGTTATCATGATCTTTTCTTTGGATGTCCAACGTTCATCTCCTCATGTTAAATGGGGTATGGGGGTTTAGCATGGCTTGCGCAATGGCTTCTTGCTCTTCTTGGATAGCTTGCCCGACGAGCCCCGCCGTCAGATCTAAATTAGATACTTGCTCAAGTCGATCTTCCAAGCGCGCAATCTCTCGAGTCGTCAGGAAAGCTTCTAATAAACCACCGGCGTGAGCAAGGCCAATAAGAACAGAATCCTCGGGCGAAGGGATACTATCGCTCAACAACACCTCCATGATGCGAAGTTTAGCTTCCTTTTTCTCTGTTCCGTCAATGACGGGGTACCGTCGCGTAGAAAGCACCCATAAGAAGCGACTTTCTCGGAGTTCGAGAATCGCTAGGTCACACAAAGACTGCAGCGCCAATTGCGTGATCTCTTGTGCTACGTCTTGCAAGCTAGACAACCAAAATTGCAACCGTTGCGGTGTGCTGTGCTCTGTAAGGCTTTCCAGGACCAGATCAAGTGCTACATCCCCCGTCATGTCACGAGACCGCAATCGCACCTCGTCGAGGTCAACATCAATTTTTCCGCGTAACGCCAATTCCACGAGACACGAGCCTACAATAGCCAGCCGAAACGTAGAGGTGCCGGCGGTATATTCGATGGCCCCTTCGTCATTTATTGCTAGCAGCATCAATTCTTGATGTAACCCGAGCATACCTGTACCTCCAAACGTTCGAAACATGATTGCGCGCTATCAGGCGTTAAGCTACCACAATCGACACACTAAAGAGCCAATAGGTTATGCTAATGGCGGCCCTCTAATAATCGAGAGTTCAAAACTGTGAGGCTATCTTTACCTGTACGGCTGTTTGCTGTCAGCACAATTTTTTTGTGGACCATCTTGCTGATAGTGTTGGCTGTCACCGGCATTTTAGCGCGCGAGTCTATCCTGGATCAGGCCACCAGAGATGTGGAGCTACTCGCGGACGTTATAGAGCGAACGATCGAGCGCGATGCACGCCTGCCCGACGATGTCGAACGACTTGTTTCTGCGGACATGGCAACCACTGCCATGACAATTGCCGAGTGGGTTGCTTCCATAGAAGGCGGGCAAAGTGCCAATGCAAATCGCCTCCGACCACAAATAAAGGCATTAGTTGCGCGCAGTAATATCGACGAAGTATGGGTCACTGACGCCCAAGGTCATGCGTATTTAAGCAGCGTTGATAATGTGGACTTTACGTTCAGTGCATCAGCACAGGAACAACCCCAAGCTTCAGAGTTTTACCCTCTGCTGAGGGGTGATGCGTCGGTCGTTATCCAAGCAGCGCAAAAACGAGAAATTGATGATGCCTGGTTTAAATATGTTGGTGTGCAGGGAGCCGATACTTCTCGTATTGTGCAAGTAGGACGCGACGCAGGTGACATTAACGCCTTTAGAGAGTTAGTCGGCTTATCGGATTTGGTGCGCTCGCTCATCAGCCAAGCATCCATCAAAGCAATTTATATTGTTGATGAGAATCTCAAACCGCTACGCGGTGATGACGCAAACATGATGGGGCTGTCGGGTTTTACCAAACGTGACCGTAATTTTATGCAACGCATGCTCTCATCCGGAGAGACGCTGACCGAGATAAGTGATGAGACCGTTAACGTGGCATCGCCAATTTCTGCAGCTGGAGAGCTGGTCAATGGCGCTTTCTATGTCGCGCTGTCACGAGACGGCTTAGATCAATTACTGTCTCGCATTCTTTACATCTCTGCGCTGTTATTTGTTGCAGTGGGTCTGCTATCAGCGGCTGCTAGCTACGCCGTTGCACGACACTTCGCAGTCCCCATATGGGAACTAACCAAGGCTGCTACAGCCGTGCAACGCGGAAACTACAAGCATGCACAGCGGTTGAAGGTTGATGAAGCAGACGTATCGGAGTTGAGCCGTTTGGCAGGCGTTTTTCGTGACATGGCTTCCAAAGTAGCACTTCGAGAACAAGAACTGGACGCGCTGGTACAGCAGCGAACTGAAGAAATCACCGAGAAAAACGTGCTACTCGAGCACTCTCAAACAGTGATTGAAGAACAGCTCCATCTAGCACAGGCGCTGCAACAGGCAACGCTACCGCTGGTTTTTCCATCTCCCATGGAGGGCCTTACAGGAGCCGCTAGCATGGAGCCGGCGTTGCAAGTCGGCGGTGATTTTTACGATAGCTTTGCCATCTCTGAATCACAAGTTGGGGTTGTGCTAGCTGATGTTAGTGGGAAAGGCGTTGCGGCCGCTTTTTTTGCGGCCATGGCAAAGAACGCTATTCGAGAAGTTGCCACGAGGGAATCTTCGCCTGCCACATGTCTAACTGAAGTTAATCAGGTGCTCATAGCACAGAACCCAATTTTCCTCTTTGTTACTCTGAATTACGCCGTTATCGACGTAAAACAAAGATCTATGACTCTGGCCAGCGCTGGGCACCCCTCCCCTTTTATCTGTGGTGGTTCTGGCAGAGTTGAAGCAATTAAAATAAGTCCGCAGCCTGCCCTGGGCATCATCCCTGACACAACTTACCAAGAGACGACTGTGTCTCTGCGACCATCAGACGCTATTGTTTTTTATAGCGACGGGATCACAGAGGCGGAAAACGCCTTAAATCAAGAATTCACTGAAGAGCGTTTCGCGGCCTGCCTAGCAGCGTTGCCAACGGACAACCCGGAGGAGCTGCTAAAGAGCGTTTTTCAGCAAGTCGCCAAGCATGCTAATGGAGCGCCCCAATCAGATGATATTACTTTGGCGGTTGTGACTCTCACCAATCAATAGTCAGCCGTCTGATCTAGCCGAGCCGAGCTAATGTATTGACCGAATGTTTCACACCATATAACGACGGCGTTGTAGTCGGTGTCACTAAGCACATCTGAGGTATCCAGTGCAAAATCATTGAATGCTTTCACGTGAGCAATCTGTCTCGATTGTTCTTTTATCGCCAAGAAATCTTTTTCGGTTTCAACGTATCGCGGCGTGAGATATAGGCGATAATCCGGGCCCGGGGCGATCTCACCTTCAAAAACGATCATATCCTCGTAGAAACGCATAACGCCCTCGCCCCAGTGAAAAAAATCACTGTCTTGCCGATCTCGACTAAAGTGGGCTTCAAAGCGCGGCCCTCCCGCTTGCATAGTCAATAAGCTAGCGACGTTTTTTGCTGGCGGTGCTGTTAAAATGGGCAGCATATAAATTCCCAACGCAAAGCCAATTAAAATCGAAATTGCGTGGGTACCAGTTAGTATTAGTTTTTTCATATCAATCTCGTTATCGTTGTATTTGTACTATGTGCGTACTATCTGGTGTGCGTACGGCAAAATTAGCATGACTGACAACCTAAAAATACAAAAACGGTAAAGGCCGCTCGGTGTTCGACTACGAGCATCACCTACCAAGGCTGTACGAAACTCACTCATTAGTGGAGCGGCTACTATCAAGGACGAAACAATCATCGATTTAGCTGCGGTTTACGATCGATTTGCTGATGCATACCATGAGAATCGCGGCGCCTTCGACATTAGCGCACTACTTCGTGAACTGATCGACACTCACCAACTTAGCGATCGCCATTTACTCGACCTTGGATGCGGAGCAGGTGAACCCGTCGCAGCGACCTTCCTACAGGACGGTTGGCAAGTGACCGGGGTCGATATTTCGCAGCGGATGCTCGACCTAGCAGGCCAATACGCGCCCGATATGGTCGCCATCAATGCCGATATGCGTAACGTTAAATTTACTGGCAACGCGTTCTCTTTAATCACTATCGTCTATGCACTGTTCCATATTCCCGCCAGAGATCAACAGAAAATCATGGCAAACTGTTTTCAATGGTTACTCCCGGGTGGTCGACTCATGTTCACCTACGCAACAGAGCACTACACGGGGTGCGAGACATTTAATGGAACCATGGATTTCATGGGGGAGACGCTGTTTTACAGCCACATTCAACCAGAACGTATGATCGCTCAACTACACGCTATTGGCTTCAAAATTGACTCTGCCATTTATCGCGAGCTCGGCGGCGAAACTTTTTTGTGGGTGGTGGCGCGCAAACCTGAATAGCGCGCGGCTTAGTGCAAATAAAAATTTAAAAGGCTTTTATGAAAGTAGCGAACATCGCAACAACCCTCACAGGTATCTTCGTTTTTCTCAGCTTGTCGGCGAGTCTGCCAGGGTATGCCAGTCATGGCAGGTCCAGCTCAATGGTCGGGGCTGTCTACACCATGGACAACGATGCAGCGGGCAATAAAGTGCTCGCTTTTCCGCGCGAGTCCGATGGTCGGCTTCTTAATCCAACCTCCTTTGAAACCAATGGCCTGGGGACGAGCAGCTCTCTTGGTAACCAGGGCGCTATTCAACTCGATCCATCACAGTCATGGCTATACGTTGTTAATGCTGGCAGCGATACCATTTCGCACTTCGCGATCACTGATAATGCACTTGAACTAAAAAGCGTTACTCACTCAGGTGGTGCGCGTCCCATCAGTCTCACCGTCAGCCACGAACGACTTTATGTATTGAACGCCGGCGGCACAAACGGCGGCGCCGATTCGATAGCGGGATTCTATTTGGGATCAGACGGTAAATTGACGCCTATTGCCGGATCATCCCAGCAACTCAGTACCGCCTACACACGACCGGCGCAAGTTGGCATATCGCCCAACGGAAAATACTTAATTGTCACTGAACGCGAAACCCACAAGCTTACGGTATTCAGTATTCTCGACGACGGATCATTGACGTTGCTGAGTATAGTGCCGTCACAAGCACTCACACCTTTTGGATTTGCATTCGGCCACCGTGGCCAGGTCATTGTGGCTGAGGGTGCTCTCGGCAATGATAACGCCAGTAGCGTCTCTTCTTATCATCTGAACGAGACCACCGCTTTGTCGGTCATAAGTGGGGCAGTGCCTACCCAACAAACCGCAGCTTGCTGGTTGGCGCTAGACACCAGCAAGCGATACGCCTACACAACCAACCCCGGTAGTGATTCGATCAGCGTCTTTGATATCGACTTTGCAGGCAATCTCACCTTAAAAAAAACGGGCTCACGAAAACTACTTCGAAAAAACTCAACGCCACTTGATCTAGTCCTTGCGCCCTCGGCTCGCGTTCTTTACACGCTGCTCGCCGGCACAGACGAACTTGCGGTAATCAGGTTGGGGCGCGAAGGAGAAATCCGATGGGTAAGACAACGGATAAACATACCAGACACCGCAAATGGACTTGCGATTCGCTAAGCTTCAGTAGCTCAAGCTCACCCCCAGTTTCACCAAGCGACCCAATCCATTGTGAGAATATGAGTCGTACATAAGGTCACCGTAAACCAAAGGTGGTCGTTGCGAATCAGGGTGCCAACCGCGTTTGCGTCACACCACGGGCGGGCGGTTCATTACCCGACTGCCAAGATCAATTTGGTAATAGGGCTTGATGACCTGGTGAATGACACCCGGCTTGCCTCTGACGTCCAACTATTTACGCTGAACGATGGAGTGCTGACCTATCATGATCAGCTGAGTGCCTTCACTGCTAACCTAGGAGGGGTCTCGCCGGTAGCTTTCAGCCCCGATGGCAGCAAACTAGCCGTCACACTGCTGGGCATTCCTCACTTAGCTTTTCCCGCTGACCCCGTCAATTACCAACCCAGTCGAAGCTACCTCTGGGATTTCGATGCGGCTTCGGGCGCAGTTTCACAACAACTTTACTTTGAGCACCCCGGCATCACCGGGGAGCATCGGATTTGGATGGAACCGGACTCACGCTTCCTGTACGTGTCTAGCGCCGCGCTGGATGCAGGCGCACTGGAAGCCAATGTTGTCGCACTCGACAGTGATAACATAGCAACGGTGTTAACCAGCGACGGTAAATCGCAATGGTCAGGGTCGGGAGTTGTTCCGATAACCGTCAGACCAGCGGCTTGTTGGGTATGGGTTAACAAAGCGGCAGACAGGGTCTACACCGTTGGGTTCCTGACAAATACCGTCTCTACCTTTGAGACAGCGAACTCGGCGATGGATCATTTACAAACGGTCTGTCGCAACGACATCTCAATCGAGGACGCAAAGGATTTGGTGATCTCCGCTGACGGCAAATATGCTTATGTGTTGGGTGCATTTTTCACCCACACCATTTCGATTTTCGATGTCCAGGAAGACGGCACCCTGTTGGAACGTTCGACTTCACCTTTCAATATTAGCGCGTCTCGTGTTAACGGCGCACCCCTTGACCCCGCTCTAGTGGCCTACCAAGGACTGGATGCGTACCCCGCAAGCTACGTGGGGTACTAAAACCAATGTCGTTCGCTAGCTCTGACCCAACCCGAGAGTGAGGCGCTTTTCTAAGGAATCCGATTCCAGATCAACATTCATCACCATACCGCTCACCAGCGTGACACCAAGATCAACAACTTGATAGGCAGCACTATCATCCGCTAGCGACAACAACTCGCCCTCGTAGTCTGGTGGCATCGCTATAACAAATTGAGTGAGGCGCTTTTTCTCCGAATACTCGATGGTCACAGAGAAATGCGCCCCTTCAGCAAGTGCCGGTTTAATGAATTGATATACCTCCTCCAAGATAACCGTGAGATTAAACTGGATGGCGGTCGCCAAACGGTGCTTCTGGCAAAACCGAACAATTTCGCCTTGCATACCGTACAAATCGATACCGACACTGTGAAAGGGTAATTCAAGGTGTCGCACCCGCTGGGTAAATGCGCGCGTCTCCGATCGCTGGGGGTCATCGAAAATTTGTGCTGGTGGCCCTTCTTCATGTACGAGGCCATCCTTCATAAAGAACACGCGATTAGACACTTCACGCGCAAAGTCCATCTCATGAGTAACAATTAGCATGGTCAGCCCTTGCTGCGCTAAATCCCTGATAACCGCCAATACTTCCGTGACCATTGTTGGGTCGAGAGCGGATGTAGGTTCGTCAAGGAGTACTACATCGGGATCCATTGCGAGGCATCGAGCAATTGCTACCCGTTGCTTTTGGCCTCCCGAGAGTTCTTTGGGGAAATGATCCGCGCGCTCTGCAAGACCAACCTGCTGGAGGAGCTCACGCCCGCGTATTTCTGCCTGCGCTTTATCGACGCCGGCAAGTTTTATCGGTGCCAGGGTCAAATTTTCGAGACCCGTCAGGTGCTCGTAGAGGTTAAACCCTTGGAACACCATATTCATGTGCTGACGGACTTTGGGAAGGTTAGTTTGCGGATCCATAAGATCGATACCGTCAACCTTTATCGACCCGGCCGTGGGTGTTTCAAGTCGATTCAGACAACGTAGAAACGTACGTTTTACGCAGCCTGAGGGTCCAATAATAGAAATCACCTCGCCCTTGGAAACGTGGGCATCGACCCCTTTTAGCACCGATAACGATCCGAAATCTTTAGTGAGTCCGTTAACATCAATCATGATTTCTTGCTCCGTCGAAGTTCAGGATCAGTCCGCCGTTCGATGTATTCCAATATGCGTGTGAGCACCCACGCCAATAGGAAATAAAGAATTGCCACCATGATGAGCGGGAAGAAAGCGTCAAACGTACGGCTCCTGATGATGTCCGACGCCTTTGTCAAATCCTGAACCGCAACATAACCCACGATAGACGTCATTTTTACAAGCGAAATAAACTCTCCTTTGAACACGGGCAGGATTCGCTGAACGGTCTGGGGCATGATGATATACGCGAAAGTCTGCATACGGCTAAAGCCCATGGCGATTCCCGCTTCGGTCTGCCCGTCATCAATGCTCCTCACACCTGCCCTGAAGATCTCGGCTACGTAGGCCGCAAAGTGTAAACCGAAGGCGAATACAGCCACCAAAAACAGGACTAATATCGACTGATGCAAAAACCACATAAAAAATGAGCATGAGCAGCACCAAAGCTGGTGTTCCGCGCATCAGTTCTATGTAGACCCTTGCAGGTATCTGTAACAACATTCTTTGTGACATGCGCATGACGCAAATGATTGCACCCAGCAATGTGCCAAAAAGCGTGGACAGCAGCGAGATGATCACGGTGATAATCAGACCGTTCCACAATAATAAGTAACGGTCCTCGCGGATGATGTTGTCATAGAAGCTTTTTTGCGTGGACTCCCAAAACGTCATGGTTGAATTACTGGACTCAACGCGGGCGCACCGGCAAGATTTTTCTTAAGAACAAACGCGTAGCTGTCTACTGTGTGATAGGGATCGGAAAAATCGACACGTTCGCGGCGCTCGGGTGTTACGAACATAGACGAAACAATGGCATCGATTTTTCCGCCGACTAATGCGGGAATAAGTGCAGCCCAATCGACACTCACAAAACGAACATTTTTGCCCGTATGTTGGCCGAAGCGCAGCGCCAGTTCGACATCAAACCCGGCGAGTTCGCCCTCGATTTGTGCGATCTGTGGCAATCCAAGTATGGCATTGCCAATGGTGATAGTTGGTGCGTTAGGATCGAGCGCCAGCTCGGGCATAGCGTAATTTTCATCAATGAACCAGCGCGTTTCCATGTCATCGAGTGTGCCGTCGGCTCTCACTGCGGCTAGAAATTGGTTGAATTGCGCCCTCAGATCACTGTTGCTCTGGTTGAATGCCGCCGCCACGTTTGATGTAAATATTGGCTCTCCCAACAAATCCAGCGCCGGATTAACTTTTTAATGCTTGCCTCAGCAGGTCATAGTCGGCGAAGCCAGCAGTAGCCTTCTCTTTTTCTACCGCGGCCAACATGTCGGCAATGGTGTTGTAGAACTGCAAGTCTGCTTTTGGATAAACCCTTTGGGCGAACACATCGAAGGCAGAACCTTGCAGAATTGCTATGGATTCGTTAGCCAACTGACTGGTCTCGCTCAGTTGCTTCCCTGTAACGCCCTCTTTACTCGACACATCTCTTACCAATAGCACCAAACGATTCGTGTAGTAAGTTTCTGTAAAATCAATTCGCTCTGCACGTTCGTCTGTATAACTCATCCCAGTAACAATCATGTCGATTTTTCCAGACTCTAAAGCCGGAATAAGCGCATCCCATCGTGAATTTACAAATTCTATAGGACGGTTAAGTCGCTCGCCGAACAAACGAGCTAGCTCACCGTCGTGCCCGGTCACGCGGCCATCGCCATCAACAAAAGACATGGGTTCGCGCGTAGCACTCACTCCTACCTTTAATACCCTTCCGTCTGTTGGTGCGCGATACTCACGACGCTCGTAAGGGCCTGGCTCGGTCTTGAACCAGCGACGACTCATGTCAGCAAGCGTACCGTCAGCCCGAATATCGTCAATGACAGCGTTTAATTGCGCGAGCAAGTCTTTGTTGCCTTTCGCCACTGCTGCGCATGTCGGCTCTTCTCGCAACGTGGTTTCTATCACTTTGAGGCCCGGGTTTTTCTGTGCAATCAAATTAGCCGTGGCCGTTACTGAAATGGTGGCATCAATATGATTGGCCTTCAGTGCGCCAATAATGTCACCAAAATCAGCGAACTCACTAATAGCGGCATTGGGGAAGCGCTCATAAGCCAATTGTGCCGTGGTAGAACCCGATATAACGCCAATTCGTGCAGTTGCTACATCGTCGACGGTGTTAATTCTTCGGTCATCAATCTTGTCGCAAGACGCCAGCAGTAGCATTGTCACGACGAACAACACAGCTTTAAAAAACGTTGTCATCATTTGCATGAACATACTCATTATCTATAAAAACTTAAACGCTATTTCCATCTCTCTTGAGATGTTTGATTGCACCGCACCATGATTCGCATCGTAAGTGAGAGCTGTCTTCCCAAGCACAAACACCCGCCTGGGAACTGAAATGTACGGTGATTTATTTACGAAAATTCTCGATCACAGTGATTCATAATAGCTTGTGTGGACGCGTACTTCCCACAGAGCACACATACGTGCAGATTAGCTGCGAGACTAACATTAATAGCTGCTAACCAAAAACGACGCATTTAAGCGCAGCACTCGCCCAAGTCACTAGCTCCGAGCATCAGCGGACGGCTGCTCAAATACTCATTTATATTGCTCACCTCTTATCGCTGCCGATACGGTCTTGTATTTTCTTCCTACTTCTTGCACTCTCTTTCGGGCGCATTTTGTCTAGATGCATTTGACCGCACACGCTAATAAGTACAGGAAAACACAATGAAGAATATAAAGATCGCTCTATGTGCAACAGCACTCCCAATCGCCATTACAGCTATGACTGCCATGGCAGGTATGCTTCCTGATACGGTTCAGGGAACAGCTTCCGACGGTCTCGTACAAATTGCGACCACCGGTAATCCAGAGGGCCTCAATGCGGAGCTTGGCGGTGAGGTGGTTGAGTCTACTGTCATTGCTGAAACAGTGGGCGAGTCAACTCTCAACGGCCTGTTAAACGTTGCTGAGGGCGAACACCTCGCACCCAAAGCACTCGTGGTTGATGGAACGATTTACGCCATGGTCGCACCTACCATCACGAAGGATAATTTTGTGCTGGTGACGGCTGACGGCGTGGCACGTCGCATGGATGTAGGCAATTCAGAAGGCACCAACGAGCCTTTTATCGTCACTGAAATCGATCCTAACGCATTACCAGGCACCGTCACCGGTGTCGCCTCGGCGGGATTGATTCAACTTGCTACAACGGGCAATCCTGAAGGGCTACACGCAGAGCTTGGTGGTGACGTGGTTGACTCCTCGGTGATCGCTGAAACCGCCGGTCAAGATGCTTTAAATGCCTTGCTGATGACCGACATGGACGAACATTTGGCACCCAAGGCGCTAGTCGCTCCTTCGGGCGAAATCTATGCCATGGTTGCGCCGACTATCACTAAAGATAACTTTGTCTTGGTGACTCGCGGTGGCGAGGCCATCCGCATGGACGTTGGCGCTACCGAGGGTACAAACCAGCCCTTCCAGGTTACTGAGGTCCAATCTGACGGAGGTACTCCTTGGTATGTCGAATTCTGGTACTGGCTAACGGGTGCCTAAAATATAGTTTGCTACCTAAAAGGAAGCGCTGCCTCTGAGAGTCGGCGCTTTTTTTACGCATTTTTCAGGGAGAAACGGATGAAAAAATCACTCGAGCTTTTACTTTCATCGGTGGTGATAGCCGCCTGTAGTACAACATCCGTGCAATCAGAGAACACCACCTTCAAACCTATAGACCTCGACTTTGATGTTGTCTGGGATGACGCTGTGCATCCATTTACCGGGGCTACAGCCATTGATGTAAACGGCGATGGTCGCGATGAAGTCTTCATCGGCGGCGGCCTGAATCAAGCCGACAGGCTCTATGCTTGGCAAAATGGCACGCTCGTTAACATCGAACCCGGCAGTAATCTGTCATCTATGGATGCAACTCACGGCGCGATGTCTCTCGACATGGATACCGACGGTGACGTAGACCTCATTCTGGCGCGTGCCGGTGGCGTCTACCTGTACCTCAACGATGGCAGCGGCACCTTCGAAGAGCGCGTTATTGAAGTAACAAATCAACCACCTGAGTCAGAACCCTTTCAGGTAGCAGTGACCGACTATGACCGCGATGGCGACGTTGACTTGTATGTTAGTTATTTTGTGGCGTTCCCGTCTTTCAAGAGTGCGACGTTCAACGACCCCAACCACTCCAAGAAAAACGTTTTGCTTCGAAACGACGGTAATCTTACTTTTTTAGCGACGTAACCGATGAGGCGGGCGTGGCCGGGCATGCCAATACCTTTGGCGCGATATTGCTGGATATCAACGGCGACTTTTACGACGATTTAGTGGTTGCGCAGAATACCTGGGAAGTAGAGATTTTTGAAAACATGCGCGATGGCACTTTCCAAGCCCGACACGTAGATACCGGTTACGGATTCTGGATGGGTATAGGCGCGGGCGATATCGACAATGATGGCGATCAAGATCTGTTCTTCCCTAACGTTGGCGAATCTATTCCACCTTTGTTGACCATGGGCGATATCCGTGAAGATCAGCGCCACACCCACGACTGGGTGTTGATGCGCAACGAGGGCAACTTCACATTTACCCAAGAGGCATCAACGTGGGGAATTGATAAGGAAGGCTTTGCATGGGGTGGTGTATTTGAGGACGTCGATTTGGACGGGAAACTCGATTTATTCGTAGCCCAAAACTACATTAAGTGGCCAATTCACACACTGTTTAAATTAGAGGGCAAAGCGTATTTGCAAGACGTCCGGACGGACGGAACACCCTATTTTCGGCATGCTCCCGAGCTTGGATTAGCAAACAAGCACTTCGGACAGTCATCGCTTTTTGTCGATCTCAATGGCGATAATAGACTCGATTATTTCTGGATCAATATGGGCGACAAGCAGACCGCATTCCTGAATACCGGAGCGGGTAACTTTGTATCATTTAGATTGCCCGACGATATCCATCACCTTGGCACACAGATCTATATTGTGACGGATGAAGGCAAGAGCTACACCCGACAAGCCATAGCCGGGCAAGGCTATCTCACCGATCAAACGACCGATATCGTCTTTGGACTCGGTAATGCGACAAGCGTGGAAAAAGCGGTGGTCAGCTGGCCAGACGGCACCGTCAGTGAAATTTCTAACCCAGAGATAAATAGGCGCCACAGCATTCATCGCGATTGAAGTTTTAGAAAGTAATTGATCTCGGTGTGACATCGCGGTGTTGACTTTCCAATAGTTACACCGAGACACCTGCTGGGTACATGGAGGTTAGCAATCGCTCTGTCTGAGGTGCTCCAGAATCACTTGCTGCACCGCCACCCAACGTGTTTGCACACAGCGTCTTGCGTTATACCTTTGATTTCTAAAGTAGGGACTAGGTTTTCGGACAAGCCTAGACGCTGCTACACAAACACCAGCACCGCGACGAATATCATAAGTAGTGCGGCAAAGCGGTTAAGCAGCTTTAGATTGGCGTCGTTTTTGAGTAACCCGCCCAACCACTTGCCACCGCCTGCGTAGAGCGACAAAGACAGGAACTCTGTGCACAACATAACAGCCAGCAGCACGCTCAACTGAGGCGCTATGGCCGATTGCGTATTGATAAACCCGGGCAGTAAAGCCAGCATGAACGCCCAACCCTTGGGGTTCATCACTGCCGTCATAAAGCCCAACCCAGCCAGCGCCCGACGTCCCAGTACCACACCGTCTTTGCGCGCAGCAAAATGTTCCTCTGCATGCCAAAGCTGCCAGGCAATCCAGAGTAGGTAGCCACCGCCCACCAGCGACAGCAATTGAAAATAGAGTGGATCCAGGGCCATCAACCACGCAAGCAGCAACACCGTTGTGCTGATAACAACCGCAACCCCAACCAGCTCACCCACCATCATGTACAGCGTCCGTCGATAACCCTGTGTGAGCCCCAGGGTGAATGCAAGCGTCATACACATGCCGGGCGTGAGAGACACCGCAGCAATAGTGGGTATGAGCAATAAAAGTAGGTCGGACTGCACAGTATCTGCCTAAGATTAGCCGGTGAGAGAAACCATTTTCCGTTTGATTCCCATGTAAAAATAGTCAAAGCTCTATCACGAAGAGGCTTGGGATTAGCCCCTACCGCTGCGATTGTGCCTGTATTGTCGAAGGAGTGACACCGGCTTGGAGAAACTACACCACTTAGTGCTTAGTGTGATTGATGTCAGCACTGTCGTGCTTGCATCGCTCATACTCCTTGGTATAGCCGCCATCGCTGTTATCTTCATTCTTGATATCACGCAAACCAAACAGGCAATACGCCGCAATTACCCCGTCATTGGTCGTTTACGCTACCTGTTCGAGCATCTGGGCGTGTTTTCCGCCAGTACTTTTTCGCCATGGACCGCGAGGAGCTGCCCTTTAACCGCGCCGAGCGCTCGCCGGGTGGTCCGATCGGCGAAAAACGTTGATCCAACCCTTGCGTTTGGTTCTACAAAGCCTATTAACCAACCCGGCACTATTCTGTTCCTCAACAGCATGTTCCCCAAGCTCGACGAGGAGGCAAACCTAGAAAAGCATGAGCCTATCGTTTTCGGAGCAGGTTTTGCTGAAGAGCCTTATACCACGTACTCGGTGTTCCATATTTCTGCTATGAGCTACGGCGCACTGTCCGCCCCAGCTATAAAGGCGCTTTCAACCGGAGCAAAAAATGCAGGCATCTTGCTCAATACCGGCGAAGGAGGTCTCGCGCCCTACCACCTCGAGGGCGGTTGCGATTTAGTGTTCCAAATTGGCACGGCAAAATACGGCGTGCGCAATGAACATGGGGAGTTGTGCGATACCAAGCTGCGGGAGCTGGCGGTAACAAGTCGGTAAAGATGTTTGAAATTAAGCTCAGCCAAGGTGCAAAACCCGGCAAAGGCGGAATTTTGCCCGGCGAAAAAGTCACAGAGCTCATTGCGATTACGCGCGGCATTCCTGTCGGTAAAGATTCAATCAGCCCCAACAGACACCCCGACCTCAACAGTGTGTCAGATTTACTCAGTATGCTTGAGCGTATCAGGCGCGTGACCGGCAAACCCGTGGGTATAAAATTTGTACTGGGCCAGCAGGATTGGCTGGACGATTTTTGCACTGAGATACACCAACACGGCGAGCATTTTGCACCCGATTTTATCGCGCTTGATAGCGCCGATGGTGGTACCGGTGCGGCACCACAAAGCCTGATGGACAACGTGGGCTTACCCGTTCAGTCCAGCCTGCCGCTGCTGGTCGATAAACTCAACGAGTACGGCTTGAGGTCGCGTATTAAAATTTTTGTATCAGGCAAAATGGTTACCCCTTCAGGCGCCGCAGCGGCGCTCTGCTTGGGTGCTGACTGTGTGAATACCGCACGCGGATTCATGTTTGCACTGGGCTGTATTCAGGCGCTGCAGTGCAATAAGAATACTTGCCCCACCGGCATTACCACGCATGATCGCGACCTTCAAAAAGGACTGGACCCGGCCGACAAGGCAGTGAGGGTGGCGAACTACGCGGCCAACATGTTGCGCGAAGTCACCATGGTGGCCAAAAGCTGCGGTGTTACTAATCCTCAAGACCTGTCACGTGAGCATGCCTTTATTATTAGCGACTCAGGGCTACCCGTGCTCCTGCGCGACTACTATCCAGATATCCAGACCAAAGCCCGATACCGCAGGAAGGCAGATGAGCCGTGAGGATTAGTCAACGCTTTGGATTACTCTCTCAAGCAATACTGCTTGTTGCTACTGTGTGTGTTGCGGGTGCGTTTTTTCTTACACGAACACACGATGCGCTGAGAGCCTGGCAGCACCATATAGAGCTGGCGGTCACTCAAGATCGGTCCCTCGTGGCTAACCTACATTTTAATGACACGCTATCGATTAATGACCGCCTCGCCTTCGTGGGCACTGTTAACCCACAGACCGCATCCTTGGTCATGACAAATGCAAAAGGCCGCGTAGTGGGTAATTGGGGTGATCCCACTGGCGCCTCAACAACGGTTCTCGAGACACAAGGCAAAGGGCTTACCCGTCAAACCCAATACTTCGCGATGGTTTCAAGCAACCGCTCACTCTCCGGCCTGACGAGCGCCGCATCCTTGTTAGCGCTACCCCTCACATCACCTATCAGCGACGATGAAGTGGAACTATCAGATACCGAGTATCGTGTGCGTCTGGGCTCCGATGACGGCACCGGGGCGCGGCATTTGGTGGGTTATCTGCACGCATCCGCTAGCTGGTCCCAATTAGTAGCCGAAGCCCTCGCCGGTACATCATGGAGCTGGATTGGTCTTGCTTTACTTTATGCGAGCTGCCAATTGCTGGTTTATCGCTTGCTGCGCACGATCAGCAAACCTATAGAACACATGGCGCGGGTTGCCGATGCCATTAACAACGACGCGCTAACAAATACCCAAAACCTTACGTTGCTACGTGATGACGAGATTGGCGACATTGCCAAAGTATTAAACACTGTGCTGGACAACATGCGACGCATGAAAAGCCAGCTTGGTGTTGATAAGCAGCTGCTGTCTCTGCAGGTTGATGCAAAAGCCAAGCAACTATCGCTCGCCGAACAACAAGTGCGTGAGTCAAATCGCCAGATTCAGCGCGTCACCTATTTCGACCCGGCAACCGCTCTGCCCAACCGAAAACTCATGTTTGAACAGCTCAGCATTATGATGCAGATAGCTGCGCGCGAGCAGCGCCACTTGGGCCTTATGCTCATTGATCTCACTAGCTTACGGCAAGTGGCTCGGGTGGCCGACCAAAGCACCGCGGATAAATTACTGACGGAGATAGCAGGCCGTGCAAGCAATGCCATCCGAAAAAGCGATATTGTTAGCCATCAAGACAAAACTGCGGATGTTGGCCGACTCGGTGATGATGAGCTATCCATCATCCTACACGGCATAGAGAAAGCCGAAGACGCGATTGCCACGGCGGCAAGAATAAGCGCATCGCTGAGCGAGGAACTCAATCTCGATGGTGCAAACTATCGACCGGAGCTGTTTTTTGGTCTTGCGATCGCGCCCATACATGGCAAAGAAGCCGCGGCACTGATAAGAGCCGCCGAAATTGCTTTGAGCCAAGCACAAGAGCGGCAAACTGCCGAGATTGTGATTTACGAGCCAAGCATGGACACCGCGGTCACTGAACGCTTCCAAATAGAACAAGACCTACGCAGGGCCGACCTCGATAGTGAGTTTAGCCTCCACTATCAGCCACAAGTTAACCTAGATACGGGTACCGTAACGGGTATGGAAGCGCTGCTACGCTGGCAACACCCCACGCGGGGTAATATCCCGCCCTTCAAGTTTATCCCCATTGCCGAATCATCTGGCGAGATCATTCGTTTAGGCGATTGGATCGTGAAGCAGGCATGCCAAGAACTAAAGCGCCTCGATGACAGTGGCTTTAGTGTGCCCAAAGTATCGATCAATGTGGCTGCAAATCAGTTGAGTGACCGTTTTGTTGCCTTGATTGCCCAAACATTGACCGAGCACAACATAGCACCCGAACGACTTCAAATTGAACTCACTGAAAGCCTTATGATTCAAAATATTGCGACCGCTATGCGCCACATGCTGCAAATGCGCAACCAGCTAGGCGTGAGGCTATCGGTGGATGACTTTGGTACGGGCTACTCCTCGCTGAGCTACTTAGCGGAATTTCCGCTGAATGAGTTAAAGGTCGATCGAAAGTTTATTATTGATATCGTAAAAGACGAAAAAGCGTTGCGCATTGCTGCGGCTATTATTGCGATGGCCAAAGAGCTGGAACTCGATGTTGTGGTTGAGGGAATCGACGATGTCGCGCAAATTGAAAAGCTCGCTCTTTTTTGACAAGCTGGTCATACAGGGCTTCTTATTCAGTAAGCCACTTCCCTTCGATGCACTGAAAACCTATTTGGCTAACGGCGATTTTCTATCTCCGCTGCAAAAGACGTAGCGGTATTCTGTCAGCGGAAACGTTTGGTTGCTCTAAAGCCACTGGTCGCTCACGCCTATTTAGGCCTGCGTGATCTAAAAACTGGCTGATTGGGTAAACAAACCATTACACTACGCCCCCTGCGCCGCCACGACCTAGCTGTCGGCCTCTTCACGCTTTTTTAGTACCGGTTACGCATCACTTTGTGGGAACACACTATGGAAACCCTGATTACACCAATTGCCGGAGGCATTCTTATTGGACTGGCCTCCATGGGCTTGCTCGCCACACTTGGGCGCGTAGCCGGGATCTCGGGCATCGCTTGGGGTGCAGTGGCTGGCCCCGATAGAGACTGGCGATTACTGTTTTTGGTAGGGCTAGTATCGGGCACAGCGCTGATACATACGGTATTGGACAAACCGATACCGGCGGCACCCAACGCGCCACTGAGCTTGGCAATCATAGCCGGCTTACTGGTGGGCTTTGGTACGCGCATGGGCAGCGGCTGCACAAGTGGTCATGGTGTTTGTGGCATTGGTCGGCTATCGATTAGATCGCTGGTGGCAACACTCACCTTTATGCTTACCGGACTGATTACCGTTTTCGTGGTCAGGCATCTCCTGGGAGGCTTGTCATGAGGCAATGGCCAGCACTACTAACGGGCTTAATTTTTGGCGCTGGCCTGGCGCTCTCGGGCATGACCAATCATGAAAAGGTGCTTGGGTTTCTGGATCTATTTGGTGCCTGGGACCCCGATCTTGCGTTTGTGATGGGCGGCGCACTGGTGGTGACATTAGGGGCAACTCCTGGATTAGCCGTTGGGCGCGCCCACTACTTGCCGATGTCTTTCGGTTGCCTGCCAACCAAAGCATCGACCGCAAACTGCTAATTGGCGGCGCCATTTTTGGAGTGGGCTGGGGACTATGGGGATACTGCCCGGGTCCGGCCATCGCGGCCTTGGCCTATGGCTATGAGTCAACGGTCGTTTTCTGTATCGCCATGACGGTGGGCATGTGGTTAGCCGGCAAAGCCGATGTCATTGTGTCCCGGTTCGACCGCTAGCCCTAGGCCAAATACTACCTGGGACGTTGACGGGTCAGGACAGATCAAGGGCGTAAGGCTTTAACACATCAAGACCCACGATCTCTAAGGTCTTTATGTTGGTGCGACGTAAATAAACGCGTGGTGCATAACCCGCTGTGTGCGCCTCGAGCCAACGGGCCGCGCACAAGCACCACTGATCACCCTCGTTAAGACCGGGAAAATCGAACTCTGGTCGCGGTGTGCTCAGATCATTGCCTGCCCACGCTGAAAACTCGAGAAACTCGGCGGTCAGGGCCGCGCAGACCGTATGCGTACCCACATCCATTGGGCCGGTATTGCAGTAACCGTCTCTGTAAAAGCCCGTTAACGGATCTTTGCAACAGCACTCAAGGGGCTCGCCCAAGACATTGAGTTGCCGGTTTGCTCCGCCTTCTCCCATACCCTTCTCCACTAATCCTCAGCGCCATAAATGGCAACGATCTTATTTCCTTGACCGTCTATGCTGGCTCGGTACATACCCTCGGTATTAAACGGCATAGCAACGTTGCCTTTTAGGTCGACAGCAATCACGCCACCCTCGCCGCCCACCTCGACTAGATCACCCAGTACAACTTGATTGGCGGCGGCATTAAGCGACAACCCCAGATACTGCATCCGCGCGCAAATATCACTGGCCACTTGGTGGCGGATAAAATACTCGCCGTGCCCGGTGGCAGACACAGCGCAACTGGCATTGTTGGCGTAGGTGCCCGCGCCTATCACGGGCGAGTCTCCAATGCGCCCCCAGCGCTTGCCGGTCATGCCCCCTGTGGAGGTTCCGGCGACTAAATTGCCTACCGCGTCCAGGACCACCACGCCCACGGTACCAAATTTAGTATCGGCGGCTGTGTTGATACCCGCATTGCGCTGGGCCTTGTAGCGCTCAAGTGCCTCGGCGCGTCGTTTGGTGGTGAATACGCTGTTATTCACCATCTCAAGCCCTTGTTCCCGTGCAAAGGTTTCTGCGCCCGTTCCAGCCAACATGACATGAGGTGAAGCCTGCATCACCGCTCGCGCCGCGGCAATGGGACTGCGTACGGTCTTTACTCCAGCAACCGCCCCAGCCCTGAGGGAGCCGCCCTCCATAATGGCCGCATCGAGCTCGTGCTGCCCTTCCCATGTGAGTACAGCGCCCACGCCAGCGTTGAATAGGGGCGATGCTTCTAGGGCCTGAATAATGCTTACAACCACATCGAGTCCCGCTGTACCTTCGAGCAGCTGCTGGTGCCCCTCATCCACGAGTCGGGCCAATATCTCGCGATATGCCCTATCTTGCTCGGGGGTTATTGCCTCGCGGGTGAGTGTGCCCGCACCGCCGTGAATCGCAATGGCAACCGCGGGTTGCTGTGCCAATCCTTGCAAAGGAGTAAGGCCCGCTAACAGGCTAAGTACCCCACTCATAAGTGGGCCGAAAATTCGTTTCACGGCTTATCGCCCCTCGCTGGATTGAACAACCACTTGACCGTTTTTCATCACAAAGTCAATCGACTCCAGCTCGGTGATATCGACCAAAGGATCGCCCCGTACCGCAACAATATCCGCATAGGCCCCGGGCTTAATTTCGCCGAGTTCGTCGGCTGCTCGGAGTAACTTCGCAGCATTGATGGTTGCAGAGCGAATGGCTTCCATTGGGGGCATACCTGCCTCAACCATATAGCGGAACTCTCGCGCATTTTGACCGTGGGGTGAGACGCCAGAGTCGGTCCCAAACGCAATAGGCACGCCGGCTTTGTAAGCCTCTGCAAAGGTGCCTTGAATCTGTGGCCCCACCGCCGCGGCCTTGGGTCTAACGACGGCGGGAAGTTTACCGTCTTGCTCGGCAAGGTCGGCCACCCACTTACCCGCTGAAATGGTGGGTACATACCAAGTGCCCTGCTGGCGCATCAACTGCATAATTTCGGGCGTCATGTAGGTACCGTGCTCAACACTGTGAACACCGGCGCGTACTGCGCGTTTCATACCCTCTGGTCCGTGGGCATGCACGGCCACAACAAAGTTGTAGTCATTGGCGGCGGCCATTACCGCGTCTAATTCTTCAGCCGTAAACTGGGGGTTGTCGCCACTTTTTGCCAGCGACAGCACACCGCCAGTGACAGTGAGCTTTATGACAT
Organism: Luminiphilus sp.; assembly: GCA_038141785.1. Lineage (GTDB taxonomy): Bacteria > Pseudomonadota > Gammaproteobacteria > Pseudomonadales > Halieaceae > Luminiphilus. The sequence goes on along the minus strand of JAYQIT010000008.1, from coordinate 188,510 downwards.
CGCTGCCATCTTTATAGCGCTGGCGCACGGCCTTATACGCATCGTCTGCGCCATTAACCACACCTTCCTTTGGACCCGGGTCACCGCGTAAATCCTCGCGAATGCCATTGGTAGGGTCGGCGTGACCGCCGGTAGTCGCAATTGACTTGCCCGCTGCGTAAATACGTGGACCGGGCACAACACCGGTATTGATAGCTTTGCGCAGGGCAAAAAGCGCCTCTTTATTTCGCGCGCCCAAATCACGAACCGTGGTAAACCCAGCTTCCAAGGTTCGCTGCGCGTAAACCGTGGCGCGCAGTGCATAGTCGGCGGAGGTCATGTAATAGGATTCCGAGTAACTCGCAGGCGGGTCCAGCTCGTGATCGAGGTGCACGTGCATGTCCATCAAACCCGGCAGGACCGTGGCTGACTGTAGATCAATGACTGTCGCACCTTCTCTTTGAACGTAGCCGTCGAGCACCTCGGAAATACGGTTGCCCTCTATCACAATGGTCTTTTTAGTTGCGGTCTGGCCCGACTCCACATCAATCAAGCGACCCGCATGTAACAATGTGGTCGCCTGTATTGATACCGAGAAGAGCGTCATTGCCAGTAACCCAAACACTCGTGGAGCGCGCATAACGTCGATTCCTTTCTGTCATTAAATCTGAGGACACTTAGATCACAAGTGGAAGTGTAAGTGTCACCAAGCCCATGTTAACTTACCTTGCAGGATCCCTGTGGAAGTACTCACGCAGATCTTATGAGCGGCTAACACAGACAATTCATTGAAAAGCCATCAAGAATTCAGGAATACTATCTATCGTCGACTTCTAGGTCACGACATAAAAACTCACGACAAGGATAAAAGCATGATACTCAAACGCGTTTCTAGGCTCTTGGTATTGGGATATAGCGCAACACTGACACTTCTACTGATGGGATGCGCGACCAGCAACAATTACCCACAAGTTACTCACGATGGCCTGCAGCTGTTAGAAAAATCGGCCTTTGCTCAGGTTTACGCAAAGCCCGGTGCATCGATTGAAGGCTTCAATCAGTTCGCCGTCTCAGACTGCCAAGTCGCTTTTAAGAAAAACTGGCAACGCAACCAAAACAGTAACCGGTTGTCTGCTACCTCGCGGGTTTCCAAAGAGGACATGGCAGAAATAAGACAAACCCTTGCGGCTCTCTGCCAAGAGGCATTTGAATCAGCCCTTTTGGAAAGTCCCGCGTATGCGTTGGTAGGCACTGACACAACCAATAATCAAACGCTGCTGTTGCGGCCAAGCGTAATCGATCTCGACATTGCCGCACCGGATATCGCCAGCGTCGGGCGCTCGTACAGCTTTACCACAGAAGCGGGCGAAATGACGCTCTTTTTGGAGGTGGTTGACGCCGGAACCGGTGAGGTGATTTACCGCATTGTGGATCGACAACGCGAACGGGGAAATACCCGGATGCAATGGACTAACCGCGTGACCAATATTGCCGACGCCAAACGCATTTTAGGTGCTTGGGGCAGCAGTTACGAAACGGGTTGGACCGCATTACCGCGACAAGCAACGGCTGAATACAACATTAAAGGCACGCTGACACGACATCAACGCGTCGCGAAGGCCAGAAGACAGAGAGCGACGAGATGTAATCCAACGTCACGACTAAAAAGCAAAAACCGCCCGTGGGCGGTTTTTTCATAATCAGGCAATAACCTCCGCGTCGGGTCGTTGCCCATAGCCGTCGACTACCCCGGCGATGCGATTATCGACTATCACAATGGTTTGCTCCGTAGCAACTCGACCCGATGCCACACCGATCAAGCACCCGCTATGCAATTGGTTCACCGTGCCCCGATACCGAGAAAACCGCCGTTGCGAACAACCAACCACTTTTATAGCGTCCTTGGCTTTATTTTATAAAGCGTTTCATCGTACCTGCAGGCAGCTATGCTTTTGCTCGCGTGGCGACATTTATTGCGCATTTAGTATTGTGGGTCTAGGGTCACCGTAAAAGCGCCCCTGAGCTCAGCGCTATCGCTAGCCCTTGCCATAGGAGCTTGGGTAAGTGTCAGGCACAGGGCAACTAAACCACCGAAAAAGACGTTACACATGCTGCCACCTCGTTTGCTCAAATCTCGTCATCGACCCGTCGGTCAGGACGGATCCTCGATTGTAGGGGTCACCGCGCGCGAGTGATAGACGTGTGTGCCATGACTTAAAAGCCAATGGTGTTTTTAAATAAATCGATCACCAATACCGTAGCATCTGCGAACACGTATAAATAAACGTGTTGGTATTGCGCATATTGAATCCAACCCATGGTTTTGCCTACTCAGTAGAGCTCAGCAAGATCCTTGGTTCGAAAACTGCGCAGGGTTTCGCGCTCCCCATTGGCGATCTTTTTGGGCCAATCGGGGTTGGTTATCAGCGCACGGCCAACCGCAATCAAATCAAACTCACCGCGCTCCATGCGCTCGATCAATCCGTCGATGCTGGTTGGCTTTGAGTCATCGTTCCTAAAGGCATTGATGAAGTCCCCGGACAAGCCTACCGATCCAACACTGATCGTGGCAGCACCCGTCACCTTCTTCGCCCAGCCAGCAAGATTTAAGCCCTTCTCACCGTCGATTTCGGGAAATTCAGGTGTCCAGAATCGTCGCTGCGAACAGTGCAAAAGGTCTACGCCAGCCTCGACCAGCGGACACAACCAGTCGGCAAGGGCATCGGGCGTCGTTGCTAACCGGGCTTTGAGATCTTGCTGCTTCCATTGGCTAATGCGCAGGATAATCGGGAAGTCCTCACCAACTTCCGCGCGCATTGCCTTGATCACTTCTGCTGCAAACCGCGAACGTTCGCTCAGGGTTGGCCCACCCCAACGATCATCACGCTGGTTGGTCGCAGACCAGAAGAACTGATCAACCAAATAGCCATGCGCACCGTGCACCTCGACACAATCAAAGCCGCAGCGCTTCGCCTCTTTGGCCGCCTGTGCAAAGGCATCGATAGTATTGACGATGTCCTCTTCGGTCATCTTGAGGCCGCGCTGAATATCGGCGGTAAAAAGTCCTGAAGGACTTTCAAAGGGATTCTCGGGTTCCCATTCCATGGAGCTACTTTTACAGGATCCTACATGCCAGATTTGCGGACCACTCGCCGCACCGGCACCGTGAACTGAGTGAGTAATACGCCCCCAGCCCTCGAGTGATGGACCATAAAAAAGGGAATACCGGGCTCGTTGCGCGACGACGGGCGGTCGACCACCGTACCCTCTGTAAGAATCAGCCCAACACCGCCCTCGGCACGGCGGGTGTAATACTGTTCCTGTAACTCCCCGGCTAGTCCATTGGCTGCAAAACCGCGCGTCATCGGCGCCATGACAATACGATTGGGCAGGGTCATCGACTTGAGCTTAAAGGCTCAAACAACACGTCAGTACTGTACGACACGAGTAATCCTCTCTGAGCAGTCTGCTTCGCAAAGCATCCTAGTCACAGCTAGGCAAATTACAATCACAAAGTGTTTAAGGCCTTAAGTAATTGCTGCATCTCTGGTTGAAGCGCTAATTTGCAATTACCCCGCTCGCCTCAATCAGTACGTTCTTCAACGGTGAGTATCAGCTCAACGATTGTGAGAATTCCTATAGCTATGCGTTGAGTGGTTGAGCATCGAGTAGCTCTGTATCGAGTGGCTATGGGGCGGAAGGACGTAACTAAAACTAAGTCGCAGAGCGATCTGCAGTGTGACGAGAGGAGCGCTGGACAGGCAGGAAATTGCGGTTCAGGAACGTGTGGAAGTTACCGAGTAAACTCGCCAACTTTTCGCGATCAGCCACTGGCAGATCACCAAACCACGCCATAAAACTCGCATCCTGCTCTATCGTACGGGCAATGTTGTGCACTGTTTCAATGCCCAGCGGGGTAATGGAAAGCAAATAAGCGCGATGGTCGTTGGGATCGGCGCGCCGGCTGATCAACTCCATGGCCACTAGCCTCTGCATCCGACCCGAGAGGGCGGCGTCTGACACGTTTAAGGAATGTGCAAGGTCGGTCACACGCACTGAGTCGCCGTCCTCTATCATTACAGCGCTCAAGAAATGAAAGTCGGCAATGCTAAGACCGTGCCGCACGCTCAAACGATTGAGCTCGGTTTCAAGTAACTGGGCGACCTTGAGCAAGTGCCAAAGCGGACCAAAATGCTCCACCTCTAAACCCAGCGTCCCAAAATAGGCGCTGCCTTTCTCCACCTGGTCCACAGGGCTGCGTTTGCTTGGTTTTGTGTCGCTCACTCGTGGAGCTTAGCAGAATTTTCAGGGTGGGCACGCTGACACGACGTCAGCGCGTCGCGAAAGCCAGGATGGCTGAGAGCGACGAGATGTAATCCAACGTCACGACTAAAAAGCAAAAACCGCCCGTGGGCGGTTTTTTCATAAATTGGTCGGGTAAGGCAGGACCGAGGCCAGCGACGACGATGTAATCCAACGTCACGACTAAAAAGCAAAAACCGCCCGGAGGCGGTTTTTTCATAAATTGGTCGGGTAAGGCACGCTGACACGACGTCAGCGCGTCGCGAAGGCCAGGAGGGCCGAGAGCGACGAGATGTAATCCAACGTCACGACTAAAAAGCAAAAACCGCCCGGAGGCGGTTTTTTCATAAATTGGTCGGGACGGCAGGATTTGAACCTGCGACCACCACACCCCCAGTGTGGTGCGCTACCAGGCTGCGCTACGCCCCGAAGGTCGCGGATTATACACAACACCACACATGTTGCGAAGGTTTTACTAGCCAGAGCGCAATAAATCTAACGCTTGCTCTAACTCGTCAATACACTCCCTGGCTAAGGTCTGCACCTCTGCTGGCGTGGGTCCATCGCCTTCATCAGCTAGCCGCTGACGCGCCCCGCCAATGGTATATCCCTGTTCGTAAAGAAGGCTACGGATGGTGCGGATCATCTCTACATCACCGCGCTGATAATAGCGTCGATTGCCTCGACGCTTGACGGGGCTCAATCCGGGAAACTCTTGCTCCCAGTAGCGCAGCACATGGGGCTTAACAGCACACAGTTCACTCACTTCACCAATGGTGAAATAGCGCTTGCTCGGTATAGGTGGGAGCTCACTGTTGTGGGTAGGTTCAAGCATCGTTCAATCGATCTCCAACACTTAACTGCTCAACGCGCGCCTTCAATTTTTGACCCGGCCTAAAGGTCACAACCCGCCTTGCGGAGATGGGTATCTCTTCGCCTGTTTTCGGGTTACGACCCGGTCGTTGACGCTTATCTCGTAGGTCAAAATTACCGAAGCCGGAAAGCTTCACCTGCTCGTTATTTTCCAGACAGATTCTAATCTCTTCAAAAAACTGTTCAACGAGTTCTTTCGCTTCGCGCTTATTCAGCCCGAGCTCCTCAAACAGCTTTTCGGCCATCTCAGATTTGGTGAGAGCAGTCATTCAGCAGGCTTAGCTCCTTAGCTTTGCGTTTATTTTTTCTTGCAATGAATCAATGACTTGCGTCATCACTGCGGAAATTTCGGAGTCGTCTAGAGTGCGCGACTGGTCCCGGAAAGTCAAACCTAAGGCCAAACTTTTGTGTCCGGGCTCAATACCTTGGCCCGCATACACGTCAAAAATCCGCAGGTCTGCAAGGCCCACGCCGGCGGCCTCACGAACAACCCCTTCAACCGCCGCAGCGGGTATATCAGCCGCTACAACCACGGCAATATCACGGCGAGTCTCGGGGAAACGTGAGATGTCGACATAAGCGGGCAAGCGCGAGTCGGTCACCGCGCTGAGCTGAAGCTCGGCGACATAGGTTGCAGCTGGAAGGTCCATGGCGTCTGCCGTCGCTGGATGAATAGCCCCCAACACACCGACCACCGCGTCGCCAATACAAATCTCTGCCGTTTGCCCATCGTGCAAACCGGGGCGCGTACTGGCCCTAAAGACCGCCGACCCAGCAGCGACATCCAGCAGCTGCTCCACTTCACCTTTCATGTCAAAGAAATCGGTTTTAGCCGTGTCATTCGCCCAGTTTTCCGGTGCGCGAGCGCCCATCATCACTAATCCGATACGGGCCTCTTGGGTGATGGGGTCGCCGGGCAAGAAGCACAGGCCCGTCTCAAATAAACGTACCCGCGCAAGCTGACGTTTGGCATTGTGCGCGGTGGCCGCCAGTAGGCCCGGCACCAGGCTGGTACGCATAACGCTCAAATCAGCCGAAATAGGGTTCTTCAAGGCAACCGGTTCAAGCTCTGGATCAAAGCGACCCTGTAACTCAGGCGAAACAAAGCTGTACGTAATTGCCTCCTGAAATCCTCTGCCCACTAACAAGCGTCGGATGTGCCCCAAAGGCCGGTGACTCTCTGATTGAGCGCCACCTGCCACGTCGCCACTGATCCGGCTTACCGGCAAGGCGTTATAACCATGGATGCGAGCAAGCTCCTCAATCAAATCAACCTCTTGCTCCATATCAAACCGCCAGCTAGGCGCGCTACACAACCACTCACCCTCCCCTTGCCCTGTCACACCAAAGCCCAGACTGGTGAGAATTGACTCAATCCGGCTGGCCGCCATGCTGAAACCCAGTACACGCTGCACCCGGCTGGCACGCAATTTAATCGTTGCCGCTTGGGGCAAGTGACCGTCGGAAAGCACCTCGGTGACAGGCCCAGCTTGTCCACCAACGATATCCAGTAACAGCGCTGTGGCGCGCTCGATCGCTTTGCGCTGCAGCTGTGGATCAACGCCGCGTTCATAACGGTGCGATGCATCGGTATGCAAGCCGTACTGCCGCGCCTTTCCCGCCATCAATGTGGGCGAAAAGAAGGCGCTTTCTAAAAATATGGTGCGCGTGCTGTCACTCACACCGCTGTTCTCACCGCCCATAATGCCTGCCAAAGCGAGGGGCCGCTGGTGATCGGCAATGACTAAGGTGTCGGCAGTGAGGCTAACCTCGCTGCCATCAAGGAGCTGCATAGCCTCACCCGCTTGGGCGTTGCGAACCACAATACCCTCCGCAAGGGTGTCTAAGTCGAAGGCGTGTAAGGGTTGGCCCAACTCCAGCATGACGTAGTTGGTTACGTCGACCACCGGGTCAATGGCACGAAGCCCCGCTCGGCGCAAGCGCTCAACAATCGCGCGAGGCGTGCTGCGCGAGAGGTCTACATTTTCGATGACACGTCCCAAATAACGCGGGCACTTATCTTCGGCGTCAATGCGTACCGAAAATTGCCGATCGGTGGTTGGCGTCACCTCATCAATCGCGACTTCGCAGGCTGTTAGGCCATTGAGCGCGGCAACGTCGCGAGCTATACCCGCAATGCTTAAACAATCGGCCCGATTGGGCGTGAGACCTATTTCAATGATGTGGTCGTCCAAACCTAAATACTTGCGCAAGTCTTCGCCAACCGGCGCATCAGCCGACAGCTCCATGAGTCCCGCGTTCTCATCGGAAATAGGCAGCTCCGACTCTGCACAAAGCATGCCCTGCGACTCCACGCCGCGCAGTTTGGCTTTTTTGATTTTAAAATTGCCCGGCAACACCGCGTCCACTTGCGCCAGTGGCGCCTTTAGAGCCGACACGCGCGTTGGGAGCACCACAGACAATTTGTACGGTGTCTGTGCCAGTGCTCACTTTACAGACACGCAGTTTGTCGGCATCCGGGTGCTGCTCGGCTTCGAGTATTTCAGCAACAACAACGCCACTGAAGGCCTCAGCCGCAAGCATCAGGGCATCCACTTCAAGACCGGCCATAGTCAACTGGTCGGCGAGCTCAGCACTCGAAAGGTCGGGATTAACCCACTCGCGCAACCACTGCTCAGAAATAATCATCCATAAACCCCTTAAATGAACTGGCGCAAAAAGCGCAGGTCATTTTCAAAATTGAGTCGCAGGTCTCCAATGCCGTAACGCAGCATAGCGAGCCGCTCAACACCCAAACCAAAGGCGAAACCGGTGAAACGCTCAGAATCAATGCCACTCATTTCAAAGACTTTGGGATTCACCATGCCGGATCCCAGGATTTCTAGCCAACCGGTGTGACTACAAATCCGGCAGCCATCGCCATTACACTTTACGCACTGAATATCCACCTCTGCAGAGGGCTCTGTGAACGGAGAATAAGACGGACGGAACCGAACCGCCAGATCGTCGCGCTCAAAAAAGGCGTGCAAAAAGTCTTCTAACAAACCTTTTAAGTCACCAAAGCTGGAAGTCTCGTCTATGAGCAAGCCTTCTACTTGATGAAACATGGGGGAGTGCGTTAAGTCGGAATCGCAGCGATAAACGCGACCCGGACAAATAACGCGCAATGGGGGCTCCTGAGTCTCCATGGTACGCACTTGCACACCCGAAGTATGGGTTCGCAACACGTGCGTTTCGTCCACATAAAAGGTGTCATGCATGGCGCGGGCTGGGTGATGCGCCGGAATATTCAGCGCCTCAAAGTTATGGTAGTCGTCCTCAATCTCTGGGCCTTCCATCACCTCAAACCCCGCCGAGCGGAAAAAACGCTTCTATCCGCTCGATGGTGCGCGTAATGGGGTGTAAACCACCCAACTCGATTCCGCGACCAGGCAGCGTTACATCAACCGCCTCACGGCGCAACTGCTCGCCTAACGCGGCTTGTTCGAGGGAGATTTTACGCGCGTTAATAAGGGTCTGAAGCTCTTGCTTTACTTCGTTGATGAGGGCACCCGCCTTGGGACGCTCCTCTGCCGAAAGCTGGCCAAGACCCTTGAGCAAGGCGGTTAACTTACCCTTTTTACCGAGGTAATCAACCCGTAACTGCTCGAGCGCCTGAGCATCGGCCGCCTGCTCAATGACGCCTACGGCCTCCAGCTTGAGTTCATCCAACGATTGCATAGCGTTTTCCTGTGTTCGACTGCCCAGAGCGATGCCAGTCAGCGCGCGCTCAATGGGGCGGTTCACCATAGTCTTGACCAAAACGGCCTTAGTGGCTGCTCACCATAGCATTTCCAACAGACTCCAAAAGCTTAGTCATAGCCATTCAGAGCCGCTGTTCACAATAGCCATAAAAAAAGGAAGAGGCGCGCGCCCCTTCCTTTCCTAACTTACAAATCCCGCCTGCGCGCGGGGTTTCAATCAGGCAGCAAGCGCTGAGCGTGCGCGCTCAACCACAGCGGCGAACGCTGCTTTGTCATGCACTGCCAAATCGGCCAACACGCGACGATCCAGAGCGATGTCGGCTTTCTTGAGGCCGTTGATCAGCTTGCTGTAAGTCAAACCGTTGGCACGTGATTGCGCGTTGATACGCGTAATCCATAGCGCACGGAACTGACGCTTACGCTGACGACGGTCGCGGTAGGCATATTGACCCGCCTTGGTGACCGCTTGCTTAGCTACACGAAACACTCGCGAGCGAGCGCCGTAATAACCTTTGGCTTGCTTTAAAATCTTTTTGTGACGACGGTGCGCCGTCACACCACGTTTTACGCGAGGCATAGTTTATCTCCTAATCAGTATGACGGTTACTTGGCACGTAGCATGCGATCAATCAGCACTTTGTCTGACTGGTCGATCATGGACGTTCCGCGCAGCTGACGCTTACGCTTGGTCGTCATTTTGGTCAGGATATGGCTCTTGTAAGCACTCTTGCGCTTATAACCACCAGCCGTTTTTTTAAACCGCTTGGCTGCTCCGCTGTGAATTTTTGCTTTTGGCATTGTAAAAACTCCGCATTGGGCCCCAGGTAAATACCGCTGTTCGGGGCGATTCAACTATCGGGATGTTAGGGCATTCACGGGCCACTAACCCCGTTTCTTGGGTGCGATAACCATGGTCAATTGTCGGCCTTCCATTTTGGGAAACTGCTCGACACTGCCCAGTTCGCTCAGATCAGCTTCTACTCGCTTGAGTAGCTCCATGCCGATTTCCTGATGAGCCATTTCGCGACCGCGATAGCGGAGCGTTACTTTGGCCTTATCGCCGTTCTCTAGGAAACGCGTCAGGTTGCGCAGTTTTACCTGATAGTCTCCTTCATCCGTCCCTGGACGAAATTTCATTTCTTTGATCTGCGTGCGCTTGGTTTTCTTGCGCTGTGCTGCCTTTTGCTTCTTCGCTTCAAAGATATGCTTGCCGTAATCCATGATTTTGCAAACAGGCGGATCATTGTCTGCCATTTGCACCAAATCCATGCCAGCCGCTTCTGCTGCCTGCTGCGCATCTTCGTTGGATACGATACCTAGCTGTTCGCCCTCGGCGCTGATTAACCGCACCTGCGGGGCTGTAATTTGGTCGTTCGTTAGCGCTTTTTTACTCTTACTTTCAGTCTTGATGCTCGGAATCTCCGGAGAAATTAAGGGCGAGGAGTGTAAAGGCCTTGCCAACTAAGCTCAAGCCCCAATTTGAGCACATTTTTGCGGCTATCTGACCACCCTCAGCAGGGCACAGCCTGTTGTTAACTGCGCCCGCGGTTGGCTACGTCGCGGTGTAGCGTTGCAGCAAAGTCATCGAGGGCCAGCACACCATGATCCTGCCCATGTCGGGCACGCACCGACACCTGCCCCGATTCCATTTCTTTGTCACCAACCACCAGGATGTAGGGCATCTTGCCCATCTCGTGCTCGCGAATTTTGAAGCCAATCTTTTCGTTACGTAAGTCGCTGATAGCACGGAAACCCCGGTCAACCAGCGCCTGAGTAACCTCGCGCGCATAGTCCGCCTGTTTGTCGGTGATGGGAGCCACCACCACTTGCTGAGGCGCCAACCACGTAGGGAATTCCCCTTCGAAATGTTCAATCAAAATACCAATGAACCGCTCAAAGGAGCCCAGCACCGCGCGGTGTAGCATCACCGGAATCTGACGACTACCATCCTCGGCCACGTATTGGGCATCAAGGCGCCCTGGCATAGAAAAGTCCACCTGAATGGTACCTAACTGCCAAACTCGGCCAATGCAATCTTTGAGCGAAAATTCAATCTTCGGCCCATAAAATGCGCCCTCTCCAGGCAGTTCTTCCCATGGCAAGCCTTTGGTATTGAGCGCCTCAGCGAGTGCCAGCTCCGCTCGGTCCCAATCTGAGTCACTGCCAACACGCTGCTCTGGCCGCGTTGAGAGCCGGTAGATTACCTCGTCAAAACCAAAGTCTTTGTAGACTTCATGCAGCATATCGATGAAGTCCGACACTTCCGATTGGATTTGCTCATCGGTGCAGAAGATATGGGCATCGTCCTGGGTAAAGCCACGCACCCGCATAATGCCATGTAACGAACCCGATGGTTCATTGCGGTGGCAGGAGCCAAACTCTGCCAAGCGCAGGGGAAGATCGCGATAAGATTTGAGCCCCTGATTGAACACCTGCACATGGCAGGGGCAATTCATGGGTTTAACCGCAAACTGCCGCTCGTCAGCATCGAGCGTGAACATGCCATCGGCAAACTTATCCGCATGACCCGAGCGTTGCCACAGGGATAAATCGACCACCTGCGGCGTTTTGATCTCTTGATAACCAAATTTTTGCTGCTTTTCGCGCATATAGCGCTCAATGGTTTGGTAGATGGTCCAGCCTGCCGGATGCCAAAATACCATGCCCGGCGCCTCTTCCTGGGTGTGGAACAGGTTCAGTTTTTTGGCAATCTTGCGATGATCACGTTTCTCGGCTTCGGCAATGCGGTTCAGATACGCCTTGAGCTGCTTTTTGTTGGCCCAGGCCGTGCCGTAAATACGCTGGAGCATCTGGTTTTTGGCATCGCCCCGCCAGTAAGCGCCGGCAACTTTGGTCAGCTTAAAGGCCTGCAGCTTGCCCGTGCTTGGCACATGGGGTCCGCGACAAAGGTCCATCCACTCACCCTGCTGATAAATGGATATTTCTTCGCCTTCGGGAAGCTCTTCAATAATCTGTACCTTGAAGTGCTCACCCATGTTGCGAAATAGCTCGATGGCCTTTTCTCGCGAGCAGACAACGCGCTCTACGGTCACATCGCGCTCGGCGATTTCCGCCATGCGTTTTTCAATACGCTCTAGGTCTTCGGGGGTAAAATTATGCCCCGAGGCAAAGTCGTAGTAAAAGCCATCTTCCACCGTTGGACCAATGGTAACCTGCGTGCCGGGAAACAGCTGCTGCACCGCTTGAGCAAGCAGATGCGCTGTAGAGTGACGAATAATTTCTACGCCAGCATCATCGCGATCGGTAATGATACTCAGCGCCGTATCGCTCTCGATGACAAAAGAGGTGTCAACCTCGCGGCCGTCGACAACACCGGCAAGCGCAGCTTTGGCAAGACCAGGGCCAATGTCTGCGGCAACGTCAAAAACGCTCACCGCTTGCTCGAACGAGCGCTGTGATCCATCGGGAAGAGTTACGGTAGGCATGGCGTGCTCCTTTTCAGTGGCGACCCCTACCAAGGGCCGCATGTCATGGGCGCGCAGTTTCTCAAAGTCAGAGAGAAAAACAAGGGCAATACAGTATGAGGCGCCTATTACCCGATGTTTTTCGTTGTTAGCTGTTGCTCGGCAACCAAAGTCTTACTGAATTAGATGCAGTTCAACCCGTCGGTTACGCGCACGCCCTTGTTCTGTCTCATTGCTTGCTACAGGGGTTGCTTCACCTTGCCCGCTCACATCGAGACGACTTGCAGACGCCCCTAGCATAATCAACCGTTGCTCAAGCGCCTGTGCTCGTCGCAGCGACAACGCCCTGTTGTAGGCATCGGAGCCCAAAGCATCAGTGTGGCCAATGATCTCAAATCGCGCATCGGGATATTTACCCATCAATACCAGTGCTGGCGTCAAAACGTCATCGGCACCGGCGGTAAGCTCGGCACTGTCGAGGGCAAAGTTTAAGCTAAGGCTATCGAACACCAGAGGTTTGGCGCAGCCTTGCTCATCAACTTCTACATCTTTGGGCGTGTTGGCGCACTGATCGAGCGCGTCAATGACGCCATCGCCATCACTGTCCTTGGGCGGGGGTGGTTCGGCCACCATTGGCGCTACCGCTTGTTCTGGGCTGTTGTCTACGGGTGGTTCAGAGCCATCCTGACAAATGAGGTACCCGGCAATGCCACCGCCGGCGGCACCCGCCAAGACAGCGCCAGTACCGCTAGAGGCCACGCCAATACCCAAGCCCACCGCACCATAGCCAAGCGCGCACAGGTTGTAGTCATCAACCGAGTTTACGGCACAGCCGCCAAGCACTAGGGGAAGACAAAAGCTGGCCACACCCCGTCGCAAAGATTGCTCCATACGCATAACACGTTCCCTTCCGTAAAGTAACAACAGCGTTATAGCATGATTGAGCCCACAACTTTAGGTGTTTGCAAGCGCGCTATGGACAAATACCGCAGAGGCCCATTAGGGCTCGTTGCATCAAAGGGATAACACGTCACCAAAATCAAACTGCTGGGCGCTACACTAGGGAGCCGCGCCCGGCGACTGTCCACAATGGCTTGCTGTTGAACCACAAATACCTCGGGCGAACGCTGCCCAATTGAGTACAGCTCGATGCGCATGCCCGCTTTTAAGTTGCGTAAAAATAAAAAATGGGTATCGCGGTGTCCGCTTATTACTTGCACCTGATCATGGGCATTGCTCAGACTAAAGCCGGGACCAAAAGCCAGCGCCTCGCCACTGTCGTTGTTGAGTACATAAGTGCGAACCCCCAGCTCGGGAACGCGCAGCTCAGCGGTCACCAAAAAGTCGGCCCATGGCCAGGGCCGCTGAGGTGTACCCACCACGACGGCTTGCTCCCAGGCGTTTTGCAGTAGTCGCTGTCCCACTACAGCTTTAGCGACAATAAGCGTCATCCCCACAAAGGAGATCGTCAACGCCATGGCGCCCACAGCCAACAGCCAAACGCGACACTTTGGCAACTGGGTACACTCATCTTGTGCCCCAACCGATCCAATCTGGTTAACGTTGTGCATCATCGCGCCTTAATACAACAACCATGAGCAGACAAAACAGTGAAAACAGCGCCAGATACATGAAAACCGTCAAATGCGTGGCTGTTTGAGGATAGGCAAACTCCTGTGCTGGCGACTGCTGAGTCACCGTGAAGTCCCCCGCTTGCAAGGATGGCGGTCGCGCTATGCTTAACTCTTCGGCCAAGAACGAGGTAAAAGGCGATGCCACGTGGTACGCAAGTGCCAGCGGCAGGATGTCATTACGCAAGGTTTTGCTAGAAGCCTCGGAAAATACCGCATGATCAAGCAACGACTGAATGGTTGCCCCCGCCCACAACACGGCTAGGGATGAGGTCTGGGGCCCTTTGACGTTGTCAGTGGTGATGGGTAGGTCGTAGTGCCACGAAATGCCCGCATATCGACCGCGCACGCTAACCGAATAACCCAAGGGATAATGGGAAAACCGAACCGGCACGCGCAATGGCTCGCCCACATAGAGATCACGCAGGCTATCACCGGCAGGCTCAGTTCCGGGTGGCCAATCGATAGTAATGTCGGTCAGCATGGGTTGCGAGAGTGTATAAATGAGTTCGTCAAGCGTCCGCCTCACCTCTCTCATGGTCGACACCTGGCGAAACATCCCACCGCCAATCGCCGCCGCCCTGCGCATGAACGCGGTGTTGGGTGCTGCACCAATAGCAACCGTAGACAGGCGTGTTGCACCGAGCCCGCTTTCAATCGATGCAAGCAGGTCCGCGCTCGAATGTATTGCGCCATCGGTCACAAAGACAATTTGCGCAAGTACGCCGACTACCTGTGATGACTGCTCAAGCGCTAAATCTAGAGCCGGTAACATTTCTGTACCGCCATCGGCTTCAAGTCGTCGATAAAATTGAGCGCCATCTGGCGGTTTGCTGCGTCAGCATAGTTCGGTTGATTAAACAGACTGAACACACGGTGATCAAAAGCAATGACATTAAACGTATCACTCGCCGTGAGGCTGCCGACGGCCGTACGGGCGGCCTCTTTGGCCTGCCTAATCGCTGCCCCTGACATTGAGCCAGACACGTCGACAACCAAAATTAGCTCTCTTGGCTGCTGCTCAGGGGCCACTGGCTGGATGGGCTCGTGAATGTCGAGCACCGCAAACCACTCACCGTCGACTTCCTGCGTCACAATTGATGCCGTGGGTTCATGGCTGTCGGCTAGTGACCACAGCAATACCAGATCTCTGTCCATCTGTGCAGGTTGGTGGGCGTTTGTCAGGAAGGCATTTCCAGCCTGCCGGGTAATCTGGGTGCTGTGCAGAGGCATAACCACCGACTTTATCGCCGTCCCTGCTGCCAGATGAATGTCCCATGTTAAGGGGTGACGGGGCTCCTCTGTTCGGAGCGCACCCCACTGATGATTGGGCGAATACGCCAGCCAACCAAGCGCACTATTTCCCGATGAATCCAAGGTTAAGTAGGGGTCAAGATAGGCTGCCACCCCCCGATAGACTGGCTGATATCGGGGCGCGAGTGTGGTGGGTAATTGCAACCGGTAGTCGCGCCCTTGGTGAGATACCAGCTGCACCAACGTAAGCTTGGTGGTGAGTGTTGCTTGGGGCGGAATATTGGCCACCTTGATGTGAAACAGATCGTCGGCTATGGGCTCAAGTAACGCGGCCTGGCGCCCCTCGGAAAGGGCCTGTTGATAGCCCCGCGCGGCCGCCTGGCGCTCACGCACGACGCCGCGTATTTTGCGACCATCGGTGCTGAGCTCCCAACCGTGAACAACACTGGTGTCACTTACCGGTACCGCGTAGACAACGTTAATCCAGTCATTGCTGTCATTGCGAAAGGTCTGAGCAAGTACAACATCCGCGACGGTTCCAGCGATGGTTACCGTCACATGTGTGCTCAACAGGGGCAGCGGGCGCATTGCGCCCGTCGACGTGTCATTAACAAACGCCTGCGCGGCTCCCAAAGACTCTAACCGAGCCGCTGCAAGCTGGGGGCTTGCCCCAGCAAGGTAGCGAACAGAGATAGGCAAAACCACACCGTGGAATTCCTGAGTAAACTCGAATAAAGCCACCTAGGCCAGGCCACTAGTAAACCGATAATGGCAAGCAATCGACGCTCGAACATGATGACCTCATGGTGTTAGGGTTAGTCACCATGAAGCCCCTTTAACATGGCCAGCCATCGAGCGCTTTGTGCACAAGCGCCGCCCAATTATGCGCAATTGTGTCAAACGCTTGAGAGATACCTGCGACGGTGCAACCATAACGTCACGGAATTAGGTGTGACGCCATGAAACAGCATATTGTCATTGTTGAAGACGAATTAGCGCTTGCAGCGAATTACCAAGACTTGCTCCACCGTCAGGGCTATCGTGTGACGGTATTTCATCAGGCAGCACAGGCTCGCGAGGGTCTACAAACTGCCATTCCTGATCTAATCATTCTGGACATCGCTCTGGGTGATGACGGCGAGGCCGGCTTTGATCTGTGTCGTGAGTTACGTAGCCACAACCCCACACTACCCATTGTTTTTCTATCGGCGCGAGATACCGAAATTGACATCGTCTCAGGACTTAGACTGGGGGCAGATGACTACCTTACCAAAGATATTTCACAACCCCAGCTGCTGGCACGTATTACCGCGTTGTTGCGCCGAGTGGCTGCTCTGAGCTCTCCCGAGCGAAGCGAGCAAGTGCTCAAGCGCGATGCACTGGAATTGAATATCGAGCGCCTCACCGTCAAATGGCAAGATAGGGTGGTGGAACTCACCTACACTGAGTTCTGGATGCTCCATGCACTCGCCAAGCACCCCGGACACATCAAGTCGAGAACGCAATTGATGGATGCCGCCAATGTTGTGCTTGATGACAGCACCATTACCTCCCACATTCGCCGTATTCGGCGCAAATTTGAAGAGCTCGATACCCAATTTAGCCAAATAGAGACCGCCTATGGGCTGGGATATCGCTGGAAAGCAACCGCGTGACACTTCGGGTTCAACTACTGCTGGTTTCGCTGTCATTACTGGGGATTCCCTGGGCAGGGGTACAATTTTTAAACGCCAACGAACAGGCGTTGCGCAGCTTGCAACAACAAGCTCTGGCATCGACGGCGCAGGCTGCAGCCAGCGGCTTAAATGACCGCTGGCAAGTACTTTATCCATCAAGCCATCGGCTCACCCAGCCACCGTCCGACAATAGCTTGCAAGTTCAAAATATCGCCGCCGCTCCTGTACTTGACGGCTCATTTGAGGATTGGCTCGCACCCCAATGGCGCCAATTTGGTACCGAGCGGCGACCACTGCATATCGCCCTAGCGCGCACTGCTACCCAGTTATTTATTGCGCTACGCACTTTTGACGACACCAAGCACTACAACGCCAGTGCCACTGAACTGTCGGAGAGCGGCGACCGATTTGTACTGACTTTTTGGCATCAACAAAAACGCCAGCCCTGGGCGGTGAGCACCGCCGCACCCGGTGGCTTTATTGGTTACATAAGCCGTGACACGTCGACCCACCCCATACGAGGTTATTGGAGCGACGTAGCCGATGGTTATCAATTAGAACTCTCGCTGCCTATTGAGGCAGTTGGCGAGCATTTGGGCATCAACTACATTGATGTGGATGAGGGCGGCGAGAGCTATCGAGGCAACCTAGAACTCACGCACACCAGCCAGCCTCCTGCGCTGGTGCTAACACCCAGAGCGCTTGACGCTGTTCTAGAAAAATTTAGCGGCAGCAGCATACAGATTTCTCTGGTCGACCGCTGGGGCTGGGTACTTGGACGATCAATCCCCGCGCATGGGGCTGACAACGCCGATACCCATGGCTTTATCCAATGGCTGTATCGCTCACTTTTGCCCACGCTACCCGCTAGCCCGCCCCCGATGCAAACCGACAGCGGCCGTTTAATAACCGGCACCGCCGCTTTGGCCCTGCAAAATAACCCTTCGCAACGACTGATACATAACGGCGAGACGTTGGTCGCGCAATTTGCAGCGCCAATCACCAACCGTGACCACGGAGTCATTGGCGCGGTTGTCGTTGAGCAGGCGCGTGAGCACTATCTCTCCCTTACCGACAGCGTCTTTGAGGGACTCTTTTACAAAGGCCTACTTGCTATATTGGCCGTCATCTTGGCATTGCTCGGGTACGCGGGGTTCCTAAGCCTGCGCCTATTCCGTCTTAATGCCGCTGTGTCTCAAGGTCTGGCCATCACTGACGCCACCGACTCATGGTTACACGATGAAATCGCCGATCTGGCGCAACAATTTCATCGCTTGCGCGGCGAGCAATTGCGGTTAGAAGCTTACCTGCGCTCCTTACCAAGGGCATTGGCACACGAAATTCGCACGCCGGTCGCGGTAATCACCTCAACGCTTGACAACATTGCGAGCGCCCAAACCCATACAGAGCGCTCCGCGCTAGTAAACCGCGCAAAGTCCGGCCTAACCCGACTGAGTAAATTACTCAACGCCATGAACGAGGCTACCCGCCTAGAGGCATCGGTTGGCAGCGAAGATTACGAGACTATCGACCTGGTGATATTACTCAACGATCTCAAGGGGCTTACCGCAGCACCTTTACCGAATGGTCTTTCGATATTGATACTGACGAGTCCTCGGCAAGTGTGCGTGCGGTACCGGAACTACTGGCTCAGGCCCTCGATAAACTCATTGCCAACGCCATCTCATTCACCGCGCCCGGCAACACCATCTATCTTGTGCTTAGAAAGCGCGGCATGTGGTGGCGGCTTTCCGTGCGCAACCCGGGACCAGCACTGCCAACCGTCGGTGAGGCCCTTTTTGCGCCCATGCAATCAATCCGTGAGCAAACCGGTAGTGACGAGCAACATATTGGTTTGGGCTTGTACATGGTCTCGTTAATAGCGCAGCACCACGGTGGCGAACCTTTTGCCAAAAGTATTGACCAGCCAAAGGGCGCAGAGGTTGGGTTCTCAATTGCTATGAGCTAGGCGGCAAAACGTTGCCCACTAACCCACAAACGCCAATTGCTTAATCTCAGCCACCTGATCACGCAGGCGCGCGGCGGATTCGAACTCCAGATTCTTAGCGTGCTCGAGCATTTGAGCTTCCATTTTCTCGAGTTTGCGTGCGAGCGCCGCGGGACTGAGATTGGCAACGTCTTCACTGAATGCTGCTCGCTCTTCGGCAACACGCCGTTCTTTGGCAGAGCGCGCTTTGGTGGGCATGCGGCGAGCGCCTCAAGAATATCTTGTACGCTTTTTTCAATACCGCGGGGAGTAATACCATGAGCTTCGTTATGTTCTAGCTGTTTCTCGCGACGACGGGCGGTCTCTGCCATGGCGCGTTCCATCGACCCGGTAATCTTGTCAGCGTAGAGAATAGCCCGACCTCGCAAGTTACGCGCTGCTCGACCAATAGTCTGAATAAGCGAACTGTCAGAACGCAAAAAGCCCTCTTTATCGGCATCGAGAATGGCTACTAGCGAGACCTCGGGCATATCAAGGCCTTCTCGCAATAAGTTAATTCCCACTAGAACGTCAAACTTGCCCAAGCGTAAATCGCGAATAATCTCAACTCGCTCCACGGTATCGATATCCGAGTGTAAGTAACGCACCCGAATATCATGCTCGTTGAGAAACTCGGTGAGATCCTCCGCCATACGCTTGGTGAGGGTGGTAACCAGAACCCGATCGCCCGACTCAACCGTGAGATGAATCTCGCTGAGCAGATCATCAACCTGCGTTCGTGCCGGGCGAACTTCCACCTCGGGATCCACCAACCCCGTGGGTCTTACCACCTGCTCAACAGTGCGTCCTGCGTGTTCCTTCTCATACTTGCCCGGAGTTGCGCTGACATAGATAGCTTGGGGACGCATCGCTTCCCACTCTTCAAACTTCATAGGTCGGTTATCTAGCGCTGAGGGCAGACGAAAACCGTACTCCACCAAGGTTTCTTTTCGGGATCGATCGCCCCGGTACATGCCGCCAATCTGCGGAATGGTTACATGGGATTCATCAACAAGAATCAGGGCATTGTCGGGAAGGTACTCAAACAGCGTGGGTGGCGGCTCTCCCGGAGCGCGCCCCGACAGATAGCGCGAGTAATTCTCGATACCCTGGCAATACCCCAACTCCCGAATCATCTCAATGTCATAGCGCGTGCGTTGCTGGATACGCTGCGCCTCAAGCAGTTTATCCATCTCTTTAAATTGTTTAACGCGTAGCTCCAACTCTTCTTCAATCAGATCCACCGCGCCCAGCATGGTATCCCGAGAGGCCACGTAATGAGTTTTCGGAAAAATCGTTACACGGGGTAATTTCTCTGCAACAGCGCCAGTGAGTGGATCGAAGGTACAGATGTTTTCGATTTCTTCGTCAAACAGCTCTACCCGCACCGCCAGCTCGTCTGAATCGGCCGGGAAGATGTCAATGACATCTCCTCGCACTCGGTAGGTACCGCGTTTGAAATCGATATCGTTGCGGGTGTATTGCAGCTCCGCTAACTGCCGCAATACACCCCGCTGATCAATAATTTCGCCGCGCGACAGGTGCATGATCATTTTAAAGTAGGACTTGGGGTCGCCGAGGCCATAAATAGCCGAAACAGTGGCAACAACCAGGCAATCCTCGCGCTCTAAGAGTGCTTTAGTTGCCGATAGGCGCATTTGCTCAATGTGGTCATTAACCTGCGCGTCCTTTTTCGATAAAGGTATCTGACGACGGCACATAGGCCTCTGGCTGATAGTAATCGTAATAAGAAACGAAGTATTCAACCGCGTTATTGGGAAAGAACTCTTTAAACTCGCCGTAAAGTTGGGCCGCCAGGGTTTTGTTGTGCGCCATAACGATGGTCGGGCGCTGCAGTTGAGCCACCACATTAGCCATGGTGTAGGTTTTGCCCGAGCCCGTTACGCCCAGCAATATCTGCGATGCCAGACCTGCCTGCAATCCCTCCACTAGCTGCCTAATCGCCTCGGGTTGATCGCCAGCGGGCTCGTAACTTGATTTAACTTGAAATTGGCGCGACATAACCGACATCTACCGTAGAGACAGCTGCACAGTATTGCCTGTTTCGATGCTTTTTTGCACCCGTGACCAAGGGGTGTTGACTTTTAAAAAATGGTTCCTGTATAGTCCGCCCCTCTCGAAAGAGAGCTATTCCGCCTTAGCTCAGTTGGTAGAGCAAATGACTGTTAATCATTGGGTCGCTGGTTCGAGCCCAGCAGGCGGAGCCAAACAAATAAAAGGTCGCACATCGTGCGGCCTTTTTTTGTTTCCGGCGCAGCGCTGGGCGAGAAGAGCCCAGTTGGGTGAGACCGGGGTTTCGTCGGGCCCCGCTCGACGCCGGGCGAACGCCCGAGGCCTACCAGCCGAGGGCCGGGGGAGCCAAACAAATAAAGGGTCGCACATCGTGCGGCCTTTTTTTGTTTCCGGCGCAGCGCTGGGCTTGGCGGTTTTTTGCGCAAAAACCGCATACACGCCATTGGCGGCAAAGAGCCCAGTTGGGTCGCCACCAGGACGGTGGTGCGTCGCGGCGCACACGGATGTGCGAGAGCGGCGGCCGGTTTCGTCGAGCACTGCTCGACGCCGGGCGAACGCAGCATATATGCTACGCCATTAGGCCAAACTCACTTACAATAGCGCTTGGCAATGACTTTGATCATGGCAACCTGCGCAGACGCTTTGCAGTAGTCCAGTGCACACAGCCAAAAAATCAACCTCTAGACACGGCAACACTGAGACGAGCATGCGGTCACTCGGCTACTTAGTACTACGATTTGTATGGCGAAAGCTGACTCCCAGCGTTGTAAAACGTGGGCTGTTGCCACTCATCCACGCCACTTATCACGCGGCGGTCATGCGACGCACAGCAAGGGAGATTGCCAACAAAGAGCCCCTCTTAAAAACGCTAGATTATCGACCTGGACCTTTGATCGTGTCGGGTTTCTTTGGCGAAGCGCTAGGCATTGGACGCGCGGGTCATTGTACGTTCGAGTCCTTTAAGGAAAACGGGTATACCCCGCTCGCTCACAGTATTCGCCCGCTACTTAATGGCTATGGGCCAAATACATTAACCCTACCCGGCGACACCTCGGGTGGCATCTACGTGATGCATTGCAACGCGCCCGAGGCGGCTACGGTGCTGTCAGTACTCTCGGCGGGGTGCCTTAAGCACAAATATCGCATTGGGTACTGGGCTTACGAATTACCCAGTGCGCCCGAGAGCTGGGTTGAGGTAAGCCAGTTTTTTCATGAGCTGTGGGTGCCCAGTGAATTTGTTAAACAATCACTGACAGCAGCGCACTGCCCAGTACGGGTCATGCCCCACCCGGTGCTGGCCACACTGCCAGCGGTTAAACCCGATAGAGGCGCCTTGGGCCTTCCGCTGGACCGATTTTTGGTGCTAGTGGCCGGTGATCTCAGATCTAGCTCTTATCGCAAGAACCTGATGGGCGCCATCGATTTGTATCTCACCGCGTTTCCCGAACCATCTCAAGATTACGGCTTAATCCTGAAAATAAGCTTTATTCACGAGGACAAGGCGTCATTACAAAAGGTGACGAAGAAAATTGAGCAGCGTTCTGATATCTCCCTGATCACCGACCATCTACCTTACGAGCAGATGCAGCAAATGGTGGCAAGTTGTGATGTGTTTCTCTCACCTCATCGCTCGGAAGGTTTTGGCCTTGTGCTGGCCGAGGCGCTCGCCTTGGGCGTGCCGGTACTGGCCACCGGCTGGTCGGGTAACCTAGATTTTATGCAGGGCATGGACGAAGCGCTCATTCCCTATACGCTCCAACGCGTACAAGACCCGAGTGGTGTTTACGCTAGCCGTAACGATCAAGTCTGGGCAGAGCCCAACATAGAAGCGGGTGCGGCCATGCTGGTGCGTCTCTTCCACGATCCCACACTACGCAAACGGCTTGCAGAGCAAGGCCGGCGTAATGTGGAAAAACTCGGAGCCATGGGCATCAGATCATCTGTTTCCGACTGGAAGGCCGTTGCCACCACCTACGCCCCACACGCCAGCCGACTAACTAGCCAACTAATAGCTCTAGATAACGCCGCGGATCTGCCAAAAAAGCAGTTAATGACTCGCGCTGGCTTGGCGCATTAGCCACGAGGGAATGACACAGATTGATCATTTTCAAGGGTGACCGATGTTGTGCTCGATAACAGGCCACTGCCCCATTAGGCGCGGCAACTAACTCTTCCAGCAACACCGGGCTCAAGGCGCCAACCTCGGGGCTCAGCGTAAAATCCGCCAATGAGTGCAGATGCTTTAGCAACTTGGGCCCGACCATTTGCGGCGCTATATGAGCAGGATCTGCGCGCTCAATAATCGACTGGGTAATGTGACGCAGAAACGGTAGGACCACAGAATCCGCGGTAAAACTTAAATAGGCATTATGTGGGTTGATATAAGCCCGCCAACCGCGTTGAGCATGGGCTTGCACCCAACATTCCTCGCCAAACAGGCTGTCGGCGCCGAACGTTGGCCGCCATTGGGCATCGACACTCAGTACATCGGCATCGAGCCAAATGGCTCTGCCTCCATGCTGCCCAAGATGCTGCTCTAAAAGCTGCAGACGCGCCAAATCGGCCAATATAGGACCGCGCCCCTCAACCTTACAACGGTAACTATCGGGTATTAGCTCAAACAGTTCATCCCCGAGAAACTGGTAGCCAAAGCTATTCTCAGCCGCCCACATGGCCACCGAATCCATACACTGGGCTACCCAATCGGGTCGGTTTGGGGGCGCCGATTGAAAAACCATCACATCAACCATAGGCACCTCTACACGGCGATAAATCATGGGCACAACTATACGCTAGTGACGCGACAAGTCTTGGATTTGGTATCATCGCGCTCCCTTACTTAGCGTGATTAACTCTGCCATGATCCGTCTGCTCGCTTCGCTTACCGCTTGTTTGTTCATTGTTGGCTTGCCGCTGCACGCCGAGCCCGGCTCGGGTGCACGCGCGTTTAACCAACTGGGCGAAATGCTCCTACAGCCAACAGTTATCGCACCGCCTCGGGTGCGCCCGGTCAGGCCTATTGGCAGCAGCAAGCCGACTACCGCATTCAAGCATCCCTGAACGAAGATCAGCGTCGCCTTAGCGCGACCGGTAGCATTACCTACACCAATAATTCCCCAGATACCTTGCGCTACCTTTGGCTACAGCTAGATCAAAATCGCTTCAAGCGCGATTCACTTGATCGGCTGTCGCGAACCAATGATCAAGATCGCGTCAGTTACGGCACACTGCGTGACCATCATTCCATCATCGACACCGACTACGGCTACAGCCAGCTGGCATTCACCGACAGCAAGGGAAACCCTATTACCGCCACGGTTGTTGACACCTTGGTTCGTCTAGATCTCCCAAAACCACTGCGACCCCAGCAAACCATTCGTTTCAATGTGGCGTGGCAGTTCAATATTATTGAAGAGGCCTCGATTGGGGGGCGTGGCGGGTATGAGCACTTCGAAGATACCGACACCCAGCTATTCTTCCTCGCCCAATGGTTCCCACGTCTAGCCGCCTATACCGACTACGAAGGCTGGCACAACAAGGCGTTTCTTGGTCGAGGCGAGTTCACACTTGAGTTTGGGGACTACGAGGTAGAACTCACGGTCCCCAATAATCATGTGGTCTCTGCCACGGGGGTATTAACCAATGGTGCGACGGTGCTCACGCCTACCCAACAACAGCGCATGCAACAGGTTACCCCCCACAAACCCTCGTTCATCGTGACGCCAGAAGAAGCAAAAGCCAACGAAACTAGCCAAGCAACCGGCACCAAGACATGGGTATTTAAAGCCAATAACGTGCGCGATTTTGCCTGGGCATCGTCAAGCAAATTTATTTGGGATGCCATGGTGCACGAGCAACCCGGCGCCAAGGTGAACAAGGTGTTGGCCATGTCTTTCTACCCCAACGAGGCAGAGCCCATTTGGTCCCGTTACTCCACTCACGCTGTCGCACACACCCTGGATGTGTACAGCCGCTTGAGTTTTGACTACCCCCTATCCAACCGCCCAGTCGGTAAATACCTGGGAGCGAGGGGGCATGGAATACCCCATGATTACCTTTAACGGTTACCGCCCCAATCCGCCTAAGGCCGGTGACAAGGACTCTGACGATAAACAGAGAGCTCGTGAACAGCGAGCCTACTCGCGCGATATTAAATACAGCCTTATCGGCGTGATTATCCACGAGATAGGCCATATTTATTTCCCCATGATTGTTAACTCTGACGAGCGCCAATGGACATGGATGGATGAAGGACTCAACACGTTTCTGGAGTACGTAGCCGAGCTTGAGTGGGAAGAGGATTACCCCGCTTTTGCCAACGAAACCAACTTGCTGGATTACATCCCGAGCTACATGGCATCTGTAAACCAGGTGCCCATCATGACCCAATCCGACTCCATTTTGCAGTTTGGCCCCAATGCCTACAGCAAGCCCGCCGCGGCGCTAACCGTACTGCGCGAGACGGTCATGGGTCGCGAGTTATTTGACTTCGCATTCAGAGAATATGCCCAGCGCTGGAAATTCAAACGCCCTACACCTGCCGATTTTTTCCGCACCATGGAAGACGCCTCGGGCGTGGATCTGGATTGGTTTTGGCGTGCCTGGTTTTACTCTACCGACCACGTGGATGTTGCGATTTCAGACATCCGTGCTTATCGACTAAAAACTAACGACCCCGATATCGACTTCCCACTTGATCGACAGGAAGCTAGCCGGGACAAGCCGACTCCGGTCGCCATTGAGCGCAACCGAGCCGACGGTATTGTGCCGCGTGAAACGCGATATGAGGAGCTACAAGACCTATACAGCAACCGCGATCGCTTTACGGTAAGCAACAAAGATCGCAACGATGCTCAGAAAGATCGGCGCAAGCTTGAAGCTTGGGAGCATCGCGCATTTGATCGTGCCATTGCCGACAACAATATTTTCTACTTTATCGACTTTGACAATCATGGCGGGGTGCCAAGTCCCTTGTTGCTTGCTATTAGCTACGAAGATGGCAGCCAGCGCGAACTGACGCTACCCGCTGAAATTTGGCGCCGCAATAATGAGACGGTCACCTTTAGGCTTATTGAAAAACAAGCCGATAGCGGCGATTGAGCTGGACCCACGTCATCAAACGGCTGACAGCGATTTTCGCAATAACCGCTTCCCACCCACTATCCATCAGTCTCGCTTAGAGGCCTACAAGTCAGAGCGCAAGCGCCGCAACTTAATGGCAGATCTGCTTGTTGAGCTTAAAACCAAGGCCGATACCGCCGACCAGAAGGGACAGGCCGTGCCACTAAGTAGCGAGCAGTAACACCGGTGACACAGCAATATCTAACGAGATTAGTCGGGCAGTTACCTCCGAGGGCACGCCCAGCTTTAATCCTCGCACACCGATGACCAGTAACACGGCAATCCTGTGGTGATGACTATCGGTAAAAGAGTGGCGGTGTGGTTATTCGTAGCCAGCCTGTGCTGGTGGCAGCACGGCGCGCTTGCGCACCGTGGTAGCGCGGAGTGGACAGATATTGTCTGGCAGGACAAACACTATCAAATTACGCATCGCTTACACGCGGCCGATGCATTGCTGGCAAGTCGAGCAATGGGAGGCCGTGGCGAACTGGACACACTAGAGGAGCTAGCGCGAGTAACCCTCTATGTTGAAACTGATTTTTTACTATCAGGCACCACAGGCAATCAAGGCGCGCTGACAACCCTTGGCGCAGAACTTGAGGGCGACTTTGTCTTTGTCTATCAGGAATGGTTTCCCGTGGAGCAAACACAACCGTTCCCCAACATCGTTAACACGCTTTTATCTGACCTGGTAGCCGACGCCCAACGGTTTGTTCGAATTGAGACATCCCAAGGAGTTGAAGAACGGCGTTTCTAGCGGGTGTCATCACCCTGCAACACAATCGACATACAACGGTCATAAAGCTGTAACAGTTTGCGCCTATCCTGAGCGTATGAAAGATTCCCTACAGACTCGATCGAAGAGCTCAAACGCACCCCGTCTTGGCGTGATGTATGTGTTGCTGGCGCAGCTGTTTGTAATGGCTGGCGCCCAGGCGACCGAGAGCTTGACGCAAGTAACAAAACTAAGCACGCGGTACGATATTCAGCACTACATAAAAGTGGCTGATGCCGAGGAGTTATTGGCACGCATGGGTGCTGCGGGCAGCATTGCTACTACTGAGGGACTCACCCTGCTTGCCAAATATGTTGAGGCTAACTTTCAGGCCACCGGCGAATTTGGCGCTATGCGCATCGAAACGCTTAGCGCTGAGGTCGATGATCAGTTTGTCTACATTGAACAAATGACCTCGCCAACCGTTAGCGGTGTGTTACCACAACGCTTAGAACTGGAATCGCGGCTACTACAAGACCTGGACAACCAAGCCGTTAGCTACATCGAATTACAGGCGGGCCCACAGTCCACCCTAATGCGTGCTACTGCTGGTCAGCCAGTTAAGATGCTCGACAGCACCGAACGCGGCATTCTCTACTAGCGCTCTCTACTAGCGCTCTCTACTACCCTGGCCACCCAATGCACCGGGCGTACAATCAGGTGCAGCGTTGCTTACGCCACACCTTTATTATCTGATAACCCCTTGATTACCGGCTCCTTGAGCGGAACCGCTTGAATGGTCTTCTTATTGCGCAGCCATCGGGCAACGACATCCCAAATAGGCTCACCCTCTACCTGCTGCATCGAGGCCCACCCGGCCACCTTGTAGGTTTTGGTGGGGTCAATTGCCTTACCCTTCAACGCCATATCACTGATACGCTGCCCAGAGCCGCCCAGTGGCGATATGGCGTATTCCAAGCCACCCACGCGCACCATGTCGCCACCCTGTTGGTAATAGGGATCGGGGTTGAACAAGTTATCGGCCACGTCCTCAAGCACCACCTTAAGAAAATCGCCTTTCATCTCGCTCAACGTGACCGCTGGGTACGTAATAGCAACCTGAGACATAAGGTCTTCCATGGTAATGGCATCGCCAGGAAGCAATGTCGTACCCCACCGGAACCCAGGTGATAAGGACACATCTGCCCCCAACTCATCAATCAACGCATCACAGATCAATTGATCAAAACTGCCGTTGAAATTACCGCGCCGATAAAGCAAGTCGTCGGTGGTGGCTAGTACCTCAGATAATTGCTCGCTGTAAGGCGCTCGAATCTTACTGATCAGCGCATCCATCTCAGGATCTGCTGGCAAAAGCGCTGAGAACACCGGTAACAACCGGTAGGAAAAATCGCGAACTTTACCGTCACGCACATCAAAATCGAGCACGCCCAAGAACTTGCCATTGGAGCCCGCATTGGTAACCAAGGTCATCCCACCGGGGTTTTTAACCTCCATGGCCTTGGGGATAGCGTCGTGAGTATGCCCCCCATAATGGCATCCAGTCCAGACACCCGCGAAGCCAATTTAATATCGGTATCGGCACCGTTGTGCGACAGCAAAACGACAACTTGTGCGCCCTTTGCGCGCACTTCCTCAACCTTCTGCTGCAGCTCTCGCTCCTGAATCCCAAAGGTCCAACCCTCTGTCATATAGGCGGGGTTAGCGATGGGTGTGTAGGGAAATGCCTGGCCAATGATAGCCACCGGCACGCCATTGATTTCTCGCGTGGTATGGCTGGCAAACACTGGGTCGCCAAAATCAAAGTCTTTGACGTTATGGGCGACAAAATCCATGTGTCCGTCGAGATCATTCTCAATAATCTCAAGAACTCGGTCTGTTCCCAGCGTGAACTCCCAGTGGCCAGTCATGACGTCAATGCCCAATAATTTACTGGCATCTACCATGTCTTGACCGTTGGTCCACAGCGCGGTGGCGGAGCCTTGCCACAGATCACCGCCGTCCAGCAGTAAGCGCCGGGACGATTGGCTTTAACTCGCTTAACCAAGGTGGCTAAATGCGCAAAGCCACCCACTTTGCCAAATTGCTGGGCCGCCGCCTGAAAATCCAGGTAGGTAAAGGCGTGGGACTCACGACCACCAGCGTTTAGACCATAGGCTTCTTAGCAACGCCTGCCCAACCAGATGGGGCGCGCGATTGCGAGCACCATGAACACCAATGTTGACCTGAGGTTCTCGATAATAAATGGGCTTTAACTGAGCGTGGGCATCGGTCATGTGCATGAGGTGCACATTGCCAAATCGAGGCACATCGTAGTCCATACCAACCGCGGCCAGCGCTCGGCGACCAGCCACCGGCAATGACAGACCAGCAGCCAAACCCAGCGCGAGCATTTTGTTGAACTCACGTCTTTCCATGACAGACTCCTCTGTACTCGAACGTCTCGTTAGTCGTTGGCCTCAAGCGGTTGATTCACGGGCGATGCCGGATCGAGCAAATAAGCCATCACATCTTTGAGCTGTTGCTCAGTCAAGATACCCTGAGCACCAAAACGTGGCATGTGGGAACAGGTGTTGTAAGCGTGGGTGTCCCACATCTTGGTCCAGGTGTATTGCAGCATCACGTCACCTTGCCCCCTGAGACCATAATTGGTCAGTGACGGGCCAATGGTTCCGTAGGCCACCTCGCGCGGATCCAGCTGGTGACAGGCATAGCAATTGCCGCCGTTGGGTGCGCTAGGGTCATCGGAGTACTGGAGCCCGCGGCCGTTATTGGCAACCTCAGCACCGGCTTGCCAATCACCTAAATACACCCCATCGGCAGGGTACTTCACCGCCGCCATACTTTTAGCACGAATCGCGTTCAGGGTGTCCATATCACCCTGTTCAGCGCGAGGTTTGCTGCAAAACCGCTGAACATCATCCTGCTCAACGCGATCCAGCGTCGCCTGATTTTTGTCTACCATCGATGCTCTCAACACCTCCGTGATTGCGTCAGCAACTGACTGTGACGCAACCAGTCCCAGATAAGCCTACCGCGATAACAAATTTCAACATGCCTTCCGCTCTCCTTTAACGCTTGAGTCCAGGCGCGGCAATCTCAGCGCCCGATGCATTGACGGCTAGATAGGTTTGTAGAGCCACGCTGGCAGGTGATCCCATTATTAGCTCGGGAAGCGTTGCTGCCGTAAGCAGTCGCGCATGCGCCATCCCATGGTACGCACTACACCTTCCGAAATTCGGTACGCTGGCCAAGTGGTATAGGCTTCAGCGGCGCCGTTGTGGCCACTGAGATTGGCGAGGGATTGCAACCGAATGCGCATCTCGTCCTGACCATGGCAGGTCGCACAAGAAAAATCATGGGGCCCGGCGCGATAATAAAATAGCTTTTCGCCCAAAGCGTACATTTCGCGCTCTTTGGGATGATCTTGGGAGGGAGTCGCCGGGATGCCTGCAGACTGGTCGGCAAGCCATGCCGCCAAGGCTTCCATCTCGGTTCCTAAATCGCCTCGCAGCGAGTAAGGCTTGGCGTGAATTTCTTCGGATGACCGGCCTTGAAGCTCAACCATGCAGTATTCCAAGCGCGCTTCTAAGTCCATGACACGGTCGGCGTCTTCAAAATAGCGCGGAAAACCGGCGTAAGCACCTTCCACAACGCCAGCACCAAGCCCCAGATCACAGCCTTCCAGCGTCACGTCGTTGGGGCCGGCCGGTGTGTACCAATACTCCTCACCTTCATCGATAACGAAGATGGCTGGGTTGTCATCGCCCATCATCTCGCGGTATTCATCAAAGATGCCATCCTGAGCGGTACTCGCGCTCGCCAGTACCACACCAGCCAACAACGCAATACCGGTTTTGATTGTGTTACGCATGTCTCCCCCAGCCATTTGGTTTAGCGGATTTTGGTTGAGCCTTCGCCGGTCTCACCCTTGTTATCGCGCCAGGTGACAACCACCTCATCGCCGGCCGCTCCACCCTCGAATTGCACACCCAGAAAGGGGTTTGCCGATACTGCAGCGCCCCAATAGGCGTGCATCACAACGTTGCCGTTATGCGTCATGGTGACCTCTTCAATAAAGTGTGCCGGTATTGCTTGGCCCGCCTGGTCTTTGCGCTGCCCAGTCTCCATAGGATGCCGCATAAGCGCCTTTACTTCGGTGTGATCGCCTTGCTGCTGCGCACGGATTCTCATTCTTCCAGCCATTGTTCAGTCTCCTTTAACCGCCACAGCCACCCAGGGTGACCTTGGTTTCTTTTGCCATGTAAAGCTTGCCACCTGCCTCGGCAACCGCGTACAAGTTGCAGGTTTGAGCCACCTTGACCCGAGTTTCCACAAAGGGCTTGGTGCCCGCTGGCACCATAAACATCGCCGAAAGAGGGTTGGGATTGAGCTCCACCAGCACGTAAATCTTGTCGACATTGGGTAACTTGGCCGTGTCGATCTCTACTTTTACGGGCACCACGGCGCCGTTTTCGGCAATATCGGGCGACGAAAAAATAATCCCGTCGTGCATCTCAGGGGTGCCGCCAATTTGAGCAAAGGTGTCATCAAGACCGGTTGCCGTAAAAGCCTCTTTGGGTCGCGCCATCGCAGCCCAGAGTTTACTGGGCAGTAGCGCCGTTGCGGCGACAACCGCACCAAGTCGCAGGAAACCTCTGCGCGCGATGCTCGCCGGGTGTGTAGGATGAGTCATAGTTCTAGCCTCTTGCGTTATCAATCAATTTCCAGCAGCCAGCCAGCTGGCAATGGTCTGCAATGCTTCTTCGTTTACCTGAGCCATGGGCGGCATGGCCATACTGCCCCAGACACCGGCCCCGCCGTTTTGAATCTTGCCTTTCAGGTACTCAACCGCGTCCTGCCCTGCATATTTCGCCATGTTCGCCCTGAAGGCAGGGCCTACCAAGGCACTCTCCATCTGATGGCATCCGGTGCAGCCGCTCGCCATGAGTAACGCATCAGGGGCTGATGCCTGTGGCGCAGTAGAACCGCTCGCTTGTTCATCGATGGGTGCCGTTTGAATGCCCGGGAAAGGGCCGTAATCACGAACCTGGTCTTTAAGATTCCCATGGGCATTCATAGCGTAATCGGGCAGAAACGAGGTGACGGTAGTGTCAACCTGGCAATCGGTCACACAGCTCGAACCAACAACATCAGCGGCGCCATTGACCGACCACAGACCATGATCTGTGGTCATGCCGTGTCGGTTTGGCATCATGGCCTGAATATCAGTGATATTGTCGTTAGACAAAACAAAATCGTATTCCACGATGTAACCGAGGTTGAGTAGGTACGCAACCAGCGCATAGACCTCATCGCTAGACAGAGATTTAGGGGCGTTCCAAGGCATTGCACGGTTAATGTAGTCCCAAATAGTCGACAGCGAGGACACCTTCATCAGCGTAGTTCGCACCACGGCAGGGTCCTGCAGGGCAGAAACACGCCCTGTCTCAATATCGTCGGGGGTAATATTACCCAGAACCAAGGGCGAGAAAACTTCGTTTGAGTCGCCAAAGTCGCCATGACAAACGCCCCATTAGTCCAACCACAAGGCCTCACCGTCCTCCACCGATCCCGAGCCTTCGGGCAAGCCCACAAAGTCTGGACGAACATCGATATCCCAGGCGGTAATCTCGCCTGCAGGCGCCGGACGACCCAGGTCGTTCAAGGCGTTGGGGTAAGACCCCGCAAAACCGGCGAGAGGCGTTAGCAGTAAAAGCGCAACCATGCGTTTACCCCAGTTGAACATTGTCAACCTCCCCTGATTGCTTCACGCGCCACGTTTGAATGGCATTGTTGTGGTAAATCGATCGCGTGCCGCGCACCGCTACCAGTTCGGCTCGCTGGGGTTGTACATAACCGGTGCTATCCGTCACACGGCTCTGTAGTAATGCTTCATCGCCCTGCCACACCCAGTCGGCATTGAACCGCGTCAGCATTTTAGGGAGTACCGGGCCCTCGATACGCGCTTCGCGCCAATTTCTTCCGCCATCGGTCGAAACCTCCACCTTCTTACCGCTGCCTCGACCGGACCAGGCAAGACCCGTAATGCAGTAATAGCCCTTGGACATCAGTTTTTGGCCGCCCGAGGGGCTGGTAATCACTGACTTGGCTTCTTGGATCGAGGTGTACTGCCGCTGCGTGCCATCGGGCATGAGGTCTACGTAATGGCTGGTTTCGTCTTTGGTCGCATAGGGTTGATCACCCACTTCAATTCGGCGCAACCACTTTACCCACGACACCCCTTGGACACCGGGCACAACTAGACGCATGGGGTATCCCTGCTCAGGCCGAATCATTTCGCCGTTTTGGCCGTAGGCCACCAAACAATCGTCAAGGGCGTTTTCGATATTAATGGTACGGGTCATGCTTGAGCCGTCTGCACCCTCGGCCAGAATGTATTTGGCTTTGGACAAATCAATACCCGCGCGCTCGAGCAAAAGCGACAGCGGTACACCGGTCCACTCGGAGCCAGATAACATGCCATGGGTGTATTGCACGGTGGGAACAGCGGAGTTGCCCCACTCAAGGGCAGTATTGGCACCACACTCTAAAAAGTGCATGCGCGACACGCTGGGCATGCGCATGAGTTCATCCATGGTGAACACCATGGGGGTTTTCACCAGACCATTAATCATGAAGCGGTGTCGGCGCGGATCAATATCTACCCAACCCTGGTGGTGGCGTTCAAAGTGAAGGCCACTTGGTGTAATCATGCCGAACATACTTTGCAATGGTGTAAACGCTACGCTGGCCTGATCGGTCTGAGTTAAACCCGGACTTTGCCGGCGAATAATATTGGCCTCGTACTTAGAAGGTAGCCCGTAAGGGTTGGCGGCGACTGGCTTGCCAAGGATCTTGCTCCACTCGGGAACGTTGACAATATCTGGGTCACTCTCTGCAGCACCGGCCACCCCTGCCATACCCGCCAGGGCCGCCGCAAAAGCGCCCTTTAACAGGCCACGTCGTTGCTCGTTGATCCCATGAGCAGAAATATCAGCCACGAGCTCAGCATTTAAGAACGACTCGGGCGCGGGACGAAGTTGGCCTCTTGCGTGTTCGGCGCTGTCTGTCATTACAGCTGTCCCCCTCTCTATTTTGACTTGTGTTTTCAACGTTTACTTTTTGCTAAACGTATTTTTTAACTTGGCTGTCAAATAACACTTTGCGCAATATAGCGCGACAGCGCCAAGGCGTGGGTTTGGATTGACCCCATCTCTTATAGCAGGTGTTTCTATACTTATAACTTTATACATAATAGCGTCTTCTGCCAAGCCTGGGCAAGCTTGTGATTTAGGCGCAAATAAGCAACGCTTTGCAATATCGCTCAACCCAACCACCCCCGTCTGTGGGTTACAAGCAGGATAGATTCATGGGTAATCAACACCAGCTGAAAAGCTTTACCAGAGCCCTAAGCCGCTTTGTCATCCTGGTGTATCTTTTCTCAGGTGTAAGTTTTGCCGACGCAATCAGTGGCATTGTGTTTCATGTGGATACCGACGAGCACATGAATCGCTCGCTACGGCAGATAAGCCGTCATTTAGAGGGCAACCCCGACATACCGATTCGAGTGATTCTTATTGCTGGCGGTGTTCGCCCAGCCCTAGAAGGCGCCGAAGACCCAAACGGCGGGCTTTACAGCGCACAAATCGAGCAGTTATTGGCACAAAATGTACGGATTTTTGCCTGCGAAAATACCCTTACCAGTTTTAACCATTCCGCCGACGACCTGACCTTTGGCATTGAAACCGTGCCCTCGGGTGTGGCTGAGCTTGGCCGACTGCAGGTCAAAGAACACTTTGGGTATATCAAGCTATGAGCCGCCTCACGCCGCTTTTGGCAAGCTTGCTGCTGGCGTTTGCACCAACGAGCCAGGGCGATGAGCTCCTCTATGTTTACGGGCCTGCTTGCGGCGCCTGCATGAAATGGCAGCAGGACATTGGCCCTATTTATGCCAAGACCCATGAGGCCAAACAGCTGCCCTTAATTAAAGTTACCTTGGATGACTGGCAGGCGGGTCGCCATCCGCTGACCCATTGCAAGATTGGACCGGTGATGGGTACACCGACATTTATCCAAGTATTTCAGTGCGAAGAGCTCGACCGAATTGTCGGTTACTCGAATGATGAGCTCTTCTGGCTGGCGTTGGGGCGCATGGCGAATCGCAGTGCGGCCATTTCGGCCGCATTGGCGCACGACTGAACAGGGCTCCGGGCGCTTTTGACTTAAAAGCTTAAAAGAGAGCCCTCAGCTTAAAAGAGAGCCCTCAGCCAAAGAGAGCCCTCAGCTCAAAAAGAGCCCTCAGCTTATAAAACCAGGCAAACTCAGTTTGTTAGTCAAACCTTTCGCCGCGTCCCCGGCGCTGGCGGGGTCGCAGGCCCACCCGCAAAGCACTGGGCATTTGCCATCCACTGCTCAGCCGGCTCGCCGTTCACCCGCAGCGGGGGTATCAGCAACATGGCGGGTTTGCGTCACCACCTGACCAAAAGCTTCAGCCGAACCGATAATGCAGTTGTCGGTCTGTGGATCACCAAAAGACCAAACCTCACCCGAGGGCGCGGTTAGCGAGAGAAATGGCTTAGGCGCAGGCGCCTCTTGACCACGCACTTGAAAACTCCAGTCGTAGGTATTTACCCCAAGCACTACAACGTTGAGCAGACGATCGGTATTGACCCGATCGCGCCCCAGACAGTCGTAAATAGCTTGGCCGTGGGCCCATGTCTCCATTTGGCGAGCAGTAATACAACTACGCGCACTCATGCTAGGGCCAGCCCACGCACAACGTGTACTGGGATCAGCCTGTTGAAACACTGCCGTGGTTTCTTGACAACTCGCGTACCACGCATCTACCAGTGCACGCCCACGCAAAGCAATGCTCTCCCCTTCTAATTGCGGCAGGGTCTTACCCGCTTGCAAGCCTGTCATCATGGGCTCCAGGGCAGCTGTCAACCGCTCAGGCTCGGCGAGCGCCCAAAACGCCATGCGATTCCAGTAGGTCAGATGCCGGATAATGGTCTCAATAGTCCACAATTTAAAGCCGGTGGCCTGCTCAAGCGCGTCTTCGCTTAATGGCTCCACAAGCCGGTAAAGATCGAGGTATTCTTCCTGAAAATCTGTCGCCTGTTTCATATCGACTCACTCACTGGGTAATTGCTGGGGCTCTCAGCATTCGGCTTCGGATTCCACCATGAGTATGCGATCACCCGCCGCAAGTTGCGTCCCTGCCTTAGCCCAGACACTGCCGACAACACCATCAACTTGCGCCACAAGCTCATGTTGCATTTTCATGGCCTCTAAAACCGCCAAACGATCCCCTTTCACAACCGGCTGTCCTTCCTCCACCAATATCGAAAGCAGCTGCCCATGCATGGGCGCCACGACACTACCGCTGCCCGCCTGCTCTTGGCCGTCGGGGGGGAGCGCGGCCTCATTGGTCACGCTAAAGGTTGCGGTATCGGTAGCCACGTGTACCGTGGCACTGTCTTGAGCCTGATAGGCGAGATGATAGTGCCGATTGTTAACAACCAAGTGGGCGATGTTATCTCCCATGTGCACTACCGAAACTGTCGCCTGAGCGCCCTCAAGGGTTGTGCGGTACTCATCACAATCCACTACAGCGAGCGTCAGCTTGCTTGATTGCTGCTCCCAAACATAGGTATAGGACTCCTCGTGGCGTGCATCGGAAGACCAGTCGAGCAACTCTGTAGAGACACCCAGTGTTTCTGCTCGGTACTGTGTTTGGGCCAGCTTATGCTGCACCACTGCAGCCATTGATAAGGCATCAAGGGGTCTAGCTGCGCGGAAAAATTATCGCCGTAGTGCTCTGCGATAAATGCGGTTGTTGCTTCACCCCGGACAAAATCTTCCTGCTGCAAGGCATCAATCAAGAAATCCCGGTTATTGCTGACACCAAGCAGCGCCGATGCCTGCAGTGCCGCCACCATTTTACTACGCGCATCTTCACGCGTGTCCCCATAGGTAATAATCTTAGCCACCATGGGGTCATAAAACGGGCTAATCTCATCACCGGTTTCAACGCCACTGTCAACGCGTAAATCAGCTCGCTCTGGCACGTGCCAGAGGTTTACCGAACCGGTGCTGGGTAAAAAATCCGCCGCCGTGTCCTCGGCGTAAAGGCGAACTTCAATAGCGTGCCCCAGCAGCACCACATCCTCCTGCTGGATAGTGAGCGTTTCACCACGAGCGACCCTGAGTTGCCATTCCACCAGGTCAAGACCAGTCACCCCTTCGGTTACCGGGTGCTCAACCTGCAGTCGGGTATTCATTTCCAGAAAATAGAATGCCCCGCTCTCATCAAGTAAAATTCAACGGTGCCAGCACCCACGTAATTAACGGCCTTGGCAGCCTCGACAGCGGCATTGCCCATGGCGTCGCGCAGCGAGGAAGTCATTACCGGGCACGGAGCCTCCTCAATGACTTTTTGGTGTCGTCGCTGAATCGAGCAATCGCGCTCGCCCAGATGAATCACATTACCGTGTTGATCCGCAAACACCTGTATTTCAACATGCCGAGGACGCACGACAGCCTTTTCAATGATGAGTTCAGAAGACCCGAAGGCATTGAGCGCTTCGGACTGCGCCATTTCTATGGCCGACGCCAACTCGGCCATATCATCTACCAAACGCATACCGCGACCACCGCCGCCCGCTGCCGCCTTTACCATGACCGGCAAACCCACCGCAGCGGCTTCGCGCTCAAGCGTTTCGATGCTTTGGTCCTCGCCCTGATAACCCGGTATGCAGGGAACACCTGCGGCAATCATTGCACGCTTTGCCCGGGCTTTATCACCCATGACATCAATGGCTTGATTCGGTGGACCTACAAAGACAATCCCGGCCTGCTCGCAGGCCTCAGCGAAAGCCTGATTTTCAGATAAGAAGCCGTATCCGGGGTGGATCGCATCGGCACCCGATTGCCGTGCGGCCTCTAAAATCGCGTCGGCATTGAGGTAAGACTCGCTAACGTTAGCTGGACCAATGCGAACGGCAATATCTGCCGCCCTGACGTGCATGGCATCGGCATCTGCATCTGAATAAACAGCAACAACACGCAGACCCATGGCACGCGCCGTGCGAGCCACGCGCACAGCTATCTCGCCGCGATTAGCAATGAGTAATGTGCTTATCGTTTTCATGCGTTAAATCTCCTGGTGCCAACGGGGCTTACGTTTCTCAAGGAATGCACTCACACCCTCGCGTCCATCCGGACTCTGTAGGCAAGTGGTGAAATTTTTGGCGGCAAATTTAATTTTTTGCTCATCGGCTACACTGGGCAATTCCGCGATGAGTGCCTTTGTCGCCGCGATAGCATTTGGCGAGCATCCCAAGACATCGGCCTGAATCTGCCGCTCCATTGCAAAAAGTGCCTGTGCGGAATTTTCTACGTGGTCTACCAAACCCATTCGATAGGCTTCGGTGCCATCAAAGCGGGCGGCGGTCACCATCAATCGACGGCCAGTTGCATAACCACACTTTTGTAAGACGTAGCGCGCAATTTGTGCGGGGGATAGGCCAATACGCGTTTCTGAAAAAGCAAA
This sequence comes from Luminiphilus sp., assembly GCA_038141785.1. GTDB lineage: Bacteria > Pseudomonadota > Gammaproteobacteria > Pseudomonadales > Halieaceae > Luminiphilus. The sequence goes on along the minus strand of JAYQIT010000008.1, from coordinate 150,231 downwards.
TTTGGTCTCGTGGGTTGCCAGTATGACATCGCAACAGCAGGCCAAACCCAGGCCGCCGGCCATGGCCGCACCCTCGAGCAGCGCCAGCGTAACTTGCGGCAGGCGATTGAATTTTTCGAGCAACTCGCCAACGAGCACGCTGGTCGACACCGCAGCCGAGGTATCACCATCGCCCCGGGTGAGCGTCTGAAAACCCTTTAAATCGCCGCCCGCGCAGAAGTAGCCGCCGCGACCACGCAGGGTGAGACCTCGTACGGAGTGATCGTTCATTAAGCAGTCGCACACTGAAATGAGGTCCTGCACTACAGCGTCCGTCAGTGGATTTCGACGCTCAGGCTGGTTAAACCAAACCGTTAACCAGTCATTGCTTAACTCAAGGTCAACGGTCTGAGTAAGGGGCAGCTGGCTCATTGTTACATCCTCGCCACACCAAAACTATTACTGCGTAAATGGCGCTGACGACCCTCAAGAATGGTCTCCAAGCAAAATGCCAGTACTTTACGGGTATCACGTGGATCAATAACACCGTGATCTAATACCCGGCCCGAGGTGAAGAAAGCACTTTCCTGAGCGTCAAAGTGCGCGCGGATATGCGCTTCTTGTTTCGCTAACTGCTCTTCGGATGCGCTCTCCCCGCGACGCGCCGCCACCGACCGCGCAACCTCACTCATTGTCGTTGCAGCACTTTGCCCGGCCATTACCCCCGTGCGTGCACTCGGCCAAGCAAACAGAAAATCCGGCTCGTATGACCAGCCGCACATGCCGTAATTGCCCGCACCATAGCTAGCACCAATATGCAGAGAAATTTTCGGCATGCGCGCCGTTGCCACGGCCTGCACCATTTTAGAACCATGCTTAATCATGCCCGCCTGTTCGTACTCGGTGCCCACCATATAGCCGGTGGTGTTATGGCAAAAAATCAGAGGTATGTCGGCCTGATCACACAGCTGAATAAAATGGGCCGCCTTGGTAGCGCCAGCGGGATCTATTGGCCCATTGTTGCCAATGAAGGCACAAGCAATACCCGTGATGCTGGCGTGACCACACACGGTCGACACGCCATAGCGCGACTTGAATTCCTCAACCGATGATCCGTCGACGATGCGCGCTAACACTTCCCTAAAGTCATAGGGCGTTTTTGGATCAGTGGGTATAGCACCAGCCAGTTGCTCTGCCGGGTATTTGGGTTGGCTGTAAGCTCTGCGTCTGACCGCTGAACTGCGCTTATTCCAATCGATTTGCCTGATGACGTTACGCGCCGTCAATAACCCATGGGCGTCGTTTTCCACCAGATATTCAACAAGGCCTGTTTTGCTGGCATGCATTTCCGCACCACCCAGCTCACGATCGTCGGCTTCCTCGCCCGTTGCAGCCTTGACCAAAGCAGCACCGCCAAGCGCTGCCATACCATTACCCTTTACGCCAATGACATAGTCGGACATGCCCGGCATGTAGGCGCCGCCAGCCGTTGAGCCACCGTGCAGCACAGAAATAACTGGCAAACCCTGCGCGGACATACGCGCGAGGTTTCTGAACACAGCGCCAAACTGCGACCATAACTCGACCCGGTATTTAAGCAAGTTGGCGCCGGCACTTTCCACACAGTGAATCAGAGGTAGATTTTGACGAAGACAAATGGTTTGCAGTGATAAGGCAATTTCAACCGATTTATCGGTTGCTGCGCCGGCTGCAATTCCCGAGTCGTCGACCCAAATCATGCAGCGCGTGCCTTCAACAAAGCCAATGCCCACCAATACCGACGCACCAGGGATACTGGTTTCTGGGTCTTCGTCTGAGACACAATAGTTAGCCAGTGAATGAAGTCGCAAAAACGGCATCCCCGGGTCAAGTAACTGACGCAGGCGCTGTGCCGGCGGTAACTGCCCCCGCTTTTCAAAGGTCGCGTTACGTTTACTTGAAGCCGTAACAGTGCGCTCCTCCAACTCTCTCAAACGCTGGATAAACGTCATCATGCTGGCTCGATTGTCCTCGAAAGAGGACATAGCTGGGGTAATTGCAGACTGGATTTCAGGCATTGCTGACACTCTCCACAAGACTGACTGGAATTTCGATGGTGGCGTCCAACAGAATTTGGCCATAGGCCTTGGCCTGCGGATCGTTACGCAGGCTAGCAGTACCACCGCCAGCCAAGACGCTGTCTAGGACAAAATTAAGTGCATGTATGCCCGGCAAATAGAATCGCTGTACGTCTGCACCCGCTAAAAAGTGGTCGAATCGTCGAGCAACTTCTTCATGGCTTAGGGTGCGCGCTATCCAGGGAAGAAAGCGCGGGTCGCGAGCCATCACCCCAATGTTTGCCTGATCGCCTTTGTCGCCAGAGCGCACATAGGCCAGCTGGATCAGAGGCACGCCAATCAAAGCCCTGTCCGCTGACGCCTCGGGTATAACCAAGCAGGCGGCATTTGTGTGGGTATGGCCTTGGGCAACCGGAACCAATTCGCATCCAGCATCATCGCTTATTTCAATGCGCACCTCGTCCTTGGGAACCAACGCTGAAAATAAGCGAACCACAGGGGACGGTTTGGCTCGGGTACCTGCAAACATACACAGCCCGGGGGGCGCCAAGGGCAGCACCGGTTAGCTCGCGCAGCAATAAACCCACCGCGCGCTTATCGGTGTGCTTGCATGCGACTTTAATCATTACTTCGCGACTGTTGACTGAACGGGCGGCAACGCCGTAGTGACTCTCGTCCCCAATCACCTCTACGCAGACCTCGTCGAAGTCGGGCGAGTCCATCGTTGTTAATTTGGCGCGGGCTCGTTTTATCGCCTGGTCCGCAAAGATTCTAGCCTTGCGCGCAGCCTCATCACCCACATAGAAAAAACTCGTGCCGCCGCGCCAACCGTCGGCCCAGGTTACACAGGCCTTGTAATGACTTGGTATGCCCACACCGCGAGCACCTGTTACCACCACCCGATCAATGTCAATTTGTTCGAGAGTCACACCGGTAAAATCGCAGATAACGTCAGGCAGTGTATAAGCCGCGGGATCACCAATTTCGTAGAGCAGCTGTTCTCCCACGGTACCACAGGTCACTGCACCGCCAGTTTTTTCTGGTTTGGTAACAATCAGCGCGCCGTCGTGTCGCAACTCGGCAATTGGATAGCCCACACAATGAAGCGAATCCGCAACGTCTAACCAATCGGTGTAGTTACCACCGGTCGCTTGCGCCCCACATTCAATAATGTGACCCGCCAAGGATCCCATGGCGAGCAGATCAAGGTCGGAAGGAGACCAATCGAAGGCGTGGATAGCCGCACCTAACGTCACTGCACTATCGACGCAGCGTCCTGTAATAACAATGTCCGCGCCACGATTTAAGGCCTCGGCAATGGGGAAGGCACCGAGATAAGCATTGGCACTGACTACTCGGTTGGTGTCGGGGAACGGTTGGCCAGAAAACATGTCTCGCGTGTCCGACAAGGTGGACAAGTGGGGCATGAGATCATCGCCGTCGACTACGGCCACGCTTAGCGATACACCTTGACGCGCAAGTTCGTCGCGTACCGCCTGTGCACAAGCCTGTGGGTTCACCCCTCCGGCGTTACTAATAAGCTTAATACCCGCCTGAGCCAGTGCGCTCCCGTACTTACCGATGACTGCCGACACAAAGTCAGTAGCGTATCCCATCGATGCATCAGCTGCCTTGGCTCGGGCAAGAATCGACATGGTAATTTCGGCCAGATAATCAAAAACAAGGTAATCCACGTTGCCATCAGCAAGAAATTGCGGCACCGCCATATCGGCATCACCCCAATAGCCACTCGCGCCACCAATTCGGATCTTATCGACCATCAACACTGCTCTCCGGGCTCAACGGCCCCTGACGATAAGCAACGTGCAAACTCTCGCTGACCTACCGTGTAGTGGCTCACTCACACTTTTGACTAACACCAAAATATGGCTCATTATTACTGAGGATGCCTCATTTGTAAAACATCCCGAATCGCGGCCTGAGGTCTCAAGGTAAATATGACAACAGTTAAAGCAACCAAACGTGAGAAATTTGAAGCTCGTGATACGGCGATCATTGAAGCAGCGAGTCGAGTATTTGCCGAGCGCGGCGTCGATGGTGCCAAAATGGTGGACATTGCCAAGGCAGCGGGACTGGCCGAGGGCACCCTGTACCTCTATCACCGAAACAAGCAAGAATTACTCAATGCCGTGGTCGGCCAATTTTGGTCCAATCTAACCGCCGGTGCCGAGCAAGCTATCAATCACAGCCAGCCCACTTTTCAGCAATTACAGGATCTTGCGAGCTATCACTTAAACGCTATGCTGTCACAATTCGAGCTCGTTCAAATGTCCTACCGCGTTGGTAATACAGGTTCGGTACCGGAGCAAGATTTAGTCCAAATACGGGCGTATGTACGTATTTTCGACGCCGTTGTAACCCGGGGCATTGATCGAGGCGAGATAAAACCGGCAATAGAACTGTGGCAGTGGCGGGATATTTTTTACGGTACGCTGGAATTTTCAGCACGGACATTAAAGCTCCGTGGTAAGCATCAGGACGATGGGGTGGTGAATAACCTTATTGCGCTGCTAAGGAACTCACTGCAAATGGCGGCACCGCAAAAACCGCAAAACAGAGACGCGACAGCTGCTGACAGTACTGGGCGTCACGCCGAAATCATGAACGCCTTGCACTCGATACAAAAGCAGCTAGAACCTCCTGTTCAAGACGGCTAACACTAGCGGTATTGCTTGCCCATAGCATCAATAAATGCCGTCAAAGACTCAGCTGGCAATAGGTTAATACCCGCGGCTGCAGCTCGACCACCGCCAGTCGGAAACTGTCGGCAGAGCTCATCCGCACCGGCGCGTGCATTAAGCGGCGCACGAACACTCACCAAATAACCGCCGTCGATCTGGGTAAGCACAGCGTGGGCTGTATCGGGCGCACCATTGGCTAGTGCGTTGCCATAAACACCGCTGACTCGACGCGCCCACGGTGCATCAGGAAATTCAACCACCACAATCGATGGACTATTGACCAACCGCGGCGCCTGCTCAGCAAGCGCCATATCGTCGGCGTACGCGCTACTCAAGGTGGCAATCAGGTCAGGGTCATCGGCCATACAGGCGCCAGGGTCTTGATGCGGCAAAAGACGTTGGAACAAGACTTCAGGGGCAAAATGCAAATCGGATACCTGAGCGCCGTAACCGTTATAGTTTATGAGCACACCCAACTCTTTATAGCGCGCCAAATCGACAGGCGATGACAACGTGACTGCAATTTTTTCAGCGGTCGCATCGAGATTATCCCCATAGCAACCGACAACCGCCCAACCCGCGCGCGCACCTTTCAAACGACCATTGATCAGCGCTGAGGTGCTCACCTCGGGCGAAATATTTATTAGCGTCGTGAGATGCTCATGTTCGGGTATCTCGCCCGCATGGTGGTGATCACAGTAAAAATACGAGCACCCGAGTCGAGTAAGCGAAGCACGTCGTCCCGATTCTTATCAAAGGAAATATCCAGGGCCGTTACACTGTCGCCCAACGCCGCCTGCACCCGACTTAGCAGATTGATATCGCGCTTGACACCCGTGACCAGCTGGCTGTCTTGAGGTTCAACCTGCCGTAATTGAAGAAGCGAACAGATGCCGTCGGCATCACCATTGAACACATCATAAAAAGCCATTCGCTACCACTCGCTGTTTCAAGCCGTTTTTCTATTAGTTACCCACAGGCTTTGCGGCAGGAGCGGGAAACACAGTGACGTTGTCTCCCTCGGGCACTTTCTGGATTCGCTTGCCCACTTTACCCTGCTTCACCCAAATAAAATCATGACGAGGTTCGTGACCGGCAAAACCTGCGACGTGCTCGCGTAAAACGTCGTTAATAACCGAACAATCTAGTTCACCGCACGCCTCAAGCAGTAGGGTGACCGCTCGCTCAAGGGTGTCAAAACTCAAGCAATCTTCTTCTGCGCGCATAATCATTGGATGGCCGGTACCCGACACCGAGGTACCCAGCAACAGCTCCTCGTGCAATTTTTCGCCCGGACGCAGACCAATGAAGTCAATATCGATATGGTCCAAAGAGGTGGACTCACCTTCGAGTTCGTAACCACTTAATCGAATCATCCGCCGGGCGAGGTCAACAATGCGCACGGGCTCACCCATATCGAGGACAAAAACATCGCCACCCGTTCCCATGGCGCCCGCCTGTAACACCAGCTGAGCCGCCTCGCGGAGGCTCATAAAATAGCGCGACACTTCGGGATGAGTTACGGTGACCGGGCCACCTTGTTCAATTTGCTCGCGGAATAGCGGTACCACTGACCCGGATGATCCCAGCACATTGCCAAAACGGACAATACAAAAGCGCGTTGGGGTATCGAGCTGGGCCATACCTTGCAGAACCAGTTCGGCAAACCGTTTCGACGCTCCCATAACATTAGTCGGTCGTACAGCCTTATCGGTAGACACCAGGACAAAGGTATCCACACCAGCCTGTTGCGCGGCGCGCGCGGCGGCCCAAGTGCCTTCAACGTTGTTGGCCACCCCTTCGGCAATGTTGTATTCCACCATTGGCACGTGCTTGTAGGCGGCAGCGTGATAAACCGTCTCTACGCCAAAGGTTTTAAATAACGCCGTCAGGCGCTGCTCGTCACGGACCGACCCCAGTAGGGTAATAATCGGGGCACGTACGCCGAGCTTTAGGGCTAGCGCACGTAACTCACGCTCAATTTTGTAGAGGGAGTACTCGGACAACTCTAGAAGAATCAGCTCTTTCGGCGAGGACTCCAATATCTGGCGACAGAGCTCAGAACCGATGGAGCCTCCTGCCCCAGTTACCATCACGACCTTGTCGGTAATACACCGGTCAATGAGTTCGGGGTGAGGCGGCACTGGATCACGCCCCAACAAGTCGTCGAGATCAACATCCTGGATTTGATTGACGCTGGCTCTACCCGCCACCAGCTCCGAAATCTTGGGGACGGTACGCACGTGTACGGGCATTCCCACCAGCGAGTTAATAATCTCTCTGCGACGCTCGTGGGAGGCGGATGGTACAGCGAGGGAGTACTTGAGCGACCTGACGCTCGCTTACCAAGAGCTCGAGCAACGAAGCACTCAATACAGGCCTGCCGTTGATCACGGTATTTTGGACCGCGGCGTCATCATCGACAAACGCGACCACCTGATAATTAGACCCATGATTGAGCGCGTGCAAGAGCTGACGACCCGACTCGCCCGCACCATAAATGATCACGCGCTTACCATCTCGCCGAATAGAGAGCTGGTACCACGCCCGCAGCAGCATGCGCACGCCGCCCGTGGTCACAAACAATAGCAGCCAAAAAACCAAAGGGGCCGATCGAGGAATATCAACATCGATAAAAAACAGTGCGGCCCCAAAAACCGACGCCGCATAAGTAACCGCCCTTACCAGATCCCAGACCGCATGATGGCCCATATGGTTAATCAGGGCTCGGTACAGGCCCTGTCGAATAAAGATAGCGGTAGTGGCAACAATTACCAGGGCTCCGATGACGAATTCGGCGCCGCTGAGTGGCAAGGGTGTCCGAAAGGGGCCAATTGACACGGCGCCCATCAAGGCCAAGCAAACCATGAGCAAATCAACCGCGAGCAGCCCACTGAATCGCGCGCTGGAGCTGCCCAGCGCAGCCTCACTACTCGAAAACGGGTTCAGTCTGTTCAGCATAAGCTTACCCAGTTAATTGCTTAAAAATTGGCCATGGGCTTGGTAAACCACCGCAAACGATCATCCATCGGCTTTAGCCCGGGTGGGCAGTGTACGCCCTACGCTGCAGGTGGGCCACTGCTATGAGGGTTGGAATCGGCGCCAAAATTACCGGTATCCATACTGCATCGGCACTAGCCAACATCCAAACAACCAGAGGAAACTGCCAAAGCAGGTGCATAACCAGTAACGCCACATTGATCTGCAGCGCACTGTCTGTGCGCCGTGCTAGCCGCTGATAAGCGTGCTCGCGGTGTGCCACGTGAGGCGCTTTGCCCTGCATTAGCCTTATGAACAAAGTGGCGCTCGTATCGGTAAGAAACGGCGCCATCAATATCCACCACACGGCGAAAAGCCTTAGATCTTCGCGCAAGGCCAATACAGCAATAATGGCTAACGCCAAACCCACCGACACGGCACCGCTATCACCCATAAACACCCGCGCCGGCGGCCAGTTAATCACCCACAAGGGAAGCAGCGCCGCCACTAATAGGACACATACCCAGGGCAATACAGGCGACGAGACGGGTAAGTAATACGCCGCCATACCCATACCGCAGGCCACCACCAAGGCCTGTGTAACTGCCAAGCCATCGAGCCCATCCATAAAGTTGTAGGCATTAACGTGCCAGGTAAAAAACACCGCCAACACCATGGCGAGTACGGTATGCATACCCGGCAGGCCAAGATAGGTGACACCCCCGCACGCCAAAAAATACGCCAACAACCGAGGTGCACTCGGCAAATTAAATCGATCGTCCAGTAGTCCGAGCACTGCCAGCACAACGATAAGCACGGCAAAAACGCCCATGGGTAACCCCGCTCCTTGGGAACTGGGCACCCAAAGCCACAAACTTGCCGCAAAGGCAACGGCCGGCACTATGCCTGCCCCTACCGGTGTCGCCCTGGTGTGCTGACTGCGCTGATTGGGCCGATCCATTAAGCCCACACGTGGGGCAATGTACATAAAGCGCCATAGACCAAATGCGCTGGCCAGCACAACACAGCCCAAGGTCCATGCCAGCTCAAATAGACTCATCACTGTCGATCCGTATCAGTCGAGCATGGCGGCTTGATCAGCCGAGTTTCCAACTGCCATGCCACCTCAAAGAGAGGCTCCACGCCCTCGCCAGCTACCCAATGACCCAAGCCAATTGCTGACCATGTTGCCCCCAGAGGAAGCCGCTGGCCAATATCGCGCATCGAGGCAGCGGCCTGCCACAGCCACTGGGGTAGGCGTATGCGTCGCCCACCAACAATGGCATCCGCGATGCGGCGTGCAGAGTAGCGCTGTCCATCCCAAATACCATAGCGACGCACGCCCAGAGATCCAAATGGCGTTGCCACAATCGTCGAGATTGCGCTGACCAGATCTTCACGACAAATCATCGATCGATGGCCAGTCTCCGGGAAGCGCGCAGGGATAAATCGAGCAATAGCGGCAAGGGCAGCTAGGTTGCCGGTGAGTTGTCGGTCGTAGACCAAGGCTGGACGAATAATGTGTAGCTCACAGGCAGAGCGGCCTAGCAGTGCCTCCAACCCCCGCTCCGCGCGCCATTTACTCGCAGCATAGGGCAGCGTTGGGTAGGGCAAGGCGGTAATAGCCCCATGGGGGCTGCCAGCATCCGGGCTGACGACATTCATTGAACTGATGTAAATAAACCGTCTTACGCTGGTTGCCAGCGCAGCATCTGCTAGGGCTAAACTCGCCCGCACGTTGATACGCTCATAGTCTTCGTTAGTACCGCTATTGTGGGCCAGTCCTGCGCAGTGAATGAGCGTTTCCACACCCTGGGTAACATCACGATAGTCGCTGACCTTGTGTAAATCTAATAGCCGATCGCAAGAGGACAGGTCGCGGCCCGCTGTGAAAACCGACCCTCTTCCCTTCAGCGTTTGGAGTGAGGGCAGCAAACGCTGCCCTATGTAGCCAGAGGCGCCAGTCAACAAAATCATGACTGGCCCCAACTGTTGAGGTTCGCCCGCTCAGTCGAGAACCACTTTTTCTCGATTGCGCTCGACAATGGCAGTACCAATACCCTTAACCTCCAGCAGCTCGTCCACCGCAACAAAAGGTCCGTGAGCCTCTCGATGCTCGACAATACGATAGGCTTTTGCCAATCCCACCCCCGAGAGTCCCTCGGCCAGCACCTCGGGTGTATCTGTATTGATATTAACAACGGCTTCTCCAGCCCAGACTGTCGCAGCCGCGACAGCGCAGAGAGCAAAAGTACCGGCCAATACAATTTGCCTTGCGCCGAATTGCAGCGCTGTAAACCAACGGTTAGGCGTAGAAAGCTCAACATCGATATTTTTCATGGAATAGTCTCCGTAATAAATAAGATTGCAGCCACAATGGGCTGCCACCCAGATTACGAAGAGACGCCACGTCGCCTAACATCAGCGATCACTCAAGTTAGGAATTGGCTATTAAGGAGTGCAGCGTGCGTTCTACGGCTGCGGCAGGATTGGCTGCGCCCGTGATCGAGCGCCCCATAACTAGATGACTTGCGCCGGCCACGAGGGCATCTTTTGGGGTCACCACTCGTCGTTGATCACCCGCCGCATCACCGGGCAAACGTATGCCGGGCGTAACCAACAAAAAATCGTCTCGACACTGGTCTCTGAGCATAGCCGCCTCTGCGGCTGAGCAAACCACCCCGTCCACGCCGCTCGATTGCGCTAGAGCTGCCAGAGACGCGACCTTTTCCATGGGCGACTGGGTTATTCCTAGTTCACGGAGATCTGAGCTATCCATGCTTGTAAGTACGGTAACAGCCGTCAGCAGCGGTCGCCGTGTTCGATTTGCCAGCGCGTCCACCGCCGCTTGCATCATACGCGTTCCGCCTATGGCATGAACATTCACCATCCAAACACCCAAATCAGCAGCAGCGGTCACAGCCGCAGCAACCGTATTGGGAATGTCATGAAATTTTAGATCAAGGAAGATATCAAACCCTAAATCATGTAACGCACGCACAACCGCCGGGCCCTCGTAAGTAAACAGTTGTTTACCCACTTTTAGACGACAGCGGGCGGGATCAAGGGTTTTCGCAATAGCGGTTGCCGCATCGAGTGACGAAACATCAAGGGCCACAATTAACGGTCCAATAGCATCATCCACGATTAAATTCTCCAATGGTTCCAAGGTCGCGTACGGTGCCCCAGTGTTTACAACCCGGGCAGTACCAATGCATTTGTTGGCCACTAAATCCACAATGGGCACAGCGGTAGGCGGGTCGCACGTCGATAAGTCGCTGAACAAGCGTCATCTGCAATGCCTCATCATCCGAAGCTTCATGGCGATTATGCAAAGACATCAGCAAATACAGCCCTCTTAACGATGGGCGCTCTGTTAGGTGGTCACGCAAATAATCTTTGGCCGCCTGTGACGACCTTGTCGTGGCAATTTCCTCGGCCACAGCCAAGAGCAGCCGCGTGCTGGGACGCGCTTGGAAGCACTCGCGCAAGTAGCTCTGCAGGGCTTCGCGTTTGCTCATTGCGCTATATACCTTGCGTAATAAGCCAATAGCCTCGCTGACCATATCCACGTCTTGCTCACGAATGCTGTGAAGCGTTTTTAGCGCCCGTGTTGCATTTCCCGCATCCAACTCCAGCTCGGCCAACATCAACGAGGCGCGAACACAATTACGGTCGTATTTAAGCGCCAAATCCAGCTGCCCGCGCGCTTCATTGAGATCGCGCCCCGCCAGCGCCAACTCGCTTTGTTCGCAGCAATAATGAGCAAGCAATGTGTGCACGGGTTGCCCAACTTCGTTGGGATCTTGTGTAGCGGATTTGAGGAACGAACGCTTTGGAAGTAATTCCCGTGCTACCGCCTGAGCTGACAACCAATCGCGTTGTGCCTCGAAAATTTCCAGCAAGTGACGCTGCGCAACACGTTTATGGTGACCCGACTCATTCACCAAATCCACCAATAAGCGCTCGGCACGATCGAGTAACCCCGCTGAAATATAATCACGGGACAACTCAAGGTGCGCTAGATGGAGTTGGGCTGCTGGCAAACTGGGCCGAGCCAGTAGATTCTGGTGAATCCGGATGGCTCGCTCTACCTCACCACGCCGACGTAATACGTTACCAAGGGCAATGTGCGTATCAAAGGTCTCAGAATTAACCTCTAACGCTCGTGTAAAGGCGTCGATGGCACCGTCTTGGCTGCCATCGAGTAGGAAGTTAAGCCCACGATAGTATTGAGAGGGTAGCTGACCGTTATGCTGCCAAACGTTGGCATACTTCTGCCCGCGGGAGCGGCCCATAACCCACCCTATGGCTACCGCGGCAAAAAGTAGCGCCAGTAGAAGTAAGTCATTCACTCTCGGAGAAACCCACTTTTCGTAAGCGATCAATCTCGAGGGACAGGCGCTTTATTTGCCGCGATGCAGACGCCAGGCGAGCACGCGTTTTGATCACTAAGTAGCTACCTGCCGCCAGCCCCATAAGCGCACCCGTCACGAAAAACGCAATCAACCATACGGCCATTGTTCGCTCGGGTAACTGGATAAGCAATAAATCCAGTGGCACAGCCGAGGTATTTTGCAATGCGAACAGAGCACCACCCACCGCTGTGCATGCCAGTACAACAGCCCCCATTAACACCCGGAGGGTTCTGAGCATTAAAAACCCGCCTTTAGAGAGCGATTAACACGGTCACGCAGCTCTTTACCGGGTTTAAAGTGGGGTACGTGCTTGGCCCCCAGATCAACGGCGTCACCTGTTTTAGGATTGCGTCCGCGTCGGGGCTCGCGATAATGCAGCGAGAAACTGCCAAACCCTCTAATCTCAATGCGCTCTCCAACAGCCAGAGTTTCGGCCATGTGCTCAATCATCAACTTTACCGCTAATTCAACATCTTTGGTGCTGAGCTGGGTTTGTTGGGATGCAATGAGGTCGATGAGTTCGCTGCGGGTCATGATAGTAATCGTCTTGGCATGCAAAACGTTATTGTCTATTGCGCCAGTTCGAATGGCAACGCTTTAATTTACAAGGTTTTTTTGGCATACACCGTTGTGCACAATCGACGATCTTGCACTGAACCAGGGCTGCTCGGCAGCTGCTTACTGGCACATAGCGAACCCGTTGAGCGTCTGCCAGTAAGTAGCTGGCGGGCGGCCCGGGATAAAACTGCGGATATCTGAGTCGGGTTGGCGAGGTCCTGCCGGTGTCAACCCCTACCATTGCGCGTTATCGACAATTTCGCATTGAGCTAGGGACGCTCGGCAGGTGCTTGCTGGCACTAAGCGAATGCCGTGGAGCGTCTGCCAGTAAGTAGTAGCTGGCGAGCGGCCCGGGATGCATCCACAGATTTCTTATCGAATCCTAGAAGTCTTGCCCGAGACGCTCGGCAAAAAAAAGCCGCACACTGTGCGGCTTTTCTTGACTCATCAGCGCTTACTGGTTGTCCATCTGCGCCTTGATCAAATCACCAATGGTGCCCGGAGAAGACGCACCATCTTGGTCTTTCAGGGATTGAACGGCTTCTTTCTCGTCATCCATATCCTTGGCTTTGATCGACAGACCCAGACCGCGGTTCTTACGATCAACGTTGACGATCTTGGCTTCTACCTTCTCGCCAACAGTCAGTGCAGAACGGGCGTCTTCGATGCGATCACGGCTGATGTCAGCCACTTTGATGTAGCCTTCGATTTCGTCGCCCAGCTTAACAACAGCACCCTTGGCATCAACCTCAATGATTTCGCCCGTCACAATAGCGCCACGGTCATTGTCAGAGACGTACAGGGTGAAGGCATCTTCTTCAAGCTGCTTGATGCCCAACGAGATACGCTCACGCTCAGGATCGATAGACAAGATCACTGTCTCGATCTCGTCACCTTTCTTGTAGTTGCGTACCGCTTCTTCACCGGTCTCGTTCCAGCTAATGTCGCTTAGGTGAACCAGACCGTCGATGTTGCCATCCAGACCGATAAAGATACCAAAGTCAGTGATGGACTTAATGGTGCCTGAAATTCGATCGCCCTTGGCGTGATCGCCAGCAAAGGCGTCCCAGGGGTTCTGGGTGCACTGCTTGATACCCAGCGATATCCGACGACGATCCTCGTCGATATCCAGAACCATCACCTCTAACTCATCGCCCAACTGGACAATCTTAGAGGGGTGAACGTTCTTGTTGGTCCAATCCATTTCGGACACGTGAACCAAACCCTCAACACCCTCTTCGATTTCGGCAAAGCAACCGTAGTCGGTGAGGTTAGTAATGCGCGCTTGAACACGTGCACCTTCGGGGTAACGGTTAGTAATTTCTACCCATGGATCCTCACCCAACTGCTTCAGACCCAGTGATACGCGATTACGCTCACGGTCGAACTTGAGGATTTTGACATCCATTTCTTGGCCGACTTCTACAATTTCGCTTGGGTGCTTAATACGCTTCCACGCCATATCAGTAATGTGAAGCAGGCCGTCCACGCCACCCAGGTCAACGAAGGCACCGTAATCGGTAAGGTTCTTAACCACACCCTTAACCGACATGCCCTCTTGCAGATTAGCGAGTAGCTCTTCGCGTTCTGCGCTGTTAGCGGCTTCCATAACGGCGCGACGAGAGACCACAACGTTGTTGCGCTTTTGGTCGAGCTTAATGACTTTGAAGTCCAGCTCTTTACCTTCAAGGTGCGCCGTCTCGCGAACGGGGCGCACATCGATAAGAGAGCCGGGCAAGAATGCACGAATAGAATCGATGTCGACAGTGAAGCCGCCTTTGACTTTGCCGTTGATCACACCGGTGACCACTTCGTCGGCAACGTGCACCGCTTCAAGGCGAGTCCACGCCTCGGCACGCTTGGCTTTCTCACGTGACAATTTGGTTTCACCAAATCCGTCCTCAACAGTTTCCAGTGCCACTTGAACTTCGTCACCGATGTTCAGGGTGCACTCACCGTTGGCGTTGGTGAATTGGTCGAGGGGGATGACACCTTCAGACTTCAGGCCTGCGTGCACGGTGACCCACTCATTGTCGATATCGATAACAACGCCTGTTACGATGGCGCCGGGTTCCATATCAACGGTTTTCAGACTTTCTTCAAAAAGCTCGGCGAATGATTCGCTCATCAACAAGTACCTGTGGTTTCGGCAGCATAGCTGCGCTTGCCGGTTTCCAGACACAACCGGGTTATTTAAATTTCGCGATTTTCGAGGCGTCTGGCCTTGTACCGAAATCCCGCGGTTACCTCCTTCCTGACAATAAAGCTTGGTTCACAAGACTTTTTCTGCCACCAAATCAAGGACTCGCTGAAGCACCTGATCGATCGATAGCTGTGTACTATCAAGCGTAATGGCGTCTTCAGCAGCCACGAGCGGCGACGCGTCGCGGTCTCTATCGCGGGCGTCTCGCTCCTTGATGGCTTCAAGAAGGCGCGGCAGGCTAACACTTTCGCCCCGCGCAAGCAACTGGGCTTGCCGGCGTTCGGCACGGGCTTCGGCGCTGGCCGTGAGAAAGATTTTAAGCGCAGCCGAGGGAAATACCGTGGTACCCATGTCACGACCATCGGCTACCAGTCCAGGAGGGGTTGCCAGCTCGCGTTGCCGAGCAAGCAGTGCTTCTCGCACCTCGGGAAGCACGGCCACCGCCGAGGCGCCTTTGCCCCCAAACTCGGAGCGTACGGGCCCGGTTACGTCCTCCTCCGCCAAAAAGACTTTTACACCATCAGGCGAAGTGCTAAAGCGCACATCTAAGGAGCGCGCAATCTGTGTCACGCCCGCTACATCGGCCCAGTCAACATTGGCCAGATGCGCTGCATAGCCCACCACCCGATACAACGCCCCGCTATCGAGCAGGTGCCAGCCAAGGTGGTCGGCCAACCGAAGGCTAATTGTTCCCTTACCTGCACCACTTGGGCCATCGATACAAATAACCGGGGACATCAGTCAGCCAATACGTTCAATTGTAGCCCTGCGCGCCGAGCAAGCTCAGAAAACCCAGGAAACGATGTAGCAACATGGTCGCAGTCAAGCACCGTAATGGGCGCACTGGCACGCAGCGCAGCAATAGCAAAACTCATGGCAATGCGATGATCATGGAACGTGCGGATCTCACCACCACCAAAGGGCCCGCCCTCAATAATAATGCCGTCCGGCAACACCTCATGATTGACGCCCAAGGTAGTAAGTCCCTCGGCCATGCTTGCAATGCGGTCGCTTTCCTTAACACGCAGTTCCTCAGCGCCGCGCAATACGGTGCGCCCTCGGCGCAGGCGGCGGCAATAAACAACGCGGGGAATTCATCGATCGCCAATGGCACTTCTTCCTCGGGAATCTCAATACCGTGCAGGGGGCGTAACGCACGCGCAAATCGGCCACTGGCTCACCGCCCACTTCGCGCTCATTCAGCACCTCGATGTCAGCACCCATGAGCGTCAGAATATTGATTACGCCAATACGAGTAGGGTTCATACCCACGTGTTCAAGGGTCAAATCAGAGCCTGGGGTAATACTGGCTCCCACAAGAAAAAACGCTGCCGAAGAGACGTCGGCCGGAATATCAATAACCGCACCCTGGAGCGCACCGCCACCCTGCAAGCTGATAACACCCTCAGAGCGTTCCACGCTGTAGCCAAAACCTCGGAGCATACGTTCTGTGTGATCGCGCGTAGGCGCGGGCTCGGTTATCGAGGTTTTACCGCGAGCATATAAACCCGCCAACAGCACACAGGATTTCACCTGCGCGCTGGCCATGGGCAAGTCGTAATGAATACCCGCAAGCGCCTGACCGCCACGAATGGTGAGTGGTGGCCGTCCACCTTCGGCACTCTCAATATGCGCCCCCATTTTTTCCAGCGGCGTAATCACTCTACCCATGGGACGTTTACACAGGGAAATATCGCCCGTGAGGGTTGTATCAAAGGTTTGTCCGGCCAAAATGCCGCTTAACAGCCGTATGCTGGTACCCGAGTTACCCATATCCAAACTCATGGCGGGCGGTGTCAACCCGTGTAAGCCCACGCCATTAATGGTGAGCTTACCCGCCTTGGGGCCATCAATTTGCACACCCATAGCGCGAAACGCGGCAACCGTCGCCAGCGCGTCTTCGCCTTCTAAAAAGCCGCTCACCTCCGTACGACCCTCGGCCAGGGCCCCCAGCATGACTGATCGATGTGACATAGATTTGTCACCGGGTACGCGAATCGACCCCGTCAGGCTGCCGCCTGGCTCAACGCAAAACCTCATGATTCATTCTCTCGTGTGTTGATGTCATCAAGCATCGGATTGAGAACCCGATCGTGGTTACGTCGTATTCGACGACAGTGGTCAAAGTAATCATGCAATGCCGAGGCATCACTACTGGTTATCAGCTCTCTGAGTGATTCGAGCTCGGCACTGACATTGGCCATGGCTTGTAACAAAGCGTCTTTGTTAGTCAGCGCGACATCGCGCCACATCAGCGGGTCTGAACCGGCTATGCGCGTCATGTCGCGTAGCGCACCACCACCATGCTGCATGGGATTGAGTGAGTCTTTACTCAGCGCCATCGTCAAGGCGTAGGCCACGATGTGGGGCGAATGGCTGCTCGCCGCTAATACCGCGTCATGGTCGGCAATAGACATCTCGCCTACCCGTGCTCCGGTGAGTTGCCACATGGCGCGTACCTGTTCTGTCGCCGCGCTATCGGTGGTCTCGGTTGGCGTTAAAATAACCTCACGCCCCGCAAACAAATCCGCACGGGAAGCATCAACACCACTGTGCTCGGAGCCAGCAATGGGATGGCCCGGCACAAAGCGTGCGTAACCATGGGCCGCTTGGGCAACCACCCAACCCTTAATGCTGGCAAGGTCGGTCACAATGGGTTGATGGGCCGCCGCCTCGACCATAGGCAACAGCTGGGCAAGTAGCTCCCCCGTTGCAATAGGCGGTGCACCAATCACCAATAGGTCGCAACGGCTAACAAACTGCGCTAAATCGAGGGTGTAGCCATCAATCACCCCAAGGGCTTGACCACGCTCAAGAGAGGCCTCGCGCGGGCCCCAACCGAGGATTTCACCCTGCCAGTCGGACGCTTTCAGGGCGCGCGCTAATGATCCAGAGATTAACCCCAGACCCAGCATGCCAACGCGTCGCGATGCCAATACCATAGCGTATTAAATTGGCGCCCGAGGATACGACCCAAGCGGCTTGAGCATAATCGAGTACTCGGCCAGCTCGGCCATAATCTCGCCAATAATGGCGTCGTCTAAGTGCCCCTCAAATTCGATGTAGAACATATAGGTCCACTTCTCGGTTTTGGAGGGACGCGAATCGATACGTGTCAGGCTAATGCCACGGTCTTCAAAGGGTTTGAGTAAACTGAGCAGCGCGCCTGGTCGGTTACGACTCGATACCAACACCGAGGTTTTGTCCCAGCCACTACTGGGCACGCTTTCTCTACCCAGCACCAAAAAGCGCGTGGTATTGCTGACAATGTCTTGAATACCCTTGGCCAACTTCGCAAGCCCATAGGTATCGGCCGCTAAATCGCCGGCAATCGCGGCAATGCCCGCGGCCATGGATGCCCGCTTAGCTGCTTCACCGTTACTCGCGACAGTCTCGCGGGGAACGGTTGGATAATGGGTGTCCAGCCACTCGCGGCATTGGGCCAGTGCTTGGGGGTGACCGCATATTGTTGTAATAGCGTTCCGCTCTGTCCCAAGCGAAACCAGTAAGTGATGCACTATGGGGAGCTCCACTTCACCAACAATTTGCAGCGGCGACTCCAAAAAGCAATCGAGGGTGTGACCCACCATGCCCTCGGTAGAATTCTCGACCGGTACCACGCCAAAGTCGCAGTGGCGGTCTTCTACCTGCCGAAAAACCGACCCAATAGAGGCGTGCGCCTCGACAATCGCCGACTGCCCAAAGTGCTTGCTGGCCGCGGCTTGAGTATAAGTGCCTGCCGGCCCCAGATAGGCAACGGTCAGCGGCTGCTCAAGCGCGAGACAGCTAGACATAATTTCCCGGAAAATTTTGGCCACGTAATCGTCGGGCAAGGGGCCCGGGTTACGCGCTTGAATTGCGCGCAACACCTGCGCCTCGCGTTCGGGACGATAAAAAAGCGGCACGTCTTCGCCGGCTTGCCGCGCTGCCGACAGCTTGATCTCGGCCACTTCCTGTGCGCATTTGGCGCGAGCACTGATGAGCGAGAGCAACTCGGTATCAATGGCATCAATACGCGCGCGGATATCGGCTAGCTGTTCGTCAGATGCCATCGTTTTAGCCTCTGCGTTGGGCAAAATCTGCCATAAAGTCGCACAATGCCAACACCGATGATTCTTCAACGGCATTGTAAATACTGGCACGCATACCACCGACAGAACGGTGCCCCTGTAAGTTAATCAGCCTATGTTGCGCCGCCTCAGCCAAAAATAGTGCCTCAGCGGTGGGATCGGCCAACGTAAACGGCACATTCATCAGCGAGCGACTCGCAGGCTCCATGGGGTTGGCGTAGAAATCATTACTGTCAATCAGGCCATACAGCTTGGCAGCTTTACGACGATTAATCACTTCCATGGCAGCCAGACCGCCCAACTGCTCTAACCACTCAAAAACTAAACCCGCCAGATAAATGGCGAAGGTCGGTGGCGTGTTATACATGGAGCTATTCTCGGCCTGAACCGTCCAGCTCAGGGTGCTCGGACAGTCCGCTCGGGCGCCACCCAAGAGTGCGCGCCGAACGATAACCAACGTCAGTCCCGCAGGGCCTATATTCTTTTGGGCACCCGCATAAATCACGTCGAACTGCGAGACATCGATAGGCCGGGAGAGCAAGGTAGAGGACATGTCCGCAACAAGCGGTACCGCCACAGAGGGAACCCAACCAAATTCCAGACCACCAATGGTCTCGTTGGGGCAATAGTGAACAAAGGCCGCATCCGCATCGCTCTGCCATGATGCCTGCGGGGGCACCGTGGTGAATCGTGTCTCGGCCGAGCTTGCCGCCTCATTCACCACCATAAGCCGCTGTGCTTCGGCGGCGGCTTTTTTGACCATTGTCCCGTGACAATATAATCGGCCGATTGCTCGCAACTGGCCAAGTTTAGAGGTACCGCGCTAAATTGCTGAGAGGCTCCGCCCTGTAAAAACAGTACCGCGTAGTCGTCACCAATTCCCAGCAATCGACGTAGCGTCGCTTCGGCTGATGCGATTACCTCATTAAAGGCGTCGCTTCGGTGACTGACCTCCATGACGGAAGCACCCAGGCCTTGCCAGTCAGCGAGCTCGCGTTGTGCCCGCTCCAACACGGGCAGTGGCAAGGCTGCAGGTCCCGCACAAAAGTTGTGGGCGCGCACGCGGTTCAATCCTCGGTATCGGCGGCGTCTTCAGCTGCAGCACCGTCAGTCTCAGTCGATTGTACTGGCTGCGCTTCGGTGGCGGCGTCATCGTCTTCGGCAATACGGCTAACACTCACCAGCTTCTCGTCACTGCGGGTGCGGATAACACGGACGCCTTGCGTATTTCGACCGAGCAGCGAAACCTCCTCCACCCGAGTGCGTACCGCTGTACCCTGATCGGAGATGAGCATCATTTCGTCGGTTTCAAACACCTGCTCTGCACCCACCAGTGGTCCATTGCGGGCCGTAGTTGCATAGCAATCACACCCTTAGTGCCGCGGCCTTTAATAGGGAACTCACTTATCGCCGTGCGTTTACCGTAGCCATTCTCACTAACCGTCAGTAACTGGCCGCCCTCCTTGGGTACCATGAGGGAAATGAGTCGATGGCCCTCGGCCAGCTTAATGCCGCGAACACCTTTGGCAGTCCGACCCATCGGTCTAACGGCGTCTTCGGCAAAGCGCACCGCTTTGCCTTCGCTTGAGAACAACATAATGTCGCAATTGCCGTCGGTCACCGCGGTGCCAACCAGCCAGTCATTCTCCTCGAGTTCCAGTGCGCGCAAGCCCACACTGCGCTGACGGGCAAACTGACTCATATCAGTCTTCTTAACCGTACCGCTCGCCGTGGCCATAAAAATGTAATGACCTTCTTCATAGCCATCTACTGGCAAAATAGAGGTGATGCGCTCACCTTCATCGAGGGGTAGCAAGTTAACCATGGGGCGACCGCGCGAGTTACGACTCGCTAGCGGTATATGGAATACCTTGAGCCAGTAAACCTTACCCAGGTTAGAGAAGCACAAAATCGTTGCATGGGTGCTGGCAATCAGCAGGTGCTCGACAAAATCCTCGTCTTTCACCGCGGTTGCCGAGCGCCCCGTGCCGCCCCGTTTTTGCGCCTGATAGTCGGTTAGCGGCTGGGTTTTTGCGTACCCTCCGTGTGATATCGTGACCACACGATCTTCTTCCGTTATCAGGTCTTCCACTTTTAGGGCGTGGGGCGAATCGGTGATTTCCGTTAAGCGCTCGTCCCCAAACTCCTCAACAATTTCCTTCAGCTCGTCACGAATGACCAGCTTGAGACGATCGGGATCGCCCAAAATCTCTAGGTAATCGGCAATCTCTGTGAGCTTGTCGGCATACTCCTGCAGGAGTTTCTCGTGCTCTAAGCCAGTCAATCGGTGTAAACGCAAATCCAAGATGGCCTGCGCCTGCGCTGCGGACAAATGATACAGCCCGTCATGCAATCCAAATTGCGGCTCGAGGTCGTCAGGACGGCATGCATCGGCGCCAGCCCGCTCAAGCATGGCGTTAACATCGCCAGGGGACCAAGGCTTGGCAATCAGGCGTTCGCGGGCCTCGGCAGAGGTTGGTGAATTCTTGATGAGCTCAATAATCTCATCAATATTTGCCAGCGCAACGGCAAGGCCCTCGAGGACGTGCCCACGCTCGCGGGCTTTGCGCAACAAATAAACCGTGCGTCGGGTGACTACCTCGCGTCGGTGACGGACAAACGCCTCAATCATCTCGCGCAGGTTAAGCACCCTGGGCTGCCCGTCAACCAGCGCCACCATGTTAATGCCAACCACCGACTGCAGTTGGGTTTGGGCATACAGATTGTTGAGAACGACGTCACCCACTTCACCGCGTCGCAACTCAATTACTACCCGCAGACCGTCTTTATCAGACTCGTCGCGCAGTTCGGTAATGCCCTCAATTTTCTTCTCTTTTACCAGCTCGGCAATACGCTCAATCAAACGCGCCTTGTTAAGCTGATAGGGAATTTCGTGAATGATGATGGTGTCTTTGCCTTTACCCTCGTCGGTAATGACCTCGGCTCGCGCACGCACATAGATACGCCCGCGGCCGGTGCGATAGGCCTGCACAATGCCTGCGCGCCCATTAATAATGGCGCCAGTGGGGAAATCGGGCCCCGGGATATACTCCATTAAACCATCGACAGAAATGTCGGGGTTATCAATAAACGCAATACAGCCGGCAACTACCTCGCGCATGTTATGGGGAGGGATGTTGGTGGCCATACCCACAGCAATGCCCGATGAACCATTGATCAGCAGGTTGGGGACACGGGTTGGCAGCACCACGGGGATTCTTTCGGTGCCGTCATAGTTGTCAACGAAATCGACGGTTTCTTTGTCGAGATCGGCAAGCAATGAATGGGCAATTTTGCGCATCCGGATTTCGGTGTAGCGCATGGCAGCGGCATTATCGCCGTCGATGGAGCCAAAGTTCCCCTGGCCATCGACTAGCGTGTAGCGCAGCGAAAAATCCTGCGCCATACGAACAATGGTGTCGTACACCGCCGAATCGCCGTGGGGATGGTATTTACCAATCACGTCACCCACGACACGCGCAGACTTTTTATACGCCTTGTTCCAGTCGTTGTTGAGCTCATTCATGGCAAAGAGCACGCGCCGGTGCACAGGCTTTAAACCATCGCGAACGTCTGGCAGCGCGCGGCCGACAATAACGCTCATGGCGTAATCCATGTATGACTGTTTTAGTTCATCCTCAATACTGACGGGGAGAACTTCGCGGGCAATATCTTTAGGAGTATCTGCCATTCGGCCTACTTCGCTGGAAGGGAATTAAGTGGGTTAACAACCGTAAGAGTGTACCAAAAAGCAACGCGGCGGGCTATTCAATCGGCAGATTTTGAGCCAGCGCGCTATACTTGCGTGAAATTTTTGGTGAACCCCCATGTCAGCATTCGATTACATTATTCACCCGCGCTGGATCGTGCCCATCGCCCCCAAAAACATCGTCCTCGAAAACCACAGTTTGGCGGTAAAAGACGGGCACATAAGCGCTATTTGTCCACAGAGCGAGGGACGCTTTCTCAGCGCTGGCGAGCACATTGATTTGCCTACACAGGCACTACTACCAGGATTTATCAATGCCCACGGACACGCTGCCATGGCCCTGTTGCGTGGCTACGCCGACGACTACCCACTGATGACCTGGTTGCAAGAGCATATTTGGCCCGCCGAAACCGAATTCGTCTCGGAAGAGTTTGTGAAGAGCGGTACTG
Organism: Luminiphilus sp.; assembly: GCA_038141785.1. GTDB lineage: Bacteria > Pseudomonadota > Gammaproteobacteria > Pseudomonadales > Halieaceae > Luminiphilus. The sequence goes on along the minus strand of JAYQIT010000008.1, from coordinate 127,107 downwards.
ATCTGGCGCTATTGGAGCTTATTCGCGGCGGTACAACGACGTTTTGTGACATGTATTTCTTCCCCGACGTGACCGCGGAGCGGGCCGATTTTGCGGGTATACGCGCTCAGCTCATGTTCCCTATTATCGATGTACCCACCGCATGGGCGGCGGACCCAGAGAGCTACCTCGCCAAAGGGCTGGCACTGAGAGACCGATATCGGGGCCACGACCGCGTCGAGATTGGTTTTGGTCCCCACGCCAACTACACCGTCAGCGAGTCAACGCTCGCGCGGGTGGCAACACTTGCCAATGAGCTAGACGCACCAATACAAATTCACTTGCACGAAACGCGCGGCGAAGTGCAAATGTCGGTGGAGAATATCGGCGAGCGACCGATTGACCAGCTTGCGCGCATTGGCCTGCTGGGTCCACGTACTCAGTGCGTGCACATGACGGCGCTTGCCAATGAAGATATGGCATTACTGGCTACCAGTGGTGCCCACGTTATTCACTGCCCTCGCTCCAACATGAAACTGGCCTCGGGAATTTGCCCCACCCAGCGACTGCTAAACAGCGGCGTCAATGTGGCCATAGGAACCGACGGAGCGGCCAGTAATAACCGGTTAAATATGCTTGCGGAGCTGCAAAGCGCGGCCTTGCTGGCCAAGCTTGAGTCCGGCGAGGCGACGGCCATCTCGGCAGCCACCGCCCTTGAAATGGCAACGCTAAATGGTGCCAAGGCCTTGGGGCTCGACGCCATTACCGGCTCACTCGAAATTGGCAAAGTGGCCGACATGATTGCTATAAGCCTAGATGAGCCGAGCCACCAGCCCATTAATAACGTACTATCTCAGCTTGTCTATGCTACCGCGGGCACCGAAGTAACCCACAGTTGGGTGAGCGGCGCACCGCTCATGACTGACGGCCAGGTAATCTCGCTGAACAGTGAAACCATTTACGCCGAAGCCAGTCAGTGGCGCCAGCGCTTGCATAGCTTTAATCCCAACCATGCCACTCCAGAGGAACATGCCGCGCAATGAACCACCGAAACGTTGATGACGCAGAAATCGCAAAATTCGAAGCGCTGGCATCGCGCTGGTGGGACCCCACCAGCGAGTTCAAACCACTGCATGATATCAACCCGCTGCGTGCCAATTGGATTGATGATTTCTCGCAGGTTTCGGGCAAACGGCTATTGGACGTGGGCTGCGGCGGCGGCCTTATTGCCGAGGCCATGGCCTGGCGCGGCGCTCAGGTTACGGGCATTGACATGGGTGAGGCACCCTTGGCCGTAGCCAAAATTCACCGACTCGAGAGCGAATTGGATATTGACTACCAACAAATCACCGCCGAAGAATTAGCCGAGCAGCAAGCAGGCAGCTACGATGTGGTGTGTTGCCTTGAAATGCTTGAGCACGTACCCGACCCCAGCTCGGTCATTGCCGCCTGTGCCAAGCTCGCCAAACCCGGTGCCGACTTATATATTTTTCTACCATCAATCGCAACCCCAAGGCTTTTGCTTTTGCCATTGTAGGTGCCGAGTACGTATTGAATTTACTACCCAAGGGCACCCACGAGTACAGCAAGTTCATACGCCCATCAGAATTGGGCCAGTGGATACGCCAGGCGGGGCTGCAGCTAACCGATATGACGGGTCTCACCTACAACCCGATTACCAAACACTACCGACTCAATGCCCGCGATATCTCGGTAAATTACATGGTTCGCGCGGTTAAGCCCGTCTAATAGCAGGGCTCACTACGATGACCGATTTTGTAGGCCGCCCCGAGGCTGTTGTTTTCGACCTAGATGGCACGCTAGTCGATACCGCCGATGAGTTTGTTGTTGTATTGCAGCAAATGTTGGCCGACCACGGCCAGCCAAGGCTTGATGCGGCGAACATTCGAAAAAGTGTTAGCAACGGCTCGGGCGCTCTGATCACCCTGGGTTTTGGCGTCACCCCAAGCCATAACGACTATGAGCCGCTGCGACTGGAATTTCTCGACCGTTATGAACAAGTACTTGGCAGCTCTGCTACGCCCTACCCCGGCATGGTTAAGCTGGTGGCTGCACTTGCGGACCAAGGCATTGCTTGGGGTGTAGCTACCAACAAATTCAGGCGCTACGCTGAGCCACTGATGGCGGCTATGGACTTTGAGCCGCCAACCCAAAGTCTTGTAACACCCTGTGATGTTACCCACGCTAAACCTCACCCCGAGGCTATTTTATTGAGCTGTTCAAATTTGGAGGTGGCGCCAGCACGTACACTTTATATTGGCGATCACCTGCGCGATATCGATGCAGGAAGCGCCGCGGGCTGTTACACCATTGCCGCGGCTTATGGCTACATAGAGGATCACGATGACCCCTTCCGCTGGCAGGCTGATGCCATTGCTCACTCCAGCGAGGACCTTGCCGCCATGATCATGAGGATGATGTGATGAGTTTTGTACCCAGCAAATTGGCGGCCCGCCCCCAATGAGCTTGCCAATAAAACAATCATGGTCACTGGCGCGGGCGATGGCATCGGCAAGGCCGCCGCTTTGACCTTCGCGGCCGCAGGTGCCGAGGTGCTACTACTGGGGCGCACCGAGACCAAGCTTGAGGCCGTCTACGACGAGATACAGGCTAACGGCGGGCGTGAACCAGCTATCATTCCCTGCGACTTCAGCCAGGTGAGCTACGATGCGCTGTGTAATCTGGCCGGCGAACTGGGCGAGTCCTTACCCCACCTCGATGGTTTGCTCCATAACGCCAGCGTACTAGGCGACCGCAAGGCCATGGCGCAAACGAGCGCGGCAACATGGCAAACGGTGATGCAGGTCAACGTTAATGCCGCCTTTATGCTAACGCAGGTCATGCTGCCGTTGCTCAATGGCGCACCGCGCGCATCCGTGATCTTCACCAGCTCCAGCGTGGGCCGCAAGGGTCGTGCCGTTTGGGGGGCTTACGCCACCTCTAAGTTTGCGACTGAGGGCATGATGCAAGTGCTAGCCGACGAGCTAGCCCAGCCCAGCAACATACGGGTCAATAGTCTCAACCCGGGACCGGTTAACACCGCTATGCGGCGTATGGCTTATCCTGCGGAAACGCCAACCAGTAACCCCAAGCCCGAGGACATTATGGACTCCTGGATCTACCTGATGAGCGATGCCAGTGTCGCCATCAACGGCGAGGCGCTCTCGGCCCAGGGTTAAGACTGGGGTTACTTACGCGATAGCCTGTCACCATTCTCACGACGGGGGACAGCATGCGGTGTGCCCGGCCTATCGGGCGTGGTAGCCCAGGGCGTTAGCGCTTCTTGCCTCGCCCACTGCCACCTGTGTCACCCATAAACTCCCTGCGGTGCGTTTTGCGGCCCGATTTTTTAGACAGACGGTTGAGCTTTTCTTGCTCTTTGTCGGTGAGTGGCCTGGCCGTTTTGGCGGGCAAGCTCGCCATGTCGTAAAGCACCTCAACGTCTTTACTACCAAGCTCAGCCACTCACCTTTCTTGAGCTTTGAGGGAATAAACACGTTGCCATAACGCACACGCTTTAGCCTGGAGACGGTGAGGCCCTGAGACTCCCAAAGGCGTCTGACCTCGCGGTTGCGACCTTCCATAAGCACCACATAAAACCAGCGGTTAATGCCCTCGCCTCCGCCATCGACAACGTCGGTAAAACGAGGCCGGACCATCGTCAAGCACAACGCCTTTTTTCAGGGTCTCAATGGTGTCGGGCGCAACATTACCCATCACCCTCACCAAATACTCCCGCTCGATCATGCTCGAAGGGTGCATCAGGGCATTGGCGAGCTCGCCATCTGTGGTAAATAACAGCAGTCCCGAGGTATTAAAATCGAGGCGTCCAATAACGATCCACCGACCCGATTTAAGCTTGGGCAATGAGTCAAAAACGGTCCGGCGCCCCTCGGGGTCCTTACGTGAACAGACCTCACCAACGGGCTTATGATAGAGCAAACAGCGCACTTGCTCGGTCTCGGCGCTATCGACAATGCGCCCATCGACCTTAATCACCTGACCACTGAATGCGCGATCACCGAGCTTGGCGGTTTTACCATCAAGCTGCACGCGCCCCTCTTCTATCCAGCGTTCCATCTCACGGCGGGAGCCAATGCCCGCTCGGGCCAGCACCTTTTGCAGTTTCTCTCCGACGCTGGCCGGTTTCTCGGTCTCAGCGTGTTTCGGTTTGGTCTTGGCTTTCTTGCTCGAGTTGCTCACTCGGTGTTTCCTCTATCGACGCTTCGTCAGCGTGGCGGGGACTGGGTCTCTGCGGCATCAGACTCAAGGTCTACCGCATTGTCAGTATCAGGGCTGTCATGGTGATCAGTAACGGATTCATAGGCATCGTCTATCTCGACTGCGGTTGCAGCAACACCTTGCGCGCTATCACCGCTCTCGGATTCTGACTCGGATGGAGCATCGGCCTCTGTATGCTCTGGTTCATCGTCGGCTGCCAAACCAGCCTCAACCTCAAGCACTTCAAGGGGCAAGTCACCGGACAAGTTGTCCAACTCTTTAATCTCAGCGAGTGGTGGCAGGTCTTCTAACGACTGCAAATTGAAATAATCGAGAAACTGCCGAGTAGTCGCGTACATGGCGGGTCTGCCAGGGACATCGCGGTGACCCACCACGCGCACCCACTCACGTTCCTGCAGGGTTTTAATAATATTAGAGCTCACCGCCACACCGCGAATTTCCTCAATTTCGCCGCGCGTGATGGGCTGGCGGTAGGCTATAAGCGACAGGGTTTCCAGCAATGCGCGGGAGTAGCGCTGAGGGCGCTCTTGCCAAAGACGGCCCACCCAGGTGGATAAGTTTTGACGAACCTGAAATCGGTAGCCACTGGCCACGTTAACAAGCTCATAACCGCGGCCGTCACAACGCGCCGCCACTTCTTCGAGCGCCGCCTTAATGTCCTCGTCGGCCGGGCGCTCTAAATCATCAAATAACTGACTCATGCGCTTGAGCGAGACAGGCTCACCCGCGGCCATCAGCGCACCTTCTAGAATTTGCACCAAGCCTGTTTCAGACATTACTCAGTTCTCGCCTTTACATGAATGGGACCGAAGCCCTCGGTCTGCACAATCTCCACAAGAGACTCTTTAATCAATTCCATCAACGCCAGGAAGGTAACCACCACGCCCAGCCGACCCTCCTCAGCCTTAAACAAAGCCACAAAAGGTACAAATTTTTGTTCGCGCAGTACTTCGAGCACATCTGACATGCGCTCTCGAGTGGACAGTGATTCCATCTGGATGTGATGACTCTCGTACATATCGGCGCGCTTAAGTACCTCGCCAAGCGCCAACAATAATTCTTTCATATCGAGATCGGGCAGGGGCCTGTCGCGCTTGAGGTCGGGGGGCTCAATCTTGGCAACCCAGGTATCTCGCTCCACACGGGGCAGTGCCTCGATATCTTCGGCAGCCTTTTTAAAGCGCTCATACTCTTGCAGCCGTCGGATGAGATTGGCGCGGGGGTCTTCCTCTTCGTCGTCCTCAGGCTTAGAGCGTGGCAAAAGCATGCGCGATTTAATCTCGGCAAGCATGGCGGCCATGAGCAAATATTCAGCGGCCAACTCAAACTGCATGGCATCCATGAGCTCAACATACTGCATGTACTGCTCGGTAATCGCCGATACGTCAATATCGAGGATGTCGAGATTTTGGCGACGAATAAGATACAACAGCAGATCAAGCGGGCCCTCAAAGGCCTCTAGAATCACCTCCAACGCTTGGGGTGGAATGTACAAATCCTTGGGCAACTCGGTCATGGCTTCGCCCATGACTATCGCAAAGGGCATTTCGCCTTGCTGAGGCGTTAACTCTCGCTTTTCCACGCCCTCGGAAGGACGCAGCGTGGTAACACCCGCTAAAGGTTGGTCGCTCACGGCAGGGGATTCTTGATTATCAGAGGTCGTATTCACGGGCGGAGTATACCCCAAGCGGCGCGGCACGCGAGCCATTTGGGCGTTGCGCTAGCGCGACTTTTACTACTGAAAGTCGGAAACATCGCCCAATCCCTCTCGTAGCACCATCGGCACATCAGTGCTCATGTCCACTACCGAGGTTGGCTCTAGCCCGCAGTAGCCGCCGTCTACAACCAGATCGACCTCGTGCTCGAGGGTCTCGCGAATGTCATAGGGGTCGGTCAACGGGTATTCATCGCCGGGCATAATGAGTGTCACCGACATCATCGGTTCATCAAGCTGCTGCAAGATAGCTTGAGTAATTGCATTATCGGGCACACGCAGGCCAATGGTTTTGCGCTTCGGGTGCAGAAGGCGACGAGGAACCTCGCCAGTGGCCTCAAGAATAAACGTGTAGGGTCCGGGTGTTTTGTGGCGAATGAGTCGATAGGCGGTATTGTCGACCCGCGCATAGGTTCCCAACTCTGAGAGATCGCGACACATAAGCGTAAAATTGTGATCGGCATCTAGCTTGCGGATCCGCCGAATACGCTCCAACGCTTGCTTATCACCAATGTGGCACCCCAAGGCATAGGCAGAATCGGTTGGGTAGGCTATCACCCCGCCTTTGCGGATAATCTCTACCGCCTGCGTGACCAGACGCGCTTGGGGATTTTCCGGGTGAATGGCGAAAAACTGACTCATGTGAAAAACTGACTCGCGAAAAGTGCTCCCATACTGCCGGCAAGCCGCCGGCCAGTGCCGAGTCTACACCGAGGCCGGCACCAAACTGCCAATCCCGATGAAAATCGCTGCCCAGTGACACCGAAAACGCCCACTTTTCGGCGAGCGAACGCAGTTTTAGGGGTCTCGTCAGCGGTTTGCCGACCATTGACGATCTCCAGTGACACACCACCCGACGCCTTGAATGCCTCGCACAGCGCATTAAGTTTCATGCGAGTAAATTTGTATTTGAGGGGATGGGCCAAAATCGCTATGCCCCCTGCATCGACAATCGCTCGAACAACGGCCTCCAGCGGCGGCCAATAGGCTTTGACATCACCCAGCTTGCCCTGCCCCAAGTACTTGTCGAAGGCCGCGTTCATATCGGATACATAACCCGCCTCTACCATCCAACGCGCAAAATGGGGGCGACCGAGCTGCGAGGATTGGGCAATTGCCCGGGCACCTGCCAGCGCACTGGGCATACCGCGCTTTTCCAACCGATGGGCAATCTTTTCGGCCCGTTCTAACCGAGCTTGCTGCAACTGCGCGACGGCGCCATTGATAGACGCCGACGCCGGATTAAATCCCAAACCGACAACGTGAATCGTTGTGGCACCCCACACACAGGACAGTTCCACCCCGGGCACAAGCTTCAAGGGCGCACGTTGCTGCTCAGCCACGGCCAGATACCCCGCCAGGGTGTCATGGTCGGTAATAGCCAGCATGGCCACACCGGCGTCTTCAGCTCGCTGCAGCAAGGCTTGTGGTGCTAGCGCCCCATCGGACGCCTGCGTATGTGTGTGGAAGTCAACGAGCAACGGCAATACACTCTATACTTGAAATAATTTACTCAACGCCTGCAACCGACAAACAGCTGTCTAGCGAGCAGGACTAGGGTAACAGACAACGGCGCAGCCGCGCTTAAACCCATTGCCCTGCCCCCGCGGAAAACTGCATGAAACAACTGATCGAATTTATTCCGATTGTACTCTTCTTTGTTGTCTATCAGATGGACGGCAAAACCCTTGATATTGCAGGATTCACGCATACGGTAGACGGCATTTTCAGTGCCACAGCCGTGCTCATGATTGCGACACTTATTCAAATTCCTTTGCTTAGGGTGTTAACCGGCCATCTCGAAAAACGCCTGCTATGGACCAGTGCCGCGGTCGTGGTCTTTGGCATGGCGACCCTGCTATTGCGCAATGAGCTCTTTATTCAGTGGAAACCCAGTGTCTTGAATTGGGCCATGGCTGTGGCATTTGCCGCCTCCCAATTTATCGGCGAACGAAACCTGCTCGAGCGCCTGATGGGCTCTCAGCTAGCCCTGCCTCGCGCAGTGTGGCGACGTGTTTGCTGGGTTTGGGTTGTGCACTTCAACGTAGTCGCCATTCTCAACCTAGTGGTTGCCTATGAGTTTTCCGAGGCCACCTGGGTGGCTTACAAGCTATACTCAAGCATTGGTTTTACACTCTTTATTATGGTTATCACCATTGTCATGATAAGCCCAGCACTCAAGCACGCAGCCAAGCCCGACGACGTTGAAACTGAATTTCGTCCCTAAACCACCGGAGGCAAGCCCTAACATGCCTGTACGTCAAACCATAATGACTGTTTTTTGCTCGGCCCTCGCGCTACTTGCGCTTGTGGCTACGGTGTCTGTAACCGCACAGGAAACCGTCTACGTCAATGACAAGCTCTTTGTACCCATTCGCACCGGCGCTGGCGGTGACTACCGCATTATCCACAAGGGTATTCCCTCGGGCACGGCAATCACCCAATTTCAGCTATCTGAAGATGGCGATTGGGCCGAAATAGAGACCCGCGGCGGCACGCGCGGTTGGATGCGCGCGCAGTTTTTACAGCCCGAGCCCCCAGCCATCGTGCTGCTAAAACAACTGGAGCAGGAGTTGGCCGAGGTAGAGGCCGATCGCGACCGAATGCGCGCCTCGCTTTCGGCGACAGCATCCGATGCCTACGAGGCCGGCGATGCCGCCAAAGCCCTGCAAACCGAGCTCGCCACCGTTAAGGCTGAGCTCATCGAGGTAACACGGGTATCTGGCGCTGCGCTTGAACTCGACGCCCAAAACCGCGCACTGGCAACCGAGCTTGAAACCCAGCGAAGTGAGAGCGACCTACTGCGCTTGGAAAATCTACGGCTGCAAGAACGTGTCGATAACAACCAAATGATAGATGGCGCCATTGCCGTGTTACTGGGCGTTATTATCGCCATTGTCGCACCCCGCCTGTTACCCCGACGACGACGCAGCGACGGCTGGGCCTAATTAATCAGACAACAACAGGAGACGCAGCCTATGTTAGTGGCCGCCCAACAACCGACTCGACGGGGTATGACCCGCGCCCTATTCGCACTACTGACGGTCACCGTTGTCGCACTGAGCACGGTTAACCTACCCGCCCACGGGTCAGAGCCTCTGGTACGACTAGAGACCAGCATGGGTAATATCACCCTCAAACTCTACCTGGAAAAAGGCGCCACTCAGCGTGGCTAACTTTTTGAGTTATGTTGATAGCGGCCACTACGACGGCACGGTCTTCCACCGCGTTATTAGTAATTTTATGATTCAGGGGGTGGCTTTGACACCAACCTTGTTGAGAAACCCACCAACGACCCTATCCCCAACGAAAGTCGTAATAAGCTGCACAACATCCGTGGCTCTATTGCCATGGCACGCACCAGCGACCCCGACTCGGCTGGCGCGCAATTTTTCATTAACCAACGCAGCAACCTACGCCTCGACTGGGCGCCCGGAAAACCCGGTTACACGGTGTTTGGTGAGGTGATCGACGGCATGGGTGTGGTTGACTTTATCGCCGTGGCCAAAACCGGTCGCGCCCTCGCTACCACTAGCGCGGGGCAAGCGCCCATGAATGATGTACCCACCGAGTCCATCATCCTAAAACGCGCAGTTCGAGTGACCACGCCTTGATCGACCTGAGCATCAACCTCAACAAAATAGCCCTTATTCGTAATAGTCGAGATACGACCATCCCGGATGTCGTGGAGCACGCGCAGCTCTGTATTGCAGCGGGCGCCGACGGAATAACGGTGCATCCGCGACCCGACCAACGCCATAGCCGCGCACAGGATTGCGCCGCTTTGAAGGCGGCAATTACGGTAGAGCTCAATATCGAGGGCAACCCCTTCACCCAACCAAGGGCCTCGGATCGCGCCAATGTCAGTGACTACCCGGGCTTCATGGCGCTGGTCGATGCCGTACGACCGGCCCAGGCTACCCTGGTACCCGACGCCGACGGTCAGCTGACCTCGGATCACGGCTTTGATTTGGATAAGGACGGCGCACGACTCGAGCCAATCATTGCGCAACTCAAGCGCATGGGCTGTCGCGTCAGCTTGTTTATGGATCCCATCCCCAAGAACATGGTGAAGGCCGCGCAGGTTGGTGCTGATCGAGTTGAGCTCTACACCGAGAGCTACGCACAGGCGCATAAAACCGGGCAATACCAAGCGGTGCTCGCGGATTTTCAGGACGCTGCCCGCGCCGCCCACGAGGCGGGGTTAGGGGTTAACGCTGGCCACGATTTGAACCTGAGTAATCTGCCTGCGTTTCAAGTTCCACACCTAGCCGAGGTGTCCATTGGACACGCCTTTACCGTAGACGCCCTGAGCTTTGGTATAACCGAGACGGTGACACGCTATAAGTCAGCGCTTGGCCACGCCTTACTGTGAGCGGCCCACAACCCGGCGAGCTTGAGCCCCGGTCCGAGGACGCGCTCCCACCCTACATTGTTCCTCACAGTCAAAGCGCTATCCCCGTACTTTACGAAGACAATGACTTGCTCATCGTTGACAAGCCCCACCTGTTATTGAGCGTACCGGGGCGACACCCCGTCAATCGCGACAGCCTGATTTCCCGGCTCAGCCACAAATACCCAGGCGTCAACGCGGTGCATCGCCTCGACCTGGACACCAGCGGTTTATTGGTTGTGCCCAGAACACGCGATGCCTTGGCAGAAATCAGTCGTCACTTCCAAGCACGCCGGGTCACCAAGGGCTATACGGCACTGGTCTGGGGGGTGGTTAACGAAGATCGAGGTGCCATTGATCTACCGATTGCCCGCGACTGGATCAACCGACCCAAGCAAAAAATTTGTCGCGAGGCGGCAAACCGTCACTAACCCACTTTGAGGGTGGTGGCACGCAGCACTCAGCAAACACTGCTTAGGTTGGACTCCCGTCACCGGGCGGTCCCACCAGCTTAGAATTCATATGCGCGAGCTCGGCCATCCCATTTTGGGTTGTGATATGTATGCCCACCCCAAGGCCCTTGCGGCCGCACCACGGCTCATGCTGCATGCAACGCGGTTGGGCTTTAACCACCCCCGCACCGGCGACTGGCTCCAGTCTTTCTCGCCACCGCCCTTCACGGTTGATGGGCTGGCCGCTGAATAAGGGTCCTAAAGCGACCCGGGACTAGTCCGCTTGGTGGTGCCTATACGTATTCGCTAACATAGGCTCGGCGGGCTAGTAGACGGCGGCACCCGACAGCAACTAGCAACCGACGGGGCTCGCGTTAGCCCGACAAAAAGCGCAACCAATATTCAGCCAACTGCGATGGCCACTATGAGAACAATGCCCACCTTATTTATGCTTGCCATCAGCGTCGCAGCGCCGACCTGCGCATGCGTGGTCTAGCGTGATCAACCGTTCTGTCAGCGGCGAAACACAGGTTATTGTTGCCAAGCCCAACCATTCCTCTACGTGGCGTAATAACCTCTGGGCATTGCTGGCTATCTCCATCCCGTCGCTCGGGGCGGCTATTGGTTTCACGCTACTGGGCGCCTGGCCGATCCTACCGCTGGCCGGCGCGGAATTGGTGGCGCTCGCGGGCGCACTCTACTACGTGAATTGGAAACTTCAGTACCGACACGTGATTACGCTAAAAGCAGACAGTATCCGCATTGACAAGGGCCACTATGCCCCGCGCAGGACGTGGACATTTTCGCGCGAGGACACAAGCCTTGCGATCACCCCCGAGCAACATCCCTGGAAGGCCCATCCATGGCGCTGCACAACAAAGAAAACGTTGTCGAGGTGGGTGAGTTTCTCAATCGTGAAGATGCGCTAACGCTGGTGGCGTTACTGCGTAAAGAGCTGCGGGTGGGTACCTTTAGCAGCACGGTGCGTCGAACGCTCTAACAATAGAGACGCGCCGCCCCGGCTCACCAGCATTTCACCATCTGGAGTGCGCTATGGCGTGGTCAGGGGTTACAATAGCCGCCCACACACGGCTAACACTGACACAGGTTTACACCATGCCCTCCACCCATGACCATCAAGCCCAAAAAGTCGGCTTTGTTTCCCTTGGCTGTCCCAAAGCATTGGTCGACTCTGAGCGCATCCTCACCCAACTGCGGCAGGACGGCTATGAGATTACTCCGAGCTACGACAACGCCGGGGTGGTTATTGTGAATACCTGTGGGTTTATTGACAGCGCCAAAGCCGAATCGTTAGCCGCTATTGGCGAAGCGCTCGAAGAGAATGGTCGGGTGTTGGTGACAGGGTGCATGGGCAAGGGTGAAGATGCCCAACGCATATTGGCCGAGCACCCCAAGGTACTGGGCATCAGTGGCCCGGCAGCCTACGAGGAGGTTTTGGGTGAGGTCAGGCGAGTACTACCCAATACACGCAAACCCGACCCGCTCATCGATCTCATCCCCGCCCAGGGCGTCAAACTCACGCCACGCCACTATGCCTATCTCAAAATTTCCGAGGGCTGCAACCATCGCTGCAAATTTTGCATTATCCCCAACATGCGGGGTGACCTAGTCAGCCGACCCATCGGCGAGATCATGGTCGAGGCCGAGGGTTTGGCCCGAGCTGGTGTACGTGAGCTGCTGGTCATCTCCCAGGACACCAGTGCCTACGGTCTGGACTTTAAATATCGCACGGATTTTTGGAACGGGCGGCCGCTAAAATCGGATCTACAAACCCTTGCCGAGACCCTCGCCGAATTTGGTATCTGGGTGCGCCTGCACTATGTCTACCCCTACCCACACGTAGACAAGCTCGTACCACTCATGGCCGAGCGTAAAATTCTGCCCTATCTGGATATTCCTCTACAGCACGGCAGCCCGAGTGTTTTGCAGCGTATGCGTCGCCCCGCTGCCACAGAAAAAACCCTTGACCGTATTCATCAGTGGCGCACCGTCTGCCCCGACATCACTCTGCGCAGTACCTTTATTGTGGGTTTCCCTGGGAAACCGAAGCCGAGTTTGAAGAGCTCCTAAATTTTCTGGAAGAGGCGCAGCTCGATCGCGTGGGGTGCTTCCAGTACTCCCCCGTGGCAGGCGCTGCAGCCAATGAATTGCCCAACCCCGTACCCGAGGATGTAAAACAAGATCGCTGGGAGCGCTTTATGGCGTTGCAGCAGGCTATTAGTACGCAAAAGTTACAAGCAAAAATAGGGCAAACCCTTGATGTCTTAATTGATAGCGTCACAGAGGATGGTGCGGTGGGACGCTCTATGGCCGATGCACCCGAGATTGATGGTGTCGTACATCTACCGGGAGCTACCGAGCTAAAACCGGGCGATTTAGTACAGGGCGAAGTCAGCGTCGCCGACGAATATGACCTGTGGCTTGGCTAAGGCATGAACATTATTTTGCTCGAGCCCAGCGACTGGATTGATCCAAATACCGTACGTCTCAGTGACTATCGACACCGACACATGACCGATGTGCTCAAGGTCACCCGTGACCAAACGCTGCGCGTAGGACTAGTTAATGGTGGCTGTGGCACAGGCATCGTCAGCCAAGTTGAACAAGATGCTACGCAGCTCACGGTGGCGCTAGAGGAAAACCGGCGGCTGCCCCGACACCCGCTGACGGTGATTTTAGCACTGCCACGCCCAAAAATGCTGAGGCGCGTATTGCGCACTTGCGCCGAGTTTGGTGTTGGCGAACTTCACCTCATTCACAGTTACCGCGTTGAAAAAAGCTTTTGGCAATCGCCGCTTCTGCATGATGCGCGCATTGCCGAAGCCCTGCGAGCGGGCATGGAGCGCAGTGGCGACCCCATCATGCCCAAGGTAGTCCAGCACAAGCGCTTTAGGCCATTTATAGAAGATGTGCTACCGGTTATCGCCGGCTCAAACCCCATTTATTGCCTTCACCCCGGTAACGCCCAACCCCTGGCAGAGCGACCCGCGGGCCATGCCACGGTGCTGCTTGGCCCCGAGGGTGGCTTTATTCCCTTTGAGGTGCAGCTCGCACAGGCTCAGGGCGCGTCCTTACGCACGCTGGGCGAGCGTGTTCTGAGTGTGGATACCGCAGTGAATGCCGCCTTGGCACAGACGCTTTAGAACCAAAACCCACCGCGAGCACTGGCAAACCTAGTCGGTCGAGACCCCGTACCAATGCTGCAGGCCACACCGGTACCGCCAATACCGCAATAACCCGCCGGGTTTTTGTGGAGGTATTGCTGGTGATAGTCCTCGGCGTAGTAAAACGCGGGAACGTCGATAATTTCAGTGGTGATGTCACCGTAACCCGCTGCCTGCAGCTGCTGCCGATAACGCTGACGACTCGCCTCGGCCGCCGCAGTTTGCTCGGGCGAATGGCAGTAAATCCCGGATCGGTATTGGGTGCCGTAATCGTTTCCTTGTCGCATACCTTGGGTAGGGTCGTGGTTTTCCCAAAACGCCTTAAGCAGACTCGAGTAGTCGACAACTTGCGGGTCAAACACCACTCTCACCACTTCATTGTGACCCGTCTGGCCCGTGCAGACCTCTTGATAGGATGGATTGGGGGTTACGCCGCCCGCATAACCCACCGCGGTTGTATAAACCCCCGGCAGCTGCCAAAAAATACGCTCCACACCCCAAAAACAACCCATGCCAAAGGTGGCTAGTTCAAGCGATGACTCAAAAGGCGGACAAATAGGATGGCCCAAGAGTGCATGGCAATTGGTGACTGGCATGGGTGTTTGCCGCCCCGGCAGGGCTGTATCGGGTGAAGGCATCGCGTGTTTCTTTGCGAATATCAAACAGTTTCATGCTCTATCTCTCCTTTAAAAACCATCGCTCGGCATGACAGCGGTACTAACCACCAGATAATACCGTACCTCGCTAGGCATTAACGCAACTGTCATATGTTGCCGCTATTGTGGCGGCAAGTAGATCGACTGTGCCACTGCTTACGCACGGTCTACCATCACCGATCAACTGTCATACGGTAATCACGAGGGCGCTTTCAGTGACAGACAAAACCATCACCCCCAAGGCCTTTTGCAGCAAAAAACTACTGGCGCTGCTCGATGAAACAGCGCAGCACAACCACAGCCCATTGGCCGCTATTGGCATGGATGCCGTTGTTCGGGAGTTAGCTCAGCGCGGCCACTACTTGACGGAGCTATCAGATCGCGGTCTCATCAGTACTCCGCGGCCACCCCGACACTGACCATTAGCAACCAATACCCCAAGAAAAGCCAAACCACCGAGGTCGCCAGTTTTCTAGCCAAAGCCAAGGCCATACGACAAGTCGCGGTCTCGCAACCTCGACTGCTTTTTGCCCTTGATGCGACAGCCAGCCGAGAACCTACGTGGAACACGGCACGACGACTGCATGCCCAACTGTTTAGCGCCACGCAGTCGGGTAATGGCCTCGCCATACAACTGTGTTACTACCGTGGTATGCATGAGTTTCATGCCAGCCCGTGGCTAAGCAACAGCCAATCGTTATTGGCTCATATGAACAAGGTCACCTGCAGCGGCGGGGCAACCCAAATAGCCAGACTCCTCACACACTACTGCCAAGCCGGTAGCGCCAACACACCGGTGCGCGGATTGGTTTTTGTGGGTGACGCCTGCGAGGAGTCCTCCAAGACACTCATCGATCTGGCAGGACGGTGTCGACTACTCAATCAGCCCTTGTTTATGTTTCAGGAGGGTCATGACACTGCCGTGGCAAATGTCTTTAGAGAAATGGCCGCTGTGAGCGGTGGTGCTTACGCGCCGTTTGACAACGCCAGCGCATCTTATCTGGGTGAGCTGTTAGGAGCGGTTGCGCGTTATGCCAGCGGCGGGCGTTTAGCACTGAGCCGTTCGGGCCGAGACAGTGATAAACTGTTGCTGGCCCAGATGCCCGGTAACCAACAACCCTGAAGCAGGACTCGTCCAGCATAGGAGCGTGACCAGCGCTCGCGCGCGTACCTCGTTGCCACGCTCGCTAAGCGAGGTCGCACCAAGATAGGCGCCATAGACCGGGACAATCTGAACCACCCTACACCACTACCCAAAAGGTTTGACATGCCAAGAGTGATCTTACTCCTTGCCATCGCAATAACGCTTTACCTGCTCTTACGACGGGTTAAGGGCTTACCCCCACACAAGCGTCGAGCAGGCTATATACAATTACTTCTAGGCGTGACTGCCATAGCAGCAATTGTATTGACGCTGGCGGGCAAAATGCATTGGCTCGGTGCCGCACTTACCGGTTTACTGGTGGTGCTGAGACAGACGTTTCCCCTACTTATCCGTGCGTTCCCATTACTTCAGCAATGGCTACAACGCAGTCAGGGTGGCAATACCCAAGGCAAACAATCAGAAGTGAGCAGCGATATTTTGCGCATGCACCTTGATCACAGCAGCGGCGAGTTGTCAGGACAAGTCCTTAAAGGACCCTTTAAAGATTGGTATCTCAAGCAGATGAATCACCAGCAACTGGACGCCCTTTTGCAATTTTGCCGTCAAGAAGATGAAGATTCGGTGCAGTTACTCAGCAGTTATCTTGAGCAGCGATTTCCCGAGGGCTTTCAATCGCACCAAGAAGCCGACGCCGGGTCAGAACCTTCGGGTGGTAATGCATTAACCCGTAGCGAGGCGCTCGCCGTACTGGGACTTAACGAAGACGCGAGCGAGGAACAGATAATTACTGCCCACAGAAGCCTCATTCAAAAGCTTCACCCGGATAGGGGTGGTAACGATTATTTGGCGGCAAAAATTAACGAAGCCAAAGACTTTTTACTCAAACACTAACCCAAGACTCAACACGCAGCTGCAAGCGGCACACCGTTGTAACGATTTATCGAGGACACCATGAGCGACGTATATATCATCAAGAATCAGCACGGACACTACTGGGGCCGGGGCAAGCGCTGGGTTGATGGCCGCGACACAACCAAAGTACTGACCTTTAGTCATTACGATGAGGTTACGAATACTGTTTTTGAACTGAGCTCGAAAGATATTGACCTTCGCTGTGAGACCGCGGAAATGACCCTCACAGAGGGCAAATTGCCAACACTGGCCGTTTCTACCGTACCACTCCCCGATGACGAAAATTCAGCCCTTGATCTTGAAAATGGCGATTTAGCGCCAATCTCTGAAACGGAGAACGCAGCACTTACGGAGAGCTAACTGTGCGCATATTGCTATTTTTGGCAACCAACCTGGCAGTGCTAGTGCTGGTCAGCCTGGTGTTTAATCTGCTTGGATTCGAGAGCATCTTAATGGCCAACGGCGTAGACCTGAATCTCAGCGCCCTCTTGGTATTTTGTGGCTTGTTTGGCTTTGGTGGTGCGCTGGTGTCGCTACTGCTGTCCAAGTGGATGGCCAAGCGCAGCACCGGAACGTACATCATTAACCAACCACGCAATCGCGACGAGCAGTGGCTGGTCGATACCGTGGCACAATTGGCCAAAGAAGCCGGTATTGGCATGCCTGAGGTGGGCATTTTTCCGTCGCAAACCGCCAACGCCTTTGCCACCGGCGCCAATCGCAACAACGCCCTCGTGGCCGTGAGTGCAGGCCTGCTACAGCGCTTTCAACCCAACGAGGTGCGCGCAGTGCTGGCGCACGAAATTGGCCACGTGGCCAACGGCGATATGATTACCCTGAGCCTGATTCAAGGCGTGGTTAACACCTTTGTGATGTTTTTTGCTCGCATCATTGGGCACACCGTCGATAGAGTCGTTTTCAAGACCGAGCGCGGTTACGGCTTGGGCTATTTTATTGCCACCCTGGTTGCCGAACTGTTACTGGGCTTTCTCGCTAGCTTCATCGTTATGTGGTTTTCGCGCTATCGCGAATACCGCGCCGATGCCGCGGGCGCCAATCTGACCACACGCAACGATATGGTTGCTGCCCTGCAGCGCTTGAAAATTGAGCAGGGTCAGCCCAGCGAGTTGCCGGGCGAGCTAACCGCCTTTGGCATCCGCCCGGGTAACGGCGGATTGGCCGAATTGCTGCGCTCACACCCCCCCCTCGACGATCGCATACGAGCCCTACAGTCATGATATCCATCAGCTTACCCCGCCTTAGATGGCTAGCAGCGCTGCTGTTGTTACCCACACTGGGCTGTTCAGCCGACCCTGGCGAGGCTCGCGCTGACGCGCCGACGGCCGCCCCCAACTACCTTAGTTTTGCCACCGACGATGAGCGCAACACCACCGAGATCTTTAGCAAGGCGAGCCCGTCGGTGGTATCAGTCACCAGCAGCGCCCTGCGCCGCAATCTGTTCTCATTTACGGTTACGGAGATTCCCCGAGGTGCAGGTTCGGGCTTTGTCTGGAGTGATAGCGGGCTTATCGTTACCAACTTCCACGTCGTTGCCGGGGCTGATCGACTCACCGTGACTGTCCAGGATGAGGGTGATTTTGAAGCAGAAGTGGTGGGTGTAGCGCCCGAGCGGGATTTGGCGGTACTGCGACTCGAGAACCCACCCGAAACCTTGGAAGCACTCCCCTTGGGCGACTCCTCTGAGCTTACCGTGGGCCGAAAAGTGTTGGCCATTGGCAACCCGTTTGGACTCGACTCAACGCTTACCGTGGGCATTGTCAGCGCGCTCGATCGCGAAATTCAATCCCCCAGCAACCGACGTATTCAGGGCGTCATCCAAACCGATGCAGCCATTAACCCCGGCAACTCCGGTGGGCCTTTGCTCAACGCGCTCGGCCAGGTTATTGGTGTGAACACAGCCATTTACTCGCCGAGTGGTGCAAGCGCCGGCATTGGTTTTGCTATACCGGTTAATATGGTCAAGGAGGTAGTGCCCCAGCTGATCGCCTACGGCAAGATTTTACGTCCCGTGCTTGGCGTGGAGTTGGCCAATGATCAGTGGACCCGGCGTTACGGCGTTGAAGGCGTTGCCATTGTGCGCGTACTGCGGGGCATGCCCGCGGCAACATCGGGCATGGTGGGCGCATCGCGGGGTCCCCGTGGCGAAATTCGCCTAGGCGATATTATTACCCACATCGATGATCGCCCCATACGCAACCAAGATGATTATTTGTCGGCAATGGAGCAAGTCAAGATTGGCGACACCATTACCATACGAACGCGACGCGGTGACAGCGAGCGCAAGTTTAGCGTTACCTTGTCAGAAACTCGCTAGCCATGTGGCGCTACCTGCTGCTGAGTATGGCGCTTGCGCTAGTGGCCATTATTCAGTTTGTTCCAGATCCGCAGGCGGGCCCCAGCTCGCCTGATCAAGCGGCAGATCGGGCATTTGATCAGCCGTAAACACTGCCACTTCTGAGGTGGAAGTTTGCTGCTCGTAGTGGCCCAGTAAACGGATTGCCACGGGGTACAACGCCCAGAGCGCGGCAAGATTCACCACGGCCAACAAGCCCATGGTCAAATCCAAAAAGCCAAAGACCGTACCCAAATCTTGCAGCGAAGCCCAAGCAATAAAACCAAGTAGTACCACGCGATACAGGGTGATGGCTCCTCTCGGTCGCCGCTCAAAGTAGGCAATACTGTTCTCACCGAGGTAGCAGTTATAGGCAATAGAGCTCACGCCAAACATAACCAAGGCAACACTGACCAGTGGCTCACCCCAGGCACCCAAATGAGCCGCCAGCGACAACTGCGTCAGAGCAACGCCTTCCATCCCCTCGGCACCGGGTTGGTATACCGGTGACAGCACAATAATGAGCGCCGTACAGGTGCACAAGATCATGGTGTCGATAAACACGCTCAACGCCTGCACCAACCCCTGTGAAATTGGGTGAGGGACGTCGGCAACAGCGGCAACATTGGGGGCAGTGCCAAGGCCGGCTTCGTTGGAAAATAGCCCCCGTCGCACACCTTGCATAATGGCGGCCGCCAAGCCACCACCTACCACTTGCTCAAGACCAAAAGCCGACTTCACAATGGTGACAAGCGCCGCGGGCACCTCGGTTATATTCAGCACCACCACCGCCATGGCAGCCAAGAAGTAGCCCACCACCATAATGGGGACAATAATTTCCGAGAACACGGCAACTCGGCGGATACCACCGAATATCACAACACCCATAACAGCAGTCAGCACAATGCCCGATTGCCAAACGGGAACGCCAAACGCCGACGCTACCGATTGCGTAATGACGTAGGACTGCGTGACATTAAATCCGACACCAATGGTGACCAGTAGTAACACCGAGTAGACCACCGGCATAACTTTCCAGCCAAGCCCGTGACGCATGTAATAGGCGGGGCCACCGCGAAAATCATCGCCAACATGTTTTTGTTTGTACAGCTGGGCAAGCGCACACTCCACCAGGCTGGTCGCCATACCCAAGAGCGCAATGAGCCACATCCAAAAAAGAGCGCCCGGTCCCCCCAAGGTAATCGCCACCGCCACACCGGCAATATTGCCACCGCCAACACGGCCCGCCACACTGACCACCAAAGCCTGAAACCCACTAATACCCCGCTCGGTGCCTGCCAGGTGGCTGTGCATAAGACCCGTAAACATCTGCTTGAACAGGCGTAGCTGCACCGCGCGAGTGCCCAGCGTAAATCGCAGACCTACAGCCAACAGAGCAACAATCAGAACGTACGACCAAAGCCAGTCGGTCAGTGTGGCAATTAGCGTCATGATTACATCAACCCAGTAACAAGAATAACGGCAATCGCAGGAACGGCCACAAAACGGATTAGCAACCGCCAGGATTGATATATACCCGGCGAGGTCGCTATTTCATCGCTGCTGTGCTCTCGCAACATAAACCAACCGGCGAATAGTGCAATGAGTAACCCACCGGCCGGCAAGAACAGCTGCGCATACAAGAACTCGGTAAATTCATTGAAGTTCATACCCGCAATGCCAATATCTGCCCAAATGTTGTAAGACAACACACTGACAACACTGCACAGCGTGGCCACGCCCACCACCACGGCGGCCCCCACATGACGATTGATGTTAAAACGCCCGTCAATCCAACTGGTAACCGACTCCAGCAAACCCACCATCGAGGTTACGCCGGCGACTGTGAGCATAACGAAGAACAGCACGGCAAAAACATGACCGCCGGGCATCTGCGCAAAAGCCACGGGCAAGGTCTGAAATATCAACCCGGCACCACTGCCAATATCGAGACCGTAATTAAACACCGCTGGGAACACCACAAAGCCTGCTAGCAATGCCACCAGCGTGTCAGCAAACACCACAACCGCGGCGGCACCGGTAATTGAGAACGAGCGCGGCAGGTAGGAACCATAGGTCATCATGCCTCCCATGCCCACGCCAATGGAAAAGAACGCCTGTCCCACCGCGGCAAGCAAGGTATCGGGGCCGACCTTGCTGAAGTCGGGCGTAAATAGCCACTCAAGCGACTCGGTAAAGCCGCCGGCATAGATATTATAGATGCCCAGGCCCACCAGTAGGGCAAACATCAGCGGCATCATAATGCTCACAGCGCGCTCAATGCCGTCTTTAACCCCCGCAAAAATAATGGCGCCTACCAGCACATTACCCACCAGTGTCCAAAACAGCATGCCGCCGCTACTGGCCAGCAAGGTATCAAAGTCGGTAGCAGCCACCGTCGCATCGACGCCGTTAAACCCCGTCATCACCGCCTTAAACAGATAAGCGAGCACCCAGCCCACCACCACGGCATAGGTCACAGAGATGGTAAAGGCGGTTAGCACGCCCAAGCCGCCCACGCCACTCCAGAGCGACGACTTGCCCGACTCCTTAGCCACGCGCGCCATAGAACTGGGCGGGCTCATTTGACCTCGGCGACCAATCATGAGCTCGGCGATCAAGCACGGAATACCAATGGCAACCGCACACGCAAGGTAAATAACCACAAAGGCCGAGCCACCGTTTTCCCCAGTGACGTAGGGGAAACGCCATATATTCCCAAGCCCCACGGCAAAGCCTACCGACGCCATGATAAAAGCAAATCGACTCGACCAATGGGCGCTGTTGCCTGCTGCTCCGGCCATTTAATGCTCCTTTTGTATGCGTCCATGCTCTATGGACAAAGCTTGATTTATTGATTCGTATTTTATCTATCAGTTTTTAGGGGCCTATTTTTTAAGCACTTATTCTTCATGAACCCTTTTTCAGCTTGGACCGGTTACGCGCGGATCTTCCCTATATTACCGTCTGCCCGCTAAAGCTGGCCATTGAGTTTTAAGTCGAAACCATCTGCGGTTGGTGTGGCCATTAACCGCAAGGAGTTACGCAAACCCTCATTGTTTGTAGCCGGGCCTCGCAGTGCTACGTCCACCCGATATTGCGGGCCTTCCAAGTTAAGCTGGCCCTCAACCTTGAGGGGCCCGATAGCGTTTGCAAGGCACCAACCAGGGAGCCTTGTTGCCCGTTAATCTCCAACACGTAATTACCCAGTGCGACATCGCCTGATCGCGCGGTCCACACGCCGTTGCTCCAGATGACACGACCATCAACGCGGTCAATACGGGGTGGCGTAAGTGACTCGATACTCAGGAAAGGCACTTGCGCTTCAATGGTCCCGCCAATAAACAGCGGCATAAACTCTCGAATGACCTGGGCGTCAGCGCTTGCATCGATATTGCGCAGGGTCACACCACCACCCGGACCCACCTGTACATTACCCTGCAGGCGTTGCTGCCCCCAGCGGGCATTTAAATCGATTGACGGGCTGAGTATCAGTAAGGACCAAGGTGCTAACTGCCATGACACGCGTCCTAAGTGGATAAGCTTGTCAGCGCTTACAACCGTGGCTCGGGCTGCCTGGCCCTGCCAAAGGGTGCCACTAAAGCCACCTAATTGAAGGGTGGCTGGCAACAAATAGCCAATCACCCGCGCAGGTACCGCTGTCAACAGCAACACCAGGGTAGCCGCAACAAGAACCGCAGCACGTTTTCTGGTTAGCCATACCATCAGCCGGGTTGCGCCAATCGCAGCGTGGCGTTTACACCACCCGCACGCCCACCCTGAGTAATCGAGGCCTCCAAAACGACCAACCCTTCCGTTACCTCTATCGTATGCAAATAGCGAACCAGTGCGTCGTAATCGACGCTCTCAAACCGCACCTGTACCTCGCCTCGGCTATTGGGTTGCAGCCTGCGCACACTCAGACCGGCTAGCTCGCTGGTTCTCGTGATGGTGGTCGACAGCGAGCCACTTTGCCGCGCCCCCTCGCTCTCACGAAGGTTGATTAGCTGGTTAACCTTGGCATCTACGCGCGCCAATAGCTCACCCGCCGCCGCATTGTTAAGCGCCATCTGGGTACGGCTTTCAGCCAGCGGCAACACCGCCACTACAAGCAACAACCAAAGCCCAACAGCGCCAGCCATCACCATGAGATAAAGCTGCTCGCGACGGGTCAGTTGCAGAAACCAGGTCTTCATGGGCTACCCTCCGCTACTCGCAGGCGAGCACGCACCCGATCATTACGCGACGACGAGGTCTCGAGTGTGGCGGTTAGACCTTGCCGCTGTAGTTGCGCGCGAAGTTGTTCTATCAAGGCGTAGTTATCGGCACTGAGGTCGAGTCGCACCTCGCCACTGCTGGCATTGAAGTTGAGTGAGCTAATGCCAAGGCCCTGCTCGCTCGCGACGGTGCGTGTAATCACCGACAATAACGGCGTAAAGGCCGTACCCGATGCCGAGACTTGATACTCGGCTAACTGACGATCAAGCTGTTTCTCTGGATCTACCACGGCGCCACGCGGATTGGCTTGTCGATAACTGTCTTGAATCGCGGCACGCAGTGCTGGGTTTTCGCTTTCTAGGCGATGCAGGGCAAGGGCGTCGGCGCCCAACTGCAACACCAGCGCAGCGGCGGCCACCATGGCCACCTGGCGCCAGTGCCCCCACCAGCGCGCAAAGGGCAGTCGCGGTGCATAGTCACCCTGACGCAGGTCCAACACCGGCTGATTCTCGTTACTGAGTAGCAGCGCCTGTCCAAACCCGCCTCGGCGCCACTGTGCCTTGCCCACCCACTCGGTTGGCAGCAGCGCAAGATCGGCCGTTTCATCGTGACCGTAAATCGATACCATTTTTGGTCGCGAATCCAACGAGTTGAGTAAAGGTGCCAACAATGACTGGGGAACACGGCAGCACAGGGTGGCATCCGAGCGCAGGAGCACACTGTCATGCTCGACAATAAGGCAAAGCTCTTGCTCACCCACTGGTAACAGCAGCGCCTCGGGAACCCAGGGGCCCTCCCAGTCTCCGGGCAGAAGTTCTGCCCATGCGTCCATGTATTCGCGCGTGGTAACACCGTAACCTACTGCGCCGACACTGCCCTCGCCATGCACAAAATGCAGGGTCTGCAACTCGTCAATGAGGTCTTCTTCAAGCAGGAACGGCAGTGACTTGCGCAGGTGTTTTCTCTCAGCCTGAGAGATATCTAGCTCGCCCAAACGAACAGCGTCTGAAGGCGTAGCAAACACGGTGTTATCGGGTAGCGCATCGACACTGGGGACATCCCGTGCAACAGGGTCACCGGCCCGCCACCAGCGCAGCTCGCCCTGCTCTATTCTCAATACACTCGCGTTATTCGATACAGTCATTGTCAGTTGCTTATCATGGGGCTCTTCATGGAACTCTGGTTTATGCTGCTGTGGTTCATGGTGCTCTGGTTTATGGTGCTGTGGTTTATGGTGCTGGGGTTAGCCACTCTCACTTGCCTGTCGCGCTATTTAAACATCACCGGGGAGCGGTAACCATGGGGAAGTCATAGCTCTCCAAAGGTTCTGAACTCTCGACTGATCCGCTGTTTACTACGATGCAAGACACTGTACAGCTGCAATTCCCTAGCGGCAATCTCCACCCGCGCACGCAATAAAAACCAGTCGCTGGACTCACCAAGTAGTGACCGCAGTTGTTCTGTGGGACCGGCACTAAATACTGCTTCGCTGAGCAATGCGTCGATGCCTTCCAACTCGCCCAATTCACGACGCTCTACAAACAGTTGCACCTCATTCATCGATAGCGGATCGAGTCGGTCGTCGGTGTTGAGGCTACGCAACAATTCGGCGGGAGCGGTGAATACATTGAGCCTGCCACCTTGCGGTGGCCACACGGTAACCAAGGGTGCTAGAGCCCCATAAATCTCGGGGGTAATACCCGCCACGGCGCGCAGCTCACTTACACTGGCAAAGGGGCGGTTAGCAACGCGATAGGGCGGATCAAGATTGCGATAAGCCTCTTGTTCATCCATCGTGGCCCGAGCTTGATCATCACGATCGGTGTAATCGATGATGGCATCGGTCAACTCCCGCGCCATCGATAAACTAATCTCCACGCCTTCCAGGGCCTGAAGTAGCCGAACAAATTGCTTCTGTGCGCCCGATAGCGCCTGACGCTCCAAAGCTTGGCTGGTGTCACTAGGCTCACCAACACCGTCGCCCGCGGGCGGGTCGGCATCGTTAGAATTGGTGTTGTCGCTTTGGCTTTGTCGCTGACGATCGGCATCGGACAATAAATTATTGAGATTAAAACGCCCTTGCAGGTCCTCTAACTGACCCGCCAGCAGCCCACCCTCGTCCAGCGGATATGGGGTGGCTTCTTGTGCCCAGAGCTCGTTCAGATCATCGCGAGGGGCACCGCGCTGGGCATCGGTGACAGTATCTGCCAACAGCGCCAGCTCGGCCAAGCTCTCGGCGCCCAGCAAGTATGACCAAGCCTGCTCCTTAACCAAGCTGTTACTCCCGCGCTGCATGGCCAACGTAAAATCGCGCTGCAACCCCACCATAAGCGCTGCGGCAATGGCAAACACCAACAGCGCCACCACCAGTGCAGCACCCCCTTTGACGACCACCAAGCGCCATTTTAAAAGCCCGGTAAGACATACAAGCGTTCAATTTCTCCCCAAGACTCCAGCTCAAGACGAATCTCGATGGCCTGGGGTAGGGGCAGCGTGGTCGCCGGTTGAGATAAATCTGCCAGCCAATTTTCTTCCCAAAACCGGCGGTCAATCGTGAGGTCCCGATCGGTCTGCACGGTTGTGGCGCTGGCTAAAAAGCGCAGTTCAAAGCCAATGACGTTCTCGAGTAACACGACTTCTCGTGGCTCAATGGCAGTCGTGCGATCGAGAACCGGGTAGACCGCGCGAATCAGTTGATCATCCTCCAAATAATAGGCCACACGCTGCAGCGTGCTGCGGGGTGCACCCGTGGTGTTATGCCAGCCTGCGCGAGTAAGCGCCAAGGCCTCCCGAGCAAGTGGGCCACCCTCGAGCGCCGAGCGCTGCATACCAAACTCATCGATAATCGGGCGATTGGCTACCTGACGAATATCACGCGAAATTACATCCATGGCACGAGTAAGCGCATGCAGCCGATCGGCCTCGTCGCGAACACTTGCCACACCGCTAATGACCGTAGATAGCGTGGTATAGGCTACCAACGCCACAAAGGCGGTGATAGCCATAGCGATCAGCACTTCGATGAGGGTAAAGCCGGCCACGGGTTTGCTAATGCACCTGCTCAAGGCGTTGTCTATCGGGCTGCTCATGAAATTGCTGGGCCGGTAGGCGCCCACACTTGGCAAACTAGCGCACACTCTGGTTGCCCGCCTCAACACTGCTGGCTACTCGTCATTGCGTTTGGTCCGTAGCCATAAAGGCCGACAGCCGGTGTTGGGCAGCATCACCCTCATCGGGCAGTGCCGTAACGCTAATGGTGACACGCGTAAAACCGGGTAACTGGGTCGCTTGCTGATTCACTCGCCAGCGCCAGTCGCGCCCAGCTAGGGCGGTTTCTCCGGCCAGCTCATCGCGTGGCAGCTCAGCGCCGCTGGCTACGACCAAACGTAACTCACTGAGTTTGTTTGCGGCCACCCAGCTGGCCAGCGTGCGTTCTCTCAAATAGGCGCTGCCATCTAACTGCTGCACCAGTGTAAACAGCAGCGCCGGTAAAGCGACGGCAACCACCGCCATGGCCACCATGACTTCGACCAAGGTAAAACCCTTTGCGGTACAGAGAGATCGATTAGACCGATGAGTCATCGCTTTGCTCACCCCGCACAAGTAGCGTTGTACGACCAAAAAAGTCCCACTGAAGTCTAAACAGCAATTCGCCCGTTTGCCTGTCGATCCAATCGAGCTCACCTTCGGTTACCTCGCCACCGGCGAAAAATAAAATTTGAGGCTCGGGTAGCAACTCGGGGTCGCGTGGCGCAATCAGTACATCGGGATTATCAAAGAGTGATAGCGACAGCTCGATACCCGACTCAAAGGTGTAGGGGGTGAGCACATCATCGCGCAGTCCGGGTTCGGCCCAACCTTGGTCAAAGCGCTGTAGCCAACGAGCCGTGTACAGGGGCTCCCCCAAATCATCGGCCAACTCAATAAACAACCCAAAGTCGCTGCCCGACAACGCCGCCTCTGACTGGGCATAGGCCATAACCGCGGTGAGATGACGAACCTCGGCATCACGCTTGAGTGACTGCCCGCCCGTGCCCACATTTAAACTAACCACACTGGTGAGCAGTACAATAACCAACACCGCCACCAGCAGTTCAATAAGGCTAAAACCCCTAGCCATCTGGCGCCGAGGTTGCAGGCTTGTTATCTGAGCCAGCTGAGTTGCCATGGATTGGATTAATCCTCGTCCGCACCCCAATTACCCATGTCGGCATTTTGACCATCGCCACCGGGTAGACCGTCTGCACCGAGAGAATAAATATCCACCTCGCCATTTTCACCGGGCGATAGATACAGGTATTCGCGTCCCCAGGGGTCAACTGGCACTTCGCTTAGATAACCACCCGACTTAAAATTACGGGGCTCTGGCTCTAACGAGCTCGGCTCAACCAACGCCACCAGGCCCTGCTCGGTGGACGGGTAAAGATAATTGTCGAGCCGATAAATTTTGAGTGCAGTTTCGATGGCTTTAAAATCGGCGCGCACCTTTTGAATACGCGCATCATCGGCGCTATTCAGAACCGTTGGGGCAACCACGCTAATCAGCAGCCCCATAATGACTAGCACGACCAAAATCTCGATTAGCGAGAATCCGCGTTGTTTTTGCATTGTCTTTCACCTCACCATTGTATTGAGATCGAAGATAGGCAGGAGAATCGCCAACACGATTGTTAACACCAGCCCGCCCATGACCACGACCATAAAGGGCTCAAAGAGACCCATCACTGTACCCAATGTCATCTCCAATTCACGCTCCTGATTTTTAGCGGATCGCGCTAGCATGGTCTCAAGCTCTCCCGAGGTCTCGCCCGAAGCCACCATATGCACCATCATGGCGGGGAAGTAGGGCTCTGACGCCAGTGCCCGATTTAAACTGCCGCCCTCCTGAACCCGCACCGCAATGCGGCCCGCCGCCGCGCGCAACACCAGGTTGCCCATGACAGCGCTGGCAATTCGCAAGGCATCTAACAGCGGTACACCACTGGCCATTAGAATGCTCAGCGTCGAGGCAAAGCGCGCGGTATCAATACCAACGAGCACCGACGAAATGCCAGGCGTTTTAAGTAGCAATGTATGCCAGGCAAGCCGCCTCCGCTCATCGCGCAACAACTGTTTAAACCCCACCGCCGCCAGTAACAGGCCCACCAGCAGGAGCACGCCAAACTCACGTAAAAAGTCGCTGGTGGCAATGAGTGCCACGGTCAGCGGCGGTAAGGTTTTTTTGGTGTGGGCAAAGATACCTATGAGCTCGGGCACCACAAACACCATGAGCGCAGTGACGACCGCCACCGCCACGCCCACCAGCACAAACGGATAAATGAGCGCCATTTTCAGCTGTTGCGCCGTGTGCTGACGATTCTCCGTGTAGTCGGCGAGCTGCTCTAATACCGGTGCCAACTGGCCCGCTTGTTCCCCCGCATGCACCATTGCCCGATACATCTCGCCAAACGCTTGAGGGAACTGCGCCATGGCTTTGGCCAGCGTGTAGCCCTCGGCAACCCGCGAGCGCACCTGCAATAAGATGGCTTTGGTTTTTGCCCGACGGGTTTGTTCGGCGGCCGCTTGCAAACACTCGTCTAGGGGCAAGGCCGAGGCTACCAAGGTGGCGAGTTGACGGGTAATCAGTGCTACCTCCCCCGCACTCAGCCGGGGAGTCAACCAGGTAGAAAAGCGCCCAGCATTATTGGTTCGTTGGTTGGCGGGGCTCACCTCAACCGGGCTGAGTTGTTTGGCGCGAAGCTGCGCTCGTACCTGGCGTTGGGAGTCTCCCTCTAAAACCCCTTTACGTAATTTGCCCCGCGCATCGAGGGCTTTGTAGCGAAAAGCGGCCAAGGCTTATTTCACCGCCGTTACGCGGAGAACCTCTTCAATACTGGTCTCGCCAGCTAAAATGCGCCGCCGCCCATCAGCGTCAATGCCCGGGTAGCGCTTGCGCGCTTCGGCCAGCATGGCTTGCTCACTGGCGCGCTCATGAATCATAAGGCGCAGGTCATCGTCAATTTCAATGAGCTCGTAGATGCCTGTACGCCCGCGATAGCCCGAGTGATTACAGGCCGGACAACCGGCGGCACGGTAGATAGGTTGCTCGGCGTTAGCTGCAATACCCAACAGCTCGCATTCGGCCGTTGTTGGCGTGTGGGCCACGCGACAGGTTACGCACAACAGACGCACTAAGCGCTGGGCCATAACGCCAATAAGCGAGGACGACAACAAGAACGGTTCCACCCCCATATCCTGAAGTCGTGTCACCGCACCAATAGCCGTATTGGTGTGCAGAGTAGACAGGACTAAGTGGCCGGTTAGCGAGGCCTGTACGGCAATTTCCGCCGTCTCTAGGTCGCGAATCTCGCCCACCATGACCACGTCGGGATCCTGTCGCAAAATGGCACGCAAGCCCCGGGCAAAAGTCATATCAACTTTGGTATTGACCTGCGTCTGCCCGACACCTGGGAGCATGTACTCCACCGGATCTTCAATGGTTAAAATGTTGCGCGAACTCTGGTTGATGCTAGCGAGACCCGCGTACAGCGTGGTGGTTTTTCCCGAACCCGTCGGCCCCGTCACCAGAATAATGCCGTGAGGGCTTTGCAAACCACGGCGATAGGCCTGGGCAACCTGCGCGTTCATATTGAGCTGGGTCAGTTCAAGCTGACCCGCCTGCTTGTCGAGCAAGCGCAATACCACCCGCTCACCGTGGGCCGAGGGAATAGTGGACATGCGAATATCAATGGCATGTCCGGCAATGCGCACAGAGCTACGACCATCCTGAGGAATGCGCTTTTCCTCAATATCCAACTTGGCCATGACCTTGAGACGCGAAATTAGCACCGGCGCCATCATACGGCTTGGTGAGAGTACTTCTTTTAACACCCCATCGATGCGGTAGCGCACGCTGAGCTTGTCTTCGAAGGTTTCAACGTGAATATCCGAGGCTTTTTCTTTTACCGCTTGCTGCAAAATGGCATTGATCAGGCGAATGATCGGCGCGTCGTCTTCGGCGTCCATCAAATCACCCAGATCGGGTATTTGATCTACCAGCTGAGACAGATCTACATCGGCACTAATGTCCTCGGCCATCTGCGCGGCTTCATTGTTCGTTCGCTGGTAGGCCTGGTTAAACGCTGCTGAAACGCATCGGCACTGCTCTCAATGAGCTCAAAGCCCTCGCGTACGTAGCGATTTAATTCAAGCAACGTAGCGGTGGCCAGCGGTGAGCGGTAAAAAACGCGTCGGGCATCGCCATCGCGCTCCAGCAGCACACCGTGGGCTTTGGCGTAGCTAAAGGGCAATAGCCCCATAGCCGTGGCTTGGGAATCAATCAGCTCATCGGCAGATACTATCGATGCTGTGTCGTCTGTTGTTGTCATCGCAACATCGGCAGCGCTGGGGATTGCGTCACTCACTAACCTTAGCGCTCCTGCTCACCCGTAGCCGTTGAGGTTTCTGCCGGCACTTGGGGTAATTGCTGCACCTGGGCTTCCCATTCAGGAATCACGGGCAAGTTACCGTCGTCTAGGAACATTAAACCCCGCTGCCTGCGCTCCATTTGCTGATCGCGAATAAAGCGGTATTTCTCGGCGGTGGCGCCAGCAAGATCGGCATCATCGCGCACGATGGTGGGGCGAATAAACACAAGCAAATTAGATTTGGTCACTGACACAACATCGTTGCGAAACAGTCGGCCCAATAGCGGGATATCTTGCAGCAGGGGTACACCCTGTTGACTGTCCTGCACATCGTCCTTAACTAAACCACCCAGCACGACAATATCGCCGTCTTTGGCCAGGACCTTGGTTTCAATTTTGCGCTCGTTGGTAATGACGTCTGAGGCCACCAACAGTTGCTGGCTAATACTCGACACCTCTTGGGTAATATCAAGCACCACCGAATCACCCTCGTTGATCTGGGGCGTTACCGTTAGCGTGATGCCAACGTTTTGGCGCTGAATGGTCTGAAAGGGATTTTGCACAGCACCGTTACCCGCACCGGTATTAGTGTAGGAACCGGTAACAAAAGGCACCTGCTGACCCACCGTAATGTAGGCCTCTTCATTATCCAGCGTGAGTAAACTCGGGGTCGATAAAATATTGGCATTGCCCTGAGTTTCTAGTGCATTGAGGATTACGGCCATCGACAAATTATCGTCGACCACACCCCAGCCAAAGGTCGTCCCGGGAACCTGCGACAGCGCACCGGCCAAATCACGCACACCAATATCGTTACTGGCAGGATCCTCGGGCAGGATAGCGCCGGCAATCGCCGCATTGCGCGCCTGCTGAGCCGAACTGGTACTCACATTAGAACCAAACAGGCCGCTATCGTTGGCAAACAGCCACTGCAAACCCAGCTCTTGCCCCTCGGTTATCTCCATCTCCACAATAATGGCTTCGACCAAGACCTGTGCCCGGCGAATATCCAAACGGGCAATAACCGCCTCCAGCGCCGCCATTTCGTCGGCGTCGGCGGTGATGATAAGCGAGTTGGTGCCCTCATCGGCCTCGATAGTCGACGTGGAGTTGCTACCGCGGGCCTTCTGACCCTCGCTATCGAGGCGCGAGATATTTTGCATCACGCGGGTAAGCACCTCGGCCACCTCGGCGGCGTTGGCATATTCCAGATACACCACCCTGACATTGCCGCTTTGCTCTAGGGGCGTATCAAGGTAGCGAATAAGCTCCTTAATGCGCTGACCATTAAGTTCGTCGGCTGTGACGACTACGCTGTTGGTGCGTTTGTCGGCAACCAGCAGCACCTCTTCATCGGCATCACCGGCGTCCCCTTTTGACTTCTCCAACTTTTGCAGCATGGCCACAATATCCTCGGCCACACCGTATTTAAGGCGCACCACCTCGGTGGTCTGCACCGCCGAGCGATCCATCCGATCAATGATGTCGAGAATGCGGTTAATGTTTGAGCGGATATCGGAAATGATAATGGCGTTGCTCGGCGCATAAGCTGCCATATGCGCCTGTTGGGGCACTAGCGGGCGCAGTACCGGTATAAGCTTTGCGGCGGAGACGTTTTCCAGGCGCACGACCTGAGTAACGTACTCATCGTTTACAAGCTGAGTACTACCATCATCCACTGCCACCGGAGCCGAGCGAGCATCTTTATTGGGAATAACACGAATCACCTGACCGGAACGCACGGCGGTGTAGCCGTGTACATCGAGGATAGACAAAAACAAATCGTAGAGCTCTGCCTTTGATACCGGCTTTGACGACAGTACTTTGACCTTACCTTTAACCGCCGGGTCTATCACAATCGTGCTGCCCGTTACGTCGGCAACAAATTTAATAAACTCTTGTATGTCAGTGTCTTTAAGATTCACCGTGTAGTTCTGGGCGTAGCTCTGGGGCACCTGCACAGCGACTACTGTGGCCAGCATCACAGCCGTCGCCACCGAGGAACGTATACTCCCCAAGGCAAGCCTGTGCAGCGAGCGCTTCAGCCATGCAAGCAAGCCGAAGTGTTTTTTCCGTGAAGCGGTCATCGCCATAGAGGGGATAACTCCTGTTGGTTATTCATTCAGTGAAACCGAGAGTGACACCGCCACGCCATTGCGATCAATGTCAAAGGTTGCCTCGGTCGCATTGCGCATCAGTTGATACAGCCGCACGGTGTTGGCGGGATCACTCAACGCGTAGCCATTAACGGCGGTAATAACGTCGCCGGCCTCAAAGCCAAAAGCGCGAAACTGCTGACTATCTTGACCTGGCCCAATGCGATAACCGCGCAGACCGTTATCATCACGCACAGCAGCAACAGTAACCAGATCTGCCAGTTGCTCGGGGTTATCATACAGTTGCGCACGGTACTCTGCCGCCCGCTGCTGAAGATTGGCGTTATTTACCGCGGGGTTGAGTGTACGTGCTGTCGAGTTTGGCGCTGTAGCCGGGCGCGCAACGGTTTTTGTCGCAGGAGCGGTTGCAGGTGATGCGGCAGCCACCTTGGCAATCGATTTGGACAGTTCGCTATCATCAAACAAACTGAGCAATTCGTAGGTGCCGTTATTGTCAATGACCACCTGCTGGGGCATAACCTTGGCCAAAACCACCTTCCCCGAGGCGGGCAGCTTGTCGCCTACGGCATACTGCTGCTGTGTGCGATTTGCTTCAATAATGACGCTACCCAAGCCATCGTCGGTTGAAGCCAAGATGCCCTGCAGCTTTAAATCGAGACGCGTCTCGCGGGCACCCGATTCAATGCCCTCACGCGAGCCACTCTCTGAGCCAGTGCCGACCAACTCTGGCTCGGCTGTGGTCTCGGGCTGCGAAAACAGTCCCAGCCCCAGCATGTCGTCCAGATCGACACTAATAACCTGCTGAGCGGAGCTACTCACCACCACCGGGTTGACGGGCGCTGCTGGTGGCATCTCGATGTCGGGCGTTGGCAACGCACTCCATAGCAACCTAACCAGACTCGATAACGCCCACAGCGTTAGCACCACCAAGATGACCTGCTGCACACGAGGCAGGATGGATGGCTCGGATAAGCGCGCCAGCACCCGGTGCAGGCGCTCCTCCAAAAGTCGGGTGTCCCAGTGTTGGGGCGTTAATTGCATCGCTGTCTGTTCTCGACGTCTGCGGTCAGATAACCAAAACAAGCCCAATCATACCTGACTTGACTGTCAAAAAGTGCGCGGCGCCATTGAGGCCACCGCGAGTCTTGGTACCTTTCGGCGCAATGCGCCCAAAACAATCAAGTATAAAACGCTAGGATGTCGTTTGTGTGACAGTAGCGCCTTTTTACGGCGCGTTTATCTCACCGGCACTACTTCTCTCACCCAAAGGTCATTTTTTTAGCCCATGTTATGGGTACGACAACTTCAATTCCCGTTGGCAAATTGGGTATACTTGCGCCAACCTGCGGGGTGGCTAGGCCTGAGACATTCGATTGCGAATGAACCCGTTGAACCTGAACCGGATAATACTGGCGTAGGGACAGGAAAGCGCTGACGCCCTACTTGCGGCTTTTGGTGCGCCCCTCTCTCTTCGCCAGAGGAGAGATGTTTCTTGTCAACGCTAAGCCCTCGTACAACCTTTCTATGCGCTGCGCTGTGTCGACCTATCGCTTTGGCGAGCGGTCTGCTGCTATCTGTCAACAGCCAAGCCAATACCCTTGAAGAAGTGCTGGTCACCGCGGCTTTTGACGACCCTGACGCCAATCACCGTTCGGTGACCGTGGT
The DNA here is from genome assembly GCA_038141785.1 of Luminiphilus sp. Lineage (GTDB taxonomy): Bacteria > Pseudomonadota > Gammaproteobacteria > Pseudomonadales > Halieaceae > Luminiphilus. Next base: position 92,689 of record JAYQIT010000008.1, on the reverse strand, counting down.
TAACACCGAGCAGATACAGGCCCGCGCGGCGCAGCACGTCGAGGACCTGCTCTCCCTGGCGCCCAACGTGATTGTTGCCTCGGGGGCATCGCGGGGTCGATTTTTCCAAATCCGCGGCATTGGCGAGCGCAGTCAGTTTGTCGAGCCAGTCAACGCCTCGGTTGCCACGCTGCTCGATGGTATTGATATCACCGGGATCGGTGGTGCAGCCACACTGTGGGATCTGCAGCAGGTCGAAGTGCTCAGAGGCCCCCAAGGCACGCTGTTTGGTGCCAACGCCCTGGCGGGGCTCATTAATTTACGCAGCCAGAGCGCCAACAGCGGCGACGCACTGACCTTGCAAGCAGGCGTAGAAAGCGACTCTGGCCGCCGCATGGGGTTAATTGCCGGCGGCGCATTGGGCTCAGGATTACATGGGCGGGTCGCACTGCAGCAATACCAATCCGACGGCTACATCAATAACACGCGGCTTGCGCGCAGCGACACCAACAACCGTGATGAGCTTACCGGCAAACTCACACTGGCCTATGAAAAGGCTGATCACAGCCTTGAGGCGGGTTTTTACCGAATCGATGCCGACAACGGCTACGACGCGTTCTCGCTGGATAATACCCGCGAAACCCTGTCAGACCAGCCCGGCAAAGACAGCACCAAAACCAATGCTCTTCGACTGTATTGGCAGTGGCGTGGCGATATCAACGTGTCTCATCAGCTCAGCCATGCCAGCACCAAAACCAACTACAGCTACGACGAAGACTGGAGCTACGTGGGCATTGCGCCCGGCTGGGAGTACAGCTCGTTTGACGCCTATTTGCGCAATCGCAAAATGACCAGTCTCGAGAGTCGTGTAAACGGTGAGTGGGCAACTATTGACTGGGTTACAGGCGTGTATTTACGCCGTGAAGACGAAGACCTCACCCGCAATTACACCTACTTGAGCGCACCCTTTACTAGCGCACTAGAGACCGATACGGGAGCGGTCTTCGCAAACCTCAGCATCCCTCTCAGCACGACGGTTACCGCCTACGGTGGTGTGCGCTGGGAGTATCGCGGCAGTGAGTATCAAGATTCTCAGGGCGTGGTTACCACCCCAAGTGACACACTCTATAGCGGCCGCGTTGGGGTTGAGTGGCAACTGTCCGACTCCCATCTGCTCTACCTAAGCGCTAGCCGCGGGGTACGTGCAGGCGGGATTAACGCCAATCTGCTCGCGTCAATTGATGCCTTAGCACCCACGCAGCAAGATGGCTTACGCAACCTGGGGGTATTCGACAGCGAGTCGCTCATTAACAGCGAGTTGGGCTGGCGATGGCGCTCGAGGGATGCAACGTTCACTAGTGATTTAACCCTGTTCAGCATGGATCGACGCGACCAGCAGACCAAAAGCTCACTGGTTTTACCCCGACCCGATGGCTCGACAGCCTTTATTGACTACACCAACAACGCCTCCCAAGGAACCAACCGCGGACTGGAATGGCAACTTGCCTGGGCGGCCTCTGAGACAGTTACCCTGCGGGGCGCGTTGGGATGGCTTGATGCCACATTCGATACCTACATAAACGCAGCGGGCGAAGATTTGGCGGGGCGCGAGCAACCCCATGCGCCCCGCTATACAGCACATATGGCACTGGACTGGCGACCATTAGCGGCGCTGACACTGGGTTTTGAGACCACGGCCATGGACAGCTTTTATTTTTCTGATCGGCACAATACGCGCAGCCCCTCTCGCATGCTGCTTAATGGCCACATTAGCTACCAGCTCAACGACTGGTCGCTGCAGTTGTGGGGAAGAAACCTTAGCGATAAAGACTACTTTGCACGCGGCTTTGGCAGCTTTGGCAACGATCCGCGAAAGGAGTACGCTACCGAGCCTTACTACCAATATAGCGAGCCCCGCGTAGTGGGCCTCACACTGACCTACCGGCGTTGAATGCAACGCCTCGCACCCGAGACCACGCCACAGACCACAACAAGCGCCAGGAGATACGCTATATGGAATTACGCGCCGAGCTCAGCCTCTACCCTCTTGCGGGTGATGTAGACAATAGCGTACTCGCATTCATCGAAGACCTCATTAGTACAAACTCGGTGAGCGTGATCACCAATGCCATGAGCACCCAGATTCGCGGCGACTCGCAGGCAGTTTTTAGCGCGGTACAAACGGCACTTGAGGCTAGCTATGCGCGCTGCGGCAGGCAGGTGTTGGTAGCAAAATTTCTCCCGGGCACCGCGCCTCAGGTTAACCCCGACGGCAGCTAAGCGTGAGCATGCTGCTTGAACTCACTGCCGTGGTACTGGCACTCGCCTACGTGGTGCTGGCTATCCGCGAAAGCAGATTATGCTGGCTGGCAGCCCTCGTTAGCTCAGGGCTATACACCGTGATTTTTTGGCAAGCGGCGTTGCTCATGGAGTCGGCATTACAGGTTTTTTATGGCGTCATGGCCATTTACGGCTGGATCCATTGGGGCAATAGCAGTGCCGCCACAACACTGGCGATAAGGCGCTGGTCAACACAACAGCATCTACTTGCTGTGAGCGCTATCGTCATGGTCAGCACCGTAAGTGGCACCTTACTGCACTACTACACCCTCGCCGCACTACCTTGGCTTGACAGTCTCACTACCGTGGCGGCTCTCGTGGCTACCTGGATGGTGACCCAAAAGGTACTAGAAAACTGGCTGTATTGGATTGTGATTGATGCTGTGTCGATTTATCTCTACTTGTCGCGAGATTTGCACCTCACCGCCGGGCTGTTTCTTGGCTACACCGTCCTTGCTTGGGCGGGCTGGCAAACCTGGCGCCAGCACTACGCCCAGCAGTCCAGCGTGGCTATTAACAACGACAACGGGGCGAGCAACAACGACAACGGGGCGAGTCAAATCGGGGCTCGCGAAACTTCGGCTATGAAAAAAGACTCATCGAATCCGGTCGCCCCATGAGTCTAGCAATTGCCCTTGATAACTGGCAGCACTGGCAAGTGGCAACGGCGCTGGTAGCAAAACCACGTGTTGCGCGCACGCTCAGCAGCGGACCTTACACACGAATTACTCAAGTCGTTGCAGACACACAGAATGGTCCCGCGTTGTTCGTGGTGCGAAGCCCAAATAAAGTGGGCTCAACACTCGCGCCGAGTAACACCTTAGCAGCAGAGCATCATGGGCTGGCGGCAAACGCGCAACTCGCGCCGGCGCTACGCTATGTGCGCAGTGACCTTGGTACTTTGGTGATGGATTACATTGACCCCCTACCCAAGCGGCCCGGCAACGACATTGATGACGCCCCCAATACGGGGCCCTACCGGAGTACGCTTACAAGTCAATCGCTGGCCACGCTACTCAATGGTATTCATGCCATTGACGTTACAGGGCAAACGCTGGATCTTCAGGCTCAGCTATCGCTATATACCCTACGCGCACAAGAGCGCGGCGTCCCAAAAGACCAACTCATCAACTCCACCCACCCAAGTTTGCAGGCGGCCATTGCGCAGCTCGCTGCCGATACGCCAGTGCTTTGTCACAACGACCTGCACAGCGGCAATGTGTTAGCAACACCTCGGCATCTTGTGGCCATTGATTGGGAGTATGCGGGCATTGGCAGTGCCTACTTTGATGTTGCCTGCGCCGCACAGGGATTCCCGGGCATGGATACTCGGGCGCTAATAACGCTGACGCTAGGGGAAGCATTTTCACACCAGCTATGGCGCTGCGCACAAGCGGTGTACGCGGCAACCGAGTGGAACTGGTATCAAGCCAGCGGTACCACCAAGCCAACAAGCTGTCGCTTTGACACGGTCATCGCGCGCCTCGCGGCGGTGGGTTAAGCATGCACTGGCATGTATTGGGTGTGGGTGCTATGGGGGGGCTATTCGCCCGTCGATTACAGGCCATGGGGTTTGATGTCACCCTGTTGTCTCGGCATCAGCCACAGAACAATACCGGGCAAACATTGCCTTTTAGCCACGACGCCCCGGGCTCATCGCCACACTTTGAGGTGTCGTGGGTGTGTGACCCCACCCCCATTCAACACCTACTGGTATGCACCAAGGCCTTTGCAACCGTAGAGGCTGTTGCGTCTATTACCCACCGACTCACTGCCGACGCTTGCGTGGTGTTACTGGGCAATGGCATGGGTTATCACGAGCAAGTTGCCCAACGACTCACAACGCAAACCTTGTTGGCGGGCACAACCACCGCGGCCTGTTCCCGAACCAAAAATAGTGCGAAGGACTCGACGCTTTGGCACCTGGCAAGCGAGGGCGAAACCGTTATTGGGCATTTTCAACATACCGCACCACCCGCCTGGTTTGATGCCTTTGCCCAACAACCCTGGACTTGTCGCTGGTCAACCCAGGTAAGCGATTTACTGCTGGCCAAGCTGGTGATTAATGCGGTGATTAACCCGCCAACGGCGCTCTATGACATTCGCAATGGCGCCTTACTAAACGCGCCTTACCACGCCGAGTTCGAAGCCGCTATTGGGGAGGTGGCGCAGGTATTGGAGGCTTGTGGCGAAGCAGCGCTTGCTGAGCATCTGAGCGCCAGGGTACACCGGGTTGCGCACCAGACGGCAAGTAACACCTCATCGATGCGTGCCGACAGGCAACGGGGCAGCCAAACCGAGGTAGAGGCTATTTTGGGTTACCTGCTTGAGCAGCTACCCCAACAGCGAGGTAATAATAAGCCGATGCCCGCCACACCGGTGCTTAGTGAATGGCTTTACAATCTGCGAACTCTCGAGCAAGCCGCTCAATAGCCGCCGTCCAGATTTCTGCGGAGGCGGCAGATAACACCAAATCCTGATGGCTATGGGAGCCCTGTGCCAGGTCGTGGCGCAAGGTGAGCTGGCACAGTTGATCGGGACAGCTGGCCGACAACCCTACGCGGTGTGCTCCCTGAGCATCACTTTGCCAATCTGCCCCCAGACCGTCTGTAAAGGCCTGCGCAATCCACGCATCGCGCAGGGGCACTGACAATACCGTGGCAGGCGCAATATCCGCAATGTTCACGGTTAGGGCATAGCTGCGCGGTACGCTAGTGGTGTACAGCCACGCCGACAGCAGTACCGCGCCCACAAACAACGCACTGAGCGCCCGCCCGGCTGGTGTTCCAACGGCCAGGCCCAACCCGGGTAGCGCCAGCCCGCCAGCGGTGCGCGGGGTGGGTGTAATGCGTCGTGGGCGCACCGCTGATGCTGCGCTTTTAACCCGAGACTTGGCCACCAGTCGCCCAAGATTAGCCCGCGAGCCGTCGGGTAACTTGCGCTCATCGCGGTGCAAGGATTGCACAAGCTGACTTAGCGACGGCCGGCGCTGACGATTGGGCTCGATAAGCGCTTGCGCGGTTGCCCATAGCAATTCGTGGGTGGGTGACCGGATGTCATCGATCCATGGCGCAATGGTTGTTGCCTGGCCATTGGCGCCTGTAATTTGGGTTGGCGTTTGCCCGCAGAGTAGCCAAAAAAGCAGCGCACCCATGGCATAAGAATCGTCATGCTCGGTCATGACCTGTTCGGGCACATCCGCGGGTCGACTAAAGCCCGGCACACCACGACCGCGCGCTCGATCGCCCACGTGACCCGCCTGGCCAAAATCAATGAGCCGGGCATTACCCGAGGCATCAACCACCACATTGGCGGGCGAAAGATCGCCATGAATCCAACCGGCGTGATGCAACTCATCTAGGGCTTGCATGATGTCGATAGCAAGGCACAGAATTTGGCCAATTCCAAGGCCATCCTCGGCGGTGTGGGGCTTGAAGTCGGCGATTACCCGACCGGGAATATGCTCCAACACGAGCCATAACGCCTGCGCTACCTTGTAGGCTGCATAGATATTGGGCGCGCCACGCAGACCTGCATTGGCAATGGCGTTAAGCGCGTTGTCACGCCTGAGGTGCTCCAGCTCGCAGCTAAAGACCATGCGTTTAACCACAACCTCTCGGCGCAACACTCGGTCACGGGCTAACCATACGTCGCTCTCGCCACCCGAGCCCATAAGATGCAACAGCTCATAACTCTCAAGCAGTGACGGCGGCGCGTCGGGCGGCAAGCTGAGATTTGTCTGTGGAACTTTTGTGCTCATACTCGCTACCCACTTACCAAGGAGCGCAGTCGCGGTCTGAGGGCACTAACAGAGACACCCAGCTGTTGTGCCGCCTGTTGCACATCACCCGCGTGCGCCAAAGCCTGACGGATCTCATCACCACTGATGTCCGCAGCCAAACGCAACTGTGGATGCGCTTGAATACGCCGATAGGTGGTAGCGCGCGACCATCCCATAGCCGCAGCGGTAGCGCGCACCTCAAAGGCATTGTCACGGTGTACGCTGTACAAGGTGTCATCGTCGCACCTACGCTCGCTCGGGTGTGTTTGCTCAAGTGCTGGGACCTGCGCGGTTTGTCTTGCACGACGAGTGTGTGCTGGCGCCAAGTGGCGATCACCCAGAGTACAACGCTGGGCAAAAAACTGTAATTCGCGACTGTTTCCATGCCAGGGATTAGCAAGGCAATCAAAGAACAGACCCGCCCAATGGGCAATTATCTGATCACCCGCCTCACTCGGTTGGGGGGCATTGACAAGCGGCGCGAGCGCATCACCCAGCATATGAACCAGTTGCACCGCAATATCTTCGGGTCGTTGGCGTAGTGGCGGCACGTTAATCACAAAGCCGCGCAGGCGGTTGAGCAATGCCGCCGACATAACGCTGGTGTCGTTAACCTGGCCATCGGTTGCCGCAATCAAACGGACATTGATGTTGTCGATGGTGCCGCCCAGCCGCTGGACTTCTCCGCTCTCAAGGGCACGCAACAGCTGCGCCTGAGCGCTGAGCGGAAGATCGGCTATTTCATCGAGAAACAGGCTGCTGCCCGCCGCCTGCTGAAAATACCCCCCGCGCGCCGTCGCGCCGGTAAACGCACCCTTCTCTGCACCAAAAAGCTCGCTGGCGGCGAGCGCCTCCGGGATAGCGGCCGCGTTCACCGCCACCAACGGCTGTTGAGCCCGCAGGCTCGCGCCGTGAATAGCCTGGGCAATTAGCTCCTTGCCCACGCCCGACTCGCCCAAAATGAGTACCGGCAAATCAGTTTTGCTTACCAGCGCAATCTGCTCGCGAATCTGTTGCCACTCAAAAGAGCAGCCAATGAGCTTGCCCAGTGCACGGGGTAACGCACTCTGCGCCTTTGCACGCTCGTGTGGGTCGCTCTGGACAAGGGGGGTGGGACCCACCAGCCTGAGCACACCCACCACGCCATGCCCCAAACGCACGGTCATACCGCGCTGCAGCTCGGCACCATCGACCAACAGCTCGGTGGCATTGCCAATACCGAGGCGGGTTGTTGACTGGGCCGGCGCTACCAATGAAAAACTGCTGTGGGCTAGGTTGCTGTTGTGCTGGCGCTGTGAAATCAGCAACGCCTTGCGGCTGACGTGGGGTTCACCAATAGCTTCGCCGTCACTTAAAACCGTGCAATCGCGGCCTAGCACAAGGGTAGTTGTTAAGCCGCCGTCATCGCGGGTCGACAAGCGCGCCAAGTCCACAGCGGTACCAATGCGCGTCGCTTGCGGGTGAAATGCCAAGGTGAAGCGCAGGATGAAACCTACCGGGTTCTCACCCTCGATCACGGTACGTAGCGCAGGCCTAGTCTGAAAACTAGCGGGCATGAATGGGTCTCAGCAAGCTTCTGTTAACCCTTAATCATTGCCGTATAGACCGGTGACCTCCAGCCCAAACTGTGAACCAGATCACAGTTTTTAGCCTATGATGGCCACCAAAGATGCCACGATCACCCACAAAATCCACCCTCGGCGCGTTAAATCGCGCACCTGCTCGACCCGCACATCAGGGCTGTCGGCGGTTTTTGCAGCGCAGGTCTCCAGGCCTTGTAGCAAGATTTCATCGGTCTCAAGTTGTGGATCGAGGCCATTGTTCAACGCAAACTGTACGCCGCGCTGAAAATCACCCACCACCGCAAAAGTAAGTAAGAGCAGCCGCGAGGGCAGCCAGTCCACCAAATGCCGCAATGAACCCACCGGCACTTTGGGGTCTTCTGAGCTCAGCTGAATAAGCCGGTACGCCACCGCCCAAAACGGGCCCAGCAAGAAAAAATAAAACGCCGGGGCAAACCAGCGCTGAAACCCCTCGTAGGCGAAGGTCTTGGCCGCAATACGACCAAACGCCTCGACATCGTCGGCCTCAATCTCTGCACCGGCCTCTTCAAGTAACAGTGCAGCACCCCTCGTTGTCACCCGCCCTCGAGCGCGATAGGAAGCGGTCAATGAGTGCGTCGTAATTGGCGCGACCGAAGGCAAAAAACAGCGACGCGGTGCCAATAAGCAGCATGGCGGCGCCACCAAAGAGGCTTTCAAAAATGGCGTACACCAACGCCAGCGCGGCACAGGGCACCACCACGAGAAGAATAAACCCCAACCAAAAATCGGGCTCTATAGCATCTACACGGCGGCGCAGTGCAACGTACCACCCATCGCTGTGCAATGGACCACCGGGGCCCAAACCAAAATACAAGCCAGTTGCGAACAAGAAGGCCAGATAGGTCACTGTCGTTACTCCTTTTGGGAGACCTTATTACTATTGTGTGAGAATGCGGTTTTTTTAGCTTAACCACAACGAGAAATCCACCGCCCTAGTCCTCACCTGAGCCGCATGCCACCACCGCTGCCTGCGCTTTGTGTACCGACAATACTCGCCCTATCCTCACCACAACTCAGCTTAACCGAGACCAATCGAAGGCGGGGCCGGGATCGGTTTTACGGCCGGGCGCTATGTCGCTGTGCCCGGCTACATCATCGGGGCCGAGAGACGGGAAGTAGCACCGCAAGGCATCGACGAGCTGTTGAAGTTGCGTGTACTGGATGTCCTCGTAGGGTAGATCGTCGGTCCCCTCCAGCTCTATGCCCACCGAGAAATCGTTACAGTTGTGTCGGTCACACCAGAGCGATTGGCCGGCATGCCAGGCCCGGCGGTCTACCGAGACAAACTGGACGATCTCACCGTCCCGGCGAATCAGAAAATGCGCCGAGACTTGGAGCTCGGCAATGGTGGCGTAGTAAGGGTGCTCGGCGGGATTTAAGGTATTGGTAAACAACTGCTCAATGCCCGGACCACCAAATTCACCGGGCGGCAAGGAAATATTGTGTACGACCAGCAAATCGACACGCGCCGGTGCTGGCCGCGCATTAAAATTGGGTGACGGCACGTGCCGAGCGGCCGCTAGCCAACCCGATTGCCAACCCGTTTTTAAACCCTCTCGGCCACTGTCGTGCAATGTTGGAGTCATCTTTTTTGCCATCACCGTGCCATACTAGCGCACCCCATTATTTTCTGCGCGTTATCGGAGCACGGCAATGATTACTGAGAGCACGGTTGAGCGGCTCGTTGGCTTAGCATTAGACGAAGACATCGGCAGCGGCGACATTACCGCCGGCTTGTTTGAGGCAACGGCTGCGGCTAGGGCGCAAGTCATCACCCGCGAACCGGGGGTAATGTGTGGCAGCGCGTTTGTGGATGCGACCTTTCGGCAACTCGATCCAACGCTGGCCATTCGCTGGCACAAGCACGATGGCGACCGTCTAAATGCCAACGATTTGCTCTTTGAAATAGCCGGCAATGCCCGCGCCATACTTACCGGCGAGCGCACGGCACTCAACTTCTTGCAAATGCTGTCGGGTACCGCCACGCGCTGTCGCCACTATGCCGACCAGGCAGCCGACACCCGAGTAAAACTGTTAGACACCCGCAAGACCATTCCCGGGTTTCGCCTTGCTCAAAAATACGCGGTTACCTGTGGCGGCTGCTACAACCACCGCGTGGGGCTTTATGACGCGTTTCTCATTAAAGAGAACCACATTGAAGCCTGCGGGGGTATTGGCAAGGCCATTGCCGAGGCGCGACGTCAGGCACCCGGCAAGCCCGTAGAAGTTGAGGTCGAAACCATGGCCGAGTTACAGCAGGCCCTAGACGCTGGTAGTGATCGCATCATGCTCGACAATTTTAGTCTTGAGGCCATGCGCGAGGCGGTTACTTTGACAGCCGGCAGAGCCGAGTTGGAGGCCTCGGGCAATGTAACCGACCAAACGCTCCACCCTATTGCACTGACGGGCGTAGACTTTATTTCGATTGGTGCGCTCACCAAGGGCGTGGAGCCCCTCGATCTTTCTATGCGCATTGGGTAGCCGACGACCGATACAACAACCAGAAGTCAGCCGCCAACGGCTGCACCTAGTGAATAGGACTCTCACTCACCAGCACACCATTGCGATCGGCGTAGAGCCAAAAACCGGGCTCTACCACCACCTCGCGCAGTGACAAGGGCGTATCGCGATCGCCCTTGTCGAGTTTTTGAGTTTTCATGGGCACTACGCCGAGTGACCTTACGCCAATGGCCAAGGTGTCAATAATCTCCACATCGCGAATAGCGCCAATCACCACAATGCCGGCCCAGCCGTTGTCCACCGCCTTTTTAGCCAGGTTATCGCCCAGCAATGACCGAGCCAGAGAGCCCTGACCATCCACCAATAACACGCGCCCGTGGCCTGGCTCGGCAACCGCCTCGGCCACCCGCGAGTTATCCTGAAAACAGGCAATGGTAGAAACAGGGCCGGCAAACTTCTCATGGCCACCAAAGCACTGAAACTGAAACGGCAGCACCGCGGCCGCGGCATGGGCATCGGATAAATCGGGGGTGGTGAAATCAATGGCGGTCACTCGAGCCTCCTAAGTCATCAAAACCACGTCGTCCTAGCCACGTCCTCAGAGCCACGTTCTCAGAGCCACGCGAGGTCATAGTCAGACAGGGCGCTACCGGCGTTTAAAATAGCTGCACTGTGGGCATTGCACCGGGGCAATATGCGCGCGCCATAAAAGCTGGCCGTACCGATTTTGCGAGTGTAAAACTCGCCGGTCTGCCCTGCCGCCAGTTTCTCGGCAGCGACCAGCGCCGACACACCCATAGCCCAACCACCAAATAAATAACCGGTTTGCATGAGATAGTCGAAGGAGCCACCAAACGCCTCAAAACTTGCCTCTTTAAGCGCTACCAGCAAATGCTGCGTCGTTTGCACATGATCTGCCAAGGCGTTACTCAATGCGTGACCCAATGACTGTAACCGGGGATTACTTGAGGCCGTCAGCGCTTGGCAGGTGGTGCGGATGTCGGCCTGTACTGCCTCCATGGTGGCACCACCATCGCGGCCTACCTTGCGGTTTAATAAATCGGCGGCCTGAATACCGTTGGTGCCCTCGTAAATAGAGGTAATGCGTACGTCTCTAAAATACTGGGCTGCCCCCGTCTCTTCGACATACCCCATACCACCGTGCACCTGCACACCCAGCGACGTCACCTCCTGACCCACCTCGGTACTCCAGCCCTTGATAACGGGAATCATAAGATCAATACGTCGCTGCGCTTGAGCACGCCTGTCTTCTGGCCCGTAGTGGGCCAAATCCATGGTCACGGCCTCGGTATAAGCCAGCGCGCGCATGCCCTCAATAAGGGCGCGCATGGTAGCAAGCATCCGTTTGACGTCGGCGTGCTCAATAATAGGCACGCCACCCTGCACCCGTTCGCGGGCATAGGCCGTCGCCTTTTGATACGCCCCTTCAGACGCACCGATACCTTGCAAACCCACTTTTAAGCGCGCCTCGTTCATCATGGTGAACATGCACGCAAGACCGTTGTTTTCTTGGCCTACCAAATACCCTATGGCACCGCCGTTGTCGCCATAGGCCATGACACAGGTGGGGCTGCCATGAATACCCAGCTTGTGCTCGGTGGAAACGGGGTAAACATCGTTACGCTCGCCCAGCGAACCGTCGGCGTTAACCAGGTATTTGGGCACCAAAAATAGCGAGATGCCCTTGCTACCGGCGGGCGCGTCGGGCAATCGTGCCAGTACCAAATGAATAATATTCTCTGTGGCGTCGTGATCGCCCCAGGTGATGTAAATCTTCTGACCAAAAATCTTGTAGTGATTGCCTTGGCGCTCGGCCCGGGACTTCATAACGCCCAAATCGGAACCGGCACCCGACTCGGTCAGGTTCATGGTACCCGACCACTCGCCGCTGTTAATTTTGGCAAGGTATGTGGCCTTGAGCGCATCGCTGGCGTGGGCCTTGATGGCCAGGGCCGCACCCGACGATAAAAAGGGCTCTAGCGCAAAGGCCATATCGGCGCCGTTCCACACCTCGCAAGCTGCAGTACCGTAAAGCTCGGGCAAACCCTGCCCGCCAGCGTCGGCATCGGCGGTAATACCCACCCAACCGCCAGCACCCAGAGCCTGAATGGCTTCGGCATAGCCAGGTGAGATAGTCACCTTGCCATTGGCACAGGAAGCCGGCTGGCTGTCGCCGACTCGTCGGAGCGGCGCCAACACGTCGGCCCCAAATTTACCCGCCTCATCCAATAGCGCCGTGGTGAGATCACTGCCCACACCCAGCTGGGCAAAGCGCGGCAGCGACCCCAGGGTTTGCTCAATATTGAGTACGTCGTCAATGAGAAACTGCATATCTTCTAGCGGCGCGCGGTACATGATTGATCCTTCGTTTGTATTGTTGGTTTGTATTGTCGATAGGGTTGATAGTTGCTTCGTCTATGACTGCGTGTAGCAGCCTCAGTCAAAGGGTATATAATTCACGGGCGCAATAGCAAAGAGCAAGACCATTCGCAGGAGAAATGCCCATGAAAAACCTCAATCGCATCGATCTAAACCTACTGGTTTTTCTCGACGCTCTACTGCGTGAGTGTAACGTGACTCAAGCCGCCAACCAGTTGGGGCTATCGCAGCCTGCCATGAGCAATGGCCTGCGTCGCCTACGCGATCTCTTTGGCGACCCGCTCCTTGTGCGCACCTCCGACGGCATGACACCCACGGCGCGCGCCCTCGAACTGGAACCACTGGTGCGCGATATCTTAGCAGGGGTTGACCGCGCCGTTCAGCCCACGTCGGAATTTGATCCGGCCAGCGCCGACCAAGTCATACGCATTATGGCCAGCGACTACGCCGAGTCCACGCTGTTTCCCGCGGTTATGCAGCAGCTTCGCGAGCAGGCACCGGGTATTACCCTAGACATTATGACGCCCTCCGATGTCAGCTTTCTGGATGTGGAGCGCGGCAAGGTAGACCTAATCATTAACCGTTTTGAGGAAATGCCCCAATCGTTTCACCAAATTACCCTGTGGGAAGACAGCTTTTCGTGTTTGCTAAGCCCCGAAAACCCCATTTTGGACAACTTTGACCTAGAGGCCTACCTGAGCGCCAACCACATTTGGGTGAGCAAAACCGGCATGGGCGTGGGCGTGGGGGTAGACCCCGACGACGTGCAACGCTTGGGCTGGGTAGATGCCGCGCTGGCCAAGCGTAATAAAAAACGCCGCATTCGCGTGTTTACGCGTCATTATCAGGCGGCCATGACCTTGGCGGAGCAAAACGACCTTATTGTCACCCTGCCCACTCGGGCTACCTGGCTTAAACGTGACAACCCGCGCGTTGTTGTGCGCAACGCACCCTTTGATATACCGCCACTACAACTAAAAATGGCCTGGAGCCCGCTGCTGCAACATAACCCGGCCCATCGTTGGGTGCGCCAGCTTATTACTCACATAGCCCGGGATCTGGGACCAGAAAGCCAGGGTAATGGGGTAGCCTCCACCCCTGCCCGCAAAACCAAAGCCAAGCCCACCAAGACACCAGCCAAAGGGCGCCAGCGAATAGCTAAGTGAAGCGTGTGGTTGCGCGCAGGCCTGCCGACGCCTGCTCTTATCAGCGCACGTTAACCCCGTCCTTGCTGCGACCCGCCAGTAAAGCCACTGGCAAAACCTTTCCGGCAACCTATCACGACAGAGAACGCCTTTTATCATTTTGGTGAATAGGCTTTATTAAGATCATTTCTAGCGTTTATGTAGCGACTTGGCGAAAATAACGGCTAATCATCGCCCTCAAATCGCACTCACCAACAGCTGACGTGCGTACTGATTAAGGAACACCGCCATGGCAGACCGCATCCACTGCGCCGGACTTCAGGTTGATACCGCACTGCATGACTTACTGGTCAACGACATTGCGCCAGGCACCGGTATAGCACCCGACACATTTTGGCAGGGCTTGGCTGACATACTGCGTGACTTTATGCCCCAAAACGCCGCGCTGCTTGCTGTGCGTGACGACCTGCAAGCCAAGTTAGACGCCTGGCACCGCGAGCACCCCGGCGACAATTATGATACTGCCGTCTACAAAGCCTATCTAGAAGAGATTGGCTATTTGCTCCCGCAACCGGCGTCGGTAACCGTTACGACAGAAAACGTGGACGATGAGATTGCCAATCTGGCAGGGCCACAATTGGTGGTGCCGGTTATGAATGCCCGCTTTGGCCTAAACGCCGCCAACGCACGCTGGGGCAGCTTGTATGACGCGCTCTACGGCACCGACGTCATAGCAGAGGACGATGGCGCCGAACGCGCGGGCAGCTACAACCCTGTACGCGGTGCCAAGGTCATTGCTTGGGCGCGCGATTTTTTAGACCGCCATTTCCCCACCGCCATTGGCAGCCACGCCACCGCCACCCACTACGCTGTTGTTGATGGCTGTCTACAGGTAGCCCAAGACGACGGATCGATAGCGGCCCTCGCCGCGCCCGAGCAACTTGTGGGCTACACGGGAAGCGCCAATGACCCCAGCGGGGTTTTACTTAAGCACAACGGCTTGCATGTCGAGATACAAATTGATCGCAACCATCCCATTGGTCAAACCGACGCCGCCGGGGTAAAAGATTTATGTCTGGAGTCGGCGCTCACCACCATTCAGGATTGCGAAGACTCGGTAGCCGCAGTGGATGCCGAGGACAAAGTGGTGGTGTACCGCAATTGGTTGGGGCTCATGAAGGGCACCCTGGAAGAGTCGTTCACTAAAGGCGGCTCGGTCATGACCCGGCGTATGCAGGCCGATCGTGTATTCACTTCACCGCAAGGAGGCGAACTCACGCTGCCCGGTCGCAGCCTGATGTTTGTGCGCAACGTGGGACACTTAATGACCAATGACGCCATCTTGACGGCGGACGGACAGGAAGTGCCCGAGGGCATTATGGATGCCCTATTTACCAGCTTGTGTGCGGTGCACGACCTTAACAGCACCGGCCCTATTCGCAACTCGCGCAAAGGCAGCATTTACATTGTAAAACCCAAAATGCACGGCCCCGACGAGGTGGGCTTTACCGTGGCACTCTTTGATCGGGTGGAGCAAGTGCTAGGGCTACCCAAGAACACCATTAAAGTGGGCATTATGGATGAGGAGCGGCGCACCACCGTTAACCTGGCCGAATGCATTAACCGCGCAAGCGAGCGCGTGGTATTTATTAATACCGGCTTTTTGGACCGTACCGGCGATGAAATCCACACCTCTATGGAGGCGGGTGCTTTCACCGCCAAGTCGGGCATGAAAGCCGAAACCTGGATTAACGCCTACGAAGACTGGAACGTGGATGTGGGGCTTGCCTGTGGTTTGCAGGGCAAGGCGCAAATTGGCAAAGGCATGTGGGCCATGCCCGACAAAATGGCCGACATGCTAACGACCAAGGTGGGTCACCCCAAAGCCGGCGCCAACACCGCTTGGGTACCCTCACCCACCGCAGCCACGTTACACGCCACCCACTACCACGATGTGGATGTGTTTGCCGTGCAAGCCACATTACAAGGCCACATGCGCCGCCAATTGGATGAGATCTTGTCCATTCCGCTCAAGGGCGCAAACGGGCTAGACGCCGAGGGCATTCAGCGGGAGCTAGACAACAACGCTCAGGGCATTTTGGGTTACGTGGTGCGCTGGATTGACCAGGGCGTGGGCTGCTCTAAAGTGCCCGATATTAACAACGTGGGCCTTATGGAAGACCGCGCAACCTTGCGCATCTCCAGCCAGCATTTGGCCAACTGGCTACGCCACGGCGTGGTCACCGAAGCGCAGGTACGTGAAACCCTAGAGCGCATGGCCGCGGTGGTAGATGCACAGAATCAATCGGACCCTAATTATCTACCTATGGCGGGCAACTTTAGAGACAGCGTTGCGTTTCAGGCGGCCTGTGATTTGGTGTTCCTGGGAACCCAGCAGCCCAGCGGCTATACCGAGCCCCTGCTGCACGCACGGCGCAAGGAATTTAAAGCCAAGCACGCTGCCTAGTGGCCTCACCAGCCAGAGCTAACAGCCGATTAAAGGCCACTAACAACAGCCTACTCCTCAATAGGAAGGGGGTGAGGGGGTGTGCAGCGCCGTCACCGCATGCCCATTAGGCGCTCTGCATAAACGATGTGAGCGCGCGCTCCACGGGGAAGTAATCAACCCCCAACGCTGCCGCCACCGCCTCGTGGGTAATATGCCCCGCGTGCACGTTTAGACCGCTGGCCAAGTGTGCATCGTCACGCAGCACATTTAAGCCGGCACTGGCCAGCTTGAGTGCGTAGGGCAAGGTAGCGTTGGTAAGCGCCATGGTCGAGGTACGCGCCACACCACCAGGCATATTGGCCACGCAGTAGTGCACCACGTCATCGACCACATAGGTCGGATCTTGGTGGGTAGTAGCCCGCGACGTTGCAAAGCAACCACCCTGATCAATCGCCACGTCCACCAACACCGCGCCCTTTTTCATGGCGCCTACATGCTCTCGGGTGATGAGCTTGGGTGCTGAAGCACCCGGGATTAGCACCGCGCCTATGACCACATCGGCCGCTAGCGCATAACGCTCGACGGCGTCGGCGGTGGAATACACACCCACCACGCGCCCCTGAAACAAATCGTCCAATTGCTGCAAGCGCTCGATTGATCGATCCAAAATAGTGACCTGCGCACCCATACCCGCGGCCATGCGCGCCGCATTGGTGCCCACAACGCCACCACCTAAAATAACCACCTTGCCTGGCTCGACGCCGGGCACACCACCCAACAGCGTGCCGTTACCACCCTGGGCTTTCTCTAAATGATGCGCACCGGCCTGCACCGACATACGGCCGGCCACCTCACTCATGGGCGCCAACAGCGGTAAACCGCCGCGTGCGCTGGTGACCGTCTCGTAAGCAATGGCACTAGCACCCGAGTCTTGCAGCAGCTTGGCCTGCTCGGGGTCGGGGGCAAGATGCAAATAGGTAAACAGCAGCTGACCCTCGCGCAGCATTCGGCACTCGTTGGGTTGCGGCTCTTTCACCTTAATGATCATGTCGGCACGGGCAAAAACCTCCTCGGCGTTGGCGGCAATTTCTGCACCGGCCGCTTGGTAGGCCGCGTTGTCAAAGCCAATGGCATCACCACCGTTGTGTTCAACCAACACCGTGTGCCCGGCCGCCACCAACTCGCGCACGCCGGCGGGGGTCATGCCAATACGGTATTCGTGGTTTTTAATTTCCTGTGGAATGCCAACAATCATGAGCGATCTCCCTGACTATTTTGTTCGCCCACGGCTGGGGCAATAGCGCCAATCTACCCCTGACAAACCTCCTTATCTGCTATATATTTGCTTTTTAACTAGCCAGATCGACCATAAAATAATTTAAAAAAAGACAAAACGACCGTAAATAGCATTAACTATAATGAGCACCCCAGACGTTTATTCCCTTTAGCGCTAATGGGAAAACCGCGCTACGGCGGGTAAACACCACCAAAATGTCGGGCCGGTCAGCAAGTCACCACTCGGTCGCCATGTCGTCACAGCAAAGCGGAGAGCCCTCATGCCCGAGACCACCTTAAGCCGAATTGACCGCAACATTCTGCGGGCGCTGCAAAAAGACGCCCGCCTAAGCTACGCCGAGCTGGCGCGCCAAGTGGGGCTAACCACCACGCCCTGCAAAGAGCGAGTAAAACGCCTAGAGCGCGAGGGGTTCATTCGCGGCTATCACGCCGACCTAGACCCCACTAAACTGGGCAAAGGCTTGGTGGTGTTTGTACAGATAACGCTGCAACGCACCGCCGGCGACGCCTTTGCCGAGTTCACTCAGGCTATTAAGGACGTACCCGAGGTAGAAGAATGCCATTTGGTGGCGGGCAATTTTGACTACCTGATTAAAGCGCGGGTGCGCGACATGGCCGATTACCGCGAGTTTCTGGGAGGCAGTCTTATGCAGCTACCGGGGGTGCAGGAGAGTACCAGTTATCCGGTGATGCATCCCGGACACCACGAAAAACGGCGTAACTCGATGTGGTGCGAGGAGGCAATTCATGAATACATAGCGCCACAGCGGGACAATCGGACGTCGAACCGAGTTAGTGATATCACCGACCGACTTCGATTAGCTGATATCACCGACCGCTTCGAGCAAAAAGCAACAACCAGCTCTCCGGGTAGATAAGAGGAGCCTATCGTCCTCCATGTATTTATCCACCTCACCCCGGGAAAACTGAGAACGGTCGGTACCTTTCTCTCGAATAATTTCAGCTCGCTACCAACCAAGTCGTATCGGTTAACTAAGAGAGCTCCGCCTTCGCCCGCGATGATATTTTGGTCTCATGAAAACTGTAACAACCCAAGTCACCAAGAGACCCCAAGGCTCTCCCCTCGTAGCGACTTCCAACACCCTGTGCGGCGTCTTCAATAATCACCAATCCATGTTGCCGCGCGACCTCAGTGATAGTATCCATCTCACAAGCAACACCGGCGTAATGCACTGGCACGACAGCCTTTGTTTTGCTTGTAATTGCAGCGCTAATTAAGCCCTCATCGAGGTTTAGCGTATCGGCTCTGATATCAACAAACCGGGATTGCACCGCGCATGACGAATGCATTGGCCGTGGAGACAAAGGTATAAGAGGGCATAATTACCTCGTCACCCTCACCTATATTTGCCAAAAGCGCAGACATTTCGAGTGCTGCCGTACACGAGTGCGTGAGCAGTGCTGCAGCACAATTAGTGTGTGCCGCGAGCCAGCTATGGCATTTGACGGTGAAAGCCCCATCACCTGCTAGGCGCCCGTCTTCATGCGCCTGCGCAATATAGCGAAGCTCATTACCTGTCATGTGTGGCCGATTGAACGGCAATTTTATGGGCATGCAATCAACCTTGCCTACCTACGGCTTTTCTTCACTTGCCAACCCTAACCCCCGAATACCCAAAATTTTTGGCAACCAAAGAGAATAATCGCCAAGCAAAGAATCATCGATCCCTGAACGACGTGATGGGGCCATTTAAGCCCATCAACCAACACATACAGCGTGATTGCATTCCAAGCCAAGCAGCGAAGTAACAAACCAACATTCTTCGAAAAGCATCAGCGCTAGTGCTTGCATCAAATGTCCACTTAGCGTTGAAGACAAAAGAAACCACGACGCCCATAAGGAATGCAGTAGTCATCGCCCATATGGGCGCTAGACCCATGAACACCAGCGCCAAATAAACCATATAAAGAGATAGGTTGGCTAGGACACCAACTATCCCAAATCGCAAGAGCTGTGAAAAAGCCGAAGTCATGGGCCTATCTCCCATTCACTTCTGATTCATTACTCATCAACAGCACATCGCGGGTCAACATCCAAAATGTAAAGCGGTCGATTTTTCGTCGCCAAGAAAATGCGTCCTATATAAAGCCCGATAAGGCCAAGAACCAGCGTAATAACACCACTGAAGAACCAAATTGATAACACAATGCTTGCGTAGCCCGGCTCAGAAATCTGGCCCATAAAGTAGCTGTATAGCAGCGACAACCCCATGAGAAATGCCGACCCACTGAGCAGCAAGCCAAAACCCATAACAATCTTCATTGGCCTATCAGAAACTGCCATGCCAATGGATAGCGACAGCTTAACAAGGGCCCAAAGGGTATAACCACTCTTGCCTTGTGGCCGCGGATCGTGCTGAACCGCCAGATATGCTTTCTGAAAGCCAACCCAGTGGACCAGGAAGGGAAAGCTACGATCCACTTCTCTGCTGGCATACGTGGAGACAAATCTGCGGGTGTATATACCAAAGTTAGCGGCTCGGCTATCGAGTTTCATTCCGGTAAGAATGTTCAAGAGCAGATAAAATAGGCGCGACCTAATTTTTGAAGAAGCTATCTTTTTCGGTCCTCGCGTAGTGCGATAACGCAATCGACATTGTCATTGCCGAGCAGTTGCTCATACAGCCTCGGAATCTCCTCAGGGCGATCCTGTAGGTCACAATCCCCATGACGACAACCGCATCGCCTTGTGCCAAGTCCAGGCCTGCAGCAATAGCTGTGTGCTGCCCAAAATTTCGACTCAACTTTGCCGCCACAACAAATGCGTTATTCCGAGCGGCTTCACATATAGCCGCCCACGACCCATCTGTTGACCCATCGTCAACAAGCACGAGCTCAAGCTGTCCTCAAAGTCTGATTGAGCGCACAATGAAGTCGATTAACAAGCTTCGCTAATCAGCAGCGCGCTGTTATACACAGGGGATACGACTGACAATTTCATGATATCAATAAACTCCTAGCCGCTAGCTCTGCCAAAACTGATTACATTATTCTTACAACCGTTAACCAAACGTTAAAGCACAAAAGGGAAGCACATTGTCAGGCATAGGTACACAACCTCACGAAAAGCTGCTGGTTTGGGGGTCGGGAAGCCAAGCACGGTTGATACTCGGCACCTAGCGATGAAGCGAGACTTATTCGTTGGCCCAATCCGCCCTCGTTTATAAGACTGAAGATAACCAAAAACATCTCACAAGAACTACTGATAACCCAGAATGCCTTAAAAACTATCTTTACCGCTGATTACACAATTTGCAGTGGCAGTGGGCGCTGAATTCGGTTTGCTCGCGTAGAGCTTCACTCTCGACTCGAAGCACTCGGGATAAGACCGATAAGCGTCATTAGTGCCACAGCCTGCATAGACCCTTCATGCAGGATAGGATCAGGCACCACTGCTTTCGCAGGAGCCGTAGTTCACAAATACTGCGAGATTGGCTCATAATGCATTTTTAATACCGGGTGTGTAGTGGATCACGAATGCGCAATTGGCGACGGGTGCATATCATGGGGCTGCTGCGATCGCAGGTAGAGTAAAAATTGGAGACTACGCCACCATCGGCACCAACGCGACGATCTACCTGACGTGACTATTGGCGCAGGAGCCTACATGGAGCTGGTGCAGTGGTAACAAAAAGATCCCGGCCCACGCAATCGCCGTCGGCGTACCCGCAAGAGTGATAAAACAACATAAACCCAGACCCGCCTACCCAAATGAGTATTGGTTCAAACAGTTTACGCAAGCTGACCAAAAGTGACCTTTATTGTCACTTTCTAACCAATAGCTTCCACAAAAAAGGCTGATCAGACCAAGGTGAGAAACCCTGACCTAGCGACAACAGCATGTTGATTCCGGCTATCTTTCCCTGATGGCATACTTTTGTGCTTAAACGATAATGAACACCCAGCGATACCCAAAGCAAATACGTCGAAATATCGTTAGGGAACATCAAAAAAGTAACTGAAAGTATCCAATGAACAAGCAAAAAGGCTTCATTAATCGAGCTGATGATTGTTATCGCGATCATCGGAATTTTTTGGCAGCCGTGGCTCTACCGGCATATCAAACTTACACAAAAAGCACGCTTCTCTGAAGTGATCCTCGCAACTGGCACGGTGAAGCCTCAAGTAGAAGTATGGGCGCAAAAATACGGGGCATTACCATTGACGGCGCAAGTCAGTACTCAGGGCGGCAACGTCGGAACGCAGGTGGCCACACTCGCATGGTCGGGCACGCAGATTACGGCTACTGGTGGTGCAAATGTGGACAGTCAGACGTATATCTTAACGGCCACCCTCACAGGTGATGACACTGTGACGTGGGTAGAGGGCGGTTCCTGCATAGCGGCAGGACTTTGCTAATTCTAACCACCATCTAAAGACGCATTGAATAAAATCCTCGCTTAAAATACCCGAGGATTTTTTTGCTTGGTTGGAAAACCCCGTGAAAACGATTGTTATTCTATTACTCAGCGGCCTTTGGTTGTGCTCGCTTAGGTTTTTTGTACTCTCCACGCCATCTACCTATGACCAATACTGGCATGCAAAGACCGGCCTTGACTTTCTCTATAACGGCCTTAGCCCCTTGGTAGACAACTACAGCTTTACGCACAACGGCGCGCCCATCAAACTTCAACCCTACGCATTCCAAGCTCTCTATGGCTATTTAGACACTATCTTTGGGTTTAGATACGCAACAATTCTCATCAAATTGGCAGGGGTTACACTATATATTTTCGCCGCCTTTTTATTCATCCGGCGCGTAAAGCCAACGTTTTTTGTCGCCTGATTGACGATTAGCTGGGCTCGTTTATTTCTTTATCATTCGGCTCCTTCCGCGCCCTGAACTTTTTGACTACTCGCTTATTATTTTTGCATTGGTTTTGTACCACGAACTTACGCATTGCCCACAGCAAAGATGCTGGCACTCACAGCAAAGATTGTCTTGCATGGACCAATTACCACGCCGGCATCCTAGCCTTTAATATTTGCAGGTCTGTATTTAGATCTGTTTATTCGCTTTGCAGCGCGGCGAGCCAAGCCAGATTTTATGGCCGACTTTCTGGATTCTAGGATTAGTAACTGTCGCCACAGGTTTCATCACTAAAGACGCGGCGCATCCAATCATTGAAGCACTATCATTTTCCGGATGCATGGATGAACATGTTGAGCACCGCCCTGCCGTTGAAAAAATCAACTGAAAGACCTCAGCTTTGGACCATCGGGGCTATCGGCGTTATTACGTTCTTCAGTGCTGTTGTTACTCGCCATTATGGCTTGAGCTTAGTCACCGCGGTTTTCTATGTACGCTGCTGTTGACCGCATTCGGATGGTACCGCTGGCCGGTGTGGTGATTAGCTGCACATTCATCATTGTATGTTCGTCCGGAGCAAGCAATCAGAAGGTTCGCCAATTTTCGACGGAGTATTCGGGTGCTGACGAAGGCAAGTGCACTGTTGATGACCGCGCTCATTACCTATCAACTTCCTTATGCCATTCGAGGTTGACCATAACCATCAGGACAGAATTCCCCACCACCTCCCTCGATTACCTGACCGAAGCATATGCAGGGGAAATGTGTTCAACGTGTATCACATCGGAGGCTATCTGCCACAGCTTCAAGTAACCTTCGTTATATCGACGGTCGGACAAATATTCTATACCCCGAAGATTTTTATCTACAATACC
Organism: Luminiphilus sp.; assembly: GCA_038141785.1. Classification (GTDB taxonomy): domain Bacteria; phylum Pseudomonadota; class Gammaproteobacteria; order Pseudomonadales; family Halieaceae; genus Luminiphilus. The sequence goes on along the minus strand of JAYQIT010000008.1, from coordinate 69,529 downwards.
TCAAAGCCGTCAGGGGAAACTCAGAGGCAAGCCCATCGACGAAAAATATCCAATTGATTTTACGCGCTATGGCCCTCAAAATGTGAATTTTTTGTTAAGCCGCCACACATCATTAAAAGCTGAATATATAGGCGAAAGGAATATCCTTTACAGTCAAAGTGGCGAATTGCAACCCATCGCAGATGCGCTCGCCATGCCCGCATGCGGCCGATTTTTATCGGCCAAAGTAATAAGAGATGCCCATAAAAAGATCGCCAAACAATCACCACCCAATAAAGCTTTACTAGCCACACTGGATATCATTATTCGAGAAGATTTTTCCGAAAAGGGGCATCGGAATTTTTATCAGAGTACTCCACATCGATACAAAATAATTACGATGCTTATTATCGATTACTTGCCTATTCCGCCATGGAGAAAAAGGCATTTTCGGTAGCTGCTTCGTTTTTTGAAAGCATAAATAACAAATTAACGCTCGACACCATACATGGGGTACAGGCTTACCTTGCTGCTGAGCGGCAAATGACGCAAGAAGTCTTTTGGTTCAGTTGATGTCTGGGATGTGGGAAGCTAGCTGGCCCGACCAGCCCATCGGCAGACAGCAAAGTAGTCATATCTATAGTTTATACAGGGATTTGCGCAACGTGGGCGGGTCGAATGAGGGAACTGACGCGTTGGCACAATCGTTTGCTCTAGAACATGAAATAGAACCCGACAGAATGGCGCAACATGACACGATAGACCTTCTTCCAGCTAACTCAGATTGTAATGGGCTACTGAGCAATTAAGTGGACCACTCGTTGGTCCATCACTACATGAATTTCTTTTGCACTCAACGTTCGACTCATGAGCTGTTTTAAAAACAAGAATTTGATACGCTTCACACTTGGTTTGAGAGTAGCAATGCATGAACGCAGGCGCCCCGACAGCAAAAATGAACACGAAGCTTTCCGGCCTCGCCGCTCGGCTGGTCGAAGCGGACGTGCTGGATGCCGAGCAGGCGGCGCAAGCTAACCGCGAGGCCACCAAAGCCGGCCAATCGCTGCTCTCTTTTTTGGTCAGTAGCCATGCGATAGACAGCCTGCGCGTGGCAGAAATAGCCGCGGTTGAGTTTGGCGTTCCACTGTTTGATCTGGATGCGCTGGAAAAGGCGGCTTTGCCCGACAAACTTATCCCGCCAGAACTCATGACCAAACACCGCGCAGTACCACTCTTCAGGCGCGGCAATCGTTTATTTGTTGGTGTTTCCGACCCCACAAACCTCGCCGCCCTCGACGAAATTAAATTTGCCACCGGTATATCCACCGACGCGGTCCTGGTAGATGAGCAAGCGCTATCTCGAGCGCTCGCCGAGATCCTCGAAGAGCAGAACTCGCTGGATAACGAGATGAGCGGGCTCGAGGATGATGGCGAGTATGATCTGGAGATTGCTGAAGGTGCCGACACCGACCAAAGACGATGACGAAGCCATGCGCCGTTGATGACACCCCCATTGTTCGCTTTATTAACAAAGTGCTGCTAGACGCAATTAAACAAGGCGCCTCTGATATTCACTTTGAACCCTACGAAAAAGACTACCGGGTGCGCTTTAGAACCGACGGTATTTTGCGCGAGTGGTGCGCCCACCGCGCAACCTGGCACCACGGCTATCTGCACGCCTTAAGGTAATGTCGCAGATGGATATTTCTGAACGACGCGTCCCCCAAGATGGCCGTATTCAGATGAAGCTATCTAAAAGCCGCGCCATCGACTTTCGTGTCAATACGCTGCCCACCATGTTTGGCGAGAAAATTGTGCTACGTATTCTCGACCCCACATCGGCGCAAATGGGCATTGATGCGCTGGGCTACGATGAAGTCCAGAAGAAACTGTACATGGAGGCCCTCAGCCGCCCCCAGGGCATGATATTAGTTACCGGCCCCACCGGCTCGGGTAAAACCGTATCGCTCTATACCGGTCTTGGCATTCTCAACACCCCCGAGCGCAACATCTCCACCGCCGAAGACCCGGTAGAAATTAATATGGAGGGCGTTAACCAGGTATTGGTTAACAACAAAGTGGGGCTTAACTTTGCCGAGGCCCTGCGCTCGTTCCTGCGCCAAGATCCCGATGTCATTATGGTGGGTGAGATTCGGGACCTGGAAACCGCCGAAATTGCCATTAAGGCCGCACAGACGGGTCACCTGGTGTTATCGACGCTGCACACCAACAGTGCCGCCGAAACCATTACCCGTATGCTCAATATGGGCGTACCGGCCTTTAACATTGCTGCGTCGGTATCGCTCATTATTGCTCAGCGTCTGGCGCGCCGACTATGTAAAGTGTGCGCCGTGCCCGAGACCGATGTTCCCCTAGATGCGCTGCGCGAGCTGGGCTTTACCGAGGAGCTGTTGGTGTCGGCCAACATCAAGCGGCCAGTGGGGTGTAACGCCTGCAAAGCCGGCTACAAAGGGCGAGTGGGTATTTACGAGGTGGTGCGGCTGACAAAGTCCATTGCCAACACCATTATGGACGGCGGCAACTCCTAGAGATTAATCGCCAGGCGCGCACAGAGGGCTTTGACGATTTGCGCACCTCGGCACTCAAAATGTGCTGCGGGTCTTATTAGTTTTAGAAGAGGTGAACCGTGTTACCACCGATTAACCTACCGAGAATCAAAGCCGCATAAATCACCCGAAAGCCCCTTAAAAAGCTACACAAAAAGCCCGATAGAAACGAGCAACTCGGTTTAACGTAACACTAGAATGGCAACGTTGAGCGGCGCACAATGCGCTTAGGTAAACGACAAAGCGAACACCAGAGACGGCATGGCGACAGACAGCACATATACTTGGACCGGCACCGACCGCAAGGGCCGCAAGACCCAGGGCGAAGTAAGTGCCACCAGCAAAGCCTTGGCCCAGGCCCAATTGCGTAAGCAAGGGGTAACCACCAAGACCCTCAAGAAAAAGGCAAAACCGCTATTTTCAAGCGGAGGTAAAAAAATTAACCCCGCCGACGTCGCCATTTTTACCCTCCAACTTGCCACCATGATGCGGGCTGGCGAACCACTGGTGCAGAGCTTTGACATTGTGAGCGAGGGCTTGGATAACGCCAACATGAAAAACCTGGTGGTAGAGATTAAAAACGAGGTCTCTGCCGGCGGTGGTTTGGCCAACTCTTTATCCAAGCATCCCAAGTATTTTGACGAACTGTTTTTGCAGCTTGGTGGGCTCGGGCGAAGACTCGGGCACGCTAGAAATCATGCTCGATCGCATTGCCACCTACAAAGAAAAGACCGAGGCGCTCAAGGCCAAAATTAAAAAGGCCATGACCTACCCCATTGCCGTCGTTGTTGTTGCTATCGTGGTAACCGGTATTTTGCTGGTAAAGGTAGTACCCCAGTTTGCCGAGACCTTCTCTTCCTTTGGCTCAGATCTGCCCGCCTTTACGCTGTTTGTATTGGCCATCTCCGAGTTTATGCAGGAATGGTGGTTTATCTTTTTGCTGGGGTTTATGGCGCTGGGCTGGTCGTACTCACAGGCCATGCTGCGCTCCAAGCGTTTTCGCTACCGGGTCGATAGCATTGCACTTAAGCTGCCCATTATTGGTGGCATTGTTCACGACTCGGTAATTGCCCGCTTTTCGCGCACACTCTCAACCACCTTTGCCGCCGGTGTCCCGCTGGTAGAGGCGCTCGACTCCACTGCCGGTGCTGCGGGTAATGCCATCTACGCCAAAGGCATCCGACAGATTCGTGATGACGTCACCTCAGGTACATCGCTCTACCAATCAATTCGATCAACCGGGCTCTTCCCCAGCATGCTGCTACAGATGGTATCGATTGGCGAAGAGTCAGGTGCGCTGGATGATATGCTGGGCAAAGTCGCCGACCAGTACGAGGCGGCCGTGGATAACGCGGTAGACAGCCTGAGTTCGCTAATGGAGCCCATGATTATGTCTATCTTGGGTGTGCTGGTGGGTGGGCTCATGGTGGCCATGTACCTACCCATCTTTATGCTCGGCTCGGTGGTGGGCTAACCAATATTCAGCAGGCCCTGCCGCTACTAACCCAAGGACCCCTCAACATTGTGACTGACGCATTTAACACTCCTTGGTTTTTAATCACCACGGTTACGTTGCTGGGCTTGGTAGTCGGTAGCTTTTTGAATGTAGTGATCTACCGACTGCCCAAAATGATGGAGCAAACTTGGCGGCGCGAGTGCTGCGAGTTCCTGGAACAACCCGAGCCCACAGAGCCTGCCATTACCCTGGCACTACCCAATTCCAGCTGCCGAAGCTGCGGTGCTGCTATAAAGCCCTGGCACAATGTGCCGGTTATTAGCTACCTACTGCTCATGGGCAAGTGTGCCAGCTGTGGCAATGGCATATCACTGCGTTACCCGCTGGTCGAAATTACCACTGGCCTACTATCGCTTGCCGCAGCCATCACCTTTGGGCCCTCTAGGGAGCTCGCCGGCGCACTGCTGCTGCTGTGGAGTCTGATTGCGCTTACGGGCATCGACATCGACACCCAGTTGCTGCCCGATAGCATTACCTTGCCGCTGCTTTGGTTGGGCTTGCTCTTTAACCTGTTTGGAGTTTTTACCGACCTCAGCTCAGCGGTTGTCGGAGCCATGCTGGGTTATGGCGCGTTATGGAGCGTGTACTGGCTGTTCAAACTAACCACCGGCAAAGAAGGCATGGGCTATGGCGACTTTAAGCTGCTAGCCGCGTTAGGCGCCTGGTTTGGCTGGCAGGCACTACCGCTCATTATTATTTTGTCTTCCTTTGTGGGCGCCGCGCTTGGGATCGCCTTGGTGGTCATCAAACGACAAGGCCGCGATGTACCCATGCCTTTTGGTCCGTACCTGGCCGGCGCAGGTCTGCTGTGCTTGTTTTATGGTGATACGCTCACTCAGCGCTACAGCCAATGGGTGGGCCTTTGATGCTGTCATGCCATGGAGCTAATCTGCGAGACACGGGTCTTTCTGTGATTCGGGCCTGGGTATAACACGGGTCTCACTATGAAACTGGCCTCACTATGAAACTGATTGTGGGTATAACCGGTGGGATTGGTAGCGGCAAAAGCGCGGTTACCGATCGATTAGAAATCCATGGCAGCACGGGGGTAGATGCCGACAAAGTCGCCCGGGTGGTAGTAGAGCCGGGGCAACCCGCACTCGCAGCCATTGCCCAGCATTTTGGTGCCGGCATTCTTCAGCCAGATGGCACGCTAGACAGGGCAGCGTTACGTAAGATTGTGTTTGAAGACAGTAGCGCTCGACAGTGGCTTGAGGGGTTACCCACCCAGCCATCCGCAATGAAATTGGTCGGCAGCTAGCCCACGCCAACTCGCCCTATGTGGTACTAAGCTCGCCACTGCTACTGGAGTCGGGCCAGAACAGCTTTGCCAACTATGTGGTAGTGGTCGATGTTCCCGAGTCGTTACAACTTGCACGCACCATGGCCCGCGATAACAACGATGAAGCATTGGTCAAAGCCATTATGGCCGCGCAACTACCGCGCGATAATCGCTGCGCTGGCGCCGATGAAATTATTCTCAACGACGGCACGCTGGCCGAGCTTCACGCGAAAACCGATGCCCTGCACGCTCGTTTGCTGGAACGCGTAAAAAAGACAGTGCCGGGTTAACCGCCTGTTTATGGGGGCGTCGTTGGGTTGACTGTGCTTACGGAACGCAAATGCCAGTTAATCACAGTCCTGACTTTGTAGGCGTGCCACGATAGGCGCGTTGGCTGCGGGAAACGCATAGTCATCAAGGCGTGGGGCAAAACCCAGGCGAGCGGCTGGCCTTCTAGTCCGCGGGGTTCGCCAGACCAAGCGGTTACCTTGTGAATATCTAACAGTACCTGCTTGTCGCCGTAGTCGTGGGCAATGGTCATGAGCGGTTCGGCGGCACTCACGTGTACCCCTAACTCCTCGGCTAACTCACGTCCCAAAGCCTTCATTACCGACTCACCCGACTCCACTTTACCGCCTGGAAACTCCCACAGATTCCCTTGGTGGGCACTGGGCGGCCGGCGGGTTAACAGCACGCGCCCGCTAGCATCTTGCAGTACACCAACGGCCACATGCACGGTTGCACTGCTAGCCATTACGGCAACCACCGTGCAAATAGCGCTTTTAAACCGGTGGCTTTAACCAAAGGCGCTGGAGGCGCAACGTCAACGGGACTTGCGTTATCTAAAATAGCGCGCGGTCGGTGAACAAAGAGTCGCTCGGTTTCTTCCTCACCCACTAGCTCACAACAACGCTGATAAGCGTGACTGAGAATGGGCGGCCGATGACGGGCATCATGGGTATCAGATGCCACAATGTGTACCAGACCATCGCGCAAAAAGCGCTCGGATAATTTCGCAATGTCGGGACCAAAATGCCCGGTAATGGCATTGCCAGTTAGCTGTAGCCACGCACCCGACGCCACGGCCTCGGAAAACTCGCGGTACTTACCAAAGGCGTAGCTTAGGCGCTCTGGATGGGTGATAACAGGTACAAACCCCGCCGCAACACTGTTATGCACCAACTCGAGCATGGCGCTGTTGGGTACGTGATGCGGTGGTTCAAACAAGAAATACCGAGTGTTGTTAAGCGTAGGCAGTTCACCACTGCGCAGTTGGCTCACAAGCTCGGGGATAATTTGAATATCGGCACCGGAAACAACCTCTAGGGGTATGTCGTTGTCTTTCAGGGCCTGCTTCAGTTGCAGTAGTGCCTGATCAATAATGTCTGGCGTATTGGGAAACAGCCCGGGATAAATGTGTGGTGTGCAGGCGAGGATGGTTGTGCCATCAGCTACCGCTTGGCGGGCCATGGTTAGCGCGTCTTCAAGGGTCTGGGCGCCATCATCTATGCCCGGCAGCAAATGGCTGTGTAAATCAATCACCGTGCATTACCCTGCGCATGCCCAAGTCAAAAACCCTATAGCCCGATAAAAACGTCACTGATTAAAAACGAAAAAGCCCGTTATTAAACGGGCTTTCCATACATCTGGGATCACTGCCCCGCGCTGTTAACGCGATGCGTCAGGATCGTCGTCGTCATTGGCGTTATTAGCCGCAACAGCCAAACCGCCGGCCAACGCAGCACCTGCGGCCACCGTACCAGCAACACCCAACCCCGCAAGACCGCCAGCAGCGGCCGCAGCACTTCCGGCGGCAGCAGCACCCGCACCTGCAGCACCACCTGCACCAGCCGCTCCGCCGGCAGCACCACCTGTTGCGCCGCCCGCGGCACCACCACCAGCAGCACCACCACCAGCGGCACCACCAGACCCAGTGCCGGCACCCGCGGCACCACTACCCGAGGGCGCCAATGCAAGACGCTCTGCACAATCCAGTGAGGTACCCACCTCTATAATTTGAGAGCCACGTAAATCCAGGGCGCAATCGCCGTAGTCAACAAGCGCAGAACTACCCGACAGCGCCATAATGCGGCTGGTCTCGGCCAAGTCCATACCCGCCGCTGCAGGCACATAGGTAGAACCAGTATTCACGAGAACCGACCCTTCTACGTCTGCAAGCGTCGCACTATAAGCAGACGTCGTTGCTGCCATGGCTACAGCCGCTAGAGCCTGGGACAAAACTTGCCTCATAACCTTTTCCCTAGTTTCCCTTCAACCACCCACCAGTTTACACAACAGCGCTCATGAAACAATGTTAAAAGCACCTTGATGCGCAGCTCGGCTAGCAAAGTGAGACAAATTAGCCATTTTCAGTCGCTTTTTCGGAAAAAGGATTGTCTGCGCTGTCTACCACCGGTAACACCACCCGGGCGCGCATGGCGTCAACGGGCGATGCAGACTTGGCCCGGGCCTTTACCGTTGGCTGATCACGATGGGGGTGAAAAAGAGTCCTGCCATAAACGCAAAGACCACCACATTGGCCGGCACAAACAAATTGTAGTCCACCAACTCGTGCACCAACGTTAGCAAGCAACCCAGGCCCGCCCCGGTTTGCACAAAGCGAAATTCACTCCAGGTATCCCCCAAACGAAACCACTGCCGCGCATACAAAAACAACAGCACAGCAATAAGCACAGCGGCAGGCATGCCCATGGTAAACAACCACTCAAGGTAACTGTTGTGGGCGCGATTAATCGTGAGGGTGGCCATCTCCCAGGCCTGAAAGCGCGGAAACACCTCCACAAATGTGCCGGGGCCGCTACCCAAGGGGAAGAAATGCCCTATCCCCTGAAAAGCCCCCTCAAAAATATACGACCGCCCATCGGCCAGTGGGTCGGCTTGGCTAAACCGCGCCAACACGGGGCCCAAACCAATGGTGGTTCCCACACCCAACACCCCCGCCAAAATAGTGCCCGTAAGCCCGTAGGCGTTATCGCCACCAATGCGGCGGGCAAAAAACACCGTGGCTAACAGCACGCCCAACATGCTATTCATAATGCCCATGCGACTGCGGGTAAACACAATGGCAGTAAGTAGAAGCAGCACCATAAAACCATACAAAAACGCGCGGTGCCCCTGCCAGGTCGACCAATACACCAACCGATCTCTAAAAGATTCTTCACCCATTTGCTGTTTATGGCGGCCCAATGTGGCCATGAAAAAGGCAATAGCCACCATGAGCGCTATGTTTAAAAACCCGGCAAAGTTGTTGCGGCTGCTCCAAGTGCCCCGGGCGTTGTGCCCTGGCGGTTCACCAAAGTGCCAAAAGCTTTGGGCATCGGCGGCAACACCAAATTGAATAAGGCCAATACCCGCCTGTATGGCCGCCACGAACAAAAACAGCCCCAATAACTTGCGCAACGCGCGAGCGCGCAATGCGCGCGTTAGGGCAAACACCACCACCGGTATGAGTAGATACGCCAGTGCTTTGAGTGTGCTGGCCGTATCCAGGGATACGCTCACCCACCCTCGGCGCCTACCGCTTGAAGCGCCGCATAATAATCGCCCTGCCCCGGCAGTAATAACCGCACCCCCGCCGGGAAGGGCGTGAGATAAAGCGCGGGAACAAGTAACAGCGCCCACAACACCCAACGCTCATAGGTATGCAGAGAATGCATATCGTTGCTGCCGCCCCCACCCCAGCACCAGCAGGCCCAGTAAACTCAACAGCTCTAATGCCATGACCGCCAGCGGGGCTTTGACGACAAGTACAGCGGGCTTAGCAGCAACATAAATGCCAAGAGCCAAAAACTGGCCCGGGCGCGGTTACTGGGGGACTCTCTCAGATGGCCGTTCATTCAAAGCGCTCTATTTGCAAGTCATCTAACCACAGGGTACCGCGCAGCTCGTGATCAACCTCGCGTTTACCCAAGGATTCCAGGCGCAGCTGCTGAGCCCGGCATTCGGGGGACACCGACACGTCAAACCAAAACTCGCGCCACTCGCCAGTCCCCAGCCAGGGTTCACTTTGCACCGCCGGCATACTAGTACCCAGCGTGCAGCGAAACACCAAGCCCACGCCAATACGCCCCTCAAGCTGATCGGGACGCACTCGCCCCCGAACCCTAAAGCCGCCTGGAGGTAGCGCCAGCTCTTGGCTCACGTGCCTAAAACGCACCCGCTTACCACTAAATGACACCCGTAAACTGGCATCGTCCGAGCTGCCAAAGGTTTCGGAACGACTAATAATAACCCCCGTCTGGGCCGCTATTTTTGCTTGCCAGCCAAAGCCCGGGCTGTTGTCAAAGGGCAAGTTAAAACCACCATCGAAGAGATAGCCCAAACGCAGCAGTGCTTCTTTATTGAGCCCGTTAACCCAGTGCAGATAAGCTTCTTCTATGAGTCCTTCGCGACGCAGCGTGGCAATGTAAATGGCGCGCTCCTCAGACTGCAACGGCCAGGCTCTCGACGCCGATCGCGCCGTAATTAACTCACGCAAGATTGACAGTGTGTCGCCCTCAATAGCATTGGCTTGCTTTGACTCAGTGCTGGCCTGCGTACTTAAATAGTTAAGAAAGCTTCCCCACCAGCGGTAAGGCCGAGGATCTTGTGCTATCTGCGTTATGGCGTTGCGGCCAGTATCAGACGACCACAATGCCTGCAATACCGGAAATAACGCGTTGCGGCTACCGGGGTCGCCCACCAGCGTTCTGGCCAAGTGCGATACGGCTTGGGCGTTTTCTTCGCGTGCAAGCGCCGCTGCCAACAGCTGGCGCTGAACCTGAGATTTTACCGGTGCCAGTCGGTCAGCCAATGCCGCTAGCTGATCTATCTCAGGACCCGTCACACCCGCCAGCGCCATCGTCGATACCAGCCGTGCCATGGCACGTGCCTCCAAGGGTGAGTCTGCTACAGCCTGTTGAAAGCTCGTAATGGCGCGCTGGACCTCCTTGAGTGACAGCTCGGCCATATCGGAGGGCAACTGTCGCCGGCCATCGATACGCCGGGCAACGGCATTACGCGGGTACCAGTCTAGCGCCGTGCGCTGGGCGGTCGGATCGCCTTGTTTGGCCTGATCAGTCAAATAATCAGACACCTGCAAGGCCACCACAATCACCGCGGCAACCGCCACAAAGGCGGTCAGCAATACACGAGAAAGCCACATCTGTATCATTTGCCGCTAGTACTCCATGCTGTCAAACAAGTAACCGCCGTCAGCGGCAGGCACGGCCCGCCAGGCAATGGGAATAACAAATTGTTCTTCATAACTGCCGTCTTTCAAGCGCATCCAAATCTCTACCTGAGAGTCAATGGCATAGCTACCATTGGCAGCAAGCGTCCACGCCATTTCTATTAACTTGAAGCGGTCAATCGAGGGGTTTGCAAAATAATCGGCGTAGTGGGTGTAAATATCATCGCGACCCACTACCTCGGTGGCATCGGCGTTAGCCGTAAACAGCGCCGCAAAGGCGTCAACGTCCTCCAGCTCATAGGCGTTTTCTAGTTTCACAATCAGCGCCTGCAACTGGAGCTCGGGGTTCGCTGCCGCTGCTGCATCGGCGGGCGCTTTCGCAACAACCACGGCTACCGGCTTGTCTGTGGTTTCTTCTACTCCAGCTAATTGGCGAGGTTCTGCTGAGAGGCTTGGCGTGGCCGCTGGACTGGGTGCTGGCATAAGAGCTGTCGTCTAAGCTGGATTTACAGCTGGGCTGTCGGTAACCGAGGTCGTAACAGTGCCGTTGGTCTTGGCCAGATCGTTAGTCTCAAGCTTGGGCCGAGGCGGCGCTTGGTCAGGTACTTCAGGTGCGATTTGTGCCACTGCCGGTGACGTATTGGCACGACTGTCAGGTGCAGAATTGGGCTGGACAGTAACGGGCTTGGCCTGATTAAGGACAGGTTCAGCTTGCACGACGACAGCTTCGGCTTGCGCTGCGGTAGGTTTAACTTGCGCCTCGGACGATTCGGCTGTCGCTACGGCTGGGCTAACTTGGGTACCGGTAGGTTTGGCTTGCGCCTCAGACGATTTAGCTTGCGCCTCGGCAGGCTTGGGCCGTGTTGCCCGCCCCAGTATAGACCGCGTTGCCGACTCCATTCTGGCGCGAATACGCGCCTCTACCCGGCGCTCTATCTCGTCGGCGTCGGCACGATAAGGGTTACTGGCAAGCTGCATTTTGTCGGGGCGCCGAGTGCCAGTATTGGCGGTATCTGCCCCGCCGCTGCCCCCAACTGTTCGCCACCGGCGGCTGGCGGCTCACTCATTGTTGCACGCCGCCAATCGTCAGCGCTGTCGGTGGGTAGCGGCGTCGCTTGCGAAGCGCGCGTGTCCCGGTAAGCGGCCGTATCAGTTTTTGCAAGCGGCTGGGGCGTGGCCATAATCACTGGTCGCGCAGGTTCACTAATGACCACCACGAATAAGGCTACCGCCAAGACCAGACTGGCTAATGCCCCATAAATACTCAGCCGCGGTCGGCGTTTGAGCAGCCGCCAAATAATGAGCAGGCGCGATGGCCGCTCGTGGACTAAATCAATCGAGGGCTTGGCGGTTTGTTGGCTGGCGTTTGCCAAGTGCGCCTGAGGGGCCGCATCGGTTTCACTGGCGTCAACACGGCTAACCGCCTCGCCAGCATCACCGCTACGCACCTGGCCGAGGTTGTCATCGGCCACCTGCCAGTCGTCGCCTTGGGGCTACCTTCGCGTAGCTGCTTGCGTAACACCCCGTGGGCGTCGTTAATGCGCGAGGCATACAAGGTATCCCAGCCTTCGCCAGAAATATCTCTGTCGGGATGAAATAAGTTAATCAACAATCGGTAGTGTTTCTTTAACAACTCGGGCGTTAGCGGCGCTTGCAAGCCCAATGTGCGCATGGGGTCGTCACTGGCACGAAACAACGCTTCTTTGACAAAGAACCGCAACGCCTCGTGGAGCTCGTCGGCACTGCTACTGAGCTGCTTGGCAACATCATCCACGTGCTCCAGACCCCAGTGCGCCCGTGTAAGACTGGAGCAATTCGGTCACACCGGCGGGTAGTGGCACAGTGGCATCGCGCAGCTCGGGGTGGCTACGCGGGTCGCGGTAAAAGGCCAACGCCAGGTGCAAAAGCTGGGGTGCTAACATGGCGTCGACCTAGCTATAGGCTTAACAGTCGGCATGGCAATCGGCCCCGTCCTGGCTCAGCCGCCTTGTCGGGGTTAGGCTCTGTGGGCGCACCATCTGTAGGCATAGCACCAGCACTTTCGGCCGCCTCGCCCCCATAGCTGTAATGGTAGGCGTAGTTGTAACTGTAACCATAACCGTAGCCATAGCCGTAACCTGAGCGGCTGATGTCAAACTTGGTGAGCACCATACCCAGTACGTTGGCGCGTGAATGCATTAGGCGCTTCATGCCCGCCTCCAGGCTGCCGCGACGTGCCGAGTGGGCGGCCACCACAAACAGCGTGGCCTTGGCCACGTCGGCCAGCAAGATTGCATCGGCCAGACCCAGTAACGGCGGCCCGTCAATAATGACAAAATCAAAACGCTCCTGAGCCAGTGCCACTGGGTCGTACATCTTGGCACCATGTAACAGCTCGGCGGGGTTGGGCGGTATGGGCCCCGAGTTCATGACAAAGAGCTTATCAATGCCCGTGGCTTGGGTGGCCTGGGCGGGTTTGGCATCGCCGGTGAGGTAATTACTTAAGCCCACGTCATTGGGTTTGTTGAATATTTTATGCACCGACGGGTTACGCAAGTCGGCGTCAATCAGCAACACCCTCCCACCGGTCTGAGCAAAGTTAATGGCGGTGTTAATGGCGGTAGTGGTTTTGCCTTCTCCCGGCGAGGTACTGGTAAAGTGCAGTACCTTGGGTGCACCTTCGGATGATGAAAAAGACAGCGTGGTGCGCATAGAGCGCATGGCCTCGGCCAGCTGGGAAGTGGGTTCTAGGTAACTCATCAGCGCTACTTGTGAGTCGCTCATACCCTCATCGGCAATCTTGGGGTAACGCCCAAGATGGGCTTGTCCACCAAACGCTCTAGGTCTGCTGTGGACTTAATGGAGTCGTCGAGCATTTCAAACAGCAGCGCCAGTGCACCGCCAGCAAACAAGCCCAGCACCAGTGCGATGGCTAAATTTAAAAAGACTTTGGGCTTAAACTTGTTACGCGGGGTTTGCGCCTTGTCCACCACCGAGATGTTGTTGGTGGCAATGCCGGCCGCCACGCCCACCTCTTTCATGCGCTGCAACAGCCCGTCGTAGAGCTCGCGGTTGGTGTCTACCTCGCGTTTAAGCGCCTGAAAATCGGTGCTGCGCAAATTTAAATCCAGCACCTCGGCCTTGGCCAGTTCAATGCTCTCTAGCAGCTTGGCCTCTTCGCGCAGTTTGGTCTGATATTTCACCTGTATGCCGTCGCGAATCGCCTCTACCTCGGCGTTAATGTCGGCATTGATTTGGTCAATTTGCTCCTGCAACTGCAGCATGCGCGGGTACGAGGGTTTGTAAATGCGCGACGCCTCTTTGTACTCTTGTTGTATATCGGCGCGCCGCTCTTTGAGGCGTTCAATAATTTCCGAATCTAGCGCCTGGGCTGGGCTGGCCGTAGAGGCGGCTAGCATTTCTTGGTACTGGGCCTCGGCCTCAATACGCTCGGCCTCGGCTTCTACCAGCGCACCGTTAAGGGTTCTGAGGCGGGTCATTAATATGCCCTGCTTGTCCTCGGGGTCCACAATACCCCGCTCTTGGGTGTAGCCCTGAAAACGACGCTCGGAATCTTCTAAATCGGCACGTACCTGTTTAATGCGATCTTCCAAAAATCCTTTAGCGTAGGTAGAGGCCTCAAAACGCCGCTCTAAATTCATATCCACAAAGGCGCGCGCCACTGCGTTGACAATAGACGCCGCTTGCTGGGCCGAGGGGCTCTCGTAGTGAATGCGCACTAAGCGGCTGTTGCGCACCGGCTCAATGGTGAGCGACGCCAAAAAACTGCGATTCCAAATCGGGTGGCAGACCATCGTCGGCCGGTTTCTCGTCGGACACACCAAACAACTGCTTCAAGGCCCGCTTAGCGGAGGCCACAAAACTGGCGGTGGCCTCGGCGTCTGGGTCGGTCTGATACTGCAGGCCCAATAAATCAATGACCCGGCCCGCCAATGCCCGACTTTTTAGCAGTTCGTATTGGGTTTGATAAAAATCCTTTGACGACGATGTGGTCTCTTCGGTTTGCACGTCTTCAAACTGCAACACGTTGCCCGAGTCCAGTTCTATTTGCATAACCGTACTGGCGCGGTAAATGGGCGTCATGAGCGCGGTGCCAATGCCTGCCACCGCAACAATCAGCAGGGTTGTTAAGAAGATAGTCCAGCGCCTGCGCCACAGCACGTTCCAGAGCTGGCGCAAATCAATAATGTCGTCATCCTCGTCTTGTCGTGCCCTGTCACTTGCGGCAGAACGGTTTAGCGCCTCTTCATAGCGCGCCAGTTGCTGCTGAATTTGCACCAGCGCCAATTGCTGGTCGGGGGGTATGGCAGAGTTGGGCGTGTGATTGTCTGACATAAAAACTCGACGCGCTGATGATGAGGAATTAACGTTTGCGTGCTAGCTAGGCTGATGGTAACAAAGCTGGGTGTAATTTGGTCATGAATATGTTTTTCTTATAACAGCGGCGGCATAATTGAGACAAATTTGAAAAAATCGGCCCCCGCTTTCAGTTGGTAGTAGTAGATAATGCTTATTAACGTAAAAGCCCAAGGACACCATGGCATGAGACGGTTCACCGCCACCGTAGTTGTATTGTTACTGGCCACCGCCGGTAGCGGTTGCAGCAATAACCGGGCAATTACCCCCTCCGAGCGTGTAAAACCTATTGAAACATCGCAGGCAGCCAGTACCAAAGAGGCCCAGCGCGTCCAGCAGGCTGCGGGTGATGGCAATGCCATTAGCGTGGCGCAGCAGCTTGCCAGCAACGACTACCACATAGGCCCCGACGATGTGCTGGAAATTAATGTCTTTCAGGTAGAGGATTTATCGGGGGAATACACGGTTAACGGCCGGGGCGAATTGAACATGCCGCTGATTGGCCAAATTGCGGTGGCAGGGATGACCGCGGCAGACATAGAAAACGCGCTGCAACTCATGTACGGACAAGTCCTATCTACAAAACCCCGACATTACGGTTCGCGTTACCGAGTACCAAAGCCAACAGATCACGGTAATGGGCGAGGTGAACGTACCCGGTGTCTACCCACTCAAAGGCCAGACCACCTTAATGGAGGCGCTGGCCATGGCCCGGGGCTTAAACCGCATTGCCGATATGAATCAGGTCATTGTGTTTCGGCAAGAGGATAACGTGGTTTATGGCTACCTGGTCGATGTAGCTCAGGTCATGGCCGGCGCTAAACCCGACCCCGACATCTTGGGTAACGACCGGATCATGGTGCCCGAGGACGCCTCGGCCAGCTTCTTACGTAGCTTGTCGGTGGGCGTGCCCGGCTTTGGTGGTTATCGCCAGTACTAACGCGCCCTACAGCCCGTACATGGGGGTTTGCGGGCATGTTAATCTCAACAAATTAATCCAACTGTTTAGCCCGACTGCGGCGTTTAAAGTCTTGGGCACTCAGAGGCCTGCATTGCCAGCTCAGCGGCATTGGCAAGGCATAGCACAATAGCCTCGGGAGACGTTGGTTTCTCATGGTTGAGCGCCTCGGCCAAGCGCCCAAATAAATAGCGTTTAAAGGCGCGCGAACAGGACTCTACCTCACGGTCAATTTCTTCTAACACCGTTACAACCCATTCCGCTGCGGGCGTTTCTACCGGCAAACTGGCACCCCGGTACTTAGCCAGTGAGGCATTACTCACAACCACACCATGGTTTTTCCAATGCACAGTGGCACTACGCATAAGACCCAGCGTAAGCCGGCCCAAGACACCGCCGCGACTGGGCGCGGGAAGCGATAATTCACTCAGTCGCATGTGAATAGCAAGCAAGCGCTCATTAATCTGGTCGCGACGGTTTGCGACATCCGCGTTGTGAGCATCATCGCCTACTGGTCGTTCTTCACCGCTCAAGACTACCCCCTGCAATACAACATCGACGACCCAACTGGTCGTAGTGTCTGTTACCACGAAAAGCGTTACGCGGATGTTGCCAAACCATTACCGATAGGCATGTTGAGACGGATCTAAAAATTTAGACGATACAAACTGGCCGCCGCCCTCTATTGGTGCGCGCGGCGCACGATTTACCATCGTGTTGGGCAGGCAAAATCTAGCGTGCCGGCTTAGTGAGAATCCCCAATAGCCAAGGCCATAGCCACCACAGCAGCACGCTACCCACCGCAATGCCCACACCGTCGGCGGCCACATCACCCAGTGTTCCGGTACGCCCCGGTATGGGCAACTGCAGTAGCTCCGTGGCAAGCGCCAGTATCAACAACAACAGGGCGGCGGTTTGCGCCGACAGGTTTAACCAGCTCACTCGAATGGCTAGTGTGAGCAGCATGAAGATAGCCGCGTGAGTCAGTTTATCGGCATGGGGCCAGCGCGGGGTGTTGACCCAGTCGGCTGCAAACATACTCGACAACCACAGACCTAGTTGCTTGATGACCGGGCCCGGTAACAGCAGGCCAACCACTGAGACGGTGAATAAGACGAGCGTGGTAAATTTAAGCAGTCGCTGCACCACTGGCTTTTGCAGCAAACTTATGGAGGCCTCCGACAAAGGCACACCACCCCAGTACAGCTTTCTGCGTGTTAACTGTGCGTGCCAATAGGCGAGGCCCTCGGCTACCGCACGAGCGAGTGGTTTATTACCCCAATAAAGCCTACGCCACCAGGGCGTCAGCCTGCGATTCTGTGGCATCTCCAACCTCTATGGGCCTGCTATTAATAGACCTGCTATCACTAAAACAGCTATTAACAGGCCTGTTATTAATCGGACTGCTCTGCGTTCTTTGCCGTAGCCATTTGTAGTAACACGGCATCTGCCACGCCTCGCATGTGCATCATGAATAACGAGGCGTGCATGCAACATACCAGCATTAATCGAAGCAAGGCACTGCCACTGTTTAAGCGTAGACTTTTTTCCGCAGCTGACTAGACTGAGCTTACCGGAGTCTTGGGTAAAGGAAGCGCAAACGTGTCTACCTGGTTTTTGGAAGGGTATATCTACCAAGCCGAAAAAATGCACCGCGTGGTGGTGGATGAATGGCCGTTTGCCATTGGCCGGGGCACCGAGTGCAGCCTGGCGCTGTCGCATACGCAGGTATCGCGGTTGCACTGCACGCTCAAGCACAACCAAGAGCACACGCTTTTGGTATGCGACAACGGCAGCACCAACGGCACAACCGTTAACGGTGTGCCGGTAGAGGCTGCAACCGCAATACAACACGGCGACGTTATTGCCCTAGGTGGTATTGAACTGCGCCTACTTCAACTTGCAGCGGAGCAAAATAACCCTGACAAAACAGTCATAGCCTCGGCAGCCAACCCATACGGCGGCTCGTTGCGTGGTATGCGTGAATTTGAAGAGCTCATGGCTCATCGGCAGGCAACGGCCTATTTTCAGGCTATTTTTACACCTACTGGTGACGTTGTTGCCCACGAAGCTCTGGGACGCGGCACTCACCCCAACCTGCCCGAATCGCCCTTCCACCTTTTCTCGCTTGCCAACTCCTTGGGCCAACAGGTAGCCCTGAGCGAAATGCTGCGTGATTGCGCCATTGAGCGGGCATTAGCCGCGGGTATCACAACGCCGCTGTACTTAAATACCGACGCCAGCGAGCTGGCTAATGTGGCGCGCTTAATTGAGCATTTGTCGCAGTTGCGCCAGCGCGCACCGAGCTTGCTATGGTGATTGAGATTCATGAAGAAGGTGTCTCCTCCCTAAGCAACCTCAAACATTTGGCAGCGGCGCTGCAAGCGCACCGCTACGACTTTGCTTACGATGACTTTGGCGCCGGACGCGCCCGTCTAATGGAGCTGATTGAAGTGCCGCCCTCGGTGTTAAAACTCGATTTAAGTCTTATTAGAGGCATTGATAAAGCCTCTGACGCACACCGCCAAATGTTTACCTCGCTGATTAGCTTGGCTCAAAGCGTTGGCGCAAAAACCCTCGCCGAAGGCGTGGAAACCGCCGAGGAACTGCAAGCCTGCAGCGCACTTGGCATTGATTTAATTCAGGGCTATTGGTTGGGCAAACCCATGGATGGCTTTCAGCAACAGGCCAATCATTAGCTGCTGTGACCTGAGTCTGTGTCTACCACCACCACACTCACATTGTCCGGCGCGCCCGCATTGAGTGCCTGTGCAAGCAACGCATCGGCGCAAGCTTTTGTGCAGGAATGGGTTTGTAAAATCTGAGTCATTGCCGCCTCAGACACACCCCGCGTTAAACCGTCGCTACACAAAACAACCCGGTCGGCTGCGTTAACAGCAGCCATCTGCTGCTCGGCATTAAAGCTGGGCACCCCCAGCGCCTGCGTCAAACGGCTGGCCTCTGGGTCTCGAGCCGCTTGCACCTCCGATAAACCTTGCTCTTTAACCAACTGTCCGGCCACCGTGTGGTCGTTGGTGAGGCGCTCCAAAACCCCAGTTCGCAGGCGGTAGGCACGACTGTCGCCCGACCAGATTAACCCCGCGGTACGCTCGTGCACCACCAATACCACCGCACAACTACCCACAATGCTGGGAGGGTCTAGCTTTGCACCCATGACTACCAGCGCGGAGGACACTTCTTGCAAGCGCAAAGCCACAAGCCCAAGGCGTTGCTCCATGCTGCAATTTGGCAAAAACGAAATAGTAGAGAGCCCAGCTATCACTTGCTGGCTGGCCAAAGCCCCCAAGCTGTGCCCTCCCATGCCATCGGCCACAGCCCACAGGCCCTGCTCTGCAAGGCTTAGCACGCTGTCTTCATTGTCTGCACGCACACAGCCCCTGTGACTAACGGCATGCGCAATCAGCAAAGCCATACTTGACCCATTGCTGTTATCGACAACGTTATCCATAACACTTGCGCGCTCACTGCTGCGGCACAAAGAAAAAGTCACCGGCCTCGTTGCCCGTCACTTTTATGGTTCTAAAAATAGGCACTTGGTGAAACCCCGCCTGTTGCGACGCCTGCTCGACACGGGGTTTGAGCTGGGCAAATAGTTGCGGACCTGTCAGTAGCTGGTCATTGCTGGCTAATATATCGATAAACGCCTTAGCAAATACCGAGTGGCCCTGGCCACCATTATCGAGCACCGGAAAGTCGCCCCCCGAGGCCATCAGCAAACGGCTACCTTTTGCCAATTTGTAGTGCAAATAGGCCGGGCTCTGGCTACTGCTTGCACCGGGCAAAAACAAATAATCGGGGGTATTGGCCAGCAATCCAGAATAGCAGGAGTCTGCCACTACCAGGATCCGTTTGGCCTGTAGGCGCCCCAAATGTCGCGTGATTGCCTCGTTGGCTATCCAATGGGTGTCACGGGGTGGTGGGTCGGCATTTACCGGCAACCAGTAACCTGTCTGCTCCACACCCGAAGTCACCCGGCTGCCGTGCCCAGCGTAGTAGATAAGCAGATTGTCATTGGGGCCCAGGGTGTCTGCCAAATCGTTAAGCGCCGACAGTACGGTAATGTCGGCGGAGTTACGCAACTGCAAGGTAGAGAAGCCATAACGCTGCGACAACAGCTGCGCCACGCGCTGGGTGTCATGCAAGGGGGTTTGCAAGTTATCAAGGTGCTCATAGTCGCTGTTACCAATAATCAGAGCGTAATAGCGCCCAAACTGCTCGGTGCTTTTGCTGTCGCCAAGACCTTTAGCGGGCTGCAATACCTGTGCCTGCGTGTCGCTGGTCTTGGGTTCCCGCAACTGCGGCAGGGCTTCGATGGTCGCCTTGGCTGTTCGCTGTTCAGATGACAAGCTCGCTATCATTATTTTTAACTGCTCGACTTGCGCTTGCAGATCGTCAGTTGCTGGCATCGAATCCTGTGCGCTCTGCACAGCCGTGGCAGCGGCCTCTTGCGCCTGGGTTTGGCCTTCGGTTTGGACTTGGCCTTCGGTTTGGGTGTTTGGGTGTTGGCGAGCGCTTGTTCTAAGCGCTTCACTTGCTGCTCCAAAACAACAATCTGCTTGTTTTTATTGGCTATGGTGTTTGCTAACTGCGCGCGCTGTTCGCTGTAAATTTCTTCTGCAGCCTGCTGATAGACCAGCGTATCGCTGGGCATGCCCCCACGCTTTGCGATACCAATTGAGCGCTTGTAGTTTATCTGCGGGCACACCCAAACCGCGCTCATACAGCGTGCCCAGATTAAATTGCGCGCGGGCATCACCTTGGGTAGCGGCCTTCTCGTACCAGATAAACGCCGCTTCATAATTGGGGGAGCCACCAAGACCGCGCTCAAAAATTTCACCTACATTGGTCTGCGCCTGTGCATCACCCGCTTGGGCCGCGGGCATCCAAACGGCCAACGCAGAACGATAGTCTGCCCGGTCATACTCGGTGTACTCACCACCGCGCAAACGACACAGTGCTGCCGTGGTTAAAATGGGGCGCCGAGCGGTGATATAGCGCGACTGTCCCAGTCGGCGTACTTGGCCGGGCAGCAAACAATCGACCACTTGCAAATCGGCAACCGTCGGTGTGCCCGAGGTCGTTACCGTCTCGGGGAGCCACTGTTATTGGCCGCCAAGGTATTGGGTGTCATGGGCGTGGGCTGCACCGCCGCTAAAGATTGACCATTTACTCCGGCAACAGTCAATGCCAGCCCAAAACGAATAACCGACTCGCAACGGAGCACCACCAACAGCAGTCGCTTACGCCACAATGAAGAAGACAGGCGCGGCCATAGAGGCAGCCTTACCAACTGCGCCATTAGCTTCAATGCGAACTGCACTGTTAGCTGTACTTTGAACTGCACCATTAGCTGCATAAGCGCCTCCACGACTCCCCATTAAATGCTCAAGCCCAGCTCACGAGCACGGGTGTGCAGGGCACGATGATTGCGCAACGTAGGGTGCGTTAGTAGTTGGCTTAGCTGCGCCCGTTCCTGCTCGTCACTGAGTGGCTCAATGCGAGTAAGGGTGTCGCTCACCAGCTGATCAACCAGCGCCAGCGCAGTGGGGTTATAGGGATGCAACTCAGTGGCACGATTGAGGTGATAAAGCGCCGCGTTCACATCAGTAAACGCTAGGGCTTCTTTGGCTTGTGCGAGGTGTGCTTGGACACTGGCCTGAACATTGGGTGCCAAGCTCGATAGCGCAACCGCCTGCTCCCTGGCAGGCGGTGTGAGCCAAAGGGTTGCCAGTACACTAGTAAGCGCAAGTGCTGCGCCCATGCTCAACGCGACTTTAAGCCCTGGCCTGCCAAAGTAGGCCCTACGAAAGGTACTAACCGTAGTGAATGCCGGCGTTGCAGTGGGCGTAATGGCGCTACGAATAGCCCGCCATTCTCGGCCTTTATGCCAGACACACGCGCAGGACCAATGTGGCATGGTCAAGTTCCGATACGGGGTGGCGATCATAGGGGTGAGTGCCGGTATGCAACTGATAGGCAATGACACCCAGGGAAAAAACATCATCGGCCGGTGTGGGGGCACTGCCAGCCAGTCGGGCTTCGCTGGCATAGCTTGGAGTCAACCCGCCCAGCTGCTCGGGATTAAATGCGGTCGTTTCACCCGCAGCCGAACCGGCATGGGCAACCGCGCTGGCAATACCAAAATCGAGTAACTTAACCGTGCCGTCCTCGCAGACAAACACATTACTGGGCTTTAAGTCGGCATGCACAATGCCCTTTGCGTGGGCATAACTCAGCCCCGCTATGATGCCGGCAATAATGGTATTCGCGCGCTCGCGGGGCAGCCCCTCTGGGTGCGCGCTAATGCAAGCATCGAGAGGCTCACCACAGAGCACCTCCATGGTCATGTAGGCCTGCGATCCGTCCCGGTCAAAGTCGTGCACCGTCACAATATTGGGGTGCGCTAGTTGTTGCGATTTACGCGTCTCTCGTTGCAGGGCAATAAACGCCTCGGGGTGGCGAGCAAAATCGCCCGCCAATACCTTAATGGCCACGGTAGGCTCGGCGTCTCTGGCCTCTTGCGCGCGTCGGTCAAGGGCCAGATACACACAACCCATACCACCCGTACCCAATACCGACTCCAGCACAAAACGATCGCGAATAGTGGCGCCTATCCGCGGGGCCTGTGCCGCGAACCCCGCGTGTGCAAAACCGCCATCGCCCTGCTGATCACCCTTGGGCACAACCAGGGTTTGCGTTTCATCGGCGGCCCTGGCCAGCACCGCCGTGGGGCTATCGGCCGCTGCTCTCGCTGCACCTGTGGCTGCGCTGCCAGCGGCTGATTTAGGTGTATCAACGCTCATAGGCCTTCTCGTTATACGGTTACAGTGAGCCGACGTTTAGTGCTACGGTATCAGAAAAACAGCGCACAAGAGCAGTGCCATAAATAACGCGATTAGCAGCGCATAGGGGCGGCAACCAAGGCGAGTAAAGTGGAGAAAATGGAACAGCGGGGAAAGTGGGGAAAGTAGGGAAAGTGGGGACAGTACCATGATGTCGAAAAGCCGTAGTACCAACTGGGGGTTCGCTCTTGTCAGCCTGCTGTGGCTAGCGCTACTAGCGCTACCCAGCCACGCCACCCTTGTTGCAAAACCTGCAAGCATCACGCTGCAGCTGGAACCTGGCATGCAGTCGCAAACCCAAAAAATACTGCTAACGGGCAACCCCGATACGGTCTATGCCGCTCTCAAGTTAAGCGCAGCACCTGCTGGTCTTCGCTATGAACTCGAGAGTTGCCCTGTCACCGAAAAATTTGCCTCCCTCACCGATGGCTGCGTATTGCGTGTTACCTACAAGCCGGCAAATACGGCGGATATAAACGATACGCTAACACTGAGTTATCAAGCGGCCACTACCGACTCTGGCAGAGACGCGCGTGCCGAGCGCTTATTGGTACAGGTAACTGCCAAATACACCAGCCCCGACAGCGACGGCGACGGCGTGGACGACGAACGCGATCAATGCCCAATGACACCCGGTGCATCGCAAGTAGATGAGCAAGGTTGTGCTGATAGCCAACGTGACGATGATGAAGACGGAGTGAGCAATGCACTGGACCAATGCCCCACCCTACCCGGTCTTGCCGATAATGGCTGTGCCGATGAAGCGCAAATTAGCTCGGCGCTGCTAGCGGCAGCGGGGGGTGACGTCCAGCTGCAAAACACCGCAACGGCGGTCGCATCAAGCTGCTATCGCGTTGCTAGCGGTCAACTAGCAAGCGATTGTGACGCTTTGGTCAACGCCGCCATTCTAGGATTAAGCGGTGTTACTGACGCGCTGGTGGCCATTACCCCCGACGGCGCCCTGCTGGCGAACGCGGCGGTGCAGCGTACTCACAGCGCGCATAGTCGGCACATTGGCAATCGACTCGCCGCCATCCGGTCTTACCCGTTAATGGCATCGGGGGCGCTAACGCTTAACGTGAATGACCTACACTGGGACCCGTCGGCATTGATTTTTTCCTTGGTGCCACTCGATACACCGGCTGACATAAGCCCAACCGATGCCCCAGACACCACGAGTGGCCCATCTGGCAGTACCGGAGATTCTCTATTGCTTGCCAACAGCCAATGGGGTGCGTTTATCTCGGCGGACATAACGCGCAGTAGCCGTAACGACAACGGTCTGGGCGCGGCCTTTAAAGCCGACAGCCACATTGTCACCGCCGGTGTCGACTATCGGCTTACCTCCAACACAATTCTTGGCGCGGCCATCTCGCAAGTGCAAAACCGTAGCACCCTCACCGGCACGACCGGGTTTTTCGATCGCGACGAAACCACCCTCACCGCTTTTGGCAGCTACTCGGGCAACAACTGGTACACCGATGTGACGCTTTCGTGGGGCGACAGCCGCATGAAGCAGGCGCGCGGCGTGTCCTATGCACTGGGTAATGGCACCGCCGTGGCGCAACAGATGCAGGCGCGTTATGGCGGTACCACTGCAAGTGGCTCTGTGATCTTTGGCTGGCATGGCTCGGCCATCGGATCGAACAATCCTGATAAACCCTGGGAGGGCAGCGTTTGGACGCTCAATATTAGCTCGGCTTTGGACTACATTTATTCTCAGGCTGACGCTTTTGCAGAGCAGGCCAGCAACCCCAATGCCCCCGGCGCAGGCTGGGCGGTAGCGGTAGAGGAGCAATCGCAGGAGTGGCTAACCGGCCGCATTACCGCCACCGCTAGCCGAATAGTCTATACCGCCTGGGGCGTGTTGGTTCCCTATGCAGAAATTGATGCGGTACGCGAGTTTGCCAACCGCCCCTATTCGGTTGCCACGCAGTTTGTGGCAGACCCAGAAGGCGTGCCGTTAATGGTGCTGTCGGAGAACCCCGATCACAGCTACTTTAGGGCACGCATCGGCGCATCGGTTCAACTTGCCCACGGTATTTCGGGTTTTGTTGACTACGGGCGCCTATGGGCGTTGATCGCTGGCGTGAGTACACCGTAAGTGGCGGATCTGCGCGTGGAATTTTAGCCATCCAGCCGCTGGCTGGCACGTTTCTTGTGCTTGAGTGAGACGTTTTATAGCGGTACAGTGATTGTCGCAAGGAAGCTATAACAACAAACCCAACACCAGAGAGAGGAAAGGACTGGATTGGGTACACAGGAGGTGCATTGTGCGCGCTCAACGTCTCGTTTCTTTTATTACCCGTTTTTCTGTCATTGCTGCCTGTTGTTTGGCGCCATTAGCGGCGACAGCCCAGGCCAATGAGCCGACCAAACCTGGGGCTTGGTCCAACATGCATCCGGTGGCTATGCCCCAGACGCGGTGCTGGTTAAATTTAGACCCTCGGCCAATGCCAGCAACAAAGCGCGCGCTCGTGGTTTGGTCAATGCCGTTAATAAGCGCGAATACAAAATAGTTAAGGGCCTGGAAAAGCTTAAGCTCAAACGAGGCCAGTCGGTGAACGGCGCCATCAAGCGATTGCAGAAGCTCCCGTTTGTGGAATACGCCGAGCCCGATTATTTGGTGCAAAAAGCGACTAACGATACCTATTACAACCTGCTCTATGCCATCGACAATACCGGGCAGGCGGTGGCAGGTGTATCGGGCACCCCCGATGCCGACATGGGCGTTTTAGAAGCCTGGAACACCCAAACCGGTGACCCCAACTTAGTGATTGCCGTGATTGACGAGGGTGTGCAGTACAACCACCCCGACCTTGCCAATAACATGTGGACCAACCCCGGCGAAATTGCTGGTAACGGTATTGACGATGACGGCAATGGCTTTGTAGACGACGTATACGGATACGACTTCTACTCGTTTGACGGCGACCCCATGGATGAGGGCGGCCATGGCACCCACGTGGCCGGCACCATTTGCGCCGAGGCCAATAATGCCGAGGGCATTGTGGGCGTGGTGCATCAATGCAAAATTATGGCGTTGCGCTTTTTAGGCCCGCAGGGCGGCTACACCTCGGGTGGCATTGCCTCTCTGGACTATGCGGTGCAGATGGGCGCAACCATCTCCAACAACAGCTGGGGCGGCGGCGGTTTTCCCAAAGCCTATACGACGCCATTGAAGCAGCACGCCAAGCCGACCATATTTTCCTAGCTGCAGCGGGTAATGGGGGCCGTGACCGTGGTGACCAACAATGATCGAACCGCGCACTACCCGTCTAACTATGACTCTCTCCAACGTGATTTCCGTTGCCGCCACCGACAACCGCGATGCGCTGGCAGATTTCTCGAACTACGGCGCAACATCGGTGGATATTGGTGCGCACCGGGTGTCGACATCGCGAGCACTTACCTCAAATAGCGGCTACGTTTACCTAAGCGGTACCTCCATGGCCACGCCCAACGTCACCGGCGTGGTGGCGCTCATTCGCAGTGCCAACCCCGATTGGAACTACCAGCAGGTCATTGACCACTTGTATGCCACAGCACGACCCGTGGCATCGTTGGCAGGTATCACCACTACCGGCGCCATTGCCAATGCCGAAGCGGCGGTGGCCAGCGTAGAGCCACCAACGCCGCCGGCGGCACCCAGTGGTTTGGTGGCAACCGCCACATCTGACCGCGCGATTCGTCTTAGCTGGACAGATAACTCCGACAACGAGACCGCCTTTGTGATTGAGCGCGATGGTCAAGAGCTCAGTGCAACTGCGGGCACCAACGCCACCAGCTTTAGCGACAACGGCCTTGCTGGCGCTACCACCTACAGCTACCGTGTTCAGGCACGCAATTCGGCCGGCAGCAGCGAATGGAGTAGCGCTGCTGAAGCCACTACGGACACGCCGCCGCCTTACCAAACGATTGTAGTTAGCAGCGAGAATACACTGGCCGGTAGCGTGGTATCCGGTAACTACACCCGCACCTTCGACTTGGACGGTTCGGTTGAGCAGATTAGAGAGCGTGAATCTGGTGGCCGCAAAAACACCCGCTACAGCTTTATGGAGCACCGGTGGAGCCTCAATTCCCCCTCGGGTGCTGCAACGCTAAGTGTAAGTGGTTACGCGGACAACAGCGGCGATGGTGATAGCTTCGTGCTGGCCTACAGCACCGGGGGCAACTTTACTGAGCTTTGCACGCTTTCGGTTGGCGCTGTGTCTTCCTGTGCGGCCAGTTTTGAACTGCCTGCTGGTTGTACCGTTACCGTAAGGGTGACCGACACCGATCAATCTCGTGGCGCACGGTCACTCGACAGTGTTTACATTGACGAAATCAAACTGTTGGTTGAGTCCAATACTGGACCCGTCACGTTGCCTTCAGCCCCTACAGGCCTTGTCGGTGACAACAGCACACCCGGGCAGATCGCACTGACGTGGAACGATAATGCCGATAACGAAACCCGCTATGAAGTACAGCGGGCAGACGGCGGCGCTTGGTCGACCATAGCGACACTGGGCCCCGATACCCAGAGCTTTGTAGATGAAACCGTTGCCTCCTCACCACTTACCAGTACCGGGTAGTGACAGGTAACAGTGCGGGGGATGCCAGCAGTGACAGCATCCAGATCACCTCGGCGGAGCAAGTAGCGCCCAGCATTAGCCTGTCGGCTAATGGCTATAAAACCAAAGGCTGGCAAAACGTAGATGCATCTTGGGATGCGGGTGGTGCCGAGGTAATGCTCTATCGTGATAACAATCAAATGTACTCTGGCTCAGCCAGCTCGACCACCGACAGTCGCATTGCCAAAGGTGGCGCCGTGTACACCTACCAAGTGTGCCCCCAGGGGCAAGCGCCCGGTAGCGATAGCTGCTCTAACACGGTGCAGGTTGTTTTCTAAAGTAATCTGCTCCACGCGAGGCGCTCTGAAAGACGCCTTGCGTGGAAAGCTCTTGCCCTTGTGCAACACGGCAGCAGCTGAGAGCTCAAGGCTATGCTAAACAATGCCCTTTGCTTGCAGCTGCGGTAATACCTGCGCAATAAATGCTGCAAGCCCCTCTGCATAGCGAGGAAAAGTGAGCATGACGGCATCTACGCCAGACTGAAAAGCCTGCTCTAGCTGAGCTGCTATGGTTTCTGGCGTACCCAGTATATGGACACCGCCTCCTGACGACGCCAGCATATTCTCGGTAAAAGTGTCAAAAGACCCGCTACCTGCCGTCAGATCATGCAGCCAATTTTGGGTGGCGACAGCGTCTTTGCCGGCAATGATATCCGCTAGTATTCCCTCAGCCTCCTGCTGTGAATGTCCCATGACGACAAAGGGAAATATCGCTGTCTTGACTGAACGGCCATGGGTCGCGGCACGTGATGTAATATCACTAACCACCTCCCCCACTGCATCAATGCTTGGTGTTGAAACAAATGCCCAATCGCAGAGCCTTGCGGTTAGGTTACGACCATCAACAGACGCACCGGCATTGGCAATAACCGGCATGATTTCGGGTATGGGCGAAGCTTCGCCGTGGGTAATCTGATACCAGTCACTCGTGTGATTAACCGGCTGCTTATCAGCCGACCACAAGCCCTGCAATATCTCAATGAACGCGGCGGTTTTTTCGTAGCGTCGTTGATGTTCCTCGAGGGCGATGCCCATCATGCCGAACTCACGCTCACTCCAACCACTGACAACGTTAAGCCCCCAGCGGTTGCCACTGATGTGCGCAAGGGTTGCGCCCATCTTGGCCACCACAAAGGGATGAAACAATGGCACATGTACCGTAGAAAAAACGTTTATACGCTGAGTGGATTGTAAAATAGCCGTGGCCCAGGTTATGGTTTCCAGCGAGGTACCCAAAAAGTTAGTTTCGCCACCAAAGCCACGCCAGCGCGACACCGGAAACAAATACTCAAAACCTGCTTGCTCAGCCGTCTGCGCCAGTTGTTTGTTGTGCTCAAAGGTCCATTGATCGGGCACCACGTTAGTCGTAGAGATAGAAGGCATGTTGGAGCAGTTGGGCATGAATAGCCCTAAGCTTAATTTCCGCTCAGTCATGATTGGGCCTCACCGCGCCAAGGTCACACTCCAAGTGCTCAAACCCCCGAAAAAAAAAGGCATTTCGTAACTTGGCGTGATCAATATCCACGTTAAACTTAGGGTAGTTAGCAACCAGCTCTTCAAAAACACCTTGCCCTCAAGGCGTGCCAGCGCCGCACCAATACAATAGTGGATGCCACCGCCAAAGGTTAAAGGGCTTTTCTTCTCGGGGTGAGATATCAAAGGCATTGGGATTAGCAAATACCGCTGGGTCTCGATTTGCCGCTGCTACTATGGTCAGCACCCGCTCCCCCGCCGCAATGCGCGTACCGTTGACCACCTGATCTTCTAGCGCCGTTCTATAAGTTGCCTGCAGTGACGACTCGTAGCGCAATACTTCCTCGGTGGCGGCCTCAGCAAGGCCTGGGTCGGCAAGCAAGCGGTCGCGCTGAGTGGGATTGGCGGCCAATAAATACATGCCGTTACCAATCATGTGCGCGGTAGTTTCAAAGCCGGCCCCAAACAAACCAATGACCGAAGTACTCAATTCTTCTGGGGTGAGCGAGTCACTGCCCTGCTGCGAATTGACCATGGCGGTGGTGAGATCGTCGCGGGGGTTTTTACGCCGATCTTCAAACATCTCGTCGAAAAAGGCGGTTAGAAATTCCATTTGTCGGTCGGCCTGCGCTAATTCCTCGGGCTCAAGGGCACGGGTTTCAAACACCGGAAAGGTGTCGGCAATAGCAGTATTTAACTGCTGCAAAAGCTCGCTGGAAAACTCGCCCTCGCGAATTCCCAACATGTCGCACATCACCATGGTGGGAAACAAGTAGGCAAAGCCGGTAATAAAATTATCTGACTCACTTTGCTCGGCAAAGGCCTTAAGCTGGCGACGGGCAAGCTCGCGTATCCGGGCTCCATTGCCCGAATGCGTTTAAGCGACAATGCCTCGGCAATGAGGTTGCGCATGCGCGTATGGCCAGGGGGTCCTGCATCACAAACACCCGCGACAGCCAGGCATAGGACGGATGTGCCATAACATCAAAGTCCGGTCCATAAAACAGCTGAATGTTTTTAACAAAATCGCCCTGACCAAAGGCCTTGTTCACCAAGATGGCGCGGTTGTCCTCAAAACGAGTAACCACCCAAAAACCCAACGGCGATCGGTGCACGGGGTCGTGCTCACGAAGGTAGTCAAAGAAGGGGTATGGATCCCGCAAGAGCGCGGGATCCATGGGGTTAAACGCATAGTCGCCGGAAACGGAAACCATACTGAACCAAGGCTTAGAACTGCAGCCCTATGGTCGCACCGTAGGTACGTGGTGGCAGCAGTGAGCCAACGCGCAGCGAATCATACAACGGCGCCGTGATAATGTTGTTAGAGATGATGTCTTCGTCACTGAGGTTACGGCCCCAGATTGTTAAAGACCAGTCATCGCGCACGTATTCAATGGAGGCGTTGTACTGCTGATAGGCCTCCTGGAATGCGTCGGCACGGTTCCACTCGGTAAAGTACACATCGTCTTGATGGTAGACCTCACCCCGGGCGCGCACCATGCCGCCTGCCATCTCGCCAGTCCAGCTAACACCCAACTTAGCGGTGAACTCAGGGGCATTGGGCAGCGTGTTACCACTCAAGTCAGCAATAGCAAAACCATTGGCGTAGTCACCGTTAAAGAACTCTTTATATTCGGCGCTCAAGTAAGTCACATACGCGTCGAGTGCAAAGCCATTACCCAGCGCGGCATCTAACTCTAACTCGAGGCCATAGTTCTCGGCTTCGGCGGCGTTGATGGTGGACACCGTTGAAGTCTCGTCGACAAAGGAGATCTGCAGGTCTTGATAGTCATAGAAGAAACCCGCCAGCGAGTAACGCAGGGTGTTGTCGGCGTTGCTGCCCTTAATACCCACTTCAAAGGCATCAACGGTTTCGGGGTCCAACGGTGGGCTCACCCTACCGGTATTAATGACACCCGACTTAAATGCCTCCGTGTAGGTGGCGTACAGCATCATGTTATCGGACGGCTGGTACTGCACGGTAATCCGTGGCGTTACGTCATTCCAACTTTCCGTTTGGTTGGTTGGTACGTTCAGGCTAATGGCATCAAAGATGAACGAGCCCGTACCGGTACGCTCTTCGTAGTTGTAGCGCAGGCCGGCAATTAACCGCCACTGGTCGTTAAAGGCGTAGGTAGCTTCGGCGTAGGCACCCCAGGCCTCAATATCCACGTCACCATCTTGCAAATAGTTACCGCCATTGAGGAAGTCGCCGATGGGCGTGCCGCAAGCAGCGGGCGCCAATAGGAAGCAGAGGTTGGTGAGTGGCACGCGCACCTCACCGAACAGGTCCTCTTTGAAGTACATCACACCAGCGACCACATCAAGGTTGGACGCACTGTAGTTAAGAATAAATTCCTGACTGAGTGAATCGCTCTCTTCGGTGTAGTTGTTCTGGCCAAATAAATTGGCATCGGTGGAATCCAAGTCATCGCGCAAGAAACGATTAAGGCTTTGCACCGAGGTAATCGACTTTACGCTGGTCTCTTCGTTAAAGGCGTAGTCCAGCGTCAGGTTGACCACTGCACCGTCGCGATCGTTAATGGCCTCCTGGTCGGAGTTAATATCCTGGAATCCCCCGCCCACCATATCCACGGTTTGGCCACCCAGAATAGGCACACCAAACGGCACCGGTATCGATGAACCCTGTGACTGGCCCAAGTAGTTGAATGCGTAGTTTTGATCATCCTCGCTGTAAATCTGCGCAGACAATGTACCAGTCAACTTGCCGCCAGCATCGTAGACAAAGGTGGCTCTCAACGCCTTGGCATTACGATCATTAACGTCTTTACCGCTAAAGATATTGGTACCGTAGCCCTCGCGCTTGTCCATGCTACCTGCTAAGCGCACCTGTATGCTGTCGCTTAAACGTGCATCTACCGCACCTTTTAATTGGGTGAGGCCATAGTTGCCCACGGTCAAGTTGACATATCCACCGGGCTCGTCACCGGGCTTTTGCGT
This sequence comes from Luminiphilus sp., assembly GCA_038141785.1. GTDB lineage: Bacteria > Pseudomonadota > Gammaproteobacteria > Pseudomonadales > Halieaceae > Luminiphilus. The sequence goes on along the minus strand of JAYQIT010000008.1, from coordinate 37,771 downwards.
CACCATGTTAATAGCGCCCGCCGTTGCACCGCGGCCATACAGCGTGCCCTGCGGACCACGCAGTACTTCTACCTGCGCCAAATCAAACATACCCATGAGTTGGGCTGCTGGCCGGGGCACAATGGCACCGTCTTGCAAAAACGCCACCGCGCCTTCGCCACCAATATCAATACTGGTCATGCCCACGCCGCGCATAAACACCCGAGCAAAGCCAAACTGATCACCCAGCGACAAGTTAGGCACATCAACCTGCATGTCGCGCACTTCCTGAATACCGCCTGGACCCAGCTTATCGCCGCCCAACACGTTGGCCGAACCTGCTAAATCTTCTAGTGCCAAGGAGCGCTTAGATGCGGTAACCACAACCTCCTCGAGCATTGTGTCTTGAGCAACAGCAGCAACAGATAATGCGAGCAGACTCGCACTGAATCCGGCGCCTATGGTTTGTTTAATGAGCTTCGTGTGCATCTTATTCTCCAACCTGTTTCCAGTTGTTTAGTTGAGTGGTGTTAGCCAAGTTTTTCACGTTTAAAACTGATGTTATGTGCTTCTCTGTCCCAGGTATCTGGGGTGACGCCCTCTCCTCGCAATATGTGTTTCATCACTTTAGATGAGGGCGTCTTGGGTAATTCATCGAGTATTCGAATATAGCGCGGGACCATAAAATAAGGCATGCGCTCACCCAAAAATAGCATGAGGTCTTTGTGGTTTATGCTGTGGCCTGCCACCGGCGCCACGGCAATCATGACATCGTCTTCGCCCAAGTCGCTGGGCACTGCATAGGCGGCGGCCTCGCGCACGGCGGGGAAAGCCACTACCTCGGCCTCTACTTCAAACGACGAAATGTTCTCACCCCGTCGGCGCATGGCATCTTTCATGCGATCGACAAAGTAAAAATACCCCTCCTCGTCTTGCCGAAAACAGTCGCCGGTGTGAAACCAGCCGTTGCGCCAGGCTTCGGCCGTGGCTTCGGGGTTTTTGTAATAACCGCTGTTCATGCCCCAGGGCCTGTCGGTGCGAACCACCATTTCGCCAATCTCGCCCAGCGCTACCTCACAGTCATTTTTATCCACCAAGCGCACATCTACCCCGTCGCGCTTTTTGCCACAGGTGCCACGTTTAACCGGGTTAGGCTCGGACACAATGGGCGAGGAAATCTCGGTCATATTAAAGATGGTGTAAACGTCAATACCAAAACGCTCGTGGAACTCGGTACAAGTTTCGGTGAGCGGCACCATAAAGGCCACGCGCACATTATGGTCTTTATCATTATCGGCAGGCGGCTGCTTAAGCAAAAAGGTAGTCATCACCCCCAGTAAGAAAAACGCCGTCGTCTTACTCTCACGAACAAAGGGCCAAAACTTCTCGGTATCAAATCCATCCATCATGGCAATGGAGCCGCCGCGACAAAGCATGACAAAAATCACGCCCATGCCACCAATGTGGAAGATTGGCATATTAATGAGGAAACGGTCTTCGCCGGTAACAAAGTGCCAGGTTTCTGGCCCTGCATTGGTAAAGATGTGCAAGTACAATGACAGCACGCCCTTTGAGGGTCCGGTTGTTCCTGAGGTAAAAATAATCGACTGCGTGTCCCAGGGCTCTATGGGCGACTCGAGCTCGGGGGCTGAGCACCCGACTGGGTAAGACTGGCAAAATCCAGTTGCTCAAGCACCTGGGGATTAGCGCTGGCACCCACATGAATAAGGCGCTCGACACGCGCCACGTTAATACCTTCGAGCCTGTCGATCAGCTGGCCATGAACAACCAGGTGTCGCGCGTCAGAGACATTGAGCACGTGCTCCAAAACAGCGCCTTTAAACGCCGTATTAAGTGGCACAAAAACCGCACCCAGATAATTAATACCCAAGAACGTTAAAATGGCCTCTTTGCTGTCAAACATCCAAACGGCCACATGGTCACCACGCTCAACCCCCTGACTTGCCAAGCCACCGGCAAGGGCTCGAACGCGGTCGAGCAGCGCGCTATAGGTCCACTCCTCACCATCCTGAAAAACCGCAAATACCTTGTTGGGTGTTTCCCGGGCAAAACGTTCCAGCACATAGCGGGTAACGCATACATCACGTGGAGGAATGCGAGGGTCCGTGGTTGAAGACAAAGACGGCATAACGGCTAGCTCTCCTTCTTGGACGATTTAAGAGGCGGCGGCTTAAGCACCGCCAGTTTCTTTACATCGATAGCGGTGGCGTGTTGGTCGTTGCGCACATGCACCACAGCACCCACCATAAGCAATGTGTGGTTGATGACCTCTAGCTGTGTACGCTTGCCATCGGGCGAGTACCACTGGGCAACCCAGGTGATCATGCCGCCAATGGTGGTGGCAGTGAGTACGGGGTCAATAATGTCCAACTCGCCTCGGCTGTTACCCTCTATTAAAATATCGGCCAGCTGATGGTCAAACAGTTTGCGCAGCTCGCGAATCTCACGGGCCTTGGCGGGCTCTAGGTTTTCTCCTCGCGCTCGTACACCACAATGAACTTGCGGTACTCAAAAATAATGGCCAATACCGACTCAACAATAATCTGCAGCCGTTCGCTGGGCGAGCGCTGCAGCGGCGCAGTGCGCTCTAGCGCTGCCAGCGACATGGATATGCCCAGCCGGCAAATGTCATAGAGCAGGTCACTTTTGGTGGCGTAGTAGCTGTAGATAAAGGGCTTCGTAACGTCGAGCTGCTGGGCCACCGCGTCGAGAGTGGTACTTTCGTAACCGCGCTCAAAAAACAGCGCACAGGCCTCGTCTCTAATGCGTCGACGCTTAAAGTCGGACACCTCAGCTTTTAAGCTGCCCGCTGTTGACGCTAACTTGCTTGCGCCCTGGGCTGCCATTAGGCCTTCACCATCTCCAAAATGGTCATCACGTCATGAGGTCCTTCGATAGGTCGTGGATTGGTCCGCGACCAGAAGTCGAGCATGGTGTACTCAGCAATACGCTCTAGTTGGTCGTCGCCAACGTTCACCTCGGCCAGCGAGCGCGGCATACCCAAGCCGCGGATGAAGGCATCCACCACCTCGCTGGCATCTTCGCCGGGCCGACCGAAACACTCGCTAATTTGCGCCTGTTTATCGCCATTGACCGGTTTGTTGTAGGCCAGCACCGCCGGCGCCATGACACAGGAGCAGTAGCCATGGGGCACGTCGGCCGTGCCGCCCAATACATGACCAATGGCGTGACTTGCGCCCATTGGCACACCACCAATAATAGGGATCATGGATTGCCAGGCACCCACTTGAGCGCGCAGGCGAGCATCGAGATCATCAGGATTGGCCTGCACGTCGGGCAATGCCTTGCTGAGTAGTCTTAACGCACTGGCAGCCACGCCGTCGCAAAAATGGTTGGAGTGTTTAGAGCCCAGTGCTTCCAGCGCGTGATCAACAGCACGAACGCCGGTAGAGGTCCAAAGCCATTCGGGGTGTACACGGTAAGTGCTGGGTCGAGCACAATGGCAATGGGCGCCATCATACGGTGGGTATAACCCTGCTTTTTATTCTCTCGGTCGTCGGTAACACCGCCCATGGTATTGAACTCACCACCCGAGAGAGTGGTAGGACAGCAGATAACACGAATGTCGGGGGCGTCAAACTCGGGAGCCACCGTGTCACCGTCATCGTTGACGTATACGTAGTAGCCCTCAAAGTCTTCGAAGGACTGAATGTTGTGCTTTAACCCAAGCGCAATCACCTTACCGGCGTCGGTTACCGAACCACCGCCAACGGTAATGATGAGGTCGGCGTCTACCTCTCGAGCGGCATGAATGGCCTTGAGCACATCGGTGCGCGGGCCATGGGGACCAATGCCATCGAATACCCGGGCTACGCGATCGCCCAACGCTTCTTCTATGAGGGCAATCTCATTGGTAGTGGCCCGCATAGTGGAGCTGACTAGCAAAAAAATACGCTGCGCGTTGAGCGTAGAAGCCTCTTCGGCCAAGGCGTCTGCCGCGCGTCGGCCAATGTGAACACGCTCGGTAGCAGTGAGACCCAGGGTTGAAGCGTCGGTAACAAACATATCCCGCCCTCTATTTTTTTTATTGAAAACGTGTGACCTTTACTGAGCGTATCAATTGCCTACCAACAAGTAAACTGTTATACCAGCAAGTAAATACTGAATAACAATCATGGAAAAAACCGCCCAGTATGACCCAGAATCCAACCGATAAACCGATTACCTGCACTTCGGGCATTGAGCTCAAACCGTACTACACGGCTGATGACATACCCGAGCCGCACAGAGCCCACGTTAATGTGGCACCCGGCGAAGGCCCCTACCATCGGGGCTTTCACCCGTCGGGGTATCGCTCTAAGCCATGGCGTATTTTTCAGCTCAGCGGCTTTGGCAAGCCCGAAGACGAAAACGAGCGCATCAAGTTTCTGCTCAAGAATGGTGAAACCGGTTTCATCATGGAGCACGACCGCAACACCGCGGATCATTGCTACAACGTTAACCACCCCGATGTGATTGCCCGTCGTGAAGACGTTGGTTTGACCGGTGCGGTCATGCAGAGCGTGCGTGACACCGCCATTTGCATGGACGGCTTACCTGTGGACAGCAGTTTTGGGCACGCAGGCGGCGCCGTGGTGCAGCACGCACCGTTTGCACTCGCAGCCTACTGGACAGTAGCCAAGCAGCGCGGCTTTGATCTAAGCACCATTAGCGGCACCGGGCAGAGCGACTTTAATCTCACCTACTTGGGGTGTGTGACCAAAGAGCAAATACCCACCCAGGCAGGGCTGCGCTTTAATGCCGACATTATGGAGTTTTGCAATCAGTATTTGCCACGCTGGGTACCGGTATCGATTGCCGGCTACAACGCCGCCGATACGGGCCTCACGCCCGACCAAGAGCTAGGGGTGTTATTTGCCAACGCGGTGGAGTACCTCGACGAAATTAAACGCCGCGGCAACATGTCACTGACAGCGGCCGCCCGCGGTTGTGGTGGCGTGAGTTTTCGGGCTTCTATTCATATTATTGAAGAGGCGTGCAAAATGCGCGCCGCGCGCCTCATGTGGAACCAACTACTGCGCGAGCGCTACAACATTACCGACCCCAAGGTGGGCAACCTGCGCATCCACTGCGTGACCGCTGGGTCAAAAATGACTTACCAGCAACCGCTTAACAACATTGTTCGAGGCACCGTGATGGCACTGGGCGCCATCTTAGGTGGCGTGCAATCACTGGGCGTATCGGGCTACGACGAGGCCTTGTCTATTCCCTCGGAACATGCCCACCAGATGTCGGTACGGATTCAACAAATCCTGCAAGAAGAAACCGGAATAGCCGACGTTACCGACCCATTGGGCGGCTCGTTCTATGTAGAAACTCTGACCGCACAGCTGGTTGAGAAAGCCTGGGCGTTTTTGAGGCCATTCAACAACAGGGTGGCTACTTGGCCTCCTTGATTCAGGCTGGTTACACGCGCAAGCGGGAGAAAACCAGTATCAGGAATTTATGAAAACCGAGTCGGGCGAGCAAAAGATTATTGGTGTTAATTGCTTTAGAGACGATGAGTCGCCCTTTGAGGTCGACGGCTTCATGGGCACCGACGACGCCTTTGACGTGGCTACCGAGCGCTTAAATGATGTGCTTCGGACCCGCCATGAGCAGGGCGCTGCGCAGGCCTTAAAGCAACTGGAAGCCGACTGCCGAACCGACAAAAACATTATGCCCGCCATGATGGATGCCCTTGCCGCTGAAGTGACACTTGGCGAGATTGGTGATGTTTATCGCGAGGTGTTCGGCAACTGGAACACGCCCATACAAACCTGAGAGGGGTACTAGAGGGTCACTATGGATAACGCTCAAAAACGTATTCTCATGGCCAAAACTGGCCTGGACGGCCACTGGCGCGGACCCACAATTGTGGCGCGAGCACTGCGTGATGCCGGCTTTGAAGTCATTATGATTGGCATGGCCAACACCGACGATATTGTGAGCTCGGCCATTGATGAAGACGTGGATTTGGTCGGCCTAAACGTGGGCGGTCACATTGACGTGGCCATACGCGCCATTGAAAACGTGCAAAAGGCGCGCCCCGAGCTGCCCATTTTTGCCGGCGGCACCATCCCACCCCATGCCGCCAAACAACTTGAAGCGCTGGGGGTAGAGGTTTATCCACCGGGGTCGCAGTTGACCGATATTGTGGATGCAGCCGAGCGTCTGACCGGGCGCACCTAACCATGACGGGCGAGTCAACGACGCAAGCGCTACTCGCCGGGGCCATGGCCGGAGAGCGTACCAGTCTTGCCCGGTTATTGAGTCTTATTGAGCGACAACCCCGAGTAGAAGCCGAGGTACGCCAAGCGCTGACCACTCACCTGCCACAGGCCGTGGTTATTGGCGTAACGGGCCCACCAGGTGCCGGAAAATCCACGTTGATTAGTGCGCTATTGAGCCCGTGCACGGCAAGCTTTGGCAAGACTGCGGTACTAGCCGTAGACCCATCCTCACCGTTCTCGGGTGGCGCGCTCTTGGGCGACCGGGTGCGCATGCAAAACCACGGCCTGGGTGATGCGGTGTTTATCCGCTCCATGGCCTCAAAAGGTGAGAACGGCGGCCTAGCACGCACCACTGCCACCGCCATTCAATTGCTAGACGCCTGTGGTTGGCCGCTCATTGTGCTGGAGACGCTGGGCATTGGGCAGGTTGAGCTAGATGTGATGGATCTTGCCACCGTGGTCACGGTGGTACTCAACCCCGGTTGGGGCGACACCTTTCAGGCCAACAAAGCCGGACTCACCGAGGCAGGCGATGTTTTTGTAATCAACAAGGCCGATAAACCCGGCGTTGAGCAAACCCGCGCCGACTTACAGGACTCGCTGTCACTATTGCAACCGCCGGTGCCCATAGAAATTTTTGAAACCGTTGCGGTAAAGAACGATGGCGTCACAACTCTTTGGCAGGGGATTGAAGCCTATTTAGCGGCGGCCAGCACCCACGGTCTTACCGAACAAAAAATGGCGTCACGTCGCCAGCGCCTGCTTGCGCGCATGGTGCAGCGTAACTTTGAGGCGCAACTTCAGCATTATTGGCACAGTGAGCCCGGCGCTCGGCAGGTTAAGGCAGTGCTCGCTGGCGAGCTTAGCCTGGAGGCACTTCAAGCCAGGGTGTTGGCGCACATAGCAGACAGCATCACATTGGGCGCGGAGTGCTCGTCATGAATCAGCCCGTGCTGCGCGCATGGCAGCCAGCTTACCAACCAAGATCCGGGCGGCATTTACCTAACCCGCCTTCCATCCATATCCAACACCCGTTAACGAGCAACGCATGTCTGTAGAATACGACCAAGCCTTAACCATTTTTCAAAGTAGCCTGGCGAGCTTTCTGGATAAGACCGCACCGCCCGAGCGTATTGCCCAGTGGAACGCCAACAAGCAAGTGGACAGAGACGCGTGGCTGGCTGCCGGTGAGTTTGGCATGTTGGGAGTTTTGGTCCCCGAGGAGTACGGTGGATTAGGCGCCGACTTTCGCTACGAACGGGTCATTATGGAGGCCTTTGCCGAACGGGGTTTAGAGGGCTGGGGAGTACCGGTACACAACATGATTGCCGCGCCCTATCTTATTGAGCACGGCACACCCGATCAAAAGGCTCAGTGGTTACCCAAGGTGGTATCAGGCGAAGCCATTTTAGCCATTGCCATGACCGAACCTGGCGCCGGATCTGACTTGCAAGGCATGCGCACCCGGGCAGTTCGCGACGGCGACGAGTGGGTAATCAATGGCAGCAAGGTATTTATTTCTAACGGCCAAATGGCTGACCTGGTCTTGCTATGCGCCAAAACCGATATGGGAGAGGGAAAAGACAAGATCTCTATTTTCCTCATAGAGGGCGATCGACCCGGATTTACCCGAGGCAAGAACCTAGACAAGGTTGGCCGAGACGCGCAAGACACCTCTGAGCTGTTTTTTGAGGACGTGCGGATCCCTGCTGAAAACGTGTTGAGTGGCGAACCCGGTAAAGGCTTTGCTCAGCTCATGGAACTCCTACCCCAAGAGCGTTTGGGTATTGCTGTTATGGGCATGGGCATGCTGGAGCGAGCGCTCAAACTCACCGTGGAATACACCAAGGAACGGCAGGCCTTTGGCCAGTCGATTCTAGATTTTCAGAACACGGCGTTCTCGTTGGCCGACATTAAAACCGAAGTTACCATTTGCAAGGCCTTTCTCGATCATTGCACCCGCCTGCTGATAAACGGCGAGCTGGATGCGGCCACAGCATCGATGGCCAAACTGTGGATTACCGAACGCGAGGTTGAGGGTATTAACCGCTGTGTTCAATTTTTTGGCGGGTATGGGTGGATGAACGAATACCCCATTGCCCAACTGTATAAAGACGCGCGCATTGACACCATTCACGGCGGAACGTCGGAAATTATGCGACTACTGATTGCACGCACGTTATAGGTCACAGGTTCGGACGGCTGCATTTAAACATGCTGTCACAGAACCCAACGATCCTTAAAGTACTAGCCCACGTTTGGGGGACGAACAATGACAGATGAATTGCTAGTCGAAAAAAGGGGGAGGTGTTGTGGCTTACTATGAACCGACCCGAGGCGCTCAACGCCATGAACCCCGCTTTGGTAGAGGCGCTACGCGCGACTTTTGAAGCGCTCAAATCGCGTAAGGATGTGCGCATTGTGGTACTGCAAGCTCGCGGCAAGGCCTTTTGCGCCGGCCTTGATCTGCAATCGGGTGGCTGGGAGGCTGACGATTCTCCGCAGGCACTATTGGCTATGCAGCGCGGTATTTCCGATATTTATCGAGCAATGCGCCGCTGCCCACAACCGATTATTTCTCTGATTAAAGGCGCTGCCTGCGGAGGTGGGTTTAGCCTAGCCTTGGCCTCGGATATACGCATCGCTGCCACTACCGCCAAGATGAACGCCGCGTATATTCGCGCGGGGCTCACCGCCTGCGACATGGGATGCAGCTACTTTTTACCTCGGTTGGTGGGGGTATCGGTGGCGAGTGAACTCATGATGACCGGCCGCTTTATTCATGCCGAACGCGCCCTTGCGGTTAATTTGGTATCAGAAGTGGTTGAAGAAGACGCGCTTGGCGCTACGGCCCAAGGCATGATTGACGACATGTTGCTCACCTCACCTATGGGGCTTCGTCTTACCAAAGACGGGCTCAATTTGAGTGTTGACGCACCCTCGTTGGAAGCTGCCATGGCGCTTGAGGATCGACAGCAAAGCCTGGTGGCCGGAACGCGAGATGCCAGAGAGGCCATTAATGCGTTTCTAGAAAAGCGCAGCCCTCAGTGGCAGGATCGTTAGCGACGGTCGTGGCGATCATTTTGCTCGCGGAGGGGCTGGACGCAACAATAAGGCACCAACGCGCTCGCGTTCCTCAGCCGTTAATGTGGCCAAGGTCTTAAGGGCTACCGTGTGTACAACCTCCTGATATTGGCCCGATACAGCGCGCAGGTTTACCAGTGCCTTGGGTCAAGGCGCGCTTCATCAAAGGGCTCAGCGCGTATCGCATCGCGCACCTCCCCTATGGCGATGCGTATATGACGCCGTAACTCTCGGGTGGCCGCGCGATTTTCCTCAAGAATGGGGCGAAGTCGCTCACGGGTGTTGGTATCGAGCGTTTTTGTGGCCCAGGCCAAGGGTCCGCGATGATCGCTGTGGCCCTTTAACCACCGCCCCAAAAAAAGCCCCGGCAACCAGTAAATTGAGCACCAGTGACACGACCAAAGCCACGTTTATCCAGCGTTGTTTAACCATCTATGAACTCCTCATAGTCGGGTGCAAATAGATATTGCTCCGACCCTTGCCAATCATCGCTTGTTTCAACACCACTCATACCCAAACCCACCCCTAGTGCCAGTGGTGCACACGCCGCCATCGCCATTTGCCACCACTGCCAGTGATTACTAGATCCATCGCTGGGTTCGCAGCGTTGCTGATGGCTTACGGCTGACGCAAAAGTCGTCAATCCTTGGTCAGTAGGACGCTTGTCGATGCGCGCCAATAGGCCTTCAACCGACACCACGCTTGGCACCTTACTGGCTGACAACTGCGCATCAAGCGCTTGTTCAGCCACCAGTAAATCCGCAAGCTCAGGCCATTGCTGTAAGGCCGCGTGCAGGGCGTCACGTTCATCGGCGGGCCAACGCATTGGATTAGCACCATAGGCGCTCAGCAGTGTCTCGGCCCGCGCACGTGTTAGTGCATTACTGCTCATAAACTGGCTCCAATTGTTTTTTTAGTGCCGCTCGGGCACGCACCAATAAAGACTCGACGGCACGAACACCCATTTGCATCACCTGGGCCACCTCGGCATTACTGAGGCCTTGATAATAAGTAAGCACCAACGCATTGCGCTGTCGCTCCGGTAATTGTGACAGCGCCTTTTTGCACTGCATCGGCGTCATCGTCCAGCATGCCAAACTGGGTAACGGCGGTTGAGGGTATCATCCCCGTTGATCTGATGATGCGACCCTATTGAGGGGGATGTCCTTCCCTCATTACCGGGCGGCAGCTGAGTAAGACGGCTACTGCGGCGAAGTTGATCTACACACAGATTGTGCGCGAGCTGATGCAGCCATGTCGTTAAACGAGCCCGCTCAGGCTTAAATTGATCGGCGCGCAACCACAGCCGCAGCATGACTTCCTGTACCACATCCTCGGCGGTTGCCCGATTGCCGCAGATACGAAAGGCATAGGCTTCAAGGGCTGCAAATGCAATTTGACTAGGCGCGCGTAGGCGGCCCGATCACCCCGGGCAACACGCGCAACCTCACGAAGCCTCATCAGAGACCACGATTGAGTTCAGTGCCTCTGATGGCGAGCTCGCCTCTCATCTTGCATCTGCTTGAGCTCACTAGCGCTGAGATATTCATCGCTATTGCCATCAAGCCTTGAAAACAGCGCGGCTTGCGCTTCGGCGCGAGTCACCTTGTCATCTTTGTTAATGTCCATCGACTCAAAGCGCTGCCATTGCTGGTTCACCTGTTCCTGCACCTCGGCACGCGTCAGCTCACCGTCATCGTTACTGTCTAGCGACTCCCAGAGATGGCGCCCCGGCCCGCGCTTGGGCATTTTAAACTCGTCAATACTCAGCAAACCATCACCATCGGTGTCGAGATGCGCAATCATACGCTCCAGTCTGGGCCCCGCCCCCTTGCCATGAGACTCATTATGCTCGTGATCATCCGCATCCTTTGCTAAACCCCATTGTGCGCTTGCTAGCAGCAACACTGCCATAGTCAGGTTGGCTTTCATGCTTCTCTCTCCTGTTCCGTACCCATAGGTACCGTATATCCACTCATGTTACGACGTCACTCACTCAAATTTTGAGTAGTAACCCTTTTACGCGAATGAACGGAGAAACCCGTTGTTTGGATTCTTAAATTTGTTGAGGCCGGATGCCGAGAGCGGGGCATAGCCTGCGGCAACGGCTAAGTAGAAACAGCCATGCCACCGGGAGCCGCCGACAGCCGTGAGAGCAGAAAGGTATTCGATATCTCGACAGATGTTGCGAGTCTGCGGATTTGTTGAGAGACGGGAATAAAGAATTGACGCCTCCAAAGGGAAGCGTCACATAGGCGGGGTTATAGGTTATTGAAAATAAACTGCGCAACAAACGAATCGGACCCACCACATTCCACGAGCAAGCCCATGTCTCGCGCAACATCCGGGTTGTTATCCACAAACTCGCCATATCCGTTAGCCATGTCGCCACGCGCCGCAAACGAGTACCAGTGGTTCATTAGCACAAAGTCGTAGTCTAGATCTGCCTCAAAGCCCATGTAAGGAAATAGGTAATGAATTCCCCATCCTTTAAAGCCCGCTGCATCCATTTTAGCTTTGTTTATTTCAGCTTGAGCGTAAAGCTGCTCGGGTTTAACCCCCTCTTTCATCGAGCACTGAGCAAACTGAACAGGCTGTTTTTCGTCGCGCTCTTCCTGAGGGATACGATTATGAACCACAGCATTATTGAACACAGCAATCGAGCGATGACAGGAACCAGCAGGACCAGGGCCTTCCTCGTCACTATTACTAAACGCCCAGCCGCCATACTCGTTGGCATAAGAGCCCCACTCGTCATACATGGCCTTACCATCCGGCCATGTCCCCCAGAGGATGTAGTCATAGCTACTGGTATCGCCTGCATGCATAGGCGTCAGAATGGCCTGCATATACTTGGTACCCTTCTCCTTGGAAAAGGCACCATATTTCTCGCTCTGGGCCACCACATCTTTCATGGTTTTGCCCTCGTTGAGCGAGCAGAATGCAAACTCTGAGCGGGCTTCATACTCTTGGCCAAAAGCCACCGCGCTTAGGGTCGCAAGCAGCACAGTGGTACTTAACTTAATTAAACGCATAACTGCCTCCTAGCGATAGCTGACTTCGTGCAACACGGCACGGTCGACAATGGTTCGATACTCTTCGTAGCCTTTGGAGACCTTGTCATTGGCATCTTCATCCATACCGCTTGCCAATAATTTTTCCATAAAGTTCTTGTAACGCTCTTCACTACCTTGCATGGCTGCTAGGTTTTCGTACCTTACGGTTAGCCATACGTTGGGCGAGTCTGCGTTAGAGGCGATCCACACGTTGTAGTCAACAATGTAACCCAGCTCTTTTTGGATCTGCATTGCCTTTACCCAAGTGGTTTCGAGGTTAGTGATGTAGTTATCGAAATAGTTTGGCTTAACCGATACAACCGTCAATTCAGTAACGTGCTCGCTCGGCGCGTAGTCTTTCCATACTTCAGCAAGTGCAGGCGTTGTACAGAACGCCATTAATATGGCGAGTAGGTTTGCTCGTATCATGGATTTCCCCAAATGAGTTTTTGATTTGTAGTTGTTATCAACTACTGAAGAAGACTAGAGACAGAGCTTGGTATGAAGGTCAAACCGCATGCACGGCTTGGCGTGTATTCGTTTAATTTTGGCGCCCTTTCATTAATGGGCATTGGGCGGCCGAATAATCAACTCACTCAATGAGCGTTTAGCAGTGGGGCGCTTGTTTACTACACCCAGCATGTGGGTTACATACTTAAATCAAGTAAGGACGTGAGACACCCAAGCAAGCCCTTTCACTTAAAGCCAATGCGCCAAGGCGAGATGCTGCTCACGCACCAGCCGCTCCGCCGTACGCTCTAAGTTGGCAATATTCGCAGGCGAAGTATCGTCCATATCATCACTGGCCATATCCAGAGTCGTTTGGATGCGCTGGTAACGCTGGCCAAGAAACAAGCGCATTTGATAGTCGGCCGCCTTGGCCATGCCGTCAAACATACAGTCAATGAGCGGCAGTACCCAGCCCACAGCCCCCAGCTTTGGGCTTGCTGGTAGCTAATGGGGCGCGTGAGCTCACCGGTACCCAATGACAACACGTGAATGTCGTCCCCAGGAAAGCGTCGCAGAGCCTCTGCATAAGACGACACGACCGGCGAATTAAGGAATACCCCGCCATCGATAAGCGGGTGGGTCTGACCCGCCCAGCTTACCTGGGCCGGCTCAAAGTAGGTGGGGGCTGCCGCTGTGGCGCGAGCCGCCTGGCGCATGGGAATGGTGGCGTGTTCTGCCTGCCAGCTTTTGAGTAATACGGTTTGGCGCGCTTGTATGTTGTAGCTAGTCACCATGGCTGGGGTAACCGCAGCGCCCAGTGTGGTGCTGCCGAAATAAGAGGCCAATATGGCTTCGAGCGCATCGTGATCGTAACTTTCCTCGACGGCGCCACCCAACGACCGTAGCCGGTGCAGCAACGAGCTTGAGAAAATCGTGGCACCCTCTTTCACATACAACGCTTTGAGCGCTGCGGCACTGTAACGTGGCGTGGGTATGACTGGCTCATCGGTAGAAGCCGCGTCTGCCCGCGCGGGTGTAGTCAAGCCCAAGGCTAAAATACCACCAGTGGATGTGCCAACAATAAGATCAAAAAGCGCCGCCGCACTCTGACCAGACACGGCCTCGATGTGCGCAATAACATGCGCAGGAATGATGCCCCGGATGCCGCCACCGTCTATAGACAACACTCTGCGGGTGGTACTAGAAGATGAGTATCCGGTCATGTTGCTAAAACCTCCCTAGTACGATGAGGTAAATGCAGCGTGCGCTTATGATGCACTTTGTCGGCGCGCCCATGAGAGCATCACTAAGCACCGGCTGTAGTATGCCTGCTGATGTTGTCACCGGCGTCTATTCGTATCCAGTCGTACGTGGCTTAGCCGCGTGGGCATTTTATATTACGGTAACTGTGTTAGCGTTAGAAACCCATTCACCCGCACTCCATTGTAATAGTTAAACCCTCAGAGTGAACGGCAGGAGAATATTGTGAAGTTATACATGGTGCCGCTAGCACCCACCCCCGGTACGGTCCTGCTCTACATAGCCGCGCGCGAGGCTTTGGGGGAGTCATTCATGATTGAGCCTGTGATAGTCAACACGCTTAAGGGTAAACACAAAGCACCCGAACATCTTGCGCGTAACCCTTTTGGCACCCTGCCCGTACTGGAGTGGACTGACAATCAGTTTATTTTGGAATCGCGCGTTATCATTGATTTTTTGGAGGATACCTTTCCTACTCACCGTCTTTTTAGCACCGACCCAATTGTGCGAGCTCAGCAGCGAGACATTGAGCGCATCTGCGACGTTAGGTTGGGCGACTTAATGGCCCACTGGGTACATGCTTACAAATCACCACTTGGGCTTGAACCTGACCCAACGCGCGCCGCCGAACTTGAGCAACGTATGCAAGGCGCTCTGAATTACCTCAACAGCTTACTCTCGGACGAGAGACCGTTTTTATGTGGCAACGCTCCTTGTCCAGCCGACTGCACACTGGCAGCTTTTCTACACTTTATGCGTTTTACAGACCGAAATCTTATAGAAGAGTATGCCCACTTGGTAACATGGGATGCTAGTTACCGTGCGCGCGCGGTCGTTCAGCAAGTGCTCAACCCTTAGTGGTTCTTCACTTCTCATTTACGCCGGGCGATTACCAAGTTCCTATGAGCAACAGTTAAAATTAACCGATTAAAGATGCATTACTTAGTCACCGGCGGTGCCGGCTATATAGGCTCTCACCTGGTAAGAGCACTTATTCAAAATGGCGACACCGCCACCATTTTGGATAACTTTTCTACGGGCCACCGCTGGGCAACCCAGGGCCAAGCCGTGATAGATGTGGACCTGCGCAATCTTGATGCGCTGCGGGCGGCGCTGAGCGACAAGCAGTTTGATGGCGTGTTTCACTTTGCGGCCAAATCGCTGGTGGGTGAGAGCAACAAAGAGCCACTAAGCTATTACCAGAACAACGTTGGCGGCACCGCCAACTTATTAGAAGTGGCACTAGAGAACGGCTGGGCCCAGTGTGTGTTTTCATCAACCGCGGCCGTGTACGGCAACCCGCAAAGCGAGCGCATTGCCGAAGACCATCCCACCCAGCCCATTAATGTTTATGGCAAAACCAAGCTCGCTATGGAGGGCATGCTGCGCGACCTATGCGCAGCGAAAGATTTTAGCGCCGTGTGTCTACGGTATTTCAACGCTGCGGGTGCGGCGAGTGATGCCAGTCTTGGCGAAAGCCACGAGCCCGAAACACACCTTATACCCAATGCGCTCAAAGCAGCGTCGGGCAGCGGACAGCCACTCACTATTTTTGGCAACGATTACCCCACCCCCGATGGCACCTGTATTCGAGACTATATTCATGTAGAAGATCTAGCCAGCGCGCATATTAAAGCCATGGAATACCTGCAAGCTCACCAGGGCTTTGCGGTATTCAACTTGGGTAATGGGCAAGGGTTTTCGGTGAAGGAAGTTTTTGCTGCGTGCGAGGCAACTGCACAACAATCTATACCGCACAGTGTAGGACCGCGTCGCGAGGGTGACCCAGCTAGGCTTGTGGCGGACGCTACCAGGGCAAGAGAAGCGCTGGAGTGGACACCAGTGCACACGCAAATAGACGCCATCGTGGCGAGCGCTTGGGCGTGGGAAGAGAAAACGGCCGAGTGAAATACCGAGCGCAGTGGTACCTTGACTGGGTCATCGAGCTCTCACGTTCGTGAGTACCAAATCATCGATAACTAGGAGCACCAACCGCCGTACTGGCAAGTCTTCCTATTACCTAGCCCTAGTCGGTGGGTTAGGAGACACTCGCGTCAAACCGTTAGTTAGCAATATGCGTGAGTACTAACCAAAACCAACTGACGCCCGTGACTACGGCTGCAGTAACCGGTACATGCGCCCTGACGGCTAAGTATCCATGCCGCACGCTTGCAAGTTTTAGGTGCCGAGTGACGCCTTCAGTAACCAAAGCAAGTACAAACACCACCGCCATTGCAGTTACCGCCGGGTTGCTCTGCAGTGCAGCCAGCGGCATGCCGCTAAACAGGAATACAAGAGCCTGTGTGCCGCCACATAGCGGGCACGGCACGCTGGTTAAAGCCTCAAAAAAGCATGGAAGTTTGAACAACGGAAATACCATGAAAACCAGCGCGGCCAGCAGCAAAACTGCTACCGTGGCGTGACGGACATCCGACTGAAAGACGTCAATTACTACGCGCTGGTTCATGGCTAGGCGCCTCGGGCTTTACTCGATGCCCGGGGTCGCCAGATCGTCGTCGGCTGGGGCGTACAGCTGTGAAGTCATGGCGTACATGCCCAATATGTTGAGCGGCGCGGTTAACAATACGCCAATTCCACACAGCACAGCGCCCAGTGATGCCAAGAACGAAATCACTACCATGGTGATAATGGCCATGGGCCAATTATCTTTAAGCAGCTCCCAAGCCTGCTTAATGGCTTGGCCACTGTCGGTCTGATTACCCAAGGTTACGGCACCAATGGCCAGCGGAATCATAGGTAGCAGTAATAAACCGGGCAAAACGCAGAAAAAGAAGCCAACCGCCACCATGATGGTGGCAATAAGACCGGTAATTAGGCTAAGGCCCAGTTGATCATTGAAGCTACTAAATATGTCGCCGAGCTGTAATTCCTTGCCCTGCTCTACACCCTGCAGCGCCCTGAAATAGCCGGCCATCAGCGTGCCGTTGAGTAATCCAAAGCTAAACCCGGATACAATGGAAAACACCAAAGTGGCCACAATATGCATGAGCCAATCGCGCTTGTAGAGATCAAATGCTGTAGAAATAGCACGACCCAAATCGATACGATTCATTACCGTCACCTTTTGCTAGCAGCGTAGCTCCTGGCTACGCTTATCATTATTAGTCCTGAGAAACGCAACCGCCTCTCAGCCCCCAATTGCCAGCGTAGTAATGTGTGTGGCTAAGTCAAGCCCAATGTACAGCGTGAATGTTGCTACGCATTCGGTCACAGGAATTCAAATACTAACCGCACATTGTTTGAAACCTTGCAGTTGAGGTAGTTAATCCAACTCCCATGCCCGCAAATACCGAATTACCGACGATTCAGAGCGCCAGCCGACGCGCAGCCTAATTTTTCCGTGCTTACCCCCGCCTCGAGCAAACCTACCGCCGCCCCCACCCGAAACGAATGGCCGCTAATCCAGCCGCTCAAGTTGAGCCCCACGCGTGTTAGCAGCACCCGTTGCCAGCACGGTGTATAGCGCTCTCGCTTATCTTTGTGCGGCCGAGTTAAGCGACCAGAGCCTTCACGGCAAAGAACAACACCGAAGGAGCCAGCAGGCAACCCACCCCAGTGTAGAAGGTCGCGGTCATGGCGCCGTAGGGCACTAGCCGGGCATCAGTTGCCGCCAAGCCGCCAGCGACGCCACTGGTCGTCCCCATAAGCCCCCCATAAACCATAGCGGACTGGGGATTATTAAGCCCAATCGAGGACGCAACCAGCGGAGTAGCCACCATCACCAACACCGACTTAACCAGTCCGGCAGCGACACTCAACGCAATCAAATCTGAGCTGGCGCCCAACGCCGTTCCCGTGACTGGGCCGACAATATAGGTGGCGGCGCCGGCACCAATAGTAGAAATGGCGACCGGGTCGGTATAACCAAACAGCACGGCAGTGACGGCGCCCACAACAAAGGACAGCACTACCCCAATGACCACCGACAGCGCACCCGCTATGCCAGCCTTTTTGATAGCGTCGAGATTGGCACCGTAAGCTGTAGCTATGATCGCAAAGTCGCGGAACATGGCGCCGCCCAAAAGCGCCACCCCGGAAAACACAGTGATGTCAGCAATACCCTTGTTGCCGCCGGTTACTGCCCCACCGACCCACGCCAAAACCAGTCCCAAACCAATCGCAATAGCCGACCCGTGAATTCGGCCCCGGGTAATACGATCTGACAACCAATAAGAAAACCACATCACCACACCTACGAACACAAAGCCGGTGATGATTCCGTTTTTGACGAGAAGTTGGCTTAGAGCGTCCATTAAGGTTCACTCCCTTCGATCGTTTCGGGCAGGGGCGCATTGGAGCCCCCAAAACGCGACAGCAAGGGAATTAGCAAAAAGCTGACCGCCACGGCCGCCACACCCGCCGTGAGGGCCATCCACCCGCCAGACAGCGCCGCCGCCACATTTTGCTTTGCGGCCATGGCAACCACGATAGGAATATACAGCGCACTCCAAAACTGAATACCAGACTCGCTGACGGGTTTCAGGTGAAAGCGTTTGCTGGATACATTTGACAACACAATGAGTAACAACATGGAAATGCCCACGCCACCAACGTTGGCCTGCACGCCGAGCAGTTCACCCAACAGGTCGCCGACATACACACCGAACAACATGCAAAATGCCAACAGAGACACGCCGTAAATCACCATCAGTACGCCATCCTTATTTAGTTATTGTTTTCGTTCTTGCTTAGCTATTGAAACGCATTCTTCAAGCGCCTACTCGTGAACGCAGGTTTAACGCACCGCCTGAGGCTTGTAGTCCAGATTCCAGCGTGAGGCCTGTTCGTAAGCAAAGGCAATTTGCAGAGTTGCAAAATCCTTGTAACGTGGGCCGATAATTTGTAAGCCCATAGGCAATCCATCCCGCCCAAAACCCGCAGGCACGGCCGCTACCGGGCAGCCACTCAAGGTTCCGGGAACAACCACTTCCATCCAACGATGATAGGTATCCATGGACTTCCCTGCTATTTCCTTAGGCCAATGGATATTGGCATCAAAGGGAAAAACTTGCGCAGCGGGCAATACCAGAAAGTCGTAACGCTCAAAGGTGCGCAGCAGCGCGGCATAAAATTGGGCACGGGCAACGGAGGCATTGAACACATCCTCTGCGCTCAACTGAAGACCGCCCTCTACTTCCCACTGACACTCGGGTTTAAGCAGTGAACGTTGCTCGGGGTTCAAATACTCATGCTTGTGCAAGCCGGCGACAATCCAATGGCGAAAGGTTAGCCAGGTTTGCCAGAGCTGGGCCATTGAGTAATCGATACGCGCCGCTTCAACTTCACAGCCAATATCGCCAAAGGCAGATAACGCTTGTTCACACAGGCTCAACACGCCCGCCTCCATCGGCAGATATCCATCAAAATCGCCGAGCCAACCAATTTTTGCGCCTTTGAAGTCTCTACCCAATGGCGCGGCAAACTGTGCCGGATCCGCTGGAATGGTGGTGGGCGCAGAAGGGTGATAGCCGGCCTGGGTGGACAGCAACATGGCGGTATCGCTGACGTTTCTACCCATGGGCCCGTTACAGGGGAGATCCTCTACGAATAATCCGTAGATGGGTACTCGACCGGGTGTTGGCCTGAATCCAATAACATTATTAAAGGCCGCCGGGTTACGCAGTGAACCCATCAAATCGCTACCATCAGCAACAGGCTGCATCTGCAGCGCCAGTGAGGCCGCGGCGCCACCGCTGCTTCCACCTGCAGTGCTGAAACCATCCCAAGCACATTTGGTGGCGCCGAAGATTGGATTATAACTTTGCGAACCCAGACCAAACTCGGGAACGTTGGTTTTACCCACCACAATACCGCCCGCAGCTTTCATGCGCGCGACGTGGATGTCGTCTTTTTTTGCTACAACATTGGCGTAAAGCGGTGACCCCTGAGTGGTAAGAAAACCCTCTGCGTTGGCAAGATCTTTTATCGCCATGGGAAATCCGTGCATCCAGCCGCGGTAGCTGCCGCGACTCAGTTCTTCATCTGCCTTTGAAGCCTGTTGCAGCAATACTTCTTTGTCGGCCAACGAAACTAACGCATTAAAGGTCGCGTTATTTTGATCAATACGATCTAGGTAGGCCGTCATTACCTCCAAGCAAGACAGCTGCCGGGTTTTAATGGCCGAGGATAAATTGAGCGCCGTCATCGCCGTTATGTCAGACACCTTATTGGACGCCGCGACACTGGTGATAGATCCCGCAGTTGCCAACAAACCTGCGGTTGCGCTAGCCGCCTTGAGGAACTGACGCCGAGGTAAACCAGGAGTCGTTTGCGTCACCGCCCCCACACCCCACATCGCAGACAAATCGTGAAACTGGTCCTTACCCGGTTCACTGTTATCATTCATCACTGCTCTCCAGAACTTTTTCCATCAGATGCGGGGGTTTACCAGCCGGAGTCCCACTTTTCTAACAATTTAAATTCAAGGGTTGAGTCTGCGTCACTGCTGCGGTCAAAATCTAGGCATTTTAGGCCATCAGGGCGACAGTTTCTGTCGGGAAGGGGCGCATTTTATGAATAACCCGCACCAAGAAAATTTTGAATCATCCCTGTCGCCAAGATTCGCTACATACGTTGCATCATACCTCATCAAACAGGGTGTTGATCCCACACCTCTATTCAGGCAAGTGGGGATTTATTACCGAGCTGGCGACGAGTTGATGGCACCAGTGCCACCTACAAAATTGCGGGCGCTATTGGAAGCCGCGGCCAAATTTATGGGCGATCCGTTCATCGGCATTTCCATTGGCAAACATTTTTCTTTTGAATTTTCCGGACTCAATGCCTTGATGATGATTTCGTCTCGGAACATGGAGCAAGCCATGCGGGCGCGGATCAAGTACGACACCTATATTAACAATGCTATCTACGATCGTATCCAGACAACACAAGAGCATTTCATCCACGGTTTTCGCGTCAGCACTATCGACAACAATAACATCCGTCACATTCATGACCTGCTGGCGTCACAGCTCCTTACGGTGTTGCGCACAGGCAGCGGCAAGTCCCTGTCTCCCGTCAAAATGCGCTTTGTTCACCCCGCCCCCAAAGATCGAAAAACTTACTTCGAACACTTCGGTACCGATGACATTGAATTTGACGCTTCGATTAATAGTATGGCTTACGACCACGCCACAGCGCGTCAACCCTTCATCACCGCCAATAAAACCCTGAATAACTTGCTAACGCGCTCGGTCAAGCTGCTGCTCAGCGACGATGAAGGCAACCACTTCACCGATAGTGTCTATCGCGAGGTGCTTCGCCTTCTGGATTCGGGTGTGCCGTCACTGGAAGAAGTCGCTAGCAATCTGTACGTCTCCACTCGAACACTGCGCCGAAGGCTCACGAACGAAGGTGTGTCGTTTCAGCAAGTGAAGCAGCGCGCCATGCATAAACTCGCCATCCAGTTGCTCACAATGACTAACGCTCCGCTCTCGGATATCGCCTTTCAGCTGGGATATAGCGAATCCAGTGCGTTCGTGCGCGCGTTTAGAACCTGGGAGGGGGTGACTCCACAGAAGTACAGAAACAGCTTAGTCAAGTGAAGCTTGTATGGCTTTACGGGGCCGACTTAACCGGCCACATTATCGAACTCAAAAATACGAATGAGCTATTATTTAGCGTCCATCAATAATTTGATTCGGAGCGTAGAAGCTCCACTTTCATACAGCGGTCCATCACCACATCCAGTCCGGCGGCACGTGCTTTCGCGGCTACCTGCAGATTAACAATTCCCAGCTGCATCCAGATTGCTTTAGCCCCAATGGCAATCGCCTGCTCCACAAACGGCTCAACATTTTCTGATCGCTGAAACAAATTCACGACTTCAATGGGATGGGGCACCGAGATCAAATCGGGGTAGCAGGCTTTACCAAACACCTCGTCATAGCGTGGGTTTACTGGCGTGACGTTGTAGCCATGGGCCATAATAACGGCGGTCGCACTGTGACTAATCCTAGCCGGATTCGCAGACAAACCCACGACAGCCACTTGGTGATAGCTAGCTAAAATTTTTTTGATGGTTGCCGAGTCACTCATCGGTTTGGTTCCACTGATAGCCGCGCTTATTGATGAACGCCTCTATCCCTCTCCGAGCATCTTCCAACTGCATGTTGCAGGCCATACGCTCGCCCGCAAACTCATAAGCATCGGTCAGCGAAAGCCCAAGCTGCTGATAAAACATACGTTTTCCCAGCTGAATGGACAACGCACTCTTTGCAGCAATTTTCTCGGCCAAGTTCTGGGTGGTCTCAGACAACTGCTCCGGCGATACCACGCTATTGATCATCCCCCAGTCCATCGCCGTTTTAGCGTCAATAAATTCACCGGTTAACAGTAGTTCCAGTGCACGCTTTCGGGACACATTGCGCGAAATCGCTACGGCAGGGGTTGAGCAGAACAAACCCACGTTAATACCCGAGGTGGCAAAGCGAGCCTCAGAAGAAGCCACTGCAAGATCGCAGGCTGCCACCAGTTGACAACCCGCCGCAGTGGCAATGCCCTGCACGCTGGCAATGACCGGCTTTGCCCCAAGGGTAATCGCGGCCATCATTTTGCCGCACTGCTCAAACAGAGCGCGGTGTCCTTCTTTATCGTCAATCGCCGCCATTTCTTTTAAATCGTGACCAGCGCTAAACGCTTTGCCTTTAGCGGCAATCACGATGACGCGCACGGATGCATGTGCCTCCAGCGCAGCCAAGGCGTCGCTAAGTGCTGCAATCATTGAAGTCGACAGCGCGTTGTATTTTTCCGGATAGTTCAGGGTAAGGGTTCCTACCCCGTTGCTAAGGTGCTTCAGAATTCTTTGAGATTCACTCATTGCTCGCCTCCCCATCTATCCTTACTGTTACGACTGTGTACCTTGTAACGACTTGCGTCGATAACGTTCAACCGCTGGCTCACCGTCAACCATCCAAATTCCCAAAGGCTGGTTTTCAGTTAGCAAAACATCCGCCAACTCAATAAAGCCATTATTTAGCACGGGTCGCTGCGCTACACCCAACACCCGATCGGTTTGCGGGTGAGCATGGTGATTATCGGGCCAGGACTGACGCTGAAGCCAGTAGTCATCCAGCTGGGGACTAGCAACCTGCCGATAAAAATCCCTGCCCAAACGAGCGAAACGCATGAACAGGTGTTGCAATCGCTGCTCATAAAACTGCTGGGCTAAAGCCCTATCGGCGGGACGGCGAATAAGGGTATTGATCACGGCTGGCGCGACCAAGGCCGAAGACAACGACTGAAATATGCCGTTCCCCGAGAGCGGGTCGACAGCCATGGCGGCGTCACCGATACGGATATAATCCAAATCGATAACTTCCGCATTGAGCAGCGATGTGCATCCTCGAAAACTGGCCTGTCCTCGCGGAGTTGCGGCCACGAGAGGATTATCTGTACCCAAAACACGGTTGAACGCATCACGAATCCACTCTGCCTCACAACCACGTTCGGGTAGTGCATGTCGGGTAGCGGATAACGACAACTGGGTAAAGATCCGTCCATCCGCTAGCTGTACCAGCCATCCCCAACCCTGCGCCAGACTCAAGGCCTGAACGGAGGGGCGCGCGGTCACAGCTTTCGGTAATTGCCAGAATTGACCAAGAGCAATCGACTCGGGTCCGCGGTGTAACTCACCCTGCTTGTGTGGGGCCCTGCGACCCCGGGCCTCCACCAGAAAATCCGCACACAAAACTCGATCATTACTCAGCACAACCTCCCAACCCTCATCGCCGTGAGAAAGTCGCTCAATCGTCCCTTGCACCACGTTGACTCCCGCCGCCTCCAGATCCGCAAGCACTCCCGAATCGAACGCCTCCCGATCAATGAGACGCTCAGTATTAGCGGCAGAGGCGTCACCATTCCAGATAACCCGCCGCGGTACTGGCGCTGAAATACTTTGTAAAGCATTCGCCAATCCCAAGCCCGTCAAGGCGGCGTAAACACGCTCTGAAATACCTTCGATACACGCTGGACGGCGAGGACGGCTGATACAGGTGACCACGTAGCCGAGTTTGTGCAGCCCTAACGCCGCTGCGGCTCCGCGGGACCCGCGCCCAAGACCATAATGGTGCGGTGGCTCATACTTTCATCAATAACACCGCCTAACTCGCTCACGGCGCGACCCGACGCTCCGGGCCGTCCCACGTTGCCCGATGTTTGAGAGCTGATACCAATCCCCTTGATACCGGCTGCGATCAATGGCTCGTCCCCCAGCAGTGCCAATGCTTCACAAGCGATTCGCGTTACATGTGCACACCCTATGCTGGAGCCAGCGGGACCCACCCCGGGTGCGCCAGGGAAGCCACCAAAATCAGCTTGGGGCGAGTTGAGAAACGAGAGTTGATTGGGCTGGCAACGGGCATCCCCAGTGGCTCGAATTACCCCATCAAAAGCTGAGGGATAAACGGGTTTTCCCTGCGCCGGCGAGGCAGCGATCAGCACAACACCCAAGCCTAATAACTGGTCCACAACCGTTGCGAGCTCTTCATCCGGACGGGTCATCCCAAAACTCATATTGATCAGTTGAACGTTACTCTCAAGCATCCACCGTAGAGCTTCGACAATTCTGGACACCGGGCAAGCCAAACGGTCGTCAAACACACGAGCCATCCAGATTTCGGCGTGTTCATTGGCAACCGCATCCACGACCGCCGATCCGTGCCCCAGGCGATCTTCTAAGGAGTGAGTGCCGGTAAAATCACAAAGCTCCCCCACCGTGGCGCCCGCAGACGAGCTCCACTGAGAACTAACGCCTGAGTCTATAACCCCCAGCCGAATCACGCGATTAGCTCCGCAGGATCGACTTGAGCAAGACAGCCATTCTCCAGACGGAAACATTGGTCGCTGTCGACCACCGCCTCGAGTCGATGACTGACAATAACGCGAGTCGTATTGGGTAAAAATTGATCTACCGCGGCAATGATGGCACGTCCAGTTTCCGGGTCGCTTGCTGAAATTGGCTCATCGAGAATGAGTACTTGCGGACGTTTCAACAGGGCCCGCGCCAGCGCCACGCGCTGTCGCTCACCACCTGATAGCGTTGTTCCTCGTTCACTGACGGGGGTATCCAGCCCATCCGGAAGTTTGGCCAGGAGCGTCTTAAGACCGGCAGCCGTCACCACCGACTGCAGCTGTTCCTCGCTAACGGCATCAAGCCCGTAACAAATATTGGCACGCAGACTATCGTTAAACAGGTGGGCATCTTGGGGGCAATGGCAAAAGCAGTCCGCCAGGAGGACGGTTTGATCAATGCTTGATCCACGCCATTCAAGGAAATCGTTCCCGAGCTCGGCGATAGAAAACCCGTTATGAGGTCGAGCAGCGTCGATTTGCCCGCGCCCGATAAACCCACAATACCAACCTTGTTACCCGCGGGAATCTGCATGGAGATGTCGGTCAACAGCGGCGCATCCTTGCGGTAGCTAAACGTCACATCACGCACGTCGAAAGCACCGGCTCCATCCTCGGATAAATCGTGTCCCGTAGCCTCACGACTATCAATCGGTTGTTCACGTAGCATGCTGATGCGATCCAAACTTACCGTCAGTCTCTGCCAGGCAAGATATAACCCGAGCAGGGATTGCACGGGGCCAATCGCCATACCCACATAGGTTGTAAAAGCAATCAGTGATCCGACTTCCAGCTTACCTTGAA
The DNA here is from genome assembly GCA_038141785.1 of Luminiphilus sp. Taxonomy (GTDB): domain Bacteria; phylum Pseudomonadota; class Gammaproteobacteria; order Pseudomonadales; family Halieaceae; genus Luminiphilus. The sequence goes on along the minus strand of JAYQIT010000008.1, from coordinate 12,015 downwards.
CAACGGTATAGCCGCCGATCACCAATACCGCGGCGCGGGACAGGGCGACTAGCGTTGTGGGAACTGCCGAGGTGACAAACTCAAGCCGCTGTAATCCAAGTAACGAGCCCATCAAAGTGCGATTGAGACCACCAAGTTTCGCCAATTCAACCGCACTAGCGCCTGCACTCTGAATGACTTTCATTGCGGGGATTTTTTCAGCGAAGAATGCCGAAAGATCCGAGGACCGTTCACGAAATCCTCGATTGCGAGCCTCCACTCTCGGGCGCATGCGTTTTAACCAATAAAACTCCAGCGGCAACAGCACCAGCAGTACCAGCGACAGCTGCCAGCTCAGTAACACCATCATGGTGACCGCACCCAGCAGTCCCACCACCGAGGAGAAACCGGCAAACAAGGTGTCAATGGCAAAGCGCTGAACCTCGGCGACATCCCGGTCGATTCTGGAGCTGATATCCCCCACTCGCTGGCGAACAAAGAACAGCGGCGACAGTTTCAGGAGGTGGCCGAACACATCTTCACGCAGCGCGAACAGAACATCACCCGACAAGCGGGTATGTGCCAATCGGGTGAAGCCCGATAACAGTGTACCGCTAATGCCCAGAACCAAACTGAGTAGCGCCAGCTGCCAAATCAAAGTGAAATTTGCGGCAATTAATCCCTGATCAATCATGAGTTTGGTCAACCAGGGTTGAAGCACCACTAACCCGGTGGTCAAAATTGACACGGCGGCAAGCTTTAGAATTCGATAGCGCTCAGGCAGAACAAAGCTGTAAAGCCAGGTCAAGGCGCTCTTTCTGGAATCCGATGAAGAATTAACCGGCGCCATCACCGGACACTCTTAACCCGCCCGGCGAGGGGCGAGGAATCGATCGTAGAACCCCGGATTTTTTTCCATAATCGTCGTGTAGACATAAATACCAAAGTCTACCCAGTCACGCATTAAATCGCAGTAATGGTAGGTTGGGTGTATGGGGTCACCATAGCGGGCATAGCTTTCATGATAGCAGCCACCGGCGCAAAGATTTCGAATTCGGCAAGTGGCACAGCCGGTATCAGTTTTATCAAGACGCTTATTGAGGAAGGTGTTGAGTGCTGGCTTGTCGATACCTGTATCGACTGTACCCAGAAGCGGCAATTCAGAGCCCGTAAACCGATGGCAAAGGTTCACACCACCCGCATGATCGACGGCGACCATACCCACCCCCGCACCACAGGGCAGGGCCTTCTTGTTACCTTCGTGTAGATCGGTCATCAACTGGTGCATGTTAGAGAAACCAATGCTGCGATTTTCCAGCGCGGCCTCAAGATACAGCTCACCCAACTGCTTCATGCCGTCAAAAACCGCGGTCAGCTCTTCAGGCTTCAGGTTGTAATCGGCAATATCTCCCGAGGTAACCGGGGCAAAGCCCACTTCGGCAAAACCCAGATTATTAAACAGATGATCCCAAATGGTATGGATATCGGTTATGCCCGTTGTCAGTGTGACGCGGGCACCCACCGGTCGGCTGTTATAGCGACTGAGTAGTAGCCCAACTTTTTTCTCTACCGTTTCGTAGGTACCTTGCCCGCCCACGGTAATACGATTTCGGTCGTGATACGCCTTGGGGCCATCAATACTGACAGCGATACCAACGCGATGGGCATTGAGGTAATCAATGATTGCCTCGTTGAGCAGCGTGGCGTTGGTTGTAAGAGAGAAATCCACTTGCTTACCCGCGGCCGAGAAACGATCTTCAGCGTATTCAATGACCGCTTTGATCAGCGCAAGATTCGACAGCGGCTCGCCACCAAAGAACACGAGGTTATATCGATCCTGATCGGGTGATTCTGACAGCAATAGATCAATCGACTGCTTCGCCGTCTCAAACTCCATCTTGCGCTGGTTCTGCGGCGTATCCAGATCTTCCTTATAACAATAGGTACAGCTGAGATTACAACCGGTATTCACGTTCAGGACAACGGTGGTGAGTGGCACCCGATCCAACTCTAAGGGTTGAAACGGAACCACGGTCTCGTTAGCCGCCGGTGCAAGCAAGGACAGCTTACCCAACTCTTCCATCGCTTCGGTAACATCGTCCGCCGAATACTTTGATGCAAGATTTTCAATGACTTGGGAGCGCGTGAGCGCCTGGTTTCGCAGTATCTCCAGAATATCCCCAGTCAACGCATCTCGCTGGAAGATTGAGGTACTGGGAATATGGAATAACAGCGGCGTGCCCCCAACTGAAATCTCATGGAGGTTGTTGTCGACTGTAACCAGAGGGGCTTCCATCACTATGTTTTCACTCAATTTAACGGCTGTTCACTGCATAAACTTAATGGCATCAGGCAATGGCTGAGGCATCAAAGCCGCAGCATTACACCATTGGCTAGCGATCCATCACCCGGCAAAGGAATGACCTTACGCTTCTCAAGGGTTTCGGGGTCGTATAGCGCGATGTCGGCATCGGCACCTAGCACGTAGAGCTTGTCGCCATCTGCGGTGAATGCGAGGGTGTAATAGGCGTGATCAACGGGCACCGAACGAAGCTCGGTTTGGCTTTCGATATCAAACGCTTTCAAAAAATTGAGCACGCCATACATTTCATTTTCATGCCCGGGACGAATGGTGCCGGAGAACAGCGCCACCTCAAGCGGACCGAAGATAGGGCTAGAGGCTTCTCCGGTTGCCAAATCTACGCGCTCGTAACCCCACAGCCATTCGGCATTATTCAAATCACCGGGCTCACCGAGCCAACGTGCCGTACTGTACAGTCGGGTAAAGACATTGTGATTGCTGCTCATGGGCCAAACCGACAACACGTCCCGGGGCGCATAGGCGGGATCCTCATGATTCAGGCTCTTAATCAACACCTTGTGGTCACCGGTGGCGACATCCATTTCGAAGACATCCTGCCCACCCAAAAGCAGGTTACCGTTTTCAAGGCGATCTAAAATTGTGATCTGACGCGGACTGGGTAGCGTGCGCCGAGCTTTGGTATTCAGCCCGCCATCGGTGGCAAACTCGGCAATCACTGGCGGCAACAGCTCATAGCGATCGTTCAGAATACGCACACGATTCTGGTGGGTGTAGAGGGTCTTACCATCGGGGCTCAACACCAGGGACGCCATGGTCTTCACCCGGACATTGCCTTGGGATTGCTGGGTTGAAAACTCAACTTCGCAGCTGTCCAGATTTACGCCGTAGACATCACTGAAGCGATTCGCCAAGACGTAAGCAACCCGGCCATCGGGGTTGGCTACGACGGTGCCGGATCCAGGTGCAACCCCTAGTTCACACTGGCGAACTATCGCGTCGGTTTCGGTACTGACAATATTCAGCGTCGTCCCGGGGCGGCTGACCGTCACCAGATACTCTCCCGATGCCAGCGGTGACAAGGTGTCCGCCGCTTGGGTCGTGGAGGACAGTCCTTGCAGGACCAGCAATAGGGCGCAACCGAGCTTTATACGCATCTTCATGATTTAGTTGTCGCCATTGTCCGAGGGGTAAACCGTTTCCAAATTGCGCCAGTCCTTGGCTGCCGACGGCGCGCCGGCATCCCAGTTAGGATAAGTGTTCATGGTATCGGGCACCTGTGCGGGCCACCAGCAGGGATCTGAGCAGCCGTAAAGGTCAGACTCCATCGGCTGACAAAGCCCCGTAACGCTGCCGAACATGTCCACTTCCCAACCTGGATCGGTGGTGGCGGTGCATTGCACAACCGTTTGCATGGCCACGACTTCATCCACTTCCTCGGCCGTGGCTTTGAATCGATTTGTCGTGCTTTTTGATTAATGGGCTTCAAATGCTTCATGTTGATCACTCCGCTGAATCCAATGTTTCTACTGAAACTGCAATTGTTATTTATGGTGCCGTCGCTTTTGCTGCGTCTTGTTAGCGCTCGCCTAGAGCTACTTGTTTGGTACTACTTGTCTGGTACTACTTGTTTAGTACTACTTGTTTGCCATCACTTGAGGGGCGGCTGATTCCAACGTTGTACCGTGACCAATAAACGCCCCGTACCTTCAACCACGCGCCCGCTATGTTCGTAACTGGCAATCACATTGAGATTACCCGCGTTGTTGGTACTACGCGGACGTGCTGGATTTGGGCCCGCACCTGCCGGCACAAAACGTCCGCTGTTTGCATCCATTTGACCCGCAAAGTGCACGTCGTCATCGTGCTCAGCCGCTTCGTCTCTCGGCACGGTTCGCCACTGAACGTCGTCAACGTATCCTAGATCAACATCGTCCTCGGTTCCGGCAACACCATCGGGCCCAAAGGACACGCCTCGCGCCCTGAAAACGGTCTCGACTTTGGCGCTATGGCCGCCGTTATCACCGATGCGTGCCACCCCCAAAGGTGGCTCTACGGACAGCGCGTCGACTCGCTCGTAACTCGCAATGAAAGAGTCAGTGGCAATATCCCCCAATTGAATGGCGTGTTGTCCACGGCCCGCTTTTGCCAGGCTTCGGACCTTGAGTTGAACCCGGTAAGCGGCACTAGAAACCACCTCGGTGACCTCGAGCCCCGGCAAGCTAATGCTGGCCCCCATCGAGGCCGGTGCCAGTTATCGTGATGAGGCTTTCAGCACCGGCGGCAATCGCACTGGGATACGCCGACAACACCGTGGGCCGGTCGCTTTGCCGGATACCTTTGATCGGTGCACCGATCTGCTCCTGCTCTCGTTGATACATGCGGCCGCTAATGGCCTCACCAGTCTCTGCCAAGGCAAAGGCCTGGCTAAGAACCTGTCCACCCAAATTAATAGACGCGCGCCATTCGAAACCGGTATAGACGATGGCCGAACCAGAACCCTGTAATATCGATCCGTCCGCGTAATGTCCGTTGACGGATACCTGATAGCGATCTGCCCTATCGGGAACCGGGATCACGGTCATTACTGCCGAGAATTCCCCCTCTCCCGGAATGTGTCCGGAAAGCACCCAGTCGCCTTCCGGCTGGGGCTTCTCAGCTGCTTGCCAATCACGCCAGGCTTGCGTATCGAGTGGATAATCTTCCGCTAGCAAAGGTACGACTTCTTCGCGGGCAATCTTCAGCCAGGGCCGGTCACGTCCAAGCAGCGAATACTCGGTGCTGGGCCACTGCCCGAGATGGAAATCGACGGTCCGATCCCACTCTTCCTGTGTGCGACGCTGAAGCGCCACCCGCGCCGAGGAGTGGCAGCGACCACAGGTCTCCGCAACTAAGGCGTCGAAGGACTCCTGATAATTGCCATCGCGCTCTAACAGGTAGCGTACGTCGGCGGTCTCTGCCGGAGCCAGCCCCTGGGTGTCAGCCAAATATTTGACCAGCTCACCAAGGACTTCGCCTTCGGACATGTCCTCGTGGCGCAACTGCAAACCATGAACAACCCGCATACGATTGATGGTCATTTCCCATCCCTCGGCAGATTTGCGCTGTTGGCTAATGCGTGACAAGCCATTGTCGGTGGGGGTATGGCAGCCCAGGCAGTTGCCTTTCAACAGCTGATTACCAAGTGGCTCGTCAGCGGCTTGCAGGTTCAGCGAAAGCAGTCCAGCGACGACCAATAAAGCGAAGTTTTTGCTCACGGTTGCTCCACGTCCTTATTATTCGAGTAGTTACCCCATCAAAATATAGTACGGTCGACCAATTTCTGCAAATAAATTTATACCGGTCAAGGAATGACCATGAACGAAAACCGGACGAAAAGTGCGAGCGTTGACGCGCACTCGCCAATGGGGCACTGCCAATAACAAGGCATGCAAAACCTTGAATCAAATTGCTCAGACCCAATTGAACCAAGGCGCAGCTGCACCAGGACAAGCGTTTTTGTGCTACTAAATGGGCGGCTTTTTAACGAGCTGGAGAAAGCTAGCTGACGCCATTGCAATGTAGTCATCAAGCTCATCAGTCATGGGTTTTTCGAACCCAACGAACATGGTGTGCCCCTCCATAGAGGCGGAAATAAAAACGGCGAGCTTACGCGCCTGATCATCGGATAACTTTGGATTGATATCGCGAATCACGTCGGCCAGTACTTCGCGATAGCGGTGATACATGGCGTCGACCTGCTCGGTCACTCCGGACTCATGGTTAGCCAACGACCATACCTCCGGAAAGAACACGGTTGTAGCGCGATCCTGCAAGTCCTCAAAAACCAACCGTATGATCTTACGAAACTGTTCCTCGGGCGCACCCTCTGCGCGCATCTGGTAAAACTCTTCCAAGTAGTTTTCGATCACATCCTGCAAAAGCGCCGTCGTCAATGATTGTTTGGTTGGGAAGTAGTATTGAAGGTTGCCAACGCTGATACCCGCTTTTTGTGCGACCCGGCGCAGTGAAAAATTGTGGTAACCACTGTCGATCAAGAGATCGCGGGCGGCTCCAATTATTTTTGCGCGCCGCTCTTCACCTTTCTGGTAGCCACCTTCCCGGCGGGCGTTGAATCCATGCCTCACGTTTTACGCTCTGTTGTTGGACTGAAATAAAGGCCACCGATGGTAACAACTTTACTGTCCAACCCAAGTGCTTTTTCGATAAAGCGACAGAAAAATACACCCGACCCAATCTCACAATACAGTTGACCTATTTTTAAGTCTGTGGTTTTCTTCAACCACCCTAGGGGGCCTAATAAAAACAAACTTACCGGTGACGGGAGGAAAAAGTCTTCAGACTTTTGTAGATGTCGGTGTTAATTGCAGGTCCACAAACCAGGGAGATAAAAAGACATAATTACCGAGGAGCATCTCTCAATGAAGCGAACCACCCTTTACACTGCCTTAGCCGCCGCGACACTTGCATCCCAGGTTCAAGCAAATCTTCTGGAAGAAGTTGTCGTTACCGCACAAAAACGCGAGCAGAGCCTACAGGATGTTGGCATTGCCGTGAGTGCTTTTAGTGGCGATCAAATAAATCAACTGGGATGGGATACTGCTGAGGACGTGCTGTCCCAAGTACCCGGTGTTACGCTGATTCAACCTAATGGTCCGTCATCGTTTTACGTCAATATTCGCGGCGTAGCACAAAATGATTTCTCGGGTGATAACCAAGAATCTCCGGTTGCCGTCTACGTGGATGATGTGTATGTGGCCTCGCCCACCGGCGCTGCCTTTCAGTTGTTTGATTTTGAACGGGTAGAGGTACTGCGCGGCCCTCAGGGAACGTTGTTCGGCCGCAATGCTACCGGCGGCTTGGTGCACTACATCACCAAAAAAGCCTACACAGGAACGTGAAGGCTACATCAAAGGGACCTTGGGAGACTACGATCAGCGCGATCTCGAAGGTGCGTTTGGTGGCGGCATTACCGATAGCGTTGCGGGTCGCTTGTCATTCAGCGTTGCCCAGCACGAGGGCTTGATCGAGAACTCTATTGGTCCCGACCTCAACGACAACGACAGCTGGGCCCTGCGTGGACAGCTGTTGTTTGATCTCGGCGAGTCCTCGCAGTTACTACTAAGTGCCCGCGCAAGCAAGCTCGATAACAAAAACGGTCCGTTCGACCACACGGTTGCCCGCGCCGATGATCTAGGGCTCGGGTTTGAGGTAACCGATCCAAGCGTCCTTGACCTAAGTGGTGGCGACCTCGACACCTATACCGGTGAAGGCTCGGGCATCATCTATACCGACTGGCAAACTTACGGTTACCGCGATCCCGACGGCGGCAAGCCATTCAGTGGCGCTTACGACACTATCGGTTATATCAAAATAGAAACCGAGGGCTATACCGCCAACTTCAGCACCACGCTGGATAATGGCATAGACTTTGTTTCTATCACCGACTTCAACACCCTCAAGCGTGACTACATTGAAGATTCGGATGCCGGCCCCTACCCCTTTCTTCTCATTTAGCGTTAAATCGGACATGGAGCAGTTCTCCCAAGAGTTCCGTCTCAGCGGTGAAACCGACTCCGATGCGCTGGGTAACCGGTGCGTATTATCCTGAAATACGAAGGCGACTTGTTTACAGGTGGGCCCGCAGGTGGCTTTGCACAAGCTGCTTTTGGTCCCCTTGTACTGGGTCTTGTGGGCGGCGATGCAGACCTCGCAGTTGCCGTAACCCAGGAGCTTTTCCCAACCAATTTCGGCTTCGACAGCCCGTTCAACACCACGACCGAGTCGCTGGCTTTCTTCGGGCAAGTTGAATATGACTTGGCTGATGACTTGGTGCTAACCGCAGGCGTGCGCTGGTCGGAAGAGGAGAAAGAAACCAGCTTTAACCAACACTTTTCACTCTTTGAAAGCCCCAATAGTAGCACCGTAACCCTGCGCGACTCGCTGGGTATTGGCACCTACTGGAGCTATGACGACGGGCGTTACAGCAACATTGGCGCCTATACCTTTGAAGGGGGCGCCATTCCATTAATTGAGGGTGAGGCCGAAACCACCATCAAAGATGATTTCATCACCGCTAAGCTGGGCCTCGATTATCAGCTCAATGAAGACACTCTGTTGTATGCCAGCTACAACCGTGGCGTAAAAGCTGGAGGCTTCAACGCGCCGCTGGATGCCACGTTATTCGCCTACGGCGCCCTAGCGCCCGAGCAGATGAACTTCGATTCGGAAACATTGAATGCCTATGAAGCGGGCTTCAAGATGACCCTGATGGACGGACTAGCACGACTCAATGGTGCTGCGTACTACTACGACTATCAGGACTACCAAGCCTTCGCGCTGGACAGTCTGACGTTGTTCGTCTTTAACACCGATGCCGTTAACAAGGGCTTTGAGCTGGAACTGCAGGCATCGCCTGTTGAGGGACTCGATCTATTGCTAGGCGCCGCGTATATCGATAACAACGTCGAAGACGGCTACACCACGCCATCCGGTGACACCATTGATCGACGCGCCATTATGACCCCTGAAATTACCGCCAACGGCATGATCCGTTATGAATGGGCCGCGGGATCAGGTACTGTCATCAATACGACTTCAGCTACATGGACGATCATTTCTTCCAGCTGAAGAACTCGCCAGTGGGCCAGCAGGATGCTTACGTTATTTCCAATGTTCGGGTTGGCTACACCACGGGCAATTGGAACGTAACCGCTTTCGTCAACAACCTCACAGACGAGGAATACAGCCAGATGGTCTTTGACCTTGCCGGCACACCCGCGGGCGGCGGCTTCGGGATGGCCGAGAAGTTCTATGGTGATCCGCGCTGGTGGGGCGTCAGCATCAGCTACAGCTGGGGCAGCTAATGCCAAATGGGGGCGGCCCACGGGTCGCCCGCTTACTCTCGTTATCCTCTCGCTCTAATAACAATCCTTTGTGAGGTAGACCGTGAGCAACTCCTATCAGGAAATTGTTGAGCAGTTTGTATGGGAACACCCCGAATTTTTTAATTTCGCCACTGATGTGATCGACGACTGGGCCGCACAGAGTCCAGACAAACTGGCGATGCTGCACATTGACGCCGATGGTACCGAGCGGCGCATCAGTTTTAGCGAAATGAGTGACCGGTCACGCCGACTAACCGCCGCACTAGCAGCCGAGGGTATGCAGCAAGGCGAGCCGGTGATCATTGTTCTGGGCCGACAAATTGCGTGGTGGGAATCAGTCACTGCGTGTATTCGCGGCGGCTTTATTTACTCTCCAGGCACCACCCAATTAGCGCCAAAAGATCTGGCTTACCGGATCAATGCAATGGGCGCAGTAGCTGTGATTACCGACCAGGCCAGTGCCGAAAAATTTGACGCGGTTGCCGCCGACTGTCCAACTATCCGCACACGATTGGTGATTGATGGCTGCCGTGAGGGCTGGCTAGACTACCAACAAATTATTACCAGTACCGCAGCCACAACAGAAAGCGTCCCAACCCGCGCCGACGACACCGCCGTGTGTTTCTTTACGTCGGGAACAACGGGCAACCCTAAGATGGCAACCCATAACCATGTTTATGCCAAGGGCCACATTACCACGGGTAAATATTGGCTCGACTTGAAACCCGACGATCTGCACTGGAATATCAGTGATACCGGCTGGGCCAAAGCCGCCTGGAGTAGCTATTACGCACCCTGGCTCTGTGGCGCTGCTATTTTCGTTCACCACCTGATTTGACATCGACGACACACTGGCAATGTTTGGTAAGTACCCCATTACCACATTCACCGCGGTGGCACCAACCGTTTACCGCATGTTGGCAGCGCGATTTGTCGACTATCGATTTTGGCAACTTGCGTCATTGTGTAGGCGCCGGCAGGCAACTCAATCCTGAGGTCATTGACGTCTGGCAGCGCGCAACTGACTTGATAATTCGCGATGGTTATGGTCAGACCGAATCGGTGATTCTTTGCGGCAACATGCCCATGGTCGAGCCCGCTTTGGCTCAATGGGTAAGCCCATGCCAGGCATCGACCTTGCTGTCATTGACGATGAGGGTAATGAACTGCCTCGTGGAGAAGAAGGCGAGGTGGCCATTCGTGTCAAACCAATCGCCCACTGGGTCTGTTTGAAGGCTATCGCGAAACCCGGAGAAAACCGCAGGTGTTTCGTGGGTGACTGGTACAAAACCCGGAACAGAGCGGTTGTGGATGAAGACGGTTACTTCTGGTTCGTGGGTCGCTCAGACGATGTCATTTTGTCGGCGGGTTATCGAATTGGGCCCTTTGAAGTTGAAAGCGCTCTCATCGAACACCCCGCAGTCGCCGAGTCTGCGGTGGTCTCAGTCCCGATCCGGACCGGGGCGAGGTTGTTAAGGCCTTCGTTGTACTCACCGGGCACCACGGGTTCTGACGATCTGATCAAGGCGCTACAGAATCACTGCAAAACGCGGGTTACTGCTCCCGTACAAATATCCGCGAAAGATTGAGTTTGTGGAGTCACTGCCCAAGACCGTGAGCGGAAAAATCCGTCGCGTCGAACTGCGAGCAAGGAGTGGCAATAGCTATGCACTGTGCAATATCAAAATGAATCAAGATCATGCCCCCTAACCTATCGATGAAAGGAAAATAATGACTATGTCCTATCAAATGTTAATTAACGGCACACTAACCGACGGCACCGATTCCATTGGCGTCATTAATCCCGCCAATGAATCGGTTGTTGCGCAATGCCCCGTGGCCTCCACCGAGCAGCTCAACGACGCCGTGGCCGCAGCACAACTCGCCTTCCAGAGCTGGAAGAACACCAGCTTTGCCGAGCGCGCCGAAAAAATTGCTGCAATGAATGCCGCAATTGCCGCCAATGCCGATGAGCTGGCAGCCATTTTAGTACAGGAACAAGGCAAGCCACTGGAAGCTGCCCAGGCCGAAGTCATGTTCAGTCAGATGTTTGCCGAACACTTTGCCTCGATGTCGACCGAGCCTTCGGTGCTGATGGAGACCGAAGACCAACGCGTTGAAATTCACCGTCGTCCACTCGGTGTTGTTGCCGGTATTTGCCCTGGAACTTCCCCACTGCTTATCACGGTGTACAAATTGGCTCCGGCGCTCATGATGGGCAACACCATTATTATCAAACCCGCCCCCACTACTCCGCTGTCTTCTCTCAAGCTCGGCGAGTTAATCAAGGATATTTTTCCCGCGGGCGTGGTAAATATCATCAGCGATAACAACAACCTTGGACCGGCGATCACCGCGCACCCGGGCATTGCCAAAGTATCGTTCACTGGCTCGACTGAAACCGGTAAACGCATCATGGCGTCCGGCGCTGGCACCTCAAGCGACTCACTCTGGAGCTGGGCGGTAACGATGCGGCGATCGTGCTCGATGACATTGATGTGGCTGCAGCCGCAGAGGGTATTTTCAATGCCTCATTTATTAACAGCGGACAGGGCTGCATTGCGCTCAAGCGACTGTATGTTCACGAGGCAGTTTATGACGATTTGTGCGACGCCTTAGCGGAAAAAGCCAACGCAGCGGTAGTAGGTGACAGCATGACCGAGGGAACCCAATTTGGCCCAGTGCAGAACAAAATGCAGTTCGAAAAAGTTTGCCACTTTATATCGAAGACGCCAAGCAAAACGGGCGGAATCATCGCTGGTATGGCGACATCCCTGACCGTCCAGGTTACTTTGTTCCACTGACCGTTGTTCGCGACATTAACGACGG
>JAYQIT010000007.1:0-66939 GCA_038141785.1 Luminiphilus sp. | reverse complement strand
GTAGCGCTTCGTTTCAGATTTACGCGGCGCTAGGTGGCGGATAATCTGCGGTATAGCGCGCTTTTGGAGCCAGCAGCCTTACGGGCCTAATGCGGAGTGGTGGTAGTATCTCGAAACCAGCAGCGATGTGGATGAGGATACTTCGAAAACCAGAAAGCCAGTTACTCAGCTTTCACGCCGCATGCGGTCGCGCCTCGGTGATGCCGGCGAGCATTGAAGGCACACCATGCCTAATTGCGGGTGGCAAACCAGGCGCCTGCCCGGTTCTTGGCCCAAGCTAATAGATATTAACGATAGGAATACACGCCACTCTGGTCTGTAGGCGATTCAGCTGGCAATGGGAATCAGCTCTCGGAAGATATCCTCCGGCAGCGCAGGCGAGCAAGCGGTGGTCAAAACTGAGTGCGCCCGGGAACAGCTCTGCTATTTTTAATGAGCGTGGATACGCGCGCCGCCAATACCCGGTGAACTTGTTCCGGTTGTGTGATTCCAGCACCGCGCTGCCAGATCTGATAACAGCGCGCAAAAGGAAATTCTATTCCTTTCGCGGTGCATCTGGTAGTAGATGCGTCGCGTTATCGAAAAAACAGAACATATCTCGTTGAGTTACGCTAGCAATACTGGCGGATTCGTGCTCGAACTTCTACTTTACGGCGGTCGATACGCCGGCCTCGACCCCAAACCAATAACGGGTCATTATGAAATGAAGTCAACTATCTTTTAAAGCCACTAGGATAACGCGGTGGGTGCTAACATGCCCCGGCAGCCATGCCGAAAGTAAGCTCCCATCCCCGTTAACTCAAGCTACAAGCGCGTCTCCACAAATTATGAGGTCTTGGTTAATCGAGTTCGATCCGATGAGCGATGGCGCCAAAGCTGGATTTTCCCTCGCTGTTCCACCGATTGGCGGTCGCCCAGCGCCTGATTCCCAGTGTAATCAACAAAGCGGCAGATCTCTTTGCCACCTTTGCCTCAAGAGATTTTTTATTAACCGGAATTAAGGAGCTGGCTTCGCCTGGCGCGTTATCCACGCGGCCTGCCACCAGAGTGCGTACCACAGCACAGAGCGACTCTGGCAGCAATTTATTGGGCGACTCCACTGATCGAGGCGGCGTGATAGCTACAGTGAGCGATGAGATGGCTGGCTGCCGCATCCCAGGTCAAATGGTCGGATTAAATATTTTTCTGAAGGTGCCAATACTCGTGATATGACCGTATACAGGCGGCAATTGAAAAAACGCTTACCTGTCACCGTGTTTCCCTTATAGTCCCCGCCAAGCGATCTTTTCTTGGACTTTGTGTATAGGGGGCGGGATCAGTCACTTTCCCAGGCAAGGGCATTGGGCTTTAGTAACATCTCTGATACGACACGCACCCTCAATGTCTCCGTGGCGGTAGCATCTGCGGATCTAATTTTGCACTGTCCAGGTGGAGCAGATTCTGGGACCAGCATGCAAATCTACCGCTCCACAAAACAATTACGATCCAGCACGCACATGCTGATTGCTCCAGGATGGAGCCGCGATGATCACTCCAATGTGGCGTTTAGGTTATTTGGAAGCCGTGTGCAACGCCAAATTTGAAAATGCCATCAGGTTTGGCGGATATTTGTTGGGGCTGGATCGCGAGTACGCTGTTTTCTTTACTCGCGATATGATCTTCAAACTTGGATACCTGGTTTGCCAAGAAACTTGAGATGCGCGCCATTATTTAAGAAGCTCAGTGATTAAATGCAGAGGATGATGCTGGGAGCATTGATGGACATGAAACTGCAGTAGGCACCTGTCAGCAGCTCTTGATAATCTAGCCTGGTCAAGGATGGTAGCGAGCGTCCGCTGCTGGAAGGTCCTGCGGGGACCTAAACTTTGAAGCAAACGCCTCCTCAAGATATATTCTCGATGCCTCCCAGCCGCTCAGCTTTACCAAACTTTTTCCATAGATCAGGATCCACGGTTATCTTGAGTGTATCTATTAACAAGCTAGTTGCCGCTTTCACCATTAGAACATGAGCGACTCTGCATATAAATCTTCTAGGAAATGGATGACCATTTTTTTTAAATCATGTTAATCAAGGAGGTTGGCTGAATGTCACTCACACATACCCCAAGCTGGCCCCATAATCCACAAGGTGATTGGGTTACACTACACAATAAACATATTGAAAGCTCAATACACTCGACGCTTGCCGCATATCTTCTGGAGCTTTCATAGCTGGTGCTAAATTCAAACATAAAACGTTTGGGACAGCAGTCTCCTGCAAGGTATACTTGGCAGGTAGCTGAGTGGTGGTTCATACCTCCTCCATGCTCAACTAGCACTTCTGACTATTGGTTGCTCTCTCAAGTATTTGGGGAGCAAGCTTGCACACAGCATCTTTTGGCCGCTCTTTGCTGACACCCTCGATGACGTTGGCATCCCTAAGGGGACCAAGCGGCTCCACAAGTTAAGGTCAGTCCTCAGCACAGAAGAACTTCTCAGACCAGCAAGCCCTGCTCGCGACCGGAAATCCAACCGACGCGCATTGCGCCTCCGCTGGTGCTTCCATTCCTATATGGGCGCGAATGGCATCAGCAATACCAGCAGCAATAAAGCGGGGATTGCAATTAGCACCAAAACCCAGCCAAACCACGTACTTGCTCGACGCTCATCATGGCAGTCCGAACCACCACGAAGCCAGTCAACACAAAGAGAGTGGTGAGACGATATTGATAACCGTATTCAGTAGATCCGAACCTGTTAATGTCGATGCACACCCGCGGCTTACAACGTCAACCCCTGCCACACCGAAAGCCGCGTGAAACGGGATGGCGTTTATTTAGTTAACATGTTACCTTTTGCGTCCGATTTTCGTCAGAAACCAGTCCTGAGGACGTTATCATGAGCTCCAGTAAGCCTTTCCAAGATAACCTGGATCGCGCCACTCGCTATCTTGATCGATTTAAAGCCGCAACTACGGGCCACTATATCAACGGTCACTGGCAAAACACGGAAAACTCCGAAACTTTTGAAAACATTGAGCCGGCTGGCAATACCCGCTTGGGCAACATTGTCGCTGGCACAAACGAAGACATGGATAGGGCCTGCGAGGCGGCGGAAGGTGCTTTCGAGGCTTGGTCCGAGATGCCCGGCGCTGCGCGCAAAAAACTACTCAACCACTTTGCCGATCGCATTGAACAACGCGCCGACGAAATAGCGCTGGTAGAGTCGGCTGACTGCGGTCAAGCCATACGCTTTATAAAACAAGCCGCCATTCGCGGCGCGGCCAACTTTCGTTTTTTCGCCGACAAGGCACCGGAATCGCGTAATGGCCTAAGCCTGTTCCAAGACAACCACACCAACTTCACCGTTCGCAGTCCCATTGGTCCTGTGGGGATAATCACACCTTGGAACACACCCTTTATGTTGGCCACGTGGAAAATAGCCCCGGCCTTGGCCGCTGGCTGCACCGTTGTCCATAAACCCGCCGAACTGAGTCCGCTGTCGGCCACACTTCTGGCTGAAATCAGTGCTGAAGCGGGCATTCCTGCAGGCGTCTGGAACATGGTGCATGGTTTTGGCGAGACGGTCGGAAAACGGCTCACCGAACACAAAGCCATCAAAGCCGTGGCGCTAGTGGGTGAAACCGCCACCGGCAGTCATATTATGCGCCAAGCAGCCGACACCCTTAAACGCGTTCACTTTGAACTAGGCGGTAAAAACCCCGTAATCGTGTTTGATGATGCCGATTTTGAGCGGGCCCTCGATGCCGTGGTATTCATGATCTACAGTCTCAACGGGCAACGTTGCACATCGAGCTCACGTCTGCTCATTCAAAACAGCATCAAAGAAAGGTTCATCAGTGCGTTGAAAGCGCGCGTGGACAATCTTGTGGTTGGTCACCCCTTAGACCCCGCCACCGAAGTTGGCCCCTTGGTGCATAAAGAGCATTTCGAAAAAGTGCTGAACTACTTTGACATTGCCAAACAGGACGGCGCAACAATAGCCGCCGGGGGCACCGCCGAGCCGACCTTGGCAATGGCAATTATGTCGCACCCACACTGTTCACCGAGGCAACAAACAGTATGCGCGTGGCTCGGGAAGAAATTTTCGGCCCGGTGCTTACTGCCATAGGCTTCGAGGATGAACACAAGCAATCGCCCTGGCAAACGATACAGACTACGGCTTGTCGGGCTACATCTGGACGGGAGACACCGGTCGCGCCATGCGTATGGCGCAAAAAGTCCAAGCGGGTATGCTATGGGTTAATTCAGAGAACAACCGCAATCTACCCTCACCCTTTGGTGGCATGAAAATGAGTGGTATTGGGCGTGATGGTGGCGACTACAGTTTCGATTTCTACATGGAAACTAAAAACGTCTGCATTGCCCATGACACCCATGCCATGCCAGCACTCGGGCGCTGAGAGAGGACATCGTCTTATGGGAGAAATAGCACTCGCCGCGAAAATCACCCACGTACCCTCAATGTACATTTCCGAGCTTGACGGCCCCCACAAGGGCTGTCGCGACGCGGCAATAGCCGGCCACAAAGAAATTTCTAAACGTTGTCGGCCCCTTGGTGTGGATACCATCGTTGTATTCGATACCCATTGGCTGGTTAATTCCGGGTATCACATCAACTGTGCACCCAACTTCAAAGGTATCTATACCAGCAATGAGCTGCCACACTTTATAAAAAACATGCCCTACGAATACGATGGTAACCCAGAGCTTGGGGCCATCATTGCCGATGCCTGCAACGGGGCAGGCATAAACACCCGCGCCCACTCGGACACCACATTGGGCATTGAATACGGCACGCTGGTGCCCATGCGCTACATGAACGAAGATCGGCATTTTAAAGTGGTTTCCATTTCCGCCATGTGTCAGGTACACGACCTAGTAGAAAAGTGGACGCCTTGGCGCTGCGCTACGCCAAGGTATCGAAGCCAACTACCATGGCAAGGTTGCCGTTTTCGCCTCGGGTTCCCTGTCCCATCGCTTCGCGCAAAACGGTGTCTCCGAGGATTACCTTTTCAAAGTCTGGTCGCCTATGCTCGAACACATGGATCAAGAGGTGGTACGCATGTGGCAGGCGGGCCAGTGGCAGGAATTCGTGGAGATGCTGCCCGAGTACGCCGAAAAATGCCACGGCGAGGGCTTCATGCATGACACTGCCATGCTCATGGGCGTTATGGGCTGGGACGCGTATCAAGGCAAAGTTGAGGTTGTCACCCCCTACTTTGGTAGCTCGGGCACAGGGCAAATCAACGCTATTTTTCCGCTGTCATGATCAACTGAGTTCAGCATGCCCCATATTATTGTCGAATACGCCAACAACCTGCCCGAGCATTCCCTAGCTGTAGACACCCTGCTGGCCCGTTTGCGTGACGCAGCGGTTGCCACCGGTTTGTTCCCGAGACAGGTTTGCGGGCTCGCGCATACCGCGCCGACTACCAGCGCGTGGCAACAGGCGAGTCCCAGATTGGCTTTGTCCATGTAGGGATGAATGTGGGTAAAGGTCGCTCTCTAGATGATCGCCAACGTGCGGGCGAGGCTTTATTCGCCACCCTCAAAGAGCACATGGCGCCCTTGATGTCTCAACACAGTGTGTTGCTGTCATTTGAAATGCGAGAAATTGACGACGTCAAATTCAATTTTAGGAATATCTGAGGCAATCATGCTAGACGCACAGGCAATACTGGACGCGGCTGACGCACTTTACACGGCCGAGCGAACGCGCCGACAAACCCGCGCACTGACGCTGAAACACCCCGATATGAACATGGATGACGCCTACGCGGTGCAGCGTGCCTGGGTAGACCGAAAGATCGCCGATGGTGACCGAATCACTGGCTACAAGATTGGGCTCACCTCGCGAGCCATGCAACAAGCCATGCGCATTGACACGCCCGACTTCGGCATCTTGCTCGAGAGTATGTTTTTGCCAACAACAGCCGCATTAACACCGGGGATTTTTGCGATCCGCGCATCGAAGTCGAATTGGGCTTTGTCATGAAGAAACCCCTTTTCGGTGACAACGTTACCGTGGATGAAGTGTTGGATGCCACCGACTACGTTGTCCCATCCCTAGAGCTCATTGCTGCGCGCAGCCACCGGGTTGACCCCGAGACCGGCTACACGCGCACCGTCTTTGATACCATCTCTGACAACGCCGCCAATGCGGGCTACATTGTAGGTGACAACAAGTTTTCACCTCATGACATCGATCTGCGTTGGTCTGGTGCTATTTTGTATCTCAACGGTGAGGTCGAAGAAACTGGGCTAGCTGCCGGTGTAATGGACCACCCCGCCAAAGGTATCTGCTGGGTCTGCAAGCGCTTTGCATCCCACGGAATTGGACTCAGCCCCGGTGATTTTATTCTCAGCGGTTCATTCACCCGTCCCGTCATTGCCAATCCGGGTGACAACATGGTTTGTGATTTTGGCCCGCTGGGTACTATTGAGATTAATTTTATCTAACGACACCCAAGGGGTTGGCACGCATGGATATACCGAAAAACCTATTTTTACAGCGTCTCAAGCAAACCACGCCCTGTACGGCTGCTGGCTGGGGTTGCCTGATCCCAATGTAGCGGAGATAGCGGCAGGAGCAGGCTGGGATTGGTTACTGATCGACCATGAACATGCGCCCTTCGAGCTAGCCGACGTCATGTCACACCTTAGGGCCATTGCACCCTACCCCGTTGCGCCACTTGTCAGACCGGTTAGCCAAGACCCGTCACTGCTTAAAAAATTTTGGAAATGGGCGTGCAGACGTTTGTCATCCCCATGATAGACACCCCCGAGCAAGCTCGGGCATGCGTAGAGGCAGTGTACTACCCACCGCGTGGGCAGCGCGGCGTAGGTACATCGCTAGCTCGGGCGGCCTACTGGAACCAAGTCGACGGCTACCTTCACAAGGCAAATGACGAGATTTGCCTCATTGTGCAGGTCGAAACGGTCACCGCGCTGGATAACCTGAACGCTATTTTGGCGACCGAGGGCGTGGATGGAGTTTTCATTGGCCCCTCTGACCTGGCTGCATCTATGGGGAAAATTGGCCAAGGGGACGACCCCGAACTACAGCAAGCTATTATCAATGCGATTGCATCGATCAAATCGACAGGTAAAATTGCCGGCATCTCACATTGAACGATGCATTAATTCAGCGATGCGTCGATACTGGTGCGGATTTCATCGGGGTAGCTGTCGACACACTACTGCTGGGGCAGGCCATGCGCTCCTCGGCAGCCGCACGCAAGTAGCCCCATCCCCAATTGACAGGATTTGAGAACACCATGGCCCGCTGGGAATGTATTGTTTGCGGCTTGATTTACGATGAACGTGAGGGATGGCCAGAAGACGGCATTGCGGCTGGAACACGTTGGGCTGATGTCCCCGATGACTGGACCTGTCCGGATTGTGGCGTTGGCAAAGACGATTTTGAGCTTGTACCAGGTAGCGAGAGCGATGAAATGCCGCAAGCGACGATGACCGAATCCGAGCAATCAGCGTCGGAAGGTGCTGAGACCCAGACGACTTCCGAGGCCGTCGAACAGCCGGTAACGATCGCCGCAAGTGGGCATGTCGTCATTGTTGGTTCGGGTCTGGCTGGCTTTGGCTTGGCTCGAGAGCTACGTCGCCACAGCCCTGAACTGCCTATTACGCTCATCACCGCTGATGGCGGCGAAGTGTATTCAAAACCACTGCTCTCAACCGGCTACACCAAGAAATTAGGCTACGAGAAGCTCGCGCTGCAAACCGCTGAAGCATTTGCAGCTCAGTTGGGCGTTACCGTGCTGACGCGCACTCGCGTGAGCCACATCGACAGCGAGCGAAAGATGCTTCAACTCGAGCGCGGTGGCGCAGTGAGCTACGGCAGCCTAGTGCTGGCCACCGGTGCGGACGTCATCCGGCCACCCTTAGCGGGCAATGGTGCTGAAGACGTACTTAGCATCAACGATCTCGATGATTACGCCCAATTCCAAACGATCGCCCAAGAACGCGCGGTCAAAAAGTGATCATTATTGGTGCTGGCTTAATCGGTTGCGAATTTACCAATGACCTCACCAATGGCGGCTTTCAGACTGAGGCCGTTGACCCCATGGGCTGGTGCCTGCCAACGCTGCTGCCCGAGGTTTGTGGCAGAGCGCTGCAAGAGGCCTTGGAAGCCAAGGGCGCGGTATTCCACTTTGGCAAGCTAGCAGAAAGTGTCCAGCGCGACGGCGATGGGTACTCCGTTAGCCTTAATGATGGCACGGTACTGAAGGGTGACCTGGTACTCTCTGCGGTTGGTGTTCGCCCCAACACGGCACTGGCGAGTCAGCGGCCATTGAGGTAGGACGGGGTGTAAAAACCGACCGCTACCTTCGGACCAATGTTCCTGATATCTATGCCCTGGGCGACTGTGCGGAAGTTGAGGGACATGTGCTGGTGTATGTAGCCCCGCTCAGTGCGGCCGCCCGCGCCCTCGGCGCAAGCCTCTCAGGACAAGCGACCGCTGTGCACTACCCCGCCATGCCGGTTGCCATCAAAACGCCCGCCTGTCCGGTAACCGTGGCACCGCCACCAAAAGATGCGGCAGGTGAATGGCATATTGAAGGCGACGCACCTCATCTCAAGGCAACCTTCACCAGTGCCAGCGGCGAACTCTTAGGTTATGCACTTACGGGAGATGCCACCAAGGAGAAAGCGGCACTCACCCGAGCGCTACCGCCAATACTGCCCTGACAGATGCCGGCCGAGGCGTCTTCTCGAGCGCCTCGACTATCTCCAACCGCTACCGCGCGTGGACTAGCGCCACGCGGGTGCGGTCAATCGACGTTTTCCATCCGATGCCAGCACCACGCCAGCATCGTCCAGGGATGCCGATCCCATAGCTCGCAGGTCACTTGTTTGTGTTTTTGGTCCAGGCCTTCGCAGTAGTTGCTGTAACGGCATACCATCACCTCGTCGCCACGGCCCAGTCGCACTTTTTCAACCCAATCAGGATCCGCCAGCGCCTGACGGGCAAAACCGACAATGTCGGCCTTGTCCTCAACCAATAAGCGCTCCGCTTGCTCAAAGCTGTATATGCCACCAGCCACGATCACAGGCGTTTGCAACCCCTGGGCACGTAGTCCGGCGCGAATAGTAGCGACGGGCTCAACGTTGCGCTCAAAAGGTCCCTGCTCATCTGAGATATAGGATGGCATGCATTCGTAACCACTTTGCCCGGTATAGGGGTAAGCCGCCCACCCGACTTTGGGTTGCTTGGCGTCGTCAAATTTACCGCCGCGCGACGCTCTCAGAAAATCCATGCCGGCCTCGGCGAAGGCCTGTGCAAAATAACAGGCATCATCGAGACCACTGCCTCTGGCAACAATTTCATCGCTCAGAAATCGACAGCCTACGGTGTAATCAGCCCCCACCGCCTGACGAACAGCACGGTAAACCTCCAACGGCAATCGCAGGCGGTTGTCACGACTACCGCCGTAGCCATCGGCTCGCGTATTGGTTGCCGACAAAAAAGATGACATGGTGTACGCGTGAGCATAGTGCAGCTCGACACCATCGAAACCCGCTGCTCTAGCCCGACTCGCCGCATCTGCGAACAGCCCGGGTAGCGTTTTAGGTAGCTCTGCTATGGCGGGAATGTCGACATCGGTGACGCGCTCCCGATAGCCATAGCGCAAGTCCTCAAGTTCTTTTGCGCTGAGTACAGCATCAAGGGCGGCATCATCCAAATTGGCGAGTGCACTGCGTACCCGCGGCTCGGGTGCGTCAGGCAAATCAAGCGCTGCCCGGTGGGCGTCAGTGATGCGGAGAAAGCGTGAGAAAACTTTTCTGGATCGGGTCGACGTCGAATATTTAAAAAATCAATGAGCTGGATATAAAGCCGTGTTTGCCCATCGCTCGCGTCCTTAACCGCTTCAACCAAACGGCGTAGACCCTCGATATAGTCATCATTGGAAATACGCAATAACGGTCCGCTGGGGATGTCGCGCACACCCGTTGCTTCAATCACAATAGCGCCCGGCTTTCCCTCGGCAAATCGTCGGTACCAACTGAGCACATCATCGGTTACCTCACCCATTTCATTCGAACGCCAGGGAACCATAGCGGGTATCCAAGTTCGTTGACTGAGCTTGTGTTGTCCAACACGCACCGTCGAGAACAACCGGCTTTGTCCAGCAAGCGCTGTACTCGGCCAGCTGCTAACCGTAGCCTCGTATTTAATACGTTCTGCGGGTTTGTACATAGTGATCAGACCTCACTGGCAGCCAGCTGCTGTTTAATCTTTTTTAAGCCCTGCATCATATTGTTGACTTCTCGCAAGTTAAGCCCGCCCAACATTTCAACCACCCATTCCTCATGGCGAACCGCCATGCGTTGAAACTGGGCAAGCCCTTTGGGGGTGAGTTGGACACAAAACATGCGGCGATTACCCACGACGGGGGAGCGGTTTATAAGCCCTTCGCCCTCCAGTTGGGTGGCAATACCCGAAATATTGCCACCCGAAACCATCATGCGCTGAGACAACTCTCCCATAGTCAGGCCTTCAGGCGCGCGCTCAAGCTGAGCTAAGAAATCGAAGCGCGGTAGCGTGATATTAAATTCCTCGCGCAAATGGCTACGGAGCTTTGACTCAATGAGATTGCTGCAAGTCAGTAACCGTAACCACAATCTAATTGAGTGATGATCGTCTTCTTGCGTTCGCGATTCATGATCTAGGCGTTCCATAACAGCTTCGTTTTTCATAGTTTCCCCTTTCAATACCCACCGGTTTAAAAAACCGGTGTCGGGCCACCTGCCAACGAGCGCCGCCGGGGCCGTTGCGGATAGATATTTTAAATCTAAAATGATTTCACTATACTGCCCTAAATTTTAAGCTTGAACAATCATCGTATAGCAATCAACCCGTGCAGCGTTGGTGACAGGGAGACTCAGTGATGAAAGTAGCATGTTTGGGCGGAGGCCCTGCTGGATTGTATTTTGGGATAAGCATGAAATTGCGAAACCCCGAGCATGAAATCGATATCTACGAGCGCAACAAACCCGACGACACCTTTGGTTGGGGTGTGGTCTTTTCAGATCAGACCGTTGACAACCTGATGGCCAATGATCCGGTAAGCGCCCAAACCACCATTAATGAATTCATTCATTGGAACCTCATCGATTGTTACGTTAATGGCGAGGTCGAACGCTCCGACGGCCATGGTTTCATTGGTCTTGGTAGAAAGCGCTTCCTGCAACTTTTACACGAGCGGGCGCGAGAGCTGGGATGCCGACTGCATTTTGAACACGAGTTCAGCGCGTAGATGACATCGACACGCAATTCGCCGATGCCGATCTCATCGTTACAAGCGACGGCCTTAATTCCAAGATTCGCAACGCCTTCCCCGATACGTTCGGCACCTCTATCACAATGCGTCCCAATA
Organism: Luminiphilus sp.; assembly: GCA_038141785.1. Classification (GTDB taxonomy): domain Bacteria; phylum Pseudomonadota; class Gammaproteobacteria; order Pseudomonadales; family Halieaceae; genus Luminiphilus. Next base: position 55,538 of record JAYQIT010000007.1, on the reverse strand, counting down.
AGTTCGTGTGGCTTGGCACCCACCAAACTTTCAGCGATGCATTCACGTTTATTTTTGAGAAGACCGATCAGGGTTGGATATGGGCGCACGCCTACCAATTTGATGACTCCACATCGACCTTTATTGTTGAAACGACACCCGATGTTTACGACGCCATTGGCTTTGATCATATGAGCCACGAGGAAAGTGCCGAAACATGTCGAAAGATTTTTGAGCGCTATCTTGATGGTCATACATTGATGACCAACTCCGCGCATGTTCGCGGCTCAGCCTGGATCAACTTCCCCGCTGTCTATTGTGACAACTGGATCAAGGATGACCGCGTCGTGCTTATTGGCGATGCGGCCCATACTGCGCATTTCTCCATTGGCTCAGGAACAAAGCTAGGCTTGGAGGATGCCATTTCTCTGGCTAAGCATCTGAACACGCCAAAGCCTGTTAGCGCCGCCCTCCTTGACTATCAGGAGGAGCGTAAGGTTGACGTGATGCGGCTGCAAAACAGTGCACACAACGCTATGGTTTGGTTCGAAAACGTACCCCGTTACATTGAAGCCTTTGACCTAAAGCAGTTTAACTACTCAATGCTCACACGTAGTCAGCGCGTAAGCCACGAAAACCTGCGCCTGCGAGACCCCCAATGGCTGGCCGGCATGGAGCTACATCTGGCCAAAAAAGCCATAGGAGAGCCGGTAAGTACGGCTATCCCCCCCATGTTCCTGCCCTTTAAGTTGCGGGATATGTCGCTGGACAATCGTGTCTGCGTATCGCCCATGTGTATGTATAGTGCTACCGACGGGCTCCCCGATGATTGGCACCTTGTTCATTACGGCGCGCTCGCCAAGGGCGGAGCCGGTTTAATCTATACCGAGATGACCAACGTTAGCGCCGAAGGGCGTATTACACCGGGATGTACCGGCATTTGGAGCGATGCGCACGCCGACGCCTGGCGCCGGATTGTGACCTTTACGCACCGACACAGCTCGGCAAAGATTGCCCTGCAGATTGGCCATGCGGGTCCGAAAGGCGCCACCCTCGAACCCTGGAAATGGGATCCATCCCGGCTCGACGACCCACTGCCCACCGACCAACAATGGCCTCTGCTTGCGGCGAGCGCTGTACCCTTTGACGTCTACAGCCCAACCCCGAAGGCGATGACCCGCGATGATATGGATCGGGTACTTGATCAGCATGTTGCTGCGGTCGAGCGCGCGGAGGCCGCCGGTTTTGACATGATCGAAATGCACGCTGCACACGGTTATTTGCTGTCATCATTTATTACGCCTTTGTTGAACAAGCGTAGCGACGAGTATGGGGGCAGTTTGGATAACCGACTGCGATATCCGCTACAAGTGTGCCGAGCCATGCGCGCTGCCTGGCCCGCGAACAAACCGATGTCGGTGCGTATTTCGGCCCATGATTGGGTAGCGGAAGGCGGTATTACCGAGGCTGACGCACTGGCAATTGCCCAAGCCTTTGTAGCCGCCGGCGCCGATATTATTAACGTATCGTCGGGCCAGACCAGTCACGACGCATCGCCACAACCCGGTCGAATGTTCCAAACCCCCTCTCGGATCTCATCCGCAATGAAGGCCACGTAGCGACCCTGGCAGTTGGTAACATCTACGAAATAGACCATGTGAATAGCATTATCGCCGCAGGGCGAGCCGATTTAGTCTGTTTGGCACGACCGCATTTGGCTAACCCCAACTGGACGCTTCATGCGGCGGCAGAAATGAATCACCAAGGACAAGGCGTGCACGAACCACACCAATACTTCTTGGGTTATCGTCAGCTGTACACGCAAGCACAACGCAACAAGGAAGCACTCGTATGAATCGACACGCGCTGATTACCGGCGCCGGCAGTGGTATTGGTGCGGCGATTACCCGTCATCTTGCCAATCTGGATATACGGGTATCTCTGTTGGGGAGACGACCACAGCCTATTGAATCGCTCGCCGAGCAATTGGGAAGCCCAGCGCTAGCGATCACGGCGGATGTCTCAGATCGTGCCAGTGTCGATGCCGCATTTTTAAAGGCCCGCGAGCACAATGGTGGCATAGATATTCTGATTAACTGCGCCGGACAAGCACCCACCGCACCCTTTCAAAAGACATCGGCACAGCAGTGGCAATCGGTATTTGCCAGCAACGTAACGGGCGTATTTAACTGCACACAAGAGGCGCTGCCCGATATGCTGGAAAACAGCTGGGGACGCGTTATTAACATTGCCAGCACTGCCTCACTCAAGGGCTATCCCTACGTCAGCGCCTACTGTGCCTCAAAGCACGCCGTGCTGGGTCTTACTCGCGCGCTGGCATTGGAGCTTGCCAAGAGCGGTGTTACCGTAAACGCGCTTTGCCCCGGGTTTACCGATACCGATATCATAACGACGGCGGTCAACGATATCGTGGCGAAAACCGGCAGATCTGAATCTGAAGCGCTGGCTCATTTCACCTCGACAAACCCGCAAGGACGCCTGATTCAACCCACTGAAATCGCCGGTACGATCGCTTGGCTTATCGACTCGGCGAGCGACTCAATTAACGGTCAAGCCATCGCCATTGATGGTGGCGAAACTGCATAACAGGAGAGAGTTCGATGCAAACCACAACCCTAAGCGACTATCAGGCAGAGCATTTTTTGTGGCGGGCAACAGCGGGTGTCGGCACCATCACCCTCAACCGGCCCGAGCGAAAAAATCCACTTACCTTTGAATCTTATGCCGAGCTTCGCGATCTGTTTCGGGCACTGGTTTACGCCGAAGACATTCATGCCATTGTGATTGAAGGATCGGGCGGTAATTTTTGCTCGGGCGGTGATGTACACGAGATCATTGGTCCGTTGACCCAGATGAACATGAAGAACCTACTCGCGTTTACCCGCATGACCGGTGATCTGGTCAAGGCGATGCGTGGTTGTCGGCAACCCATCATCAGCGCCGTTGAGGGGGTTTGTGCAGGGGCGGGTGCCATCATTGCCATGGCGAGCGATCTACGCTACGCGGCCCCTTCTGCCAAGGTGGCATTTCTGTTTAACAAGGTGGGGCTTGCAGGGTGTGACATGGGCGCCTGCTCGATATTACCGCGTATTATTGGTCAAGGTCGCGCCAGTGAATTGCTTTACTTTGGACGGTCCATGAACGCAGAGGAAGGTGAGCGCTGGGGGTTTTCAACGGCCTAAGCGACGACCCTGCTGCACAGGCAGCACAGGCCGCAATGCGCATCGCCGAGGGGCCAACCTTTGCCAATGGCATCACCAAGACACAACTTCATCAGCAATGGAATATGTCTGTCGACCAAGCCATCGAGTGCGAGGCGCAGGCGCAGGCTATTTGTATGCAGGGTCAGGATTTCCACCGTGCCTACCATGCCTTTGTGGCCAAACAAAAACCGGTCTTTGAAGGCGATTGATTCGTCCAGCACCCGGGCAACCAAACCTAGGCAACCTAATAGGAAAGCTCATGAGTGAACGCAGTTATCTCGAATGGCCTTTTTCGAAGCGCAACACCGCGAACTGGAAGCGAGCCTTGAGGCGTGGGCACAGGCGCACATGGACACGCTCTCCGCCAATGAACATCACGATCTCGACGGCACTTGCAAAGCACTGGTAAAAGCGCTGGGAGACGCTGGGTTTACAGGGTACGCGGTGCCCGCAAGCGGTGGCGGGAATCTCGAGAAACTCGATGTCAGAAGCCTGTGTATTATTCGAGAAACGCTGGCTCGCCATAACGCGCTTGCCGACTTTGCATTTGCCATGCAAGGCTTGGGCAGTGGTCCCATTTCACTGTTTGGTAATACGCAACAGCAAACCCACTACCTGTCTCAGGTTGCCGCCGGCACCAAAATCAGTGCGTTTGCATTATCGGAGCCCAACGCCGGATCTGATGTTGCCGCTATGCAATGCTCGGCCCGCAGGGATGGCGATGACTTTGTTCTCAATGGCACAAAAACCTGGATTTCCAACGCCGGCATTGCGGATTTTTACACCGTCTTTGCGCGCACCGATGACAGCGGTGGGGCAAAAGGTATTAGCTGTTTTATTGTGGAGGCCAACACCCCCGGTTTCGCAGTGAGCGAGCGTATTGATCTGGTAGCCCCGCACCCACTCGGAACGCTCACCTTTGAGGACTGCCGCGTTCCAGCGGATAACTTAGTAGGACAAGAAGGCAAGGGCTTTGGTATCGCCATGGCAACCCTTGACGTATTTCGTTCGACGGTGGCCGCAGCAGCGTTAGGCATGGCGCGGCGCGCACTGGACGAAACCCTTGACTACACCGCTCAGCGCGACATCTTTGGTGGCAAACTCGGCGATTTACAGTTGGTGCAAGCGAAAATTGGCGAGATGGCGCTGGGCGTTGATGCCAGCGCCTTACTGGTTTATCGCGCTGCCTGGACTAAAGATTGCGCCGCCGAACGGGTCACCCGGGAGGCTGCCATGGCCAAGTACCACGCCACCGAGACAGCACAACAAGTCATCGACTCCGCTGTGCAATTGCACGGTGGCAAGGGCGTTACCAAAGGCTACATTGTCGAGTCCTTGTACAGAGATATACGCGCCCTACGCATCTACGAAGGCGCGAGCGAGGTGCAAACCACGATTATTGCCAGGCAAACACTGCTCAACCACACTGGCTGAGCAGTGGTGCGAACTGGGTTACCTTGTCATCCGCAGTCTGCCGAGATAGTCGAGCTTACCTAACGGCACTCCGTGGTGACGCAATATGCAGTACGTGCTGGTGGCGTGAAAATAAAAGTTAGGCAGAGAAAACGACATCAGAAAAGTATCTGTGGTGAACGGCAGTTCCGTTTTACCCATTCGAAATAGCATGGGCCTACCGCTTAGTGCCTCCACCTCAGCGGGGTCACTGTTCTTGCAAAAGTCAGTGGCCTGCTCAACCAGTCCCTGTAGCGCCGCAAAATCAAGCTCGCCTAAATTGGGCGGCGGTTCAAAAAGCCCCTCCGCAAGGCCTCGCATGGCGCCGTAGGAATGATGCCACACTGATATGACCTGAAAACTCAATGGCAGCATGTCTTCGTGTAATTTGAAGTTAATCAATGCCTCTAAGTCGAGATCGCCCACTTCGGCCATCGCCCGCGCTTTTTCAAGTGCGACGTTAACGCCACCCAAAATTTGCACATAACTCGCAATGCTACTGTCGTAGAAACTCAATGCCATGATTAACACTCACTTCTATTGGTTGAATTATCCAAAACGCCGCCGTCCAGCTCGATGGGTTAAACTACGCGTCACAGTAGCAACAAAACGTAAGCTATCATAGCGACAAGGAACCAATGAGCGACTTACCCCCAACAACAATGCATTCGGCCAACAGCGCCAGCCTCAGCGAAACGCGCATCACTGAATTTGCCCAGCAGTTTGATCCTCAGCCCTATCATTTAGACAAACAGGCCGGGCTAGACTCGATCTTTGGCGATTTATGCGCAAGCGGCTGGCAGGTGGCGGCGCTGGGTACCCGCTTGGTAGGCAATGCACTAGCCAAAGAAGGCTACATATTTATTGCGCTTACGCGAGTTGAACAGTTGCGCTGGAAGCGACCCATGTTGGTTGACGAAGATCTACTGGCACAGATCGCCATCATCGATATATCGGCAACGTGCTCCGTACCCAATTGCCACACAGCCATTGTCGAAGCTGACCTCAATAACAGTCGTGGTGATTGTGTTGCCGTGATGCGTTGTCACGCCGCCATCGAGATGGGAGACGCGCTATGAGCGCTCTTTATCTACGCAACCGCTGGTTTGAGGACTTACCGGTCGGCGAGTTTCATGTGTTCGGTTCGCATACCTTCAGTGAACTCGAGATGATCGAGTTCGCCAGGCACTATGCCCCCCAACAGGAATTCACCGATCCTGAGGCTGCACGCGATTTACGCTGGCGTGGCCTAGTAGCAACCCCTTGGCATATAACCGCCATGTGGATGCGTAAAATGGTGGACTACATGGAAGTATACGCCCAGGGCGTCAACGATGGTCGACGCAATGGTGCTGGCGTTGGTGTGAGTAATCTCGAATGGTTTGAACCGGTCCGCCCCGGCCATACCATTACCTACACCTATGAAATTATCAGCAAATCCGACAAGGTGGTTCGTGATAAATGGGGCATAATCACCAGTCGCAACGAAGCCTTTAATCAATATGGCAAAAAAGTCATGCATTTTGAAATTGATATCTTGGCTGAGCGTGGCAACACCTGATTTCGCGCAAGTTTACGCCGTTAAAACGCTTCAACCATAGAGAAGGAAGCCTAGCACCCAGGCAGCAATAAAGAGAGTCTCAAGCACCATAAGCACGATGGGACGGATACCTACATCGGCAATTTCTTGTAACGAGGTACGCACGCCCAGCGCTGCAATAGCCACAAGCAGCATCCAGGTGGCGCCACCACTTGCCACCTCGACGACGGCACTGGGAATCCAGCCAACGCTATTGATACCGAACAAAACAACGAACATCACAAGGAACCAGGGTACTGCTGGTATGCTGGCGGTATCGGAGCCAGCCAAAAATCGTCGCTGAACAACAACGCCAATAAGAATAACCACGGGCACCAACATGGCGACACGCAGTAACTTCACAAAAGTGCTTAAATCGCCAACACCATCAGACACGCTATAACCGGCGCCCACTACCTGGGCCACATCATGAATGGTGGCTCCCAAAAATAGACCCGTTTGAACTTCTGACAGCCCCAGTGCGTGACTCAATAACGGATAAACCACCATGGCAAGTGTGCTTAAGGTTGTAACGCCAATCACCGTAAACAGGGTTTCTTTACGCTGTGAATCGGAATTGGGTAGCACACTGCTAATTGCCATTGCCGCGGACGCACCGCATATGCCCACAGCACCGCCGGTTAAGGTACCCAGTCGAGCACTCAAACCGAGCAAGCGCGCAACCGCTATACCAAACAACAGTGTTGCCAACACAGCACTGCAAACGGCAATTACCGGCCCCACACCCAAGGTAAGCACGTCATCAAAGGTAATGCGCAAGCCAAGAAGTGCCACACCAAGACGCAAAACACCGCTGGCGCCCAGTTCGATACCCGGGGAGACTCGCTCGTTATCGGCCATAAAATGAAAAGCGAGCCCCAGCAGCAAACTCATGAGCATGGCAGGAGCACCGTAGCGCTGGGACAAAAAAGACGCCGCCATTGCTATGGTTGCCGCCACACCAATACCCGGCCAGTTATGTTGCCAACGCGCAATTAGACCCTTCAAATCAACCTCCGTCGGTAGATACCCCTGCTCCCCCGATGGAAGCTTAACAGCGCGCTGAATCAAAACATCGCTACGCTCGGGCTGAGCGTAGAGATACACCAAATCGATGGGTGTTCGACTCCCCTTTACGGACTAAATGTGTAACCTGGTGGCAGATTTGCCGTAATGGACTGGTTAATAGGAATCCCCCGAGCCCAAAAACAAACAACTCACTTGCTCTAGGGTGGCTTTTTGCCAATTCCGCTAGCACGCGATTGAACGGCGCAGAACTCTCCTCTTGTGTCGCCGCACCGTACAGTTGCCGAATTTGTCGCTCGGATAGTGTGGGTTGCTGTTCTACGGCTGCCACAATGGCCATTAATCGATGGCAGGTTCGGTGCCGCGTAGCGCCATAGCCTTTAACCAAGCGGCCGCAGTCGGCAAGCGCACGGGCCTGAGTAACCGACGGGGCGGCTAAAATTGCGCTAAACCAACGATCAATCATGACATGCTCATGGGCATAGCCCAACGTACTGCGTCGAAAACGCCGGGCAGACGCGAGTAAACGCAATACCAATTGCATCAAAATGGTGTCGGTGCGTAACTTGCGGGGACCCAACAAGCGGTTAACGATTCGTCGCGCTGTTTCACTATTGAGCAACATGTCGCCCATGCGCTTGGGAAGTATTGCTGCGACCTCTTCCACCCGTGGGTGAAAGAACTCAGTTACCTTCAAGGTCTGGCCCGGCTCAGCTTTTACCTCGGCTCGAATCTCGGCATCGCGCGACGGTCTTAATTTGAGCTGTGCAACGCGCGGCACATCTTCAAAGGCCATCCACAGCGCTAACCAACGCGCGGTCTCGCGTGTTAGCGCATAGTCAGCATCACCATCGTCGCGCTCTACTACCTGCGCCACTTTCCCAAGAAAATATTCAGCGTATTCAACATCCTGATAATCAAGTAACTTACGGACCGCCTGATAACACACCTCATGCACGGGTTGCGGCAACGCCGCCACAAGCGGTAGCACACGCTGGCCAAGACGGGTAGTTGCGGTTGGTAAGGTAATTACCTCGGGGTTAGCCGGCTCACAGTTCAGTACGCCGCCCTTGTCGGCAGCCGCAAAACTTTCTTCAAATGCTGCCGTATTAGCGGCCGATGCCTTGCCTCGCTGGATAACTGAAAGAAAACTCGCCTTGGAAAAGGGCAACACTTTGGCACCGGCAATCGCGCCAAATAGGCCAGCTGAAATAACCGTGCCCTGCCGCTTGACGAGCGCATCAATATCAAAATGGATAAAGCGCTGCGCATAGCGCTGCGCTAGCGACACAATTACCTCGGTGTTAGCTGTGCCGTCAGTGGCTGCGCTTTTTTCGGTAATGCCATACACCCGATGATTCGATGTGATGAGCGTGGTTTTATCAGGCGTAATAAAGCCACGGCTCAGCATGCGACCCGCCTCGGCAATTTCAGAGGTAACTGCAATGTCAATATCGCCTTGCGCGGGAAACAGTGACATCACGGGTTCGGGCTGACCCGGGGTGCGCTCCATAAATTCCAAGTAGTAAATCGTTGCACCGGTGCGTTGCGCTACGCCCGCAAGCGATGTGCTCTGGCAATGCCAGCCGTGCTCGTCGGCTACGTCGATAAGCCACTGGGTCAATACGCCGCCGCCTTCACCACCCAAAGCGGCGATGAGCATATTAATAGTTTGAGCGCTCATAGCTCTAACGCCTCCGCGCGGCGAACGTCTCGCCGGCGCCACCAGTTTGCTACTCGCTGGCGTAGCGCGCTTTTGACCTCATCAAAATAGCTAGGATTGTGCACCAGATCGACTCTTGCAAAAGAGGGGCATAGAACCGCGGTATGCGCGTTGGTACCACAGACACCACAACCCACGCAGCTATTATCAACATAAGAGACCGGATCGATGCGCAATGGGTCGGGATTGGCCTTTATCGTGAGCGAGGGACAGCCCGACAAACGAATGCAGCCGTGATCCCCGGTGCAGGTCTCGGCATCAACATAAAAACGCGCCCGATCGATACGCTGCCCGCTTGCAATGGCCTGTTTGAGCATGGGCTTCACTCGACGCTGGCGATTGAGCATACACTCGCCCTCGGCCACTACCACTTTGAGGCCAGGCGCATCGGTGGTCAGCGCATCGCGCAAGGTGTTTTTCATGGCCTCTATGTTGTAGCTGCTCACGGTGCGAATCCACTTAACACCCGCACCACGACAAGCGTCTTCTATGGTTTGCCATTCATGGCGCTTGGGCGTGCTCGCATCAATCGTCGACGCAATTAAGCTGGGCTCCACCAAGGAAGGAATATCCTGGCCACCCGTGGCGGCTGAGTAACCATTGTCGATAACGATCAACAAGCCATCGTGGCCATTAAACACAGCGCTAGTCACACCGCTCGTCAAGCCGTTATGCCAAAAACCACCATCACCCATAATGCTAATCGCTTTGTGCGGCAAGGTGTGGCGAATACCCGACGAACTCGCCAGTGATAACCCATAACCCATGATGGTGTTACCCAAATTAAAAGGCGCCGCCGTCGCAAAGGAATGACAACCAATATCGGATGAAATATGAAACGGCCCCAACTCTTCTTGCAATTGCTTAACGGCAGAAAAAATTGGCCGCTCGGGACATCCCGTACACAACCCGGCAGGGCGGGGTGGCAACTCGTCCATCAGGGTAGCAATGTCCGTCTCGGTTAAGGGTGTTTCCAGGGCGAGCACGGCGTCCAAGGTTAACGCGAGCGGTACGGTTGGCCTGCGGCTTGCCAGCAAGAACCGTGTAATGCCTTCAAGCATAACCTGACCCGTGTACTCGCCAGCTCGGGGCATGACATCTTTGCCAAACACGCGAGTTTGACAATCGGCTCGCCGCAGTGCGGTCTGGATGCCTTGCTCGATGTATTCTGGCTGTCCCTCTTCCAGCACCAGCACCTGCTCTTTTGAGCTACAGAATTCCAGCAACTCCTCTGGCACCAGTGGGTAAGCAACGTTCAGGCAGTAAATGGGAATATCCGTCTCGCCGTAAACATTGGCCAAGCCCTGTCGCTGAAGCGCACGAATCACGGTGTTGTACGATCCACCACAGGTGATGATGCCAAGGTGCGTGTGTTGCCCGGGAAAAACCTCATTTAATTTTTGTTCGCGAATGAAGTCGATCGCCGCTGGATACCGCTCGGCTATCTTTTGACGTTCCTGCTGGTACACAAAGGGCGGCAAAATAATCTTTTCAGGCTCGCGTTGCGGTTGCACAGGACTTTTCGCATTGTATTGAGGTGACTGATTGTCACGAGCAATAAACTCTCCGGTGACATGGCAGCCGCGAATTCGCATCATGTAAAACAAGGGTGTATTCGAGGCTTCGGATAACTCAAACCCCTTTTCAACCATATCCACGACGCTTGTTAAGTTAGGTCGCGGGTCAAGAAGCCACATTTGGGCCTTCATGGCAAAGGCATAAGTGCGCTCTTGCATGATGCTAGAGCCCTCGCCATAGTCCTCGCCAACAATGACCATAGCACCCCCGGTGACGCCTGAGGACGCTAGGTTAGAGAGCGCATCCGATGCGACATTGGTGCCCACCGTGGACTTCCAGGTTACGGCACCACGCAGTGGATAGTTAATCGATGCCGACAGCATGGCGGCGGCGGTAGCCTCTGAGCCGCTGGCCTCAAAGTGCACCCCCAACTCACCCAAGATATCCTGTGCGTCGTTAAGTACGTCCATCAGGTGGCTGATTGGCGAGCCTTGATAGCCACCAACATAGCTTACGCCCGACTGCAAGAGCGCCTTGGTGATTGCAAGGATCCCCTCGCCCCGGAAGATTTCACCCTCGCCCGCACGTAATTTTTTCACTTCCTCTACAAAGGATCGCTCGGCCATCGCTATAAAACCTCGGCTGTATCAATCAGCATCGTCTGATGACTGCCTATTTTAATGTCTCTCAACTAGTGTTTCGCTCGTGCTTCTCGAGTCTTTCACGCCTCCGAAGGCACAAGCGCCAGAACCCGACAGGGACTACCCGAGCCCTCCTCTATTTTGAGTGGCGCCGCAATGAGAATGGCCCCCGTAGGCGGTAACAAGTCGAGGTTTTTAAACTCGCCAAACCGCACTTATTAGCGCCATGCATCAAATTATGACATGGGAAGGACGGCTCTTGTGCGCCGGCTTGCCCGGCATCGGTACCGACAGTCTCAGTGCCCACCCCAACGATTTGTCGTTCCTCGGCTAGGAACACCACCGTCGCCGGATCCCAACCGGGGTTATGGAGTCCGTCGGGACCTCGATTCAAATACTCATCGGGATCATCGCGTTTTGACCAGTCAGTGCGGTACAACACCCAAGCACCCGTTGGTATTTCCCCGTGCTGAGCCTCCCATCGTTTGACAAAATCAACCGTCATTAAAAAATCGGGATCGGCGGCAGCTTCGGCAACTGCGTCGATGACAACGCAAGGGGCCACAAAATTCTCAACCGCTAAGGTGTCGGTTGCGTGACAGTCGTGATCCTTCCCCGTCACCCAATGGATCGGTGCATCAAAGTGCGTGCCGGTATGCTCACCACACTTAATGTTGTTCCAATACCAGGCCGGACCTCGCTCGTCATAGCGAGAGATTTCCTCTTTGCTAAACGGCCATGATTTCCGCCAACCAAATTCTTCTGGCAGCTCCAAAATAGGCGTACGCGCCGATAGCGTCACACTTAAATCGACAATTTTGACTTGTCCATTAACCAACCCTAGCGCAAGTTCGGCAAGCGTTTGTGATGTCATAAGTTGTCCTATGTTAGCAGGCGGCGTCTTTTCACCGCTCAGTGTGGCTGATATTGTCCACCGTGTCTGGGGTGGCGGATATTTTAAACCTAAAATATAATGCCATGCACATATAAATCAAATGGAGATTGTCATGCACACCACGCTGCTTCCAGAGGGCTGGCCCAGACCAAAAGGGTACGCCAACGGGATTCTTGCCCAGGGTACCCGGCACATTTTCTGTGGTGGGCAAATTGGCTGGAATGCCGATGAACGCTTTGAGCACCATGATTTTATTGGTCAGTTCAAGCAAGCGCTGCTCAATACGCGTGACGTGCTGGCAGCTGGCGGGGCTGGCCCGGCAGACATGGTACGCATGACCTGGTATATCACCGACCGGAATGCCTACACCGCCGATCTACGCGCCATTGGCATGACCTACCGGGATGTGATGGGCAAACACTTTCCAGCCATGAGCGTAGTCATTGTCGCCGGTCTGGTAGAGCCCGAAGCGCTAGTCGAAATTGAAGTAACCGCGGTACTGCCCTAGAAGGGAAACCGGGGGTCGAACGTCCGTTTATTCAAACGTCTCGAGCCTATCTCGCACCTCGCTCAGGACAATACCTCACGGGTTTTCACGAATGCCTTGGCGATCACCGAGAAAACCATTCGTTCATGTTGATTCCGCAGCACGCCCCGCGTTTCAAGAATACCTCGGTCTGGCTTTGAGCGAGACACTCTGGCCGACAGCACGGCAACATCACCCGTGAGTATGTCGCCCACGCGCACCGGCTGCAGCCACTGTAAATCGTCAACACCCGGCGATGTCAGCACCGCGGTGTCGCTCATGTAAGCGTCGACCGCTAGACGCATATAAATACTTGCTGTATGCCAGCCACTGGCGAGTAACCCTCCCATTGCTTTTGTCAGATCATGCTCGTTCTCAACATGAAACGGCTGAGGGTCATAGCGGCTGGCAAAATCAACAATCTCCTGCTGCGTCAGGGTATAACTGCCCAGCTTTATAGCATCTCCTACGCTGAAATCTTCAAGGGTTCGCACAGTGGGCCTTCCCGTTTGACAGAGCCTTTCGCCGGATAGGGCTAGCATTCAGGCGTTCTCCATTCATGTTAAGTAAATTTTTAGCCCACAAAGCTTGTCAGCTGTCGCAGAGCCTGATAATAATATTTTAAATTTAAAATAAAGAGCGCTCACTAACAAGGAGTCCACCCATGGCAACGGTAACTGAAGCCCCAATGTTCAACCAGAACAAACTTAAGCTGGGGATATTTTCGGCGAACTGCTCAAGCGGTATGGCCGTTACCAAGGTGCCCGAGCGATGGGTCAATAATTGGCAGAACAATCTCGACTTGGTGGCCCAGTGTGATCAGGCGGGTTTGGAATTTATGCTGCCTATTGCTCGCTGGATTGGCTACGGCGGCGAAACAGACTTTCACGGTAACGTCCTGAAACCGTCACCTGGGCGGCCGGACTGGCAGCGCACTCAAAACGTATTCAAGTGTTTGCGACAGTGCATACCGCCTTTAATCACCCGGTGGTCACGGCCAAACAGCTGGCCACTCTGGACCAGCTATCCAATGGCCGCATTGGCCTCAACGTCGTTGCGGGTTGGAACAAACCCGAATATGACGCGTTTGGTGTTGACCTGCCTTCAGCACACGTCGACCGCTACCGTATGGCCCAAGAGTGGTTCGACAACCTTCAAAAACTGTGGTCTGAGGACAAGCCCTTCGACTGGCAGGGGAGTTTTATAAGGGAACGGGGGTCTATAGCCTACCCCACCCAGTGCAATCACGAATACCGGTTATCAATGCGGCCGCGTCCAAAGAAGGTCGTGAATTCGCCATGCGCAATGCCGACTTCCTATTCACTCCGGTCTTCGACTTTGACCAAGCAGCGGCAACCGTGAAAGACGTGCAGAGCCTTGCGCGTGCCGCTAACCGCGACGTCAACGTGCTGACCTTCTGTACCGTGGTTTGCCGCCCCACCCAAAAAGAGGCCGAGGACTATCTCGCCTACTATGCTGGCGAAAATGCCGATTGGGGTGCCGTGGACAATCTCATGACGCTTCAAGGCATGCACGCGCAATCATTCACCAAAGAAGCCCTAGGCATGTTTCGCGACCGCTTTGCCGCAGGCCATGGTGGCTATCCACTCGTTGGCACACCCGATCACATAGCCGATCAGCTCGAACAACTCAGTGCTACCGGCGTGGCGGGGACAACACTCGCATTCGTTGACTATGCAAAGGAGTTCCCCTATTTCAGGCAAGAAGTGCTACCCCGACTTGAGGCCAGGGGCCTTCGCTTACCCGTAAGTGCCCATTGACCAATAATCCGTTCGTATTAAAGTAACCCGTGTCACTCAAATCACAATTCGATAGAACTCAATGAGGAATCCCACATGAAACAGCACCTATTCAAGCCCACTGTGCTGGCAAGTGTTATCGCCGGACTATCGCTCAGCAGCTCCGTCAATGCCCAAAGCGTACTGGAAGAAATCGTCGTTGTGGCGCAAAAACGCGAGCAAAATCTACAAGAAGTTCCGATTGCCATTAGCGCATTTACCGGCGCACAAATGGACGCACTCGGCGTATCGGAGAGCTTTGACATTGCAACCTTTTCTCCCGGCGTTCACATTTCGGGCAACCTCGCAGGTCAAAATACCCAGTTTTCCATCCGCGGCGTTACCCAAAACGACTTTAACGACATTATTGAGGCACCTAACGCGGTGTATCTCGACGAGGGCTACATTGCTGTGGCGCAAGCGCAGACCTTCGCCGTGTTCGACATCAATCGAGTAGAAATTCTAAAAGGTCCGCAGGGCACACTGTTTGGCCGAAACGCCACGGGTGGTCTGGTCCACTTTATCTCCAATGCCCCCTCCTTTGAGGAGACGTCGGGCTACTTGGATGTAGAAGTTGGCCAGTTTGACGTTCCCAACAACGCCGATCGCTATGTGGTTGAAGGTGCTTTAGGCGGCCCGTTAAGTGACACACTGGCGGCGCGTGTTGCTTTCCGTTATGCCAAACAAGACCCGTATCTAGAAAACCTCTACGATAGCAGCGCTCAACTGCCTTTCCTCGGCGATCCGGGTCCCGGCGCCGGGGCTGATTTGGGTGATGACGACTCCCAGGCTGTCCGCGTGCGCTTTGCGTTTTCGCCCAATGACAAGCTTCAGATGGATCTGAGTTTCAATCATGCCGAGAGCGAAGTGGCCACCGGTCCTTATCAAAGCAAATCGACGCTGGGCATTGTTCAGGATCATGACGGTGATCCAAGTACCCCGGCGGAGCTCATCAATGTCATTAACACACCGGCTAATGAGTCTCGACTAACCGTACTCCTTGATCAAAATGGCAATGACACGGGCTTTGATGGCGGTGCTGATATTGAAGACGGTGATCAGTTACTCCCCGGTGGTGGCGGTGGCCTGCCAGGCCGGTTGGCCCCTGGCGCCGACTTCTTCGGTTACCTTGACCCAGACGGTGACGACTTCACGTTCTCGGGTGACTTTGCCTTTGCCGATCAGGGCAGCACCGAGAATACCGGCGTGAACTTCAGAGCCGTGTATGATCTTTCCAACGGTATGACCTTTACGTCAATCACCGACTGGAAAACCTATGAAAAGCTCTTGTTTATCGATGTTGATTCAGCGCCAGTAAACCAACTAGCAAACTACGCTGCGGTCGATGGTGATTCATTCACCCAGGAATTCCGCTTGAGCGGTGAGTCTGACAATACCCGCTGGGTGGCGGGCTTGTTCTATCTCAATATTGACTCCGAGTCAGACAATGGCCTCAAGGGCCCCCAGGGCTCTTTTGCCGACGTCTTTGGTGGCGTGCCAATTGATGTGGGTACAGTCGCACAGCTAGAAACCGACTCCTACAGCATTTTTGGTCAGCTCGAATACGACCTGTCACCCGACCTGACGCTAATCGCGGGCCTGCGTGCCATGCGAGAAGAAAAGGACTTTCAGCTGAACTTGGGCGTGGCACCCTCAGAAAGCTCCTTTGTCGTCAACACATCGCCCTGCTTTAGCGGCCAGCTTGATGCCTGTTTCCCGTTCACTGGTATTCAGTACAACGACGACATCTCAGACACCCTGTGGGCAGGCAAGCTGCAGCTTACCTACAACCTGTCGGAGGACATCATGCTCTATGGTGGAGTCAACCGAGGTGTTAAAGCTGGTAGCTACAACGCACCACTACTCGGCGCGTACTTCGGTTCGGGTGGAGATGCAGGTCTACCCTACGATGCCGAAGTGCTGACAAGCTATGAGGGTGGCTTCAAAGCCACGCTCGGCGGAGGTACCACGCGCATTAACGGTACGGCCTTCTATTACGACTACAGCGACTATCAGGCATTCCTCTTTGTGGGCGTAGGCGGTGTCGTCATCAACAAAGATGCCGACAACTACGGTGTCGAACTCGAAATACAAACCACACCCATGGAGGGTTTGGATATCATCCTCACGGGCGCCTACTTTGACGCAACGGTGAAAGATGTCTCTCTGCGCAATGGCTCACCACTGCCGTCGAGTGATGTCGACCCCACTTATGCGCCGGAATTCCAGGCAACGGGTTTGGTTCGCTACGGCTTTGATGCACTGGGCGGTCAAATGGCGGTACAGGCCGACGTTAGTTATTCCGATGACTATTACTACAACCTACGTAACTTCGATGCCGATAAGTTCCCAAGCTATACCGTGGTGAATGCACAGGTGAGTTATGCAGTGAATGACTGGCTGGCAACACTGGCGGTTCGCAACCTGACGGACGAGCGTCCCGGGGTGCAGGGCTTCGACCTTGCTACGCTGTGCGGTTGTAACGAGGTGGCGTACAAAGCACCCCGCTACGTCGCCTTCAGTCTTCGTAAAGAGTTCTGATAACGGTGGAACTGACGCGACGACAAACACTAGCCGGGGGCACTGCCCTCGGCTGGTTTCTGGTGTCGGGCAGCTGGGTAAAAATAGCCCCAGCTCAGGCAGTTGAGTCGGGCTTTGAACCGCAAAGCCTATCGAAGGGCCAATGTCAGACCCTGGAAATACTTGCAGAAGATCTGGTGCCTGGCGCGCGCGCAGCGGGCATTGCCGCCTATGTAGATAGCCAACTAGCGGCGGGCAGCCATTCGCTACTGATGGGCAAGTACGTAGGCGTACCCACCGATCAACAGCTGGGGTTCTACACCGCCGCTCTTGACGCGGCGGGCACCGCATTAAATCGGCCAGGCGCTTCGGTTGCAGCCGTTGTGCGTGCTATGGCCGACGACAGCGTAGCAGACTGGCAAGGCCCCCCGGCAAGCTTTTTCTTTTTCCTTCTGCGTGCCGATGCGCTGGATGTGACCTATGGAACGGGACGCGGCTTTGCTGAGCTTGGGATTCCCTATATGGCTCACATCACCCCTGAGGAGCCCTGGTAATGTCCGCGAAAAACCCCGATACCATCATCGTAGGTGCTGGTGCCGCGGGCCTATTACTGGGCGCTAAATTAGCTGAAGCTGGTCGATCAGTAACTATTCTTGAGGCCGGTCCCGAGCGTAAGCTGAGCGACCTCATTAGCTCCCAAATTTGGGCCCGAAGACTCAAATGGTCAGGGGCGCCTGTTATCGAAGAAGGCAACCACCCCGTGGGCCATGCTTTTAACGCCGGCAGTGGCACTGGCGGGTCGGCATTGCATCACTACGGCGTCTGGTTGCGGCTCCACGAGAATGACTTTCGAGTGGCCAGCGAACACGGTGTTGGTCTAGATTGGCCTTTTGCTTACCAAACCTTGCGGCCTCACTACGATGCTATTCAGCAGGAAGTGGGGTTAAGCGGCGATGCAACCGCGGAGGTTTGGCGACCTGAGGGGCGTCCTACCCCATGCCGCCGATGCCGCAATTTTTGCAGGCAAGGGTACTACAACGGGGTTTTGACAAGACCGGTCGACGTACCGCGCCACTGCCTCTCGCCATTAACAGCATACCCTATCAGGGGCGGGCGCCTTGCCAGTTTGACGGCTGGTGTGACGCAGGGTGCCCTATTGGGGCGCTCGCTAATCCATTGGTTACTTGGCTACCCCGCGCACAACAAGCCGGCGTAACGCTCATTCACGATGCGCCAGTCGTACGCGTATTGCGCGACCCCAACAAAGCCAGTCGTATTCGTGGTGTGGAGTGCGTCATCGATGGGCAACCACAGGTGCTTGCGGCCGGCGAGGTCATTATTGCCGCATTTACCGTGCAATCGACCCGCATTCTACTTAATTCGGCGGGCGATACGTTGCCGGCACCAGGCAACCGGTACGATCAACTGGGCCGCTACCTCACCTCACACCCGGCGGCTACGGTCTTTGGGTTGTTTGAGGATGAGACCTTGCCCCACCAGGGCGTATCGGCGGGTCAGCTAATCAGCCATGATGATTACGATAGTAAGGATCATGGCCCCGCATTTGGCTCGTCTCAATGGCTTATCGCACACGCAATCAAACCCCATGATCTGCTTGGTTACGGCACAGGTCGACCGGACATTATCGGCAGTGACCTCAAACCCTGGCTATCAAAGGCAGCGCGGCACCTGGGCAATATGACCCTGGTAACCGAAGATATTGCACAGGCAGAGAACCGCATTACGCTTAGCAGTGAAACCGACCCTATTGGTGTACCTCTGGCATCTACGGTACATAACCTTCATCCGCGCACCGTGGCACTTTGGGAGCAGCGCATGAGTGAGGGGCAGGCTATTTTTCGTGCCGCGGGGGCCACAGAGGTCTGGCAGGGGCCACGTGTCGCCATGCATATTATGGGTGGCACGGTGATGGGACAGAGCGAGCAGCATTCTGTTACCGATCCAACCGGTCGTGTCCATGACACCGACAACCTTTATGTCTCTGGCCCGAGCCTCTTTCCGAGCAGTGGTGCAGTGAATCCAACCTTCACCCTCAGTGCTATCGCGTCGATGCAGGCCGAGCACCTCAGCCAATAGCATCGCGGGTCTGAGCGCGCTTGAGGCTCAAATTTGCGATACAATAATGCAGAATTTTTTAAACATACTGTAACGCTTGCTTCCCTTTAAACGAGGCAAAGCCACACAACACCGGGAGATCGTATGTCGTCCGTCGTTAGTTATTGTGTTCAGGAAAACGTTGGCGTTATCACGGTCGATAATCCACCCGTAAATGCGCTCTCGATTGCCGTGCGAGCGGGCATCGCATCGGCGCTGGAGACGGCTCGACACGATGAAACCGCTGCCATTGTTCTCTTGTGTGCTGGTCGCACCTTTATAGCCGGTGCCGACATTACCGAGTTCGGTAAACCCCCTATGGACCCCTCTTTACCCGAACTTCTCGATATCCTCGACAACCATCCAAAGCTCACGATTGCAGCTATCCACGGCACCGCGCTCGGCGGCGGATTTGAAACCGCCCTCGCCTGCAACTATCGTGTTGCGCTCTCAACCGCCAAAGTGGGACTGCCAGAAGTCAAGCTTGGGTTACTCCCCGGTGCCGGAGGTACTCAACGGGTACCACGTTTGGCCGGGATCAACGCCGCCATTGAACTGATAACCGCAGGCAATCCTATCTCCGCAGGCCAAGCCCAGCGGTGGGATCTCGTTGATCAGGTTGTTGACGGTGATTTGCTCACCGAGGCCGTGGCCTTTGCACAGTCATTGATTGACAGCAAGGCAGAACAAAAGCAGGCCCGCAGGGTGAGCCTGGCATTGTCCGACGATGATCGCGCCACGCTCGACACAGCCCGGGCGCAACTGCTCAAGAAAACACGTGGCGAAACAGCACCGCAACGCATTGTCGATTGTATCGAAGCCGCCGCTGTCGATACCTTTGAAGCCGGCCTGAAACAAGAGCGCGAACTGTTCATGCAGTGCCTATCAGATCCGCAATCAACGGCGCTTAGACACATGTTTTTTGCTGAACGTGCGGCAGCCAAGATAGAAGGCTTGGACAAAAACACCCCCGTCATCGATGTCAAAGAGGTAGGAATTATTGGCGCTGGGACAATGGGCGGCGGTATCGCTATGTGCTTTGCACAAGCGGGGATTGCGGTCACCCTTCTCGACACCAGCGATGACGCAGTAACGGCCGGCATGGAGAAGATCGCCAATAATTACGCCATCAGCGTAAAACGCGGTCGTTTTACTGAACAACAGGTCTCTGCGTTCATGGCGAATATCACGCCATCCTCTAAGTACCAGGACCTGGCCGACGTAGACTTGGTGATTGAGGCGGTTTTTGAAAATCTCGCCATTAAACAAGACGTGTTCAAAACCCTCGACGGTATCTGTAAGCCGGGCGCCATTCTTGCTAGCAACACCTCTTACCAGAGCATCGACGCCATTGCAGCAGTAACCTCGCGGCCAGAGTGGGTCCTAGGTATGCACTTCTTTAGTCCGGCTAACGTCATGAAGTTACTGGAAGTGGTTAAGGGAGAACAAAGTAGCCAAACCATTATTGCCACCGCCATGGCCGTTGGTAAAAAAATCGGCAAAGTGCCGGTACTCTCGGGTATGTGCTACGGCTTTATTGGCAATCGTATGTTGCGACCTTATGCCCGTGAAGCCGCGCTCTGTTTTATGGAGGGTGCCACACCGGCTCAAATTGACAGCGCCATGGAACGCTGGGGCATGGCAATGGGTCCGCTTGCCGTTGCGGACCTAGCCGGTTTGGATATTGGTTATAAAGCGCGTGAGCAACTGAGTGAGACCGAAAAAGGCGACCCGGCCAGTTACTGTGTTGCAGACAGGCTAGTAGAGGCCGGTCGTCTTGGGCAAAAATCTGGGGCTGGCTACTATCAATACGATCCCCAAACACGTCAGCGTCTGGATGACCCGCTCGTTATGTCCATTGTGGAAACCGCGTGCAAAGATCTTGGCATCGAGCGCCGAACGATCGGCGATGACGAGATCGTCGATCGACTTACCCTCGCGCTGGCCAATGAAGGCGCAAAAATTCTTGAAGAGGGTATTGCGCAACGCGCCAGTGATATCGATGTGGTGTATTGCTACGGCTATGGGTTTCCGCGCTTCCGCGGTGGCCCCATGCACAACATAGAGGCCATGGGTATCGAAAAAGCCGTGTCACGTCTGCAGCAATTTGGTGAGCTACTCAACGCCGATAATTGGCAGCTAGCACCACTTCTCGAGCGTGCCTCGGCACAGGGAAGCTCCCTCACTAGCCTGCTAGATGATTAGTGGCACAATGAGCGATCCCGTCCTCAGTAGTCAAACGCCGGCCCAGGTGCTGACTCACAGTGCAGCCTGCTACCCCGATCACGACGCACTTTATATTCCCGCGAGCGCCTGTGGGACATTACGCCGACGCAGCCATTGCATTGACTTACCGGGCCCTGAAAACAGCCGTGGATGCGCAAATCGACATTTGGGCAGCCACGGGTATCACCGGTCGAGTCGCACTGGTGTTGAAAACCGCCCTGCGTTTTTATCCATTGGCTGGCGCTCAATGCATTGGGTGTTAGCGTTATTCCACTCAACCATGAAATGCCCGACGAAGAGTTCCCCTACTATCTCGAGCACGGTGAAGCACAGGCCGTTGTCGTACTTAGGGGAACACTACGATCGTCTAGTGGGCATCTGCCAGTCTATGCGCACAAAGGTTACCGTTGTGGCCGATGATGGCGTTGCTGAATACAGTTTTGGCACACCGCGCAATCCTATCGCCGCGGATCCGGCGCGCGAATGTGCGCTGCTTTATACGTCGGGTAGCACAGGCAAGCCCAAGGCTTGCGTGTTGAGTAATGACTACTTTATTCAGCAGGGGCTTTGGTATCGCGCTCTCGACGGCCATATCAGCTTGCGTGAAGGTCAGAGCGGCTACTCACACCGCTGCCCTTGAGTCACATGAATGCCATGTCGGTGTCGACCATGGCTATGTTTATGACCGGTGGCTGCCTTATTCAACTCGATCGCTTTCACCCCACAACATGGTGGCAAAGCGTACGCGAGTCAGGGGCCACGGCACTGCACTATCTTGGCGTTTTGCCGGCTATTTTATTGGCCTTGCCGGCTTGCAACGACGACGATTTTTCTGCTCAAGTTCGTTTTGGTTTTGGCGCAGGTGTAAACCCGGCGCACCACGAGCGCTTCGAGCAGCGCTTTGGTTTTCCTCTCATCGAAGCCTGGGCCATGACCGAGTGTGGCGCTGGCGGCGCGATTATCGCCAACAGAGAGCCCCGCCATGTGGGCCATTGTTGTTTTGGCAAGCCTGGGCCAAACGTAGAATGGCAATTAGTTGACGAGCAAAAGAACCTGGTTCCCGCCGGCACACCCGGCGAATTGCGTGTGCGCGCCCGTGGCGCTGATCCTCAAAAAGGATACTTTAGCGGCTATTTAAAAAACCCTGAGGCGACGGCAGAGATATGGCAAGACGGTTGGCTGAACACAGGCGATGTATCGGTAGAACTGGCGGATGGCAGCCTGGCGTTTGTGGATCGTCGTAAAAATATTATCCGTCGATCGGGAGAAAATATTTCTGCCCTCGAGGTTGAAGCCGCCCTGGGCGACCACCCGGCGGTAGAGGCCGCTGTCGCAGCGCCGGTGCCCGATGAAATGCGCGGTGATGAAGTCGCCGTCTGCATTGTGCTGAAGGCGGACTACCCAGCAAATGACGATACCGCTATGAGTATTCAAGCACACGCGTTAGACAAACTCGTCTACTTTAAGGCGCCAGGGTGGTTAGTATTCTGCGACACGTTACCGGTGACTGCATCTAATAAGCCCAAACGAGGTGACATTAAAGTGCTGGCCCGCGATTCGGTAGCCGCCGGCAAGGCTGTTGATCTTAGACACCTCAAGAAACGTCGAGGTGTGTCGTGAAGGGCTATGATGGCGTTGTACTCACTTGCCCGTGAGTCTGGGCTACGCCAAGCAGAGCCCCCATGGTGCCAGTTGGTTTGTGGGCTCGGTACTCAGAGAGTTAATACATACTGCCGGTATCGAAAAGCAGCAAATAGACGGGTTTGCTGTTTCCAGTTTTTCGCTTGGTATCGACTCTGCCATCTCGCTTACCCAGCATTTTGGTATTTCTCCTCGCTGGATCGAGCAGGCCAATATGTGAGGAGTTTCCGGTATTGTCGCCCTGCGGCGAGCGCCCGAGCGGTCCAGTGTGGTGAAGCGGCTATCGTCGCCTGTATCGGTGGCGATGGCGCAGCGCACCGTTCTTTTGAGGCCACTGCGGCCAACTTCTCAAGTTGGAGTGTCGACGCCGCCTTCCCTTACGGTGCTGGCGGACCTAATGCTGCCTTTAGCCTGATCACCCAGCATTACATGGACAAATATGGCGCCCGCAGAGATGACTTTGCGCGCATAGCGCTGGATCAACGATACAACGCAAATCACTACCCACAGGCACTACTCGGACATAAGCGCCTCAGCATTAACGACTACATGGATGCGCGCCCGATTGCCAGGCCGTTACACCTCTGACTGCGTCATGCCATGTGCCGGCGGCGAGGGGTTTTTGGTGATGCAGGAAGATCATCGCCCAGGCAACTCAAGCTTCCCTATTGCCGCATACTCGCAAGCGATGAACTGCACAACAGCTATGCCGATGACCCCATTCAGTACCGTAGCGGCTGGATTGAATACATGCCCGCTCCTTTATGAGCGAGCCAACGTAGGTCCTGAGGACATTGATATTCTCCAGACCTATGATGACTACCCAGTCATCAGCATGATGCAAATGGAAGACCTTGGTTTTTGCAATAAAGGTGAGGGCCAAGCTTCGTGCAAAACACCGACATGCGCTTTGATAAATCAGGCAGCGCAGTCAACAAGCTACCCCACAACACCTGTGGCGGGCAGCTATCCTGCGGGCAAGCCGGATCAGCCGCAGGCTATCTGGGCATCACCGAAACCATCCGGCAACTCACCGAACGCGCAGGTAGCAATCAAGTTGCCGAGGCTAAACACGGCCTAGTTAGCGGCTATGGCATGGTGAACTATGACCGAGGCCTGTGTTCCGCCGCGGTGTTACTGAGCGGGGCTGGGGTATGAATCTTCGGGAAAAGATGCAACGCCGGCTAAAACTTAGTCGGCCATCGCTACGCGCACGCGCTCGACCACCCAAACAGCGCTCACCGCTTGGTGCTCAATTTACTGCCGCCAATCTACCCACGGCGCTGGCGCTACCCTGTTGTCAAGATTGTGGTCACGTACAGTATCCCCCCACTGAATTATGTGGCCACTGTCTGGGGGATGCTCTGATCTATCGGCCGATATCGACTGAGGGGACGGTCCTTGCCACGACCCGTCTGCGTCACAGCCTATGGGAATATTTTAAGCGACGGCTTGCACACACGTCCTGGACCATCGGTTCCATCCAGCTCGACGCGGGTCCGGTTGTGCTTGCGCACATCGCCGACGAACAGCTACAGGCTGGAGATCGCGTTAACGTATTTAGCCACACTGACGCCTCTCAGCAGGCCGTATTGCTGGCAGCAGCAATCAGCACGGATACTAGCTCAGCAGCAATCAGGCGTGACATTGTCTCGGCGATGGCACTCGATGTCCCCGCATACAAGGATGGAGGACTTTAATTATGTCCAATCAACATAGTGCCATTGTTGTTACCGGGGGGAGCACCGGCATTGGCGCTGCTATCTGTCAGCGCTTACTCGATAGTTACCCGGCTGTGATTAATTTGTCGCGAAGACCGGCAGAAATGAGCCATCCCGAATCTCATCAATATCGCGGTTGACCTAAGCGACCGCGAGGCAACGCAAACTGCCGCAGAGCAAATCGCCAAGGAATTTTCGGTATCGGGTTTTGTTCACAACGCGGGTTTGATTCGCGCCAACCTGATAGAAGACGTGCAACTTACGGATCTTGATTACCTCAGCCAGGTTCATTTAGGCGCCGCCATCACATTGACCCAGGCGTTTGTGCCGCAGATGAAGGCGAGTACCTTTTGCCGAGTGGTGCTAATAACTTCGCGCGCAGCGCTAGGCCTACAAACCCGTACCAGCTACAGCGCTACCAAGGCGGGCATGATGGCTATGGCTCGGACTTGGGCCCTTGAATTGGGCGAATTTGGCATAACCGTTAACACGGTTGCACCAGGCCCGATTCAGGATACCGAGATGTTTGCAGCCGTGGTGGGTGATGACAGCGACAAAATCCCTACCATGGCCAACAGCATTCCAGTCAAACGGCTGGGTAAGTCGATTGATGTCGCCAACGCCGTCGATTTTTTCATGAGCCCTGAAGCAGGTTTTGTCACCGGACAAACCCTCATGGTGTGTGGTGGTGCAAGCCTTGGCTCATTGTCACTGTAATCAACTGATCACCTGAGAGAACACGAAGCAACTATGCAACGTATACCTGACCGCAATTTCGATGGCCTCATAACACCAACAAAACTGCACCGAAGCCTCTATACCGACCCCGATATTTTTGAATTGGAGATGCAGCGAATTTGGGGGCAGGCCTGGATTTTCATTGGCCACGAATCGCAGGTTCCCAATCCTGGGGACTACTTCACCACCAATATCAATCACAACATTCCCGTTGTGATGATCCGAGACAAAGATCACCGCGTTCACGTTCTACACAACCGTTGCGGTCACAAGGGTGCGAAAGTTGTAGAGGCCAGAAGCGGTAACGTGCGTGGCGCACTGCGCTGTAGCTACCATGGCTGGAGCTACCGATTTGATGGCTCTATTTTAAAAATACCCAATGAAGCTGGCTACGAAGGCACAGGATTCGATGCCAGCGACCCCTGCTACAGTATGCAACCACTGGCGCAGGTACAGGCTTATCGCGGCTTTGTTTTGCCACGCTTTCGCCAAACGCCCCCGATCTAGAAGCCTGGATGGGCGGGGCCAGGTGCTTTGATAATTTGTGTGACCGCGCGCCAGAGGGCGAAAGTAGAAGTGGCGGGCGGTGTGCTTCGCTACGAGCATGCGTGTAACTGGAAATTTATTCTCGAAAACTTAAACGACACCATGCACCCCATGGTGGTCCATGAATCCATTGTAAAAGCTGCCGAGCAGTACATCGCCACGCTCCCGGCCGATGCCGTCAAAGAACGGAGCGAGGCCGAGATTATTCCCCCCTTTGGGGCAAGCTATGAGAATTTCGAGAATTCGGGCATCACCGGATTTGACTTTGGCCACCATTACGACGGTGGTAAAACCAGTATTCACGCCGACTACTCGGTAGATCCCGACTACCATGCCGCCATGGTTGCAGCCTACGGTGAGGATCGAACACGAGAGATCTACGCCTTTAACACCCACAATGTCTGCTTTTATCCGTCCCTTACCATCAAGTGTGCCATTCAAAATATTCGCGTCATTCGACCCATTAGTGTCGATCGCTTCATTGTTGAGACTTGGTCTTTCAGACTGAAGGGCGCCCCCGATAGCATGCTACAGCGCACGCTCCTCTACTCGCGCTTGATCAACTCATCAATGGGCATGGTGGGGCCCGATGATCTCGAGGTTTACCGTCGCACCCAAGAAGGGCTGGCATCACCCTCAAATGACTGGGTGGAGTTTCATCGTCAATACGGGCGAGATACCGAGCTCGACGACCGGATTATTGGCGGCGGTACTTCTGATTTGGATATGCGCACCCAGTACAAAGCTTGGAAAGGCTATATGGATGGCAGCCTGTTCTCACAGTATGCAATGCACAATAAAGGCCAAGGTGAAGCATGATTGACCGTCAAAGCATTGAGGACTTTCTCTATTTAGAGGCCAGCTTACTGGATCGACCCGATCTAGATGCATGGATGTCGTTGTTTACCGACGATGGGGTGTACTGGATGCCCGCTCAAGAGCATCAAACCGACCCCCACAACCACATTTCTCATGTCTATGACGATCGGGTGATGATGGAGATACGACGACGCAATTTCGTGCATCCTCGGTCAGCTTCCAAAGACTGGCAGGTCCGCTGTTCCCACATCATTGGTAACATCCGCATTTGTGAGGCCGCCGAGCAGTCGGGTGCTATTGAGGTGACCTCAAATCAGCATGTTGTCGTCTGGTACCGGGAGGAACAGCGTGTCTATGCTTATCGTGGTGCTCACGTATTGATACCCACTGCTGACAGTTTCAAGATTCGATCCAAGCGGGTCGACCTCATCAACGCCGATGCCCCACAAAAATCGCTGACCATTTATTTGTGATAGATGCCGGTATCGCTGAGCCCTCCCGGGGGAAAGTGTATTTTCAACGCCAGAGCTTTGGCAGTTTGCTGCAGTTTTGGTTAAACTGACATTTTAAACTTAAAGTATTTTCTTTGAGCATCAGTGCCACCGGAGACTTCCCTATGGCTGCTAACACGCGATGGACCAAGCTCAACTGGGAAGACCCATTTGAACTTGACGCCCAACTCACCGAAGAACAACGCATGGTGCGCGACAGTGCCCGCCAATATGCCCAACAAGCTCTTCAACCTCGTGTCAAAGAGGCGTTCAGAACTTCGAAACCACTGACCCGGCTATTTTTCGCGAAATGGGTGAAATGGAGCCTGCCGGGCCAACCATCGAAGGGTACGGCTGTCCGGTGGACTATGTCAGCTATGGCTTGATTGCCCGCGAAATTGAGCGCGTCGACTCGGGGTATCGCTCTATGCTGAGCGTTCAGTCCTCGCTGGTGATGTACCCCATCTATGCTTACGGGGTAACGATGCCCAGCGTGAAAAGTATTTGCCCAAGCCAGCCACAGGCGAGTGGATAGGCTGTTTTGGCCTTAACTGGAGCCCGACCATGGCTCAGACCTGGCAGCATGGTAACCTGCGCTCGCTCGACCGACGGGGCTATCGACTCACCGGAGCGAAGATGTGGATATCCAACAGTCCCTTGCCGACGTCTTCGTTGTTTGGGCCAAAACCGATGATGAGGTAATCCGCGGTTTTATTCTTGAAAAAGGAATGGAAGGCCTGAGCGCACCAAAAATTCAGGGGTAAATTAGCACTGCGCGCCTCGACCACCGGCGAAATCGTGATGGACAATGTTTTTGTACCGGAAGAAAATTTATTACCCAATGTTCAGGGGCTCAAAGGCCCATTCGGTTGCCTGAATAATGCACGCTACGGCATCGCTTGGGGCGCATTGGGTGCCGCCGAGGCTTGTTGGCATACCGCTAGACAGTACACGTTGGACCGCCAGCAGTTTGGCCGCCCGCTCGCCGCCAATCAGTTGATACAGCTAAAGCTAGCCGATATGCAAACCGAAATTGCGCTTGGTTTTCAGGGTTGCTTGCGCGCTGGGCAGATGCTCAGCGCCGGTGAAGTGTCGCCCGACCTTATTAGCTTGATCAAACGCAACTCCTGCGGCAAGGCGTTAGATGTGGCGAGAAAAGCGCGTGACATGCTGGGTGGCAATGGCATTTCCGACGACTACCCGGTCATGCGCCATATGATGAATTTAGAAGTGGTGAATACCTATGAAGGCACTCACGACATTCATGCGCTGATTTTGGCCCGTAGCCAGACGGACTTGCCGGCTTTTTAAGGCCACATAAAAACCGCGGGCTTAGCCCGCGGAAGCACCAATGGCAACCGGCCGCACCGGCGAGCCAGATCCGCCCTGGATCCGTAGCGGCATAATCATTGCGCAGAAGTTGTATACCTTGTCATCGGCCAGCTCGGAGAGACGACTGTTCTGAATTTGTAACACACCCGACTGGCTAAGGTTATGATGGTGAATCGCGAACGGCAGCCCCTCAGGCGTACCCGTTGCCGGCCCAGCCTGTCCCTGTAACTGGCCTCTGTTAACCGAATCGGTAAAAGGATTATCCAGTGATACCAGCACCACGCCCTGCTCGCCTATGTACTGCACGGCGTCATAACCCAGCCCCGGCCCCATGCCGTAGTACTCAGCATCGGTCATAGGGTCGGTCCATTTCTCACCCCAGCCCGTGTGAATAAACAAAACATCGCCTGGCAAAATGCCTCTTTCTGCCAGCCCTTGTGCCGCCAACATGCCATCGACATCGGCCTTGGTTATAACACTGCCGGGTGCTAAGCGCTCGCCCTTACCCTTGTAGGCTTTAGCATCAAGTAACAAACCACTGGTAACAATGGGGGGTACCTGCTCAACGCCAAGCTTTAACAAAGGCGACTCCGCGCTCGGTTTTACCTCGGACTGACTAAAGCCACCAAAATACGTGACGCTGTCGGCGGGAAAATCACCCTCGCCCGACCATGGCTCGTCAAGATAGCCAAAATGGCCCAGCGCATCCATTTGAGTACCCTGTGCCGCATGCTCCCCACTCACGGTCTCGCCGTTGAATGCGTGATAGGTGCCCGGCAAGCCAGCGGTGCCACGGAAGCTATATTCAAGTGGTACACCAAAGGGTGAGGCAGGCATGGTATTCGAACGCACATGGGAGAGCTCATAGGACCTAGCGCCCGGCACAGTCATTTGCTGCGCGCAACGCTGCCAGGTCTCCGCGCCTAAAGCGCGGGCGTTACCCAGCTGATCGCCGGGGGTAGATTGTCCCCACTCACCCGCGTTTGCCAGGTGGGTTATTGAAGTCGCCAAAGCGAAACCACAAGCGCTGCTTACTAGCGTTTTTTTCAGCATAGTGCGTCTCCTCCAGAGTCACAAAACGTTGGTATTGGAGCTTGATTACAGCTTCCACAGCAAACAAGATCAAGATATTTTTAA
Organism: Luminiphilus sp.; assembly: GCA_038141785.1. Taxonomy (GTDB): domain Bacteria; phylum Pseudomonadota; class Gammaproteobacteria; order Pseudomonadales; family Halieaceae; genus Luminiphilus. The sequence continues at coordinate 25,890 of JAYQIT010000007.1, read as the reverse complement.
TTTAAAATGTTTTTGTGTCAGGATTAACGTTCCAACAAAAACACAAACCCAGCGGAGCCCGGTACCATGAATGAATCATCCTCCAGAAGTTTGCTGAGTATATTGGGACCCGGCATTTTATTTGCTGGTGCCGCTATCGGTGTATCCCATTTAATTCAGTCAACCCGCGCGGGTGGTTTGTATGGATTTGCACTCATCGGCTTCATTATTTTTGCCAATGCGGCCAAATACCCTGCCTTTTTGTTTGGCAACCAGTATGCCGCGGCTTCGGGAAGCAACCTAATTGAAGCCTACAAACGCCAAGGGGCTTTCTCGCTTTGGGCGTTCGTGGTGTCGACCCTGTTAACCATGTTTGCCGGCTGTGCGGCGATTTCAATTACCACCGCGGGCCTCGCCAAAGTGACCTTTGGCATACAAGCCGATACCTTTACCGTTGTACTCGGCGTCTGGGGTGTAGTGATGACCATCCTGTACTTCGGAGAATACAAAGCCCTCGATGCGCTGGTAAAGATTCTGCTCGCCTTTCTCACCGTCACCACGCTAATAGCAACGGCGCTCGTACTGCCACGAATCAGCCTCTCCGGAATGAGTGCCTTTTGGCCGGAACACTTCGACACGGCGGCCGTTATCTTTATTGCGGCATTAATCGGTTGGATGCCAGCACCACTCGACACATCGGTCTGGCAGTCGCTATGGAGCCAGGCAAAGGCTCGCACCCAAGGCCAACAGCCGACAACCCGCGAGTCTGCTCTCGACTTTAATATTGGCTTTGTGGGTACATCAGTGTTGGCGTTTTGTTTTGTCATTATGGGCACGGCCGTCATGCACAACTCGGGTATTGCTTTTGAGGCAAGTGCCGCAGGTTTTGCAGCGCAACTGGTCGATATGTACAGGCAGACACTGGGGGACACGATGGCCACGCTGGTAGGCGGGGCCGCTATGGCGGTGATCTTTACCACCACCCTCACAGCCATTGACGCTTGGCCTCGATCAATGGCGGGCGTAATGCTCATCGTTCGTAACAAAGGCAGTGATGAGCCGGTCATTTCCCAGATTCGCCACCCCTACTACTGGCTGTGGATGCTGCTACTACTCGCTGGGGCGGCGACCATACTGCAGTTGCTTGCCAACTCATTCAGCCTATTGGTCGACATAGCCACAACGGTATCGTTTTTAACGGCACCTCTGTTTGCCATTCTCAATCACCTTGCCATGTTCTCTAACGATGTCCCCGCCGATAAACAACCATCACCAACCATGCGTCGATGGAGTCTGGCCGGTATTGTGAGTTTGATTGTGTTTACCCTCGCCTACGTGGCTATTCGCGTATTCAGTTAAAGCTGTAACTGACTGGTGTTAACGGCAGCTAACCATGCGATGTTTGATAGAGTTGATCAATGATCTGATCTAACTCTTCGAGTAGAGGGTCAGCAGGGGACAAATGCTTGGCAACGCGTTGCCGAAAAACAAGGGGCGACTCGCCCCACTTTCGGGCCGTGGCGGTCCGGCGCTCCAGCTTTTGACATAACTTTGCAAACTGTTGCTCGACTGCCAAGCGCTGAGTGCGTCCCCGGCTTCGGTGTAACCACCAGGTCAACGGAATTAGCACCCCAGCACCACTGCCCAAGGTCAGCGCAATGAGCACTAACGCGTCGATTTCACCAAACCACTTACCCAACATCGAAAGCTGCTGGTCACTATCAAAGCCCACGACCAAACTTTGCCAGCGCCAGGCCGCCGCGTCGTACTGAAGCCGAAGCCAGTTAACCCAACCCAGCCCCCGAAAACGGTAGGCAGACAAGGGCGAATCGGCTAAAAAACCCTGGGAAGCCTGCAGTGCTTGCTCAAGCCCATAGCGTATCCGCTCGGGTGATACCGCCGCCGTGGGATCAACACGCACCCAACCCCGATCCTGTAGCCACACCTCGGCCCAGGCATGGGCATCAAATTGCCGAACAATTAAGGTGTTGTTAAGCGGGTTGCGCTCGCCGCCTTGATAGCCACCAACAATCCGTGCCGGAATGCCTGCCATGCGCATTATCACCACAAACGCATAGGCATAGTGCTCGCAAAACCCCTGGCGAGTATCAAAGAAAAACCGATCGACAAAATGACTATCTGTAATAACAGTAGGTTCAAGCGTGTAGTAAAACGCCTGCTGAGAAAAGGTCGCCAATACTTGCCGAATAAAGACCCAATCATCCTTAGCCACTTGGCGCTGAGCGCTCACCCATGCTTGGGTCTGGGGGTTAAGCTCTTGGGGATACGCAAGTTCTGCACTCCTTCGCCAGGGTGATAACTGCGGCTCGACTATCGAGGTCTCAAAGGATTGCACACGATAAGAAAATGGTGCTTCAAGCGGTGCCTCAGCGATTAAGCGGAAATCCCAAGCCTCCACGACCCCCTCATGCGGGCTGGTGGCATAGGGTAGTGTATATAACCACCGCTGATTGCTGGGTTCGCTGATAATCCGATAAGACACCGGATTGCCAAGCAACTCAGGTCGGCGCAGTTGCCGCTCCTGTTTGGGGTGGTCACGCCAGTCGAGTGTTCGCCAGGCACCATCCTCAAAGGAATTGAGCACCATACCGCGCCAATACAAATCTTTGCGGTCAGGAATTGGGCCATCAAACTGCACGCGAAAGGCAACATCAGCTGATCTCCCCAAACGCGCCACATCACCCGGATTGAGATAATCACTCATACCGGTTATCCCTTGGCCAGTCTTTGACGGTACGCTCCACAAAGGACCTAGCCTGGGGAAAACGACGAACAACACCAGCATCATGGGTACGGCCAGACCGAGCATTTTGAGTGCAAGGACCAACTCAAAAGCTCGCTGACGCTGGGGCAAAGCGTTGAGTGCAATTAGACTCGTAACAAGCAGCGTAGTGGCAACGATGGCATACAGGGCCGTGGGGAGTGACTGGTCAAATAAGAACTGGGTCGTCGTAACAAAGAATCCTAGTGATACCAACACATAACCATCTCTTAACCTTACAGCTTCAGTTAACTTAAAACCCGCAGCAACCAGCAGTAAAGCCACCATAGGCTCCAGACCAACCAACGTACCATAGCTGGCAACAACAGCGACCATACCGCCAACAGCAAGCAATAAGCGCAACCACTTTGGTGGCATTTGAATGCGCTCGCGATGCATCTGCAAGCGCCAACTACTGGCACCGAGGTAGACCACCATTAACCACCACGGAACGCGGGTCAAATGGGGTAGCACAACAAAGAAGTGGCAAGCCAATAGCCACCACAGGGCACGGCGTCCCAACGGAGGGGCAATCATCCATGACCTCCGTCGACACCATGTAATGCCAGCGCTCGAAGTACCCGCTCCCGATGCCTGTGGCCGTTACCCTTGGCAATTTCTAGCCCCGGCAACCGCAGCCCATAGGCATCACCTCGCTACTCATACCCAAGTACTTCACCGCAAAGCCACGATAAACGCTGTTCGGTAGAGCCGGTATCAAAGGCAGAAAAGTCGAGCCAGTGATCTTGCGCTCCCGGCACTGAAAACAAGCGCGTGTGCATAGCTTGCCCCCTAGCCCACGGTCGCCAGTCTATGTGCCGTAGTGGGTCGCCCTCTCGATAAGCTCGGAATCCTGCAAGATCATCAAGTCCCTGGGAGTTAGCCACACCGACCACCCCATGGTTATCCAGGGGCAGTGGTATCGCGGCTGGCGTTACCGGTTTGGGGTAGACCAAGGCGCGTAGATCAAGATAGGCAAAGCTCCAACAACGCAGCAAGCCAAGGGGATACGTTGATGCCACTTTTAGTCTGGGCGCTTGATGCCAACCCCGTGCACCAACAGTCAGGTAAAGTGACACTCGCTCGCTGGTGGCGCTTGCTATATCAACCACACGAACGGCATCCGGCCAGGCGAGTTGCACCGAGTAATGACCCGATTTACGCCCAGCAGCATCCAGTTGTAGAACAAAAGCGGCTTGCTGACCGGGAAAAACCGCCTCCGCGCTAACAGCGCTAATCGACAGTTTCAAGAGATTCGCATGGGTAAAGTGCACGGCAATCACAAACAGCATGGCGAGCCAAAACGTGAGGCCATAGGCGAGATTATTCTGATAGTTGATTGCCGTTAATAGCATCAACAGCAAAGTCGCCAGGTACAAAAATCCAGCCGCGGTCGGAAAAATAAACAAGCGCTTTTGTTCCAAGGTAATACAGCGAGCTGGCGGCAACCGCCGCCGCATCCTGTAACCAACGCCGTTGAATACGCCCGCGAAGGCGACTAGTCGGGGATAATATCGACACGTCTGAGCATCAAATTCACAAGCGCCGCACCATCCCCCGCATAGTCAGCGCTTGGTACGAGTCGGTGAGCCGTTACCGGACCGAGCACAGCCTGTACGTCATCAGGAGTCACATGAGCTCGCCCCGCCATAACCGCCCATGTGCGTGCCGCAGACATGAGCGCTAAGGCACCTCGAGGAGACAGCCCTACCGCGCACTCGGGACAGTTGCGAGAGAAGGCGATGAGTCGCTGGACATAAGCAAGCAAGCTATCTGACACGGTGACCATAGCCGCCGCACTCCGGATGCTGCCAGATCGTCAGCGGTCATCGTTTGACTAATGGCGCGATTCGCTGACTGCTCACCCGACAGTAATAGCTGGCGTTCGGCGTCTTGACTGGGATAGCCCAGACTCAGGCGCATGAAGAAATCGGTCGAGCTGCGACTCAGGCAACGGGTAGGTTCCCGACTGATTTATCGGGTTTTGCGTGGCAATGACAAAAAATGGCCGGGGTAACTCACGTGTCTGACCATCAATGCTCACCTGTGATTCACCCTTGGCCTCCAGCAATGCGCTTTGGGTGCGCGGCGTTGCCCGATTGATTTCATCGGCCAATAAAACCTGATTGAAAATTGGCCCCGGATGGAACGCGAATGCACCTTTGTCACGCTCGAAAATCGATACCCCAAGGATGTCAGAGGGTAATAAATCGGAGGTAAACTGAACCCGACCAAAACTTAAACCCAATGTGGTCGCAAGTGCATGGGCTAAGGTTGTTTTACCCATGCCGGGTAAATCTTCTAACAGCAGGTGTCCCGCGGAAAGCAGACAGCATAACGCCTGCCTGACTTGATGCTCTTTACCCAGGAGCACGTCACCAATGGCTGCTACGCTCTCATCGATCAGTGTTTTCATACCGGCGACACTCCCTGTCGATAGCACACCCGTCTTACAAGGCGGCAAATCCGCGTTCACAGTCGCGCTTAAGATCGTCGATATGCTCAAGACCCACCGCTATGCGAATCAAGCCCTCTGCGATACCTGCATCGCGGCGCTGTTCATCCGATAAACGCCCGTGCGTCGTTGTTGCCGGGTGAACAATGGTGGTTTTGGCATCCCCAAGATTGGCCGTCAGTGACATCAATTGCGTCGCATTGATAAACCGCCATGCCTCGCTACGCCCCCCCTTTAACTCAAAGGAAAGAACACCACCAAAGCCACTTTGTTGGCGCTTGGCAAGGGCGTGACTGGGGTGGTCCGGGAGTCCCGAATAATTCACGCGCGCGACTTCAGCACGCTCGCTCAACCACTGCGCTAGCGCCTGGGCATTATCTGAATGGGCGCGCATACGTAGGCTCAGTGTTTCCAGCCCTTTCATAAAGACCCAGGCATTGAAAGGGCTCATACTCGGACCGCAGGTACGAAGGTAGGCATTAATTGCCGCCATGTCCTCAAGGGAGCCCACAACAGCGCCACCAAGCATCCTTCCCTGACCATCGAGGTATTTGGTTGCCGAATGAATCACCAAGTCAGCGCCATGTTTTAAAGGCTGCTGAAGCGCTGGCGTGCAAAAACAGTTATCGACCACCAAGCGTGCATTGGCCTGATGAGCAATAGCGGACAAGGCAGGCATATCAGCAACCTCGCACAGTGGGTTTGAGGGAGTCTCGCAATACAACAACTTCGTTTGCGGGCGCAGCGCCTGCTGCCAAGCATTCACGTCCCGTAGCGCCACCCAGCTAACCTCAACCCCAAATTTCGCTAGATATTTTTCAAATAAGCCAACGGTGCTACCAAAGACATCTCGTGAGCAGATCACGTGATCACCCTGCTTCAGGAATGCCATGCAAACACTCATGATCGCCGCCATACCTGAGGCAGTCGCCTCTGCAGCCGGGGCATCCTCCAAGGCGGCCAATCGCTCGGCAAAAGCCCTTACCGTTGGATTGGTGTACCGCGAATACACATTGGCCGATGCACTGTCGCCCTCGCCGCGAAAGCGTGCGGCAGCATCCTCGGCCGAATCAAAAATATAGCTTGATGTGGTGAAGATAGGCTCACCATGTTCACCCTCGTGAGTACGGCTTATGCCTGCGCGCACCGCCCGGGTTTCCAACTCTGCTTCATCAAGCCAAGCACCGCGATCTTTGGTCATGACACTCTCTCAACTGTCGTTGTGCAGGCCAACAACTGCACCATCTTGGGACGCGGCCACGCGTAGCGCAGAGCCCTCTGCTCGTGCCTCTTGAACGCTGTTGAGGTAGGCCTCATCAATGGCGCCAGCGGGGTACTTGCCATCAAACACCGAGGACTCAAAACCGTCTATCGATTCGTTTCCTTCCTGGGAGCAGGCCAACAAATCATCGAGATCCTGATAAACCATCCAGTCAGCACCAATGAGCTCGCAAATCTCATCGACACTCCGCCCATGGGCAATCAGTTCATTTGCCGCCGGCATGTCGATACCGTAAACGTTAGGGTACCTCACAGGAGGTGCTGCAGAGGCAAAATACACTTTGCGGGCACCGGAGTCGCGTGCCATCTGAATAATTTGGCCACAGGTAGTACCGCGTACAATGGAGTCATCAACCAGCAAAACCGTTTTATCTTTGAACTCTAGCGGCACCGGGTTGAGCTTCTGGCGCACAGATTTCTTGCGCTGATTCTGCCCCGGCATAATGAATGTGCGGCCAATGTAGCGATTCTTCATAAATCCTTCCCGAAATTTAACACCAAGTTCATGGGCAAGTGACTGACCAGCAACACGGCTGGTATCGGGAATCGGAATCACCACATCGATGTCATGATCGGGTCGTTCGCGCAAAATCTTTCTTGCTAACCGCTCGCCCTGGCGCATCCGTGTTTTGTATACCGACACGCCGTCCATCAAGGAGTCGGGACGAGCAAAGTACACATGCTCGAAAATACACGGCATGAGCCGAGCCGACGAGGCACACTGACGACGCATCAACTCACCGTGACGCGTTATATAAATACCCTCGCCCGGCGCCACATCGCCGAGCAAGGTAAAGCCCAAGACATCATGCCACACTCTCGGAGGCAACCATATATTCACGATCTCCCGAGGGCCGCTCTTTTACTCCCACCACCAAGGGACGAATTCCATTAGGGTCTCGAAACGCCACAATACCCTGGTTGGCGATGAGCGCTACTGCTGCATAGCCGCCCTCGCATCGACGGTGAACCGCTTCAATCGCAGTAAAAATATCATCCGACTCCGGAATCAGTTTACCCAGACGCTGCAGCTCGTGAGCAAACACATTGAGCAACACCTCCGAATCCGAATCGGTATTAAGGTGTCGAAGGTCGCTCTGGAATAGCTCTGCCGTCAGCATATTGGCATTGGTTAGATTGCCATTATGTGCGAGCGCTATACCGTAGGGAGAATTGACATAGAAGGGCTGCGCAAGGGCTGTTCCCGAACTCCCCTGTGGGGATATCGAACATGCCCAATGCCAAAATTGCCCAATAGTTGGGCCATGTGATTTGTGCGAAACACATCCCGCACCAAACCCTCGCCTTTGCGCTGCAAAAATTTGCCGTCTCTGCAGGTCATGATACCGGCCGCATCTTGTCCTCGATGCTGCAGCATGGTCAGCGCATCGTATATATCCGCTGCTACATCGGCTGTTCCTACAATTCCAACTAGGCCACACATGGGCGCACTCCCGTCTCAGAGCATCTCGCTTGACTCAAGTGCTTCACCCAAGCGTTCATCGGGTTTCATCTCAAGCAAGTCATCAAAATTCTCGCTGAACCAGTCTGCCATGGTGTCAAGCATGGGCATCAATTCGGCATTATCCAACCAATCTTCCTCAGAGTCAGGCAGCGTCGCTTTTAGTAGTAAGGTAACGACCATCATGATCACCAACCCGCGCCCTACCCCAAATACTCCACCTAAAAATCGATTACCCAGGTTGAACCCTGGCTGCCGCAGCTGCTTTGCCATCAGTGAGCCGAGGACGCTAAAAATAGCGAGTACACCCACGAAAACCAGAGCCCACGCCACGATATAACGGAAGGTTGGGCTGTCACTCATACTCAACAATGACTGCGCCAGAGGTTTGGCCAGCACGTTTGCACCAAGAAAAGCACAAGCCCAGCCAATCAGTGATAGTGCTTCCCGGGCAAAACCTCGCCAAGCGCCTACAAGCGCAGATATCGCCACAGCAATGACGATAATCCAATCCAGACCATTGAAGCCCGACGAACTCTGGGATAGTTGGTTAATGGCGTCTTCCATGGCTATTGCTCGTAGCGAAGTATCGTCGCATTGACGCCGAATGCCTTGTCCACAATCGGCTTGATTTTTTTTAACTTATCGCGCTCAAGCTTAGGTCCTATTTGGACCCGCCACAATGGGCGATCCCCGCGCTTGAGTTCTCGCGCAAAAGCTTCGTAGCCTTTGGCTTGCAGTTGTTGCACCAAGGTGTTGGCGCGACTCTGCGTCTCGACTGCCGCGACCTGTAAAACCCAACTCTGTGGAAATCCATCGCCATCGATAGCGGTACTGACAGGGGCTGATTTACGAGTCGTGGGCGAATCAATACTGCCGGCCTCGGGTAACTGGGATGAAGCGTCGGCAATCGTCTGCTCAACATCCCCGTGCAGAATAGTGGCCTCATCGGCAGAAGCTTGGGTTGCTGGGTTTACGCTCGGCGCTTGGTACTGGTCGCGCAGGGCGCTTACGGGTAGCTCGGGCGATTCTATTATTGAGGTGTTGACAGTTGGCGGTGTTGGAACCGGTGGCAACACAAGTGGGCTGTCATTCGTGGGCTGCACAAAAATAATGGGCCAAAACACAATCGCCAACGCAACCAGAACAATAGAACCCACCAAACGCTGTTTTATGATCGGACTCATAGGTGCTCACTCACTGGCGACTACCTTACCGGGATGTAACTGCAAAAGCATAGCGCCCACGGTAACAAAGGAGCCAAAAACGACAATACGATCGCCTGCCTTGGTCACTGCTAGGAGTGCGGGCAGTACGTCGTCCAACGCTTCATAACATGTGGTGGCATCTGCCGGCGTGAAAGCCGCTACCTGCTGGGGCGACGCGGCCCGAGGAATCCCCTCAAGCGGCGCTAGGTGCCAGTGATTCACCACAGTCGACATGCCCGCAATCATATCACCGAGCGGCTTATCAGCCATACCAGCGAACACCGCATGGCAAGCATTCGTGGCACCCTCTCGGGCTAACGCCTGCGCGAGGACAGCGACCGATTCGCGATTATGGGCAACGTCACACCAGACATCTCGATCATGCCACCCAAGACGCTGTTGCCTACCTGGCACGGTCACCGCATTCAATCCTGCGATAACAGCAGCCCGATCGTGAATCAGCCCCAAACTAAAAAGCACCACAGCCGCCGCCGCGAGATTACTTGCTTGCAGTGCGGGCGAGGGCGAAAACGTCAGTGTTGACCCATCGGGTAATGTCAAACAATGACCATCCAGTGTCCAATCAACGCCCAGCACGCTTGCTCGCGCGCCACCGATTCGAGGGTATGTAACAGCGATATGGGAGGATCATTGTCGGCCACAACGGCCGGACAGCCCAGCCGCGCAACGCCGGCTTTTTCAACGGCTATGCACTCTCGGGTATCGCCCAACCATTCAGTGTGATCGACACCAATACTGGTAATGACACAGGCGTCAGCATCGACGAGGTTGACCGCATCCAGACGTCCACCTAGACCTACTTCCAGAACTTGAATATCAACCCCTGCGCGACGAAATAACCACAAGGCTGCTAGCGTGGCAAATTCAAAGTACGACAGGGAGATATCACCGCGAGCCTGCTCAATGGCATTAAAGGCATCAAGGATATCAGCGTCGCTCGCTTGAGCACCATCGATAGCAATGCGCTCGTTAAAAGCAATCAAATGAGGAGAGGTATAAACCCCAACACGGTATAGCCTTGACGCCTGAGAAGATTTTCCAGCGTAGCAACACAGCTACCCTTACCGTTGGTGCCCGCTACCGTAATGGTCTTGCAGTAAGTAGCTCGCACTCCCAGTCGCTCCGCGACAGAGGTAATCCGCTCAAGACCAAGATCGATGCTTTTGGGATGCAGCGTTTCAAAGTGCGCCAGCCACTCGGCAAGCCCCATATCAGTCATCAGCAGCGGACCCAGACACCTCCTCTTGGCCCCATGACTCTGCCGTCTCCGCACCGCCTTCAGACGGCACAGCTCTCCACAAACTTGGCGAGCAAGCTGGCGATGGTGTCGCGCATCTCAGAGCGGTGCACAATCATATCGATAGCCCCATGTTCCAATAAGAACTCACTACGCTGAAAACCTTTGGGTAGCTTTTGCCGGATGGTCTGCTCAATAATATTGGGGCCGGCGAAGCCAGCGCGAGCATCCGGCTCAGCAATATTAATATCGCCCAGTAACGCCAAGGACGCCGACACTCCGCCGTAAATTGGATCTGTCATCACCGATATGTAGGGCACGCCTTCAAGTTTCATTCGCTCAATGACTGCCGAGGTTTTTGCCATCTGCATGAGCGAAATAAGGGCTTCCTGCATGCGCGCACCACCCGATGCAGAGAAACAAACTAACGGGATGCGCTCTTCAAGCGCTTGTGTTGCAGCACGCGTAAACTTCTCACCCACCGCATAACCCATAGAGCCACCGTGAAAGTTAAACTCAAAGGCCACAGAAATAATGTCGGCGGCTTTCAATTGGCCGCGCATGGCGATAAGTGCGTCCTTTTCGCCGGTGCTTTTTGCGCTGCACTGAGTCTATCTCGGTACTTTTTAACATCTTTGAACTTGAGTCGATCCACAGGCTCTAAATCGGCGAATAACTCCTGTCGGCCCTCGGGGTCAAGGAATATATCCAGACGCTGCCGGGCGCCAATGCGCATATGATGATCACACTTGGGGCAGACTTCGTGGTTACGCTCCAAATCCGGCCGATAAAGCACAGCATCACATTTGATGCACTTTTTCCATAAACCTTCCGGAACGCTAGCGCGCTTGGTGGTTTCGTCTTTGCGCACCCCTGATGGGAGAATTTTGTCAATCCAGCTCATACCCGGCTCCGTTTTTTCGTGCGCAAAGTATACCCGTCAATGATCAAGCTGCGGAAGCAACCTTATCCACCCCGAGCGGATTTCACTCAAAAGGGCAATAGCCTGATCAATTGCCTGCGCCTCGCTATGCCCGGCAGCCATTGCTTTGGCCATGGTGTCTATCAGCGCGCTACCGACAACCACGCCATCGGCAATTGCAGCGACACTTGCCGCTGACGCGGCATCCTTGATGCCAAAGCCAACGGCCACCGGTAGAGTAGATACGGCTCTGATCAAATTCAGATGATGCGTAACGTCGGCAACATCTAAATTGCCGGCACCTGTGACACCTTTCACAGCGACATAATAAATAAAGCCGCTGGCTCGATTGGTAATGGTGGAAATGCGCGCATCGGGCGTCGTAGGCGAAATAAGGAATATGTTGTCTAGGCCTACTCGTTTGAGCTGCTCGTTTAAACTATCGACCTCTTCAGGGGGAAGATCGACGGTGATGATCCCATCAACCCCCGCTTCAGCACAGGCATCCGCGAAAGCCGGGTAGCCCATGCGCTCCACCGGTTAGCGTAGCCCATAATAACCACGGGGGTGGTGCTGTCCTGGTGGCGAAATTCCTGCACCATGGCCAATACGTGACGCAAGGATACACCGTTGGCCAACGCTCGCTCATGACCCAACTGAATGACAGGACCTTCAGACATGGGATCTGAGAACGGCACGCCTATCTCAATAACATCCGCCCCGGCCTCGACTAACCGGTGCATCAATGGCACGGTGCCTGCGACAGAGGGGTCCCCGCAACCACATAGGGCACGACCGCCTTCTTGCCCGCTGCCTGAAGGGCGCTGTATCGCTCTTGCAATCGACTCACAATGTTTCCTTAGACCGTAATACCGTCAATAGCTGCAACGGTGAGAATATCTTTATCGCCACGCCCAGACAGATTCACAATAATGTGCTGATCGGGTGTCATTTGCGCTGCGAGCTTCTCGGCGTAAGCCAGCGCGTGAGCCGTTTCAAGCGCCGGCATAATGCCTTCCATGCGGGTCCAGCGATGAAATGCCGCCAGTGCCTCGTCATCGTTAGCGGCCACATAATTGACCCGTCCAATATCTTTTAACCACGCATGCTCCGGGCCTACTCCCGGGTAATCGAGACCGGCTGACACCGAGTGCGTATGCAAAATTTGACCGTTTTCGTCTTGCATAAGGTAGGTGCGATTACCGTGTAATACGCCCGGCGTACCCGCCGATAGCGGCGCAGCATGCTCGCCAGTCTCGACACCGTGCCCGCCGGCTTCCACACCGTACATCTGCACCGACTCGTCGCCCAAGAAAGGGTGAAATAACCCAATGGCATTGGATCCACCGCCCACACAAGCCACCAGTGCATCGGGCAGCTTGCCAGTTTGCGCCAACGACTGATGTCGCGCCTCGCGACCAATCACGCTCTGAAAGTCGCGAACCAACATCGGGTAGGGGTGTGGGCCAGCCACCGTGCCAATAATATAAAACGTGTTGTCAACGTAGGTTACCCAATCGCGCAACGCCTCATTCATGGCATCTTTAGCGTTTTGGAGCCCGAGGTCACGGGAATGACTTGTGCGCCTAACAGTTTCATACGGTAGACGTTCAAGCTCTGCCGGCGAACATCTTCCTCGCCCATAAACACCTGGCATTCCAAGCCCAAACGCGCGGCCACGGTAGCGCTAGCCACGCCATGCTGACCAGCCCCCGTTTCGGCAATCACACGCTTTTTACCCATATGTTTAGCAAGCAGTGCCTGCCCAATTGTGTTATTGACCTTGTGCGCACCCGTGTGATTTAAATCTTCGCGCTTCAAAAAGATGCGGCCACCACCAATGTGATCGGACATCCGTGCAGCCTCATACAAAGGCGAGGGCCGCCCGACATAATGGGCTAAATCCAGGTCAAATTCGCGCTGAAATGCCGGATCTTTAATGCTGTCTCGGTACAACTTTTCCAGATCTGCCAAGGCAGACATGAGCGTTTCGGCAACAAATTTACCACCGAACTGACCAAAACGGCCGTGTTCGTCGGGAACCGACGCATACAGTTGAGGGTTGTGTTTCGCTGTCATGGTTACTGCCCTATCCCAGCCGCTTTCGCGACCTCAATGAAACGTTGCATTTTATCGTGGTCTTTGATGCCCGGCGAACTTTCTACGCCGCTGCTTACATCAACCGCTACGGGTCTAAGTCGGCAAATGCCTTCCTCCACATTAGCGGGATTTAGGCCTCCCGCCAAAATAACGGGCCGATTAAATGACTGAGGCACCAATGCCCAATCAAAGGTCTGCCCTGTTCCACCAAACTGCCCATGGTGGACTGCGTCCAGTAAGAAGCCTCGGGCATCGGGGTATTTCGCCGCTTCAGCGGTTAAATCGATGCCGGCTTGCGCGCGTAGCGCACGAATATAAGGCAGCCGCCATTGCTCACAAAACAACGGTGTCTCGTCGCCATGAAACTGCAAGACGTTGATTGGTAGGCTATTTAGCACTACTTCAACCTCCGCCTCGGTCGGATTGACCAGCAGTGCGGTCACAGCGATAAACGGAGGCAACTCATCGCAAATCCGGCGCGCACCATCAATGTCCACCGCGCGACGGCTGCCCTCCCAAAACACCAAGCCAATTGCATCAGCACCCAGAGACGCCGCGGCCGCACCATCTTCTGGCCGTGTGATGCCGCATATTTTGACCTGCAACGGGAAACCCTCGCAATTACACTGGCTGGGCGGCGAGTGTAGCAGAGCTAACTGGCTAGAGACGACCCCAAAACTCTACACCCAGCCACTGAGAAATGCGGGACCCTCCGGTGTTGGAGGCAAATTGAAGGCCTCGGGATAATCTACCGACAATAAATACAAACCGGTAGGCGATGCGGTATCTGCGGCCTTGGTCCGATCGCGCCCAGCGAGCAACTCAGCGAGCCAACCTACGGGTTTTAACCCGGCGCCAATCATCTGCAGGCTACCAGCGATATTTCGCACCATATGGTGCAAAAACGCATTGGCGGTGATGTCGATGATGACAAAGTCGTTCCACCGTTCGACACGCAGACCGGTAATCTCGCGCACGGGTGAATGCGCCTGACATTGGGCCGCCCTAAAGGCACTGAAATCGTGTTCGCCAATTAACGCTTGGGCTGCATCACCCATTAGCGACACATCGAGCGGGCGGCGATACCAACTCACCTGGCGTGCCAGATGCGCAGGTCGTACCGGTGTGTTGGCAATAACATAACGGTAACGGCGCGAAATAGCGGAGAAACGTGCATGAAAGTCTGGGGGTACGGCCTGAGCCCAATGAACACGAATCGACGCCGGCAAGGCGCTATTGGTACCCATGACCCAAGCTTTAGCGCTGCGCCCCACGGGGTCGTCAAAGTGGGCAATCTGACCGTAGCCATGCACCCCGGTGTCTGTTCTGCCCGCACAATGGGTTCTCACGGCACTGTTTGCTATTTTGCTCAGCGCAGCCTCTAGAGAGGCCTGTACAGTGTCACAGTTTAAATGCGGTTGGGTCTGCCAACCGTGAAACGCCGAACCTTCATACTCAATGCGCAAAGCTACGCGAGTACCCTGCTCCCAAGCGAGGGGGCTCAGGCGGAGAGCGACGGTCACTGACGCACCCTAAGTCGATACGAAGAAGCAATTCGCGTGCCTGTGCTTGCTGCTGCAAATCGCCGCTGTTAATCACGTCATCAAGGACGGGGCGCGCACCGTCTTCGTCACCCATATCAATATAAGCCCGAGCCAAATCAAGCTTGGTGTCTATCGGGTCAGTTTCGACTGAGTAAATTAACCCAGACTCTTCCTCGTCGGCGGTTTCCTCAAAAGGAGGCGGGATTTCGCTGCCCAAGACCGACGCCAGCGCTGGTGGCAACTTATCGGGCTGAAAACCAGCCACATTTTCATCTCCAGCATCGCCCCAGTCGGCAGCGCCGAATTTAGCCTCGGGCTCTTCGACCGGGGCAGTCGTGGTTTCCTCTACGGCCTGCGGTGTCAGCTCAGCAAGATCCAAATCCAGTTCTAGAGGACCCTGCTCTGGCGCGTACTGCTGCTGGAGATCTCCTTCAAACGTATCAAGCGCCAGCGGCTCAGGTGCCGCGTCTAAACCGAGGGTTGTCTCGGCGTTATCGGTGCCTTGCGCAGTTGGATCGGCGTCAATCTGACCGGCCATTGAGTCGGCTATTTCACCCGTGAGATCACCAATGTCGACGGCTGGGACAGCCGCATCAAGTAAGCTCTGGGCTTGCTTAATCGCTGCTACATCGTGCGTGCTTTCGACTGCCGGCAGCAATGCCTGAGCCTCGGCAATCCGATCGTTGTCCAGGTAAATCTCGATCATCTTGATCAAGGGCGCTGCACTATTTGGCTCGGTTTTAGCCACCGATTCCAACACATCCAGCGCCTGTTGATAGCGCCCGTAAGCCAAATAAATGTCGGCTTCGGCGATGGCATCGGCAACCGCACTGTCTACTGCGGTTGCCTCACCCACCGGTTTTGAAACGTCTGTAGCGGCATTGTTGCTCGCCACAGTCTCACTCGACGTGCTGCCGGGGCCGTCCTCGGCACGGGCCACCACAGTCGGGTTAACAACCTCTCTGTCATTATCATCACTGGCGCGCTGAGTGTTTCGCGCCGAATCCTTTGACGCCGCGCCACCGGCAACCTTGTCGATGGGGGGTTGCGGTTTAATAGGCTCAGGATCGAGTGCGTCAAAGGCATCGGTCAGAGGCTCGCCCCGGTCACGATAGGATTTGGTGTTACTCCATCGGGCGAAAACCACACCGCCAATAGAGACAACAACTACGCCACCCAATACCCATAACCACCAGGGCAGGCCTGTCATGGCCTGTTCACTCGCCGGCACACTGGTCTCGGCAACCGCGCGATTCGCCTGTGCTGCATCACGTGCCGCCAGTTCGGCTTGTAATGCCGCTATTTGCTGATCTTTGACGGCAACCAACTCACGCAGTTCGCCCATCTGTGTCGAGAGCGCGGTTAACCTGGCCTCAATCGCAGTCAACTCAGCCGTCGACCCCGAACTGCGTGTTGACGGAGCAGGATCTCGGTTTTCGCTAGAAACCTCCATGGCGGCGGCCGCACCTTGCTGACTGCCATCAATAGCCGATGACGCGGTGGCTAGACCGTCGTCGGCACTGGCTGGGGCGTTATTTGGCGTATCGTCCACAGCCTCTAGATCATCTTCGGCAACCACACGCACAGATCGGGTCCGCCGAATACCCGCCGCCCAATCGGCGTTTTGTCGCGCGACTTCAGTTTGGGCTTCCGGTGCTGATAGTAAAATTTCCCGCTCACTGGGCAACTCAAGGACATACCCAGCCTTTAAGCCATTAATGTTATTGCCGGTGAAGGCGTCGCCATTCATGGCAACCGTAGCCACCATGGTTTGTTCCATAGTGACATTGGCAGGTTTCGCGGCTAATGCTATTTCCCACAGCGTGTCGTCGGTCTGCACCAAATACTGCCCGCCAGCCCGAGGCCTCTCCTCGGCTGCCTCGTCATAGTTGCGCGTTGGTGTCTGTGCGACTGGCAGTGTTTGGTTGGTCGCTGGTGGTGCTACATCCCCAGATGTAGGCTGGGATGAACCCGCTATCTCTCGCGCTGATTGGACGGCAGCAGGTGCACTGATTCGTCGCGGTAGATCAACAAGTACCGTATAGCCTCGCAACAATCTGCCCTGAGGCCAACGGGTTTCGAGTAAAAAATCGAGATAGGGCTCGACCAGGGGTTGTTCAGAACGCAGCACCACTTTGCTGTCACTACCGTCAATCACCACGTGGAACTGAATGCTTGTCAGGAAGTAGGCTCGATCTACCCCCAAACGATCAAAATCGTCCTGGGTCGCCATGCGAATCTTGATATCTTCCGGGCGCATGTCCTGCGCATCGAGCAGGCTAACCTCGGCACGCAAGGGCTCATTGAGATACGAGAACATGGTGATCTCGCCCAGCCCCAAGCTCCACGATGGCTGGGCAAATAGGGGCAGTACCATCACTGCTATCACTATTCGCCAAAACGGTCTCATTGGCTCTCCAATTAGCTTCCTGTTCAAAACGCACCCAAGCGCACTGAGCCCCAAACCTGCTGTTGCCGCACACGACGTATTCGCATGAGCATTGCGAGGGCGAAACGCCAAAGGCCATAGCCCTTTTTACCATTATTTTTGGCATGACAGCTATAGCTGCCCTAAGATCTGCCTAGATCGATACCGCTTACAAGTAATCAGCGACCAGATATTCGGCAATCTGAACACTGTTGAGGGCCGCCCCTTTGCGCACGTTATCGGCAACAATCCAGAGGTTTAAGCCTCTAGGGTGAGAAATATCTTCGCGGATACGGCCCACAAACACGGGATCTTGTCCGGCAGATTCCGTGACCGCGGTGGGATAGCCGCCAGCCTCGTGCGCGTCGAGCACAGTGACACCAGGCGCAGCCTCCAACAATTGACGGGCCTGCTCGGCTGTTACCTTGCCCCGGGTTTCAATGTGTACCGCTTCTGAATGACCAAAGAAAACAGGAATGCGTACGCAGGTGGGATTCACCACAATAGCCTCGTCCTCAAAAATCTTTTGGGTCTCCCACACCATTTTCATTTCTTCTCGGGTGTAGCCGTTATCTTGAAAAGTGTCGATGTGGGGTAGCGCATTAAATGCGATCTGCTTGGGGTATACCTCGGTCTCAATCGCCTTGCCATTTAATAACTGAGCGGTTTGCTTGGCCAGCTCTTCGATAGCCTCCTTGCCCGTGCCGCTTACGGCCTGATAGGTT
Source organism: Luminiphilus sp. (assembly GCA_038141785.1). Classification (GTDB taxonomy): domain Bacteria; phylum Pseudomonadota; class Gammaproteobacteria; order Pseudomonadales; family Halieaceae; genus Luminiphilus. Next base: position 7,746 of record JAYQIT010000007.1, on the reverse strand, counting down.
GCCACGTTAATCCGCTCAATGCCTACCGCATCATAAATGGGCTTCAAAGCCACCAGCATCTGAATGGTTGAACAATTGGGATTGGCAATGATGCCGCGATGGGTGTACTGACCAATAGCATGAGGATTGACCTCAGGAACAACCAAAGGAATGTCGTCATCGCGGCGAAAATGAGAGGTATTGTCAACAACAATACAGCCCGCGGCTGCAGCCACAGGCGCATACTCGGCAGATACCGAGCCGCCGGCGCTAAACAGCCCTATTTGGACCTGAGAGAAGTCAAATTCTGCCAAGTCCTCAATCTGAATGGATTTGCCTCGAAACCGGATCGTCTTACCCGCCGAGCGCGATGAGGCAAGCGGGTACAGCTTGCGCACAGGAAAATTGCGCTGCTCCAGAATCTCTATCATTGCCTCGCCGACCGCGCCCGTTGCACCGACAACATCGACATCAACTTCTTTACTCATAACTCTCTATCTCGTCTCAATTGAGTGCCGCCAAAACAGCATCACCCATTTCTTGAGTGCCTATTACCGCTGTACCAGCCTCTGCAATATCACCCGTTCTGAAGTCCCTGATCGAGTACGGCACTCACCGCTTGCTCAAGCGTATCGGCCGCCTCGGATTGGTTGAGTGAATAACGCAACATCATGGCCACAGACAGAATCGTGGCCAATGGATTGGCCTTGTTCTGCCCTGCGATATCAGGCGCTGAACCGTGCACCGGCTCGTAAAGCCCCCGTGACGCCTCGTTTAGCGAAGCCGACGGCAGCATGCCAATAGACCCCGTTAACATGGCCGCGGTGTCCGAGAGAATATCGCCAAAAATATTGCCGGTTACCAGCACATCAAACTGCTTGGGCGCGCGCACTAATTGCATAGCGGCGTTATCCACGTACACATGCTCGAGTGCTATTGCTGGGTAGTCGGCAGCTACCCGCTGAACAACCTCACGCCAAAGCATCGTTACCTCAAGCACATTGGCTTTATCGACCGAGGTCAAACGCCCGCCGCGCTTACCCGCCAACTCAAACGCCAAACGCGATATGCGCTCAATTTCGCTCTCTCGGTAGATATACGTATTGAAGCCTTCTCGCTCACCGTTCTCGCGCTGTCGAATACCGCGCGGCTCCCCAAAGTAAATTCCGCCCGTGAGCTCGCGCACAATCAGAATGTCCAAGCCGGCCACAAGATCAGCCTTTAAGCTCGATGCCTTGGCAAGCTGCGGGAATAGCATTGCCGGTCGTAAATTGGCAAACAGGTCCAAATCTGACCGAATGGCCAGCAACCCGCGCTCTGGGCGCGCCTCAGCTGGCAACGTGTCCCACTTGGGACCACCGACAGCACCGAGCAAGATCGCGTCGGCCTCACGCGCCAATTGCTGGGTGGTTTGAGGATAGGCCGCACCGTGCCTATCGATAGCAATACCACCCAAGTCGGCTTCTTCAAGATCGAAATCTACGCCAAATTTTTCGCCTATTCGCAACAGTACGCGCCGCGCCTGAGTGACAACCTCAGGACCGATACCATCGCCAGGCAATAGCAGAATAGCGTGGCTCATCAGACCTCCAACACATCAAAGACCCAGGGAGCACGCGCTTTGTGTTGGGTCTCGAACTGGTGAATGGCGTCGGCGCTCTGCAGTGTTATTCCAATGTCATCAAGGCCGTTGAGAAGGCAATCGCGCCGGAATGCATCAACCTCGAAAGCGATGACGGTATCGTCAGGACATAGAATTTTTGCGCCTGTAGATCAACGGTCAGGGTGTAGTCGTCTTGGGCATACATGGCATCAAATAACTGCGCCACAACATCGGCAGGAAGCTGAATTGGCAGCAAACCATTTTTAAAACAATTCGACCGAAAAATGTCTGCAAAGCTTGGTGCAATCACACAACGAAAACCGTAATCCACCAGCGCCCATGGCGCGTGTTCACGACTTGAACCACAGCCAAAATTATCCCGAGCAAGCAGGATTGATGCGCCCTTGTAACGGGGAAAATTCAACGGAAAGTCGGGGTTCAGGGGCCGGCTGCTATTGTCGGAGTCTGGTTGCCCTTCATCGAGGTAGCGCAGCTCGTCAAATAAATTAGGACCAAAGCCAGTGCGCTTGATGGATTTTAGAAACTGCTTTGGAATGATCAGATCGGTATCCACATTGGCCCGATCCATGGGTGCAACGATTCCGCTATGTACTGTGAAGGCTTCCATTAAGCGCTCCCCTCCAATGTTCGCACGTCAACAAAGTGGCCCGTCACAGCGGCGGCAGCGGCCATCGCCGGACTCACAAGGTGCGTGCGACCACCAAAGCCTTGTCGACCCTCAAAATTCCGATTGCTCGTGCTGGCACAGCGATCGCCGGGCGCCAATTTGTCGGCATTCATGGCCAGGCACATTGAGCAGCCGGGCTCGCGCCACTCCATACCCGCCTCCAAAAAGATGGTGTGCAACCCCTCTTGCTCAGCTTGGGCTTTGACCAGTCCAGAACCGGGCACTACCAACGCCTGTTTAATACCCTCGGCGACACGCTTGCCTTTAACAACCGCCGCGGCTGCTCGCATATCCTCAATGCGCGAATTGGTGCATGAGCCAATAAAGATCACATTGGGTTTAATTTCGGCAACCGGCATGCCTGGCTCCAGCCCCATATACTCAAGCGCGCGGCTCAGGCTTTGTCGGGCTGTTTCATCGGCAGCGTCTTCTAAACGGGGTACGCAGCCGCCGACACTGGCCACCATTTCAGGGGACGTGCCCCAGGTAACTTGCGGTTCAATATCACTGGCGGCAAGTGAAAACTCTTGGTCAAAGACCGCGTCGTTGTCACTGTGCAGTGTGCGCCACCAAGATTCAGCTTGCTCCCAAAGCGCTTCGCGCGGCGCATAGGGTTTGTCCCTGACATAGTCGAGTGTGACGTCGTCAACGGCCACTAATCCTGCGCGGGCACCCGCCTCAATCGCCATATTACACAGGGTCATGCGTCCTTCCATGGTGAGTCCGGCAATTGCGCTACCCGCAAACTCAATGGCATAACCGGTACCTCCAGCGGTACCAATAAGGCCAATGATCGCCAGCGCTATATCCTTCGCCGTGACGCCCGCGCCCAATTCGCCCTCGACGCGGATACGCATGTTGTTCATCTTGCGCTGGATAAGACAGCCTGTGGCCAAGACATGCTCGACTTCAGAGGTGCCAATACCGTGCGCGAGAGCGCCTAGAGCACCATGGGTAGATGTGTGCGAGTCCCCACAGACAATGGTCATACCTGGCAACGTTGCACCCTGCTCGGGTCCCATGACATGGACGATGCCCTGGCGGATATCGTCAAGAGGAATTTCGGGAATAGCGAAGTCCGCACAGTTATCATCAAGAGTTTGCAGCTGAATGCGCGAAACTTCATCGGTGAGTGCGCCAAGGCCCGCGGTGCGCTCTGCCGCGATGGTAGAGACATTGTGATCAGGTACCGCGATATTGGCGCTCAGGCGCCAAGGTTTACGGCCGGCCAAACGCAACCCCTCAAAGGCTTGGGGCGATGTCACCTCGTGAAGCAGTTGGCGGTCTATGTAGATGAGCGCAGTGCCATCGTCGCGCTGCTCCACAAGGTGGGCGTCCCACAATTTGTCGTAGAGAGTTTTCCCCATGGTCGGGCGGCTCCGCTAGTTTTGTAAACAACAGTGTTCCACGGCCCTCATGGGGGGCCGCGACAACGAGAAAGCGGATTTAAAGCGCGCGCATAGTACCACTAAAGGCCAATTGCCTCGCCAATTTATAAGCTGGCTCAGCGATGTTGGATCATCCAGCACTGATGAATATCCGCTCGGCGGGCAAAATCGACAGGAATCGTTTCCGCTGAAATATCAGTCACCCGGTAGCGTTCGACAATACTGGCATCCAATTTAAAGCCCCGCCGGTTATTGGAAAAATACAAGGTTCCCGATGGCGACAACACGCGCAGCGCTTGCTCAACAAGCGGCAGATGATCGCGCTGCACGTCAAAACTGGCGTCCAAGGACTTGGAATTAGAAAACGAGGGTGGGTCAAGCAAAATCAAATCGAACGTTCGTTCGCAAGACTGTAACCAACTCAAGGCGTCAGCACGTTCGGCTCGGTGTTGCCGCTCTGATAAACCATTGAGGGCAAGATTGTCACGAAACCAACGCAAATAGGTGTTTGATAAATCGACGCTCGTCGACGTATGCGCACCACCGAGGGCAGCATGTATAGAGGCCATTCCGGTGTAGCAGAACAAATTGAGAAAGTGCCGACCTTTAGCCTCTGCAGCAATTCGCAAACGCAGGGGACGGTGATCGAGAAACAGGCCCGTATCCAGATAGTCATAGAGATTAACCAACGCTCTCGCAGACCCTCCGATACCTCAAAACGTTCACCACGCTGAGCCACTTTCTCGTACTGCGCGCTCCCGCGCTGGCGTTGTCGGCGTTTGATGGCTATTTCTGTTGAGTCGCTGACATTCAGGACCGTACATACACCCGCCACTACTTCGTCAAAACGTCGATTGGCTGAATCAAGGTCAACCTGCTTTGGTGGCGCATATTCGGCAATGTGCGGCCTGCCGTTGTACAGGTCGATGGCTACCGCATACTCGGGCATATCGGCATCATAGAGGCGGTAGGCACTAATATGCTGCTGCTCAACCCAGGGCTTGAGTTTGCGCAGGTTCTTTCGCAGCCGATTGGCAAACATTTCTGCGCCCGCACTCAACAGTCGTTCCGAATGGAGCTCCCCTATTTGGGCATTTCCCCCGCCATTAACGGCGTCTTGATGCGATTTATCTGAAGACTGCCATACCGATGCCGCTCGCTGCGCATCGGCTTCGGCCAATCGGTTGGTATCATTCAAATTAAATAGCAACAATTGAATATCTAGGGCGCCATTACTCAAGGCGTATTGCTTGTGACTGCGCAGACCCACGGCCCGGCCCAATACCGGGTTGGAGGTCACTACAGCCGATCGCCAACCTTGAAACTCGCGGTGTAAAACTTCACCTAGCTGCCGGTAGAGGAGTTTCATTGCCGACTCTTCACCCAGACGTTCACCCCAGGGTGGATTGCAGACAAGCAGACCCTCAGGCATAGGACGGTGGCTCGGTCGGGTGAGATCATTGAGCGACTTGGCACGCACCCGAATGAGATCTGCCATATTCAAGCCATCAATACTCGCCTGCGCTCGGCGGATTGCGGCGATATCGCCGTCATAACCACGCAGCTCAACCCCAGGCGGCACGGGCCGTACTAGAGCCTTGGCATCGGCAACAATGGTTTGCCACTGCGTTTCATTGTGACCGCGCCAAGCGTTAAAACCATAAAAAGACCGGCCCAACCCCGGTGCTTGACGTGTCGCCATCATTGCCGCTTCAATCAACAGCGTTCCCGAGCCGCACATGGGATCGATCAGCGGTTGACCATGTTCCAAGGCCTCTGGCCAGCCAGCGCGCATCAGCAGCGCCGCTGCAATATTCTCTTTCAATGGCGCCTTACCGGGCGCGGTTCGGTAGCCTCGTCGGTGCAAACTTTGCCCCGAGAGATCGAGAGCAACGCTAGCCTTCCCGCGATGCAAACGCACATTAATGCGAATATCCGGGTGTTTGGTGTCGACACTAGGACGACTACCCAGCTTGCGGCGTAATTGATCAACGATGCCATCTTTGCATCGCTGAGCGCCAAATTGGGTATTGCGAATGCCCTGACTGCGACCGGAAAAATCGACAGCGATCGTACTGTGAGAGTCGATGTGCTCATGCCAAGGAAAACTCAGCATACCTGTGTAGAGATCATCGCCGGTCTCGGCGGCGAATTCCCGCAATACTAATAGTAAGCGGTTGGCTAATCGACTGTGTAGGCAAACTCGGTAAGCAACCGCGAGGGACCCACTAAATTGAACGCCAGCAATGGTCTCTCGCACTGATTGTGCCCCAAGTGCCGTCACCTCAGGGGCAAGTAAACTACCAAGACCTTTAGGGCAGGTAGCCAAATACTGATACATCGTCACTCTATGCCCCGTTCCAATCTCATAATCTGGGCCAATAGGTCGCGCCATTGGGTATATTGCTGCTCTAGGGTGCCCTCAAGCCTAACAAGCTGCTTTCCCGACGCCATCACCGTGGGCGCCGTCTCGTTATCGAACCCGGTAGCCAACTCAAACAAATCCTGTTCCTGAATTCGTACCGATCGATAGGTAGAGTAAACCTGCTGCATTGCCGCAAAGGAGCCTCGCGTGGCGGCCATTGTGCGCTCACTGGCACGCTTTTGATAGGATGCCAGATACAGCGCCTGCTCTAGGCTCGATTGAGCCCACAGCCGATAACTGGGACCAAGCTGTTCACGTAGCATGAGGTATTGCTCGTCCACAGTATCAATAAACAAAGCCTCTTGGTTCCGCACCCGCTGAATGCGCTTAACCATGGGGTCATCGGCTGCGGGCAAACGCTTAAGAATCAGCTTGCCGTCGCGCTCTTCGAGATAGTCGTTGTACCACTGTGGCACTAGCCCCTGTGCGTAACGCAGCTCTGCAATGGTATTCAAACGCGTAATTTGAGCCGCTGACAGCAAGGAGGCTTGAGACCAAACCGCGTTGCTAATGGCAACAAATACCGCATCGAAGGGCTCGCTCAGACTACTGAGGTAATTAGCCGGCGACGCCGTTGCACGGAAGCTTTGCCTTATCCATGTGCGGCCCTCGGCATCGACCGCGTGAATAGCAAGAACAAAATCTCGTCCATCCGAGTGGCGTATCTCACCCGTAATGGTGAGCGCTGCAAATTGGCTCGCTCGCGGCAATACCCGCACCGCCCCGAATCGCTCGGACGCGGTCATCACGTCGCGTAATCGAGCTGCGGCCAAACGGCTCTCTACTCCACGTAGCTTATGACGGGCGTCGCGCTCATCAAAGGCGGGTATACCGGTTTCAAAAACCACGACGGCGATCTCAAGAGCCACCTGTTCGGGCCCAGTGGATAATGTCAGCTCAGCAACGGCCGGCGGCCACGATTGCTCGGCTACCATCTGGTTTGCCTGATCAGCCCGCGCAAAATGGGTGGCGCACACGAGCACCACCACTGTACATAGCCAATATCCTCTCAAGGCATGTTGCCCGGCTGCTGGCTTTAGCATGCCCCAGCGCAACATTACCGCTTCCTGGCTTCGGTAGTGCACACGAGGCCTTTAGACAGAGTTTGTGTGCAACGGTAACCCGCCTTGGCAGGATCGTAACGATTGAACACCTTGCGCACGGTAAAGGGCTCGCGCACCACCGGTGAGTAAACAGCGGTCTGCACAACCAAAAAATCGGCCAAAGCTGATCGGCTAATACGGTGTCGAATACTTAGACCATCGGGCAGACTAATATCAAAAACAACTGATGGCCATCCCAGCCACATCGCTCTTCACCAAAAGCCGTTACCGAAATAACCGGCGCGGGTCGATCGGTACGACAGATCAGTGCAAAGCTATTTTCGCGTTTAAGCCTTACCTCACTGTCGGTTTGTACGACATCTAACAAGGTTGGCGCGGTAATCAACTCGGCCATTTCTGCCAAAGCATAAAGGTCGCGCCCAGATGTCATCGCTGCAGGGGAAACCGCCTGGCCTCGCTCGGCAGCTCTGGCACGCTGCTCGGCCTCGCGCTGTAGCTGGCGTGCAATGGCATTGAATTGTTGTTGGATATTGTCACTGCGCGCATGATCAATCTCCCAGGAACCCGCCAAATCAACAGGCTTAGCCGGCGCATACCGT
>JAYQIT010000006.1:0-168433 GCA_038141785.1 Luminiphilus sp. | reverse complement strand
TAGAGCTGTCGGTAGATGACAGTGTTGTTGAAGCAGAGGGTGCGACGTTAGATCACACGATCAGCCTGGTTGATGACAACGGCGATGCGATTGTGTTGGCGGCAGGCGACGATTACGTTGAGCCTGAGCTACGCGGACATTGGTGGCGTTGATGGCATTGAGTCTGAAGATTTGTCGACGCGCGCACGACGATCACGCTGACGGGAGATGGTTCGACGAGCCGGCTTTGCGCTGAGCAACGTGGTAGCGGATGACGCGTTGGCGGAAGGTACCGAAGGGTATGTGGTTAGCCTGAGTGCGATCACGAACGACGGCACGAGTTTTGACTCGCTGACGATCAGCGAGACGGTGAATAGTGCGGAAGGTCGGATCGTTGATGACGAACCCGCCTGGCAGTCCGGAAGATCCTGAAGATGTGGCGTATGTGCTGGAGATCTTTGCGGTTGTTGATGGTGAGTACGTATCGGCGAACGAGATTGAAGAGACAGGCGGCGTAGGCACGTATGTGGTGTTGGCGGTTGACGCTAATGGTGATCCGTTAGCGGAGCAGCCTGGCGGCGACGTTGATGTATTGGTTGCGGATGGCAGTGCGACGCACGGCGGATTACGACACGACGGCGACACGCACGGTCACGGTGGGTAGTACGTTCACGATTGACGCGGTATCGGATACGGACGTTGAGGATGACGAGACGTTCACGCTGAGTCTGGATGCGGGTACGTGGTCGCGTGATGGTGAGTTTGAAGCGGTTGTGTACCGGGGTGGCGTGACCACAACGATCCTGGATGACGATGTACCGCCGCCGCCCCGGTGAATGTGACGGTAGAGCTGTCGGTAGATGACAGTGTTGTTGAAGCAGAGGGTGCGACGTTAGATCACACGATCAGCCTGGTTGATGACAACGGCGATGCGATTGTGTTGGCGGCAGGCGAGACGATTACGTTGAGCCTGAGCTACGCGGACATTGATGGCGTTGAATGGCATTGCTGATGTGGGTGAAGCGAATGCCGACCTCGACGCAGCGCACGACGATCACGCTGACGGGAGATGGTTCGACGAGCAGCTTTGCGCTGAGCAACGTGGTAGCGGATGACGCGTTGGCGGAAGGTACCGAAGGGTATGTGGTTAGCCTGAGTGCGATCACGAACGACGGCACGAGTTTTGACTCGCTGACGATCAGCGAGACGGTGAATAGTGCGGAAGGTCGGATCGTTGATGAGCCGAACCCGCCTGGCAGTCCGGAAGATCCTGAAGATGTGGCGTATGTGCTGGAGATCTTTGCGGTTGTTGATGGTGAGTACGTATCGGCGAACGAGATTGACGAGACGGGCGGCGTAGGCACGTATGTGGTGCTGGCGGTTGACGCTAATGGTGATCCGTTAGCGGAGCAGCCTGGCGGCGACGTTGATGTGTTGGTGGCGGATGGCAGTGCGACACGCACGGCGGATTACGACACGACGGCGACGCGCACGGTCACGGTGGGTAGTACGTTCACGATTGACGCGGTATCGGATACGGACGTTGAGGATGACGAGACGTTCACGCTGAGTCTGGATGCGGGTACGTGGTCGCGTGATGGTGAGTTTGAAGCGGTTGTGTACCAGGGTGGCGTGACCACAACGATCCTGGATGACGATGTACCACCACCGCCCCCGGTGAATGTGACGGTAGAGCTGTCGGTAGATGACAGTGTTGTTGAATCGGAGGGAGCGACGTTAGATCACACGATCAGCCTGGTTGATGACAACGGCGATGCGATTGTGTTGGCGGCAGGCGAGACGATTACGTTGAGCCTGAGCTACGCGGACATTGGTGGCGTTGATGGCATTGAGTCTGAAGATTTGTCGACGCAGCGCACGACGATCACGCTGACGGGAGATGGTTCGACGAGCAGCTTTGCGCTGAGCAACGTGGTAGCGGATGACGCGTTGGCGGAAGGTACCGAAGGGTATGTGGTTAGCCTGAGTGCGATCACGAACGACGGCACGAGTTTTGACTCGCTGACGATCAGCGAGACGGTGAATAGTGCGGAAGGTCGGATCGTTGATGAGACGAACCCGCCTGGCAGTCCGGAAGATCCTGAAGATGTGGCGTATGTGCTGGAGATCTTTGCGGTTGTTGATGGTGAGTACGTATCGGCGAACGAGATTGACGAGACGGGCGGCGTAGGCACGTATGTGGTGCTGGCGGTTGACGCTAATGGTGATCCGTTAGCGGAGCAGCCTGGCGGCGACGTTGATGTATTGGTTGCGGATGGCAGTGCGACACGCACGGCGGATTACGACACGACGGCGACACGCACGGTCACGGTGGGTAGTACGTTCACGATTGACGCGGTATCGGATACGGACGTTGAGGATGACGAGACGTTCACGCTGAGTCTGGATGCGGGTACGTGGTCGCGTGATGGTGAGTTTGAAGCGGTTGTGTACCAGGGTGGCGTGACCACAACTATCCTGGATGACGATGTACCGCCGCCGCCCCCGGTGAATGTGACGGTAGAGCTGTCGGTAGATGACAGTGTTGTTGAAGCAGAGGGTGCGACGTTAGATCACACGATCAGCCTGGTTGATGACAACGGCGATGCGATTGTGTTGGCGGCAGGCGAGACGATTACGTTGAGCCTGAGCTACGCGGACATTGATGGCGTTGATGGCATTGAGTCTGAAGATTTGTCGACGCAGCGCACGACGATCACGCTGACGGGAGATGGTTCGACGAGCAGCTTTGCGCTGAGCAACGTGGTAGCGGATGACGCGTTGGCGGAAGGTACCGAAGGGTATGGGTTAGCCTGAGTGCGATCACGAACGACGGCACGAGTTTTGACTCGCTGACGATCAGCGAGACGGTGAATAGTGCGGAAGGTCGGATCGTTGATGAGACGAACCCGCCTGGCAGTCCGGAAGATCCTGAAGATGTGGCGTATGTGCTGGAGATCTTTGCGGTTGTTGATGGTGAGTACGTATCGGCGAACGCGATTGACGAGACGGATGGCGTAGGCACGTATGTGGTGCTGGCGGTTGACGCTAATGGTGATCCGTTAGCGGAGCAGCCTGGCGGCGACGTTGATGTATTGGTGGCGGATGGCAGTGCGACACGCACGGCGGATTACGACACGACGGCGACACGCACGGTCACGGTGGGTAGTACGTTCACGATTGACGCGGTATCGGATACGGACGTTGAGGATGACGAGACGTTCACGCTGAGTCTGGATGCGGGTACGTGGACGCGTGATGATGAGTTTGAAGCGGTTGAGTACCAGGGTGGCGTGACCACAACGATCCTGGATGACGATGTACCGCCGCCGCCCCCGGTGAATCTGACGGTAGAGCTGTCGGTAGATGACAGTGTTGTTGAAGCAGAGGGTGCGACGTTAGATCACACGATCAGCCTGGTTGATGACAACGGCGATGCGATTGTGTTGGCGGCAGGCGAGACGATTACGTTGAGCCTGAGCTACGCGGACATTGGTGGCGTTGATGGCATTGAGTCTGAAGATTTGTCGACGCAGCGCACGACGATCACGCTGACGGGAGATGGTTCGACGAGCAGCTTTGCGCTGAGCAACGTGGTAGCGGATGACGCGTTGGCGGAAGGTACCGAAGGGTATGTGGTTAGCCTGAGTGCGATCACGAACGACGGCACGAGTTTTGACTCGCTGACGATCAGCGAGACGGTGAATAGTGCGGAAGGTCGGATCGTTGATGAGACGAACCCGCCTGGCAGTCCGGAAGATCCTGAAGATGTGGCGTATGTGCTGGAGATCTTTGCGGTTGTTGATGGTGAGTACGTATCGGCGAACGAGATTGAAGAGACAGGCGGCGTAGGCACGTATGTGGTGTTGGCGGTTGACGCTAATGGTGATCCGTTAGCGGAGCAGCCTGGCGGCGACGTTGATGTATTGGTTGCGGATGGCAGTGCGACACGCACGGCGGATTACGACACGACGGCGACACGCACGGTCACGGTGGGTAGTACGTTCACGATTGACGCGGTATCGGATACGGACGTTGAGGATGACGAGACGTTCACGCTGAGTCTGGATGCGGGTACGTGGTCGCGTGATGGTGAGTTTGAAGCGGTTGTGTACCAGGGTGGCGTGACCACAACGATCCTGGATGACGATGTACCGCCGCCGCCCCCGGTGAATGTGACGGTAGAGCTGTCGGTAGATGACAGTGTTGTTGAAGCAGAGGGTGCGACGTTAGATCACACGATCAGCCTGGTTGATGACAACGGCGATGCGATTGTGTTGGCGGCAGGCGAGACGATTACGTTGAGCCTGAGCTACGCGGACATTGGTGGCGTTGATGGCATTGAGTCTGAAGATTTGTCGACGCAGCGCACGACGATCACGCTGACGGGAGATGGTTCGACGAGCAGCTTTGCGCTGAGCAACGTGGTAGCGGATGACGCGTTGGCGGAAGGTACCGAAGGGTATGTGGTTAGCCTGAGTGCGATCACGAACGACGGCACGAGTTTTGACTCGCTGACGATCAGCGAGACGGTGAATAGTGCGGAAGGTCGGATCGTTGATGAGACGAACCCGCCTGGCAGTCCGGAAGATCCTGAAGATGTGGCGTATGTGCTGGAGATCTTTGCGGTTGTTGATGGTGAGTACGTATCGGCGAACGAGATTGAGGAGACAGGCGGCGTAGGCACGTATGTGGTGTTGGCGGTTGACGCTAATGGTGATCCGTTAGCGGAGCAGCCTGGCGGCGACGTTGATGTATTGGTTGCGGATGGCAGTGCGACACGCACGGCGGATTACGACACGACGGCGACACGCACGGTCACGGTGGGTAGTACGTTCACGATTGACGCGGTATCGGATACGGACGTTGAGGATGACGAGACGTTCACGCTGAGTCTGGATGCGGGTACGTGGTCGCGTGATGGTGAGTTTGAAGCGGTTGTGTACCAGGGTGGCGTGACCACAACGATCCTGGATGACGATACTGGCCCTGATTTCTCCGGTATTGGTTCTTGGTTCTTCTCGGGTACCGCGGACAATGGGGAATTAATACGATTACCGTCAATGAAGACGGTAATGGTGCTGGTGGGAACATCACTGAATTAGGGGTGCAGTTCAACACGGGCAACAAAGACGGTGGAGGTTCAGGGGGACTGAGGAGCTTCCCGATGGCGCGACCATCAAACTCTATATTGAGATCGTTGCTGATAATTTGGTGGACGCTGAGTTGACGTTTGATGCCTATAAAAATGGAAACAAAGTAGAAGGGCACACGGCTGCTATAGAAGAGATCGATGGTGTTTCTTATATTGTTGTCACCATGTATCCAACTGATGCGGCAAAGGTCAACGACTTGAATTTCACGTTGCAGATTGTTGCTACACAAGACCAAGTCGCAGGTTCGGGCATAATGTCTATTGATATATCGCACGCCACGATAACTCTTTCAGAGGCCGATGGTGGAGGCACCTATGCCTTTGGCGACGCGATCGAGGATAAGGATGATGTTCATATTGAGTATCAGGACGGTGATGCCCCCGTGGCAATTGATCTCGATGGCGACGGCATCGATTACTTACCAATCGACGCAGGCGTAGTCTTCACCGACGAACCCAGCGGCGAATCGGTTAATACCGCCTGGGTTGGCCCCGAGGATGGCATGCTGGCGATAGATGCCGACGGCTCTGGAACCATCAACCAGTCTAAGGAGTATGTCTTCACCGAGTGGAGCGAAAATGCCGATACCGATATGGAGGCCATTGCTGAGGTATTCGATACCAACCAGAACGGCCAGCTCGATGCGGGCGATGAAGCTTGGGACCAGTTTGGTGTTTGGCAGGATGCTGACTCTGACGGTGTGACCGACGAAGGTGAGTTTGTACCGCTTTCCGAGCTAGGCGTTGACAGCATCGCCTTAACCTACAACGCGGATAGCCAAGCGGGTACAGCAGCAGATGGTGATGTCACCGTGCACGGGCAATCGACGGTAACCTTTAACGATGGGTCTACCACTATTGCCGAAGACACAAGCTTTGCCATTCAGGCGGCCGATGTGTTGAGTGATGAGGACGAACTCGTACTCCCGGGTGCAGAAAGCGCGGGTGCAGTTCCTCAGCGTGCCGAAGGTGAGGCGGCGCCAGAAGGGAACCAGGCGGACCTTGCCATGGCAGAAGTGGATCTCATGAGCAATTTGTTAAATGACAATGGCCATGATGATCCGTCGGGGCAATAAGCGGCACGCTTGACTAGGGTCCCGCTTAGTAGGGGTCCTCTCAGTAGCGGCTCTCTGACCAAGGGTGCAGTGGTCAAGGCTGGACAGTTGCAAGAAAACGGCTGGGAAGATTCTGTTGTATCTGCCAGCCTTGCGATCCCTCGGGTTACCGGGCTTGTGCTAGTTCGCGCTTAACGGGTTGTTGCACGGTAAAGCGCTGCGTCAACTAATCGCAAGTATCATCTCAATCATGAGATGATGCTTTTTTTGCTGGAAGGGCCTGCGGCTATGCGCTACATAAAGCGAAATGAGTTTGGTCAGATTACGGCGGTAAGCAGCGAGGCCGCGCCGGGGTTTGTCCCTGAGGTAGCAGGCGACCTTACCGACATTGCCAGCTTTTTTAACGACAGCGGCACGCAAAGCGCGCTACGTAGTTCAGACCTTGAATTTATTCGCGTTGTTGACGACCTGTTGGATGTTTTATTTTCCAAAGGGCTGATCAACTTTACCGACTTGCCCGAGAAAGCCCAGCAAAAGTTTATTGAGCGTGGCCGGTTGCGAGAGCAAAACCGCGATGCCTTGAGTTTGCTGGGTGATGATGACGACGAATTACTCGACCTCTAGGTCTATCAATAACGAGACCATCTAGCGTTTATACGCTGCTCGCTCAAGCCGACTGCGCGCTAACAGCGCTACCCGTTGCGGCCGTCGCGCCAGCATCAAAGGCTGCTGTGAGCTCTTCGGCAGTAGCAACGCCACTGGCAATACAAGCAATATCGAGTGATTGAGCAATATTGGCATAGGCTCGGCACAGCGCAGCGTTACCCGCGTTGCTATCAATATCGTGCACAAATACGGGGTCTAGCTTGATAAAGTCGACACCCAGTTCGCTCAATTTAGCGACATCGGCTATCCGATGCCCCACGTGACCAATGCCTACCTTAGCGCCATGGGCGTGTGCAATCTTAAAAAATGCTGCCACTGAAGCTTGGTGCGAAAACGCCACTGACTCGCCAATTTCAATGGTGAGCTGTTTTGTCTGCGCACTATGACTCGTTAGCAATGACTCAAGCCAACCGAAGTCAGCGGAAATAAAACTTGAGGCCGTGAGCGTGATGTTCACCGGTGCTTCGTGGGTGTTAACGGCCTCGAGCGCTAGCTCCATAGCGAGTCTGTCCAGCTCGTTGCCCAAATCATGCCGGTACACCCAGGGGATAAACTCTTTGGCGGTATGGGTTTGGTCGTTAGCCTGCAATGAAAGGTTGCTGTCCCATCTGACCGTTTCACCCCGCGCATTGGCGACAGGGTCACTGGTAAGACTAAAGGTTTTGGCGTCAATACCCTGTCGAATCAACTCGCGCCAGCGTGTGGCTACCTCACGCGCGGGGGCGCCCAAGTTGGCACCGCGAACAGCCGCAATCATGCTGGAATCCGCCGCATTGTCGGCAGCTATCAGGGCGCTGTCGAGATTGGTAAAGACTTCGCTAATGGCATCGCCCGTCGCGTAATCAATGCAGCTGCCGGGTAATGTCGATTGCTCGGCCATCCCGTGTCGCTCAATCACCTGGGCAATGGCCATTTGTAGCCTGCTGACCGAACGCCTCGGCATCACTATGGCTAGGTGCAATGGCACAAAAATCGGAGCCATTCAGTCTGCCTGCGGCACCGTCATCATCGGTTATGCCCAAATCGATAATCGACTGGCCAATATCCTTAAGGAGATTGTCAACGCTGTTATGACCGTAGAGTTGGTTGAACTTGGCCAGATTTGAAACCCTTACCAAGGCAATAACGCCGCTTGCTGCCGCTTCTGTGGAGTTGAGTGCATTTTTAAGGCGCCCCATAAAGGCTTCGCGTTGTAGCAAGCCGGTAACGCTGTCTATCTCGGTTGTCGCGCGTTTACGGTTCAGCTCGTCTGCCTCGCGCGTCAGCATATCTTTCACTCGTCGCGCTAGCTCGTTCATAGAGCGTGTCACGTCTGCCAGCTCGGTGGTGTAAGGGCTCCTCAAGGGTTAGGAAGCGTCGCTCACCAATGGCCTTGGCCTGATCCACAACTGAGCCAGTGGTTTGAGAATAATGCGCAGTAACAGGTTACCCAATACGGCTGCAAAAATAATGGCAGCGACCAGAGCAACCAGCATTCGCTGAGCACCTTGCCAGAGTTCGTAGTAGGCAAAGCTGTCTGCGCTTTTGAGGGTGAGCGTGCCTATTTGATTCCAGCCGTTGGTCACTTCGGCTGTGCCCGGTATGGCATCAATGGAAACAATGCCTCCATCCAAGCCACAGCTTGTGTGTTCGATGGCGCTATATCACTGCCTCTGTCGAACAGGACAGCGCCGTCAGGTGCCGTCAGACGAATGTAGTCATAAGCCCCCTGGTCAAGCTTGGCCGCCAGTTGCAGCTCCAAAACAGTGTCGTCCAGTGCTTGTTGAGATAAAGACAGAGCTAGTGCGTTGGCATCATCGTTGTTCTTAAGCGTAAGCTGCTGCTCAAGGTAATGACTGCTGGTGGTGGCGTTAATGGCAAAGGTTATGCCAAAGATACCCAGCATGAGAATGGCCGCTGCGATCCAAATTTGCCTGTACAAAGACATGGTATACCCTCCTAAAACTCGAGCACGAAGCCCTCGTCCCTTAATTTGTTGAGCACATTGCGCCAGCGAGATAAACGGTTCACTGGGTTGGCACTGCTCGGGGTGGCTTTAGAGCCCACACCCATAGAGAATTTGCGTTAAAGCTGAACACGGGCAATAAGTCGCCGCGCTCGGTTGCGGGGCACAATGGCCCGATCAATGTTGTCCAAAATAAGTGGCGGCTGCGTTGGCGACTCGTACCAAGCCAAAACCATGTGGGCACGGGTAAGGCCACTGCGCTTGGCTTTGACATAAATTAAACGCAATGAGTTGGGGTCTACTCCCATGGTGAGCAGCGTGATGTATTTGGCAATGGCAAAGTCTTCGCAGTCACCGCGCTGATTGCCCATCGACTCAAGCGGGGTGGCCCAATAGTCTTCAGCGCCCCAGGCTTGAGGGTCTTCTACCCATTCGACGCGCTCGTTGAAAAATCGGTTAGCACGTTCCAAACGCTCGGACAGTGGCGCCATGCGTGCCGCCTCAATCATGCGCCGCCACTCGACCACCGTTTGCTCTGTTTCTGCTCCCCACTGCAGCCTAGCCGCCTCTCGAAGATCGGGTACGGCGACGGCAAGGGCCAAGGCAGCAGGAATGCCAAACAGCAAAGCCGACCCCTATCTGCTTGATCAGTGTTGGGTAATTTTGCACCAATTTACTCAGTCTCATGCCATTTTGTCGCGACCTCACAATAACAGATGGCCTAATGATTCAACTAGCATAATGTGTGTAGAATAATGGGTTATCTCATTATATGCTTTCGATTTAGATTCCGGTAAACCGCGACATGAGATTTGCGGAGGCAACCATTGGGGGAAGTTAACATGTGTGCATCAAGCACGATGCAACGCCACAGCAAACGCGGGCTGTCGATTGTTGCAGTGTGCGCAGCGTGGCTATTGCCTGCGGCGCTCAATGCCAAACCTATCGCCACTTTGGGTGACGCGGTGGTGTTATCACTCGAGACTAATCCGGCGGTTGTTGGCGCCTACTTCGACTTTGAAGCGGCCCGCGAAGCCCAGCGCGACGTGCAGGGCGACTTGGGTCCGCGGGTTGACTTAGAGGCCGACTACGGTCGAGAAGAGCGAGTCACGCCGCTTAATGACTTTGGTCGATACACCCGCGACTCGGCGCGATTACGCATTACCCAGCTATTGTTTGATGGTTTTGAGACCCGTGACAAAGCACGTGCCCTTGGCTATCAAAAGTTGGCGCGGTATTACGATGTACACCGCGTTGCTCAGGAAGTGGCTCTCGAGGCTATTAGTGCCTACACCGACGTGGTGCTGTACCAAGCGCTCACGGGGTTTGCCGAAGAGAACTACGTGTTTCACCGCCAAACCTACAACAAAATTGCCGAACGCGTTTATGCGGGCAGAGATGAGCGCGTCAACCTAGAACAAGCAACCTCACGCATGGCGCTTGCCGAGTCCAACTTGCTGACTGAGGTGACCAATTTGCATGACACGCGTGCCGAGTTACAGCGCGTTACCGGCGAGTTGCCCATTGACAGACTCCCTATGCCGGCGTTACCCAAAAGTGTGATCCCTTCCCTGCGGGAAGAAGCACTTGCAATGGCATACCAACGCAGCCCACGGGTAAACCGAGCCATTGAAGAAATGCGGGCAGCACGGGAAGAGCTCAACAGCTCGCGGGGGCCTATGTACCCTCGAGTCGACTTACGCTACCGCAACGAGCAAGAAACCAATATTGACGGCTTTCGCGGTGACTATGACCTCGAGGCCATAGAGTTGGTACTCACGTACAACTTGTTTAGAAGCGGGGGGGATTCTGCCAAACGCAGGCAGTTTGCCAATCGTTATTACTCGGCCATTGAGGCTCGCAAACAAGCCTGCCTCGATGTGCGTCGCGAGGTAATGATTGCCTTTAACAACGTGCGGGCCTTGGAGCAACAGGTTAAATTCCTCGATGTGCAGCTAGACGCTCAGGGTAAAACGCGTATTGCCTACGAAGATCAATTTGACCGCAATCAACGCACACTGTTGGACTTGCTGGATTCTCAAAATGAATTTTTTGACACCCAGCGCGCACTCTATGGTGCAAGAGCTGAGTTGGTTAAGGCCTACGCTACAATATTGGCCGAGCTGGGTGTGCTGACCGATGCCATGGATGTGCGTGGCTTCAACGCTGATAAGCTCGAGCAAGTAGCCCTTGACTTGTCACGCCGCGACGATGAACAAATTCTTGAATGCACGCCGGGCGTGGTCAAGGAAATTAACGTCGACAAGGAAGCCATCTTTGAGCGCTTAGACGCCAAGGCCGCTGCTGGCGATTAAGCCTGGCGTATTGGGCTGGGTCTGGGACTTGGGTTTGCGCTCAGCTCAAGCCTAGGCGAAGCTCAGCCCATCTAGGTAGTTTACGAGGCCTTCAATATCGATAGGCTTGCGCATTAGCCTTACGTCATCGCCTTTAATTCCAGCGATATCCTGTTCGGCGTCAAGGTGGCCACTAATCATCACGTATTCAAAATGGCGATCTTCACGAGCTTTGAGGTCCTTGATCAGCTCGGCCCCATCGCGACCGGGCATGCGCATATCGGTGAGTATGAGTGTAATGTCGGGGTTGGCGTCTATCAAAGCGTCGGCTTCGTCGGCACTACTTGCGGTTTGGCACACATAATCAAAGGATTCAAGAAACTCCGATAGCTCTTCGGCGATAACTGCCTCGTCATCCACAATTAAAATGTGTTTGTGTTGCATGGTGGCTCGCTAACCCTAAAAACGCCCGTGTAGTGTAATCGCTGTCCCCCTGTGGGGAAAGGGCCAATCTGTGCTAATCTCATGCAAATCGCGATGCGTGGGCAATGCCAGTCTTGCAAATCGAGACGACGCAGTGGCCGCGACGAGAAAACTCACAGGGACGACATGGCAGTCAACTTTCGGACGGTACTGAGTTTAAGCATCGGCACGGGTATGCTGCTGTCGGTGTTGATGGTGTGGGGTATCTATTCCCGCGTGGTTGCCGTGCGCGATTTACAAGCGACCATGATTGGCAATGTGCAAATCGCTTACTCTTCCATTGCTCACTTGGAACGGGGCATGGGTTACATTGGTGCAGGCAAGACGCCACCAGATGCTTGGTGGCAGGCTATGAATGAGCTGATCTTGCCCTCTGGCTGTTGTCTTGATGAATGGCAGCAAGTAAGAGACGTGCGTACCCAAGGCGTGGCCGGCACAGATCGTGTGTTAGGCGAGTTAATAACAGCCATACAACGCCAGATGGCTGCCGACGTAGCCTATCTCCAGTCCATTAAAGCCCTAAATCGCTCTCTGGGAATCTTTGTGGCCGTGAGCTTTGTGGCTATTTGTTTTCTTTGCTGGCTACTGGTCAATCGTGGCATTTTGCGACCAATAGGCAGGCTCGTCACCGCGCTTGAGCTTCATTCTGAGACGGGCGAATTTCATTTTGAGACGGGCGCTCGAGATGCTAAAGAGCTTCGCCTGCACGCCGAGCAGTTCGGTGCCATCGTTGCGCGTCTCGAGAGCGATCTGTTGCTCTCTCAAAGTCGCTTAGTGTAAGCCCGAGTGACGGCCCTCCTAGAGGCATCTGCCTTGGCCGATGAGCTCGCTGAACTCATAGATGGTAGCGGTTCGCCCATCTTCACCATTGATGATAGGGGCGTCATTGATTCGTGGAATCGAAAATGGCAGCCATTACCGGTGTCCCTTATGCCGCCCCCAACGGCAAACAGTATGATCGGGGTTTTTTGGATGCATCAGAGCGCATTGGCTTTAACGATGTGGTTAAGCGGGCTATCGCGGGTGTAGCGGTAGAGGGGTATCGAGTGCGCGTGCTCACGGAAACAGGTAACCCGGTGAGTATTCTCTTCAATATAACGCCCCAGCGTGATGATGCAGGTGTGGTGTCGGGTGTTACCTGCTTTGGTGCACAGATGGACGAGTTTTTGGCAAGCACCGCCAGGGTTATGGAGCAGCAGCGTGTAGATCATTTCAATGATTTAGCCTCTGGCGCCGCGCACCAATTGAACCAACCTTTGCAAAAAATGCGTCTGTTGCTGGTAAACGCGCAAAATCGGCTACGTCGAGA
Source organism: Luminiphilus sp. (assembly GCA_038141785.1). Taxonomy (GTDB): domain Bacteria; phylum Pseudomonadota; class Gammaproteobacteria; order Pseudomonadales; family Halieaceae; genus Luminiphilus. The sequence goes on along the minus strand of JAYQIT010000006.1, from coordinate 155,547 downwards.
AGCAGTGGATAAAGAGCAGGTCATCGACAAGTTGCGTGGCGCTGACGCTGAACTCAGTGCGATGTCTGAGATTGTTGAGCACTTACGCTTGTTTGGTCGTCAAGCGCCGGCGTTAGAGGGCGGCTTCTCTTTGGGAGAGATTGTTGATCGTTGTGTTGATTTGGCAAAAGGCAGTTTCTTAGATCAGGGAATCAACCTTGCGGTTAATAACGAGCTGGGAGGTCATAAGGTACATGGCCATCCTGTTCAGATTGAAAAAACCTTGATGGCGGTTTTAGAGAACGCCCGTGAAGTACTCCTGGGCAGTCGCACTGGCGATCAAAGCGTCAGAGTCTCAGCGTGGGTAACTCCCGATCACCAAGAGGCCAGATTGTCGATTAAAGATAACGGTGGCGGAGTTGATATTACAGTTCAAGACAAGGTATTTGATGCCTTTTTTACCACCAAAACAGCAGGCAAAAATGTCGGCTTGGGGCTTACATCGGCGCGAGCGCTAGTAGAAGACATGGGCGGCACGATTCAGCTTACGTCGATGGGGGAGTCCACTGTTGTAGAGATTACCTTGCCGCTGTTGGCCTCAGAGAGTCGTTCGGAGGTCAGTGCGTGAGTCTTGTAAATGCACCAGGGCTTCCAACGTTACTCTTTGCCGTCGCGGGGTTGCTGACATCCATTTTGCTCATTGTCATGCCGCCTATCACTGTCGGTGGTTTGGCATTGTGGTTGTATCTTATGCCGGCGTTAGTTGTCGCTTACTGCGTGCCCTACAGGCTACTCGTTGTTACAGTAATAGCCGGCATTACACTGGCTTTCCTTGTATCAAATCAGTACCTCCCGGCCTTTGTTGCTGAGGCTACCGCATCGGCGTTTTTGCTGTTGGCGCTGTCTTCGTGGCGAACGGTGACGGCTCGACTCGACACGGTATTGATTGCTGTCACGTTAATTACTTTTGTGACCTACCCATGGATAGCACTGGTTAATTACTTTTTTGGTGACGTTAGCGTACAACAGGCCTTGTATATTGCTACCCGCTACTCGGTAAGTGCGCTCGTTTCGGTAATGCTCGCCGAGCTTTTTATTATAACCACCACACTCGCGCCAAATTCTCGACTGCAGTGGTTCAACGAGGTTCTCAATTTCCGCCCATCGTTTGTACACGTGGTTGAGTTGATTATTGGCGCATTCATTACGGTTAGTTTAGTTCTCATGCTAAGCGTGTTTTGGAGCGTGTGGGATCGCGACCTCAAACAATCGATTGCCGATGCCGCCGATACGCGAATTCAAGCGCTTTTCTCCACGGCCGAATTGGCTGTTACGCGTGAAATACGCCGCATAGATTTCACCTTGACGCTGGCGTCTCCACGCCTTGATACCCAACAGATGACCGATCTGTTAGATGACCTGGCGTCAGAGCTCACTCGAGCTACGGCTAGCACATCGAGAGCTACGATTCCAAAAATCCAACTGGGCGCTCGAACCCGAGAGGGCCAAATATTTGCCACCAAGGGGCTGGGTAATAAGCGCATTGCAGCCTTGCTTAGTCGCGCCAGAGATCAGCAGCAGCAAGGTCTTGTAGCACTGGTCGACGTTGATGAGGCGGGTAATGCAACGCCGGCCTATGTGCTGCTAGACGATACTCGTAGCGATCTGGTGATGCAATTTCCTACCCTCGATGCAGCCCACGATTTTACCTACAGTGAGGCGCTTGCTCGCTACCATGAGCTATACGGAGACCCTATCAGCCGCGTTGGTGAGAGTGGTGAGAGAGTGGTGGTAAGAGATACTCTCTGCCAGATACGGCCGTGGTGCTTCACCACGCAACAGACGGTTGGGTGTTATGGCGTCCAGAATCGTCGGTTAGTGGAGCTAGCCGCTTGCGTGCTTATTCTGCGCGGTCCGATGCATCGGTTAATTTAACAGCGTCCCCTTCGGCGCAGGTGGTCAATCAATTTGCTGGCTATTTGCATGGTGTTAGCGACTTTGCTGTCACGCTGCCATATTGGCGCTTCGTTGAGAGCTATCTGCGCATTGTTGTGATCACGTCGGCTGCTAGCCTTGTGCTGCTCGTTGTGTTGTTGTGGGCCGCCAGGCTTATGGTCGGCGGTTTGATAAGACCGCTGAGTGAGTTGACCATAATTTTTGAGCGTTGGCGTGGGCTTCGTGGTAACGACCAGAACTCTGCAATGGCATTACAACCACTGGAATCCAACGGGTTTTCCCTGCTCGAGGACATCCGCAACCTTCAAATGGGTTTTCAGTCTTTGGCTCATGATGTCATTTACGGCGAGCGTCGGTTATCCACTATTGCGGCTAATTACGATGAGCTATTGCGGTCGCTGCCCCTCGGGGTGTTTGCTGTTGACGAAGATCTGAGCGTGCAGTTTTCCAACGATGCGATGAGTGAGATAACCGAGCGGCAACCAGACGCCATTGAGCGGGTTAAGGCTCAGGCTGCCCATATGCTGACAACGGGCACTACGGTTGCTGATTGGCAGCTTAATCTTTCCGATCGATCGCCCAAAAATTTGTTATTGGTGGTTAACCAGCGCCTTAATGATAGTGGACAAGAATATGGCTTCTGGGTCATAGCGACTGATCTGACCACTCAAAAACAAACCAATGCCCAGCTAATCCAAGCGTCAAAGTTGGCAACACTGGGTGAGATGTCAACCGGTATTGCCCATGAATTGAATCAGCCGCTCAACGTGATTTCGCTGGCTACTAACAATCTCCGTTTTAGCCTTAACAAAGGCAGGGCAACGCCCGAGAGCACGCTGTCTAAACTCGATCGAATTGATGGTGCCGTGCATCGAGCGGCCAGCATCATTGATCATATGCGTGGTTATGGCCGGCTAGCGGGCGAAAACCTTACCGACATTAATGTCGGTGAAATTGTCGCAGGCTCCTGCAATTTACTTGCTGAGCAACTTAAGTTGTCCAATGTCACCTTGGTCAATAAGGTGCCCAGTACCGGGATACGGGTTCAGGGTAATGCCATTCAGTTAGAGCAGGTGTTGATCAATCTCGTTAACAATGCCAAAGACGCCATTATAGAAACTGGCGATACGGGCACGATTGTCGTCGATTCACAAATCTACAGTGACCGAGTGGTACTTCGTGTCACCGACTCGGGTGGAGGCATTCCTGACCACGTGCTGCCGCATATCTTTGAGCCGTTTTTCACAACTAAGCCTGTCGGCAAGGGCACGGGGTTGGGTGGATCAATCAGCTATGGCATTGTGCGTGATATGCACGGGGATATCTGGGCCGAAAATGTTGATGGTGGGGCGCAAATTAGTGTCAGCCTTCCCCTTTTAACGAAAGCAAACGATAGACAGGTCGATTCCGGCCAGTCATGAGGATTGTTGAGTAGATGATGAAAGCGCTAATCGTTGACGACGACGCAGATATTCGTGATGAACTGGTTGAGTTCGTCCAAGACCTGGGACTGCAGGTGGATACGGCTGCTAACGGCGAAGAAGCCCTGGCTAAATTTTATGCGGATCCCAGCATTGCGATCATCTTATCCGACCTCATGATGCCTGGCTTGAATGGTTTGGATATGCTGGAAAATATGAACTCTGCCCCCGACGCTAAAACGCGGGTGAAGCAGGTTATCTTTATGACGGGTAATGGCAATACCCAATCGGTCATTCGTGCCATGCACTTGGGCGCTACCGAATTTCTGCTGAAACCAGTCGATTTAAACGTGCTGGAGCAACATGTGGTTGCTGCCAAGACTAAAGTCGCTTCCGAGCGTGCCCGAAGAGCTCAAGAGGATGCATTAAAGGAGCAAATTAGCTCCAACGAGGCCGAAATTTCGGCACTGAATCGCAGCATCGAGCGCGCTTATGCTGATGCACTGGCTTGTCTTGCTACCGCAGCCGAATACAAAGATCCCGAGACGGGACAGCATATTACGCGTATTGGTGAATACGCCGCCGTGCTTGCAAAAGCCTTGGGCTGGGATCGCGAGCGCTGCGAGATGATCCGCTTAGCGGCGCCATTGCACGATGTGGGTAAGGTGGGTACTCGCGACAGTATATTACTCAAAGAGGGTCCCCTCTCGCCTGAGGAAGAAAGGCACATGCGCGAACATCCGGAAACGGGCTATCGCATTTTATCGACCTCGCATTATCCGGTCATGATCATGGCCGCTCGCATAGCCTATTGTCATCATGAGCGTTGGGATGGTAGCGGTTACCCGAGAGGCCTAAAGGGAAATGAAATCCCCATCGAGGCCTCCATAACGACGCTGGTCGACGTGTACGATGCCCTACGTGCAGAGCGTCCGTACAAACCAGCGTTCACCCACGAGCAAGTCATGAAAATTATTCGTGATGGCGATGGCAGGACCCGTCCACAGCATTTTCGACCCGAAGTGGTAGAGGCTTTCCTTTTGGCCGAGGATCAAATGGCCGCTATTTTTGATAATTACAACGATGGCCCTACCGGTGATGACCCAAACAAACGCAAGCTCGAGCCTAGACGCTTATGAAAACACTCATCGTAGAAGATAGCTCAACTTTATGCGCCATTTATCAGGCCTACCTCGATGGAGCTGGCCTAGACGTTTACACAGTGGAGACGTTTGCCGGGGCATTGTCAGCGGTGGAATCACTTAAGCCGCAATTAATTTTGCTCGACATTGAGCTACCCGATGGCAACGGACTTGACCTGCTTGCCGAAACGGCACTCATGGATCCTCAGCCGGCCGTTGTGGTAATGACCGGTCACGGTATTGAGTATGCCGAAGAGGCCATGGAGCGTGGCGCAGATGACTTTTTAAATAAGCCATTCGACGCCTCTCGTCTGCGGGTCACCCTAACCAATGCCGCCGAGAAACTGCAGCTAGCCCAAAAACTTCGCGAGATATCCACTTCGCGCGATCGCTTGGGCGCGATTGTCGGCGGATCCAAGGTCATGCAAGCGGTGTATGACAGTATCGATGCCTTGGCGGCCACGCGCGCAACGGCGTTTATTACGGGTGAAAGTGGTACAGGAAAGGAGCTGGTGGCCAGGGCCATTCACACCCTGTCGGCGCGCGCTCCAGGCGACTTTGTCACCTTGAATTGCTCGGCGCTCCCCAGTGACCATATCGAAACCGAACTATTTGGGTTTACATCGGCTGTGTCAGGCGCGGCTAGAGACAGGCCGGGATTACTACAGCAAGCCCATGGCGGCACACTGTTCCTCGACGAAGTGTGTGATATGCCCTACGAGATGCAGTCTGTATTGCTACGGTTCATCCAGGAGGGCACCTTTAAACCTGTGGGTGGCGACTCGGAGATTACTGTTGATGTACGAATTATAGCCTCCACCAACAGAGATCCGCTGTTCGAAATGCGCGAGGGGCGACTGCGGGAGGACTTGTTTTACCGCTTGCACGTGGTTCCGTTACGAATTCCGCCTTTGCGTGAGCGTGGTGATGATGCTGGCATTGGCAAAGCATTTCTTGGCGACTTACGCGCAACAAGAGCAGCGAGCCGTTAGTAGCTTTGATGGAGATTGCCTACATGAGATGAGTCGCTATCCGTGGCCGGGCAATGTGCGACAGCTGGAAAATCTCATTCATCGTCTTGTGTTACAAACGCAGGGGTCCCAAGTGGCTTTTGAGCACCTTAAGCACGCCATCCTCGACAGCGATTTAAGTGACGGTACCACCGCTGTCTCGTCCCGTGACATGCAGCCATCGCGTTTTGACGAAGGGGGTCTGGTCGAGCCACTTTGGCTCACGGAAAAACGGGCCATAGAGGAAGCCATTGATGCTTGCGACGGCAATATTAATAAGGCGGCAGGGCTATTGGAGGTTGCACCATCAACCATTTATCGAAAAATTCAGTCATGGAAGTCGGTGAGCGACAGCTAAATCAGTTAGTAGGAGGGTAGCAAGGTGTACGGGGTCATCAATAAATCTCTCAAGGAGATGGTCATAGAGCAGTTTGGTATTGAGCGATGGGAATCCATACTCGACCGATCGGGTGTCCCCGCCGATAGTTTTCTCTCCATGCGAAGCTACGATGATCAGCGAACCTATGCGCTAGCGCAGGCCTGTGCCGATGAGCTGGGTCTGCCCTTGGCTGACGCGCTGCGGGCGTTTGGTGTCCACTGGGTAGAGCATACGGTAGCGCGCGATTACAGCGCCTTGGTGTCGGCGGCCGGTAATAGCCTTGTTGAATTTTTAAACAACCTGAATTCGCTCCATGACAAGATTAGCTCCACCTTTCTCGACTACCGCCCTCCCACCTTTGACGTGACGACCAAAGCGGGTGGTGAGGTGGATATTCTTTATACCAGTGAGCGCACGGGCCTAACGCCCTTTGTTGAGGGGCTCATGATTGCTTTGGGTCAGCGATTTAACGAACCTGTAGCGATACTCAATATTGAGTCCATCGCTGTAGATGCCGGCGAGCAAAGCCGATTTAGCGTAAAACTTGGCTAATGGCGATGTTTGGCTCTCGATCTAGCAACTTTTGGGAAGATCTCAATAAGCTATTTTCACTCGTTTGTCAGATCGATGAGCAGGGTAAGACGGTGCGCGTTAGTCCGCTCATGCACCGCTACTGTGGTTTTGATGAGCGAGCGAGTAGCCCTTTTTTCGAGCTATTTGAGTTTAAGCGGCCCAGCAACTTTGAGGGTTCGTATGCCGCCGCTAAACAAAATCAAGGAAAACTATTCCTAGGGGTCAACGAAGCGCTCGGTTTTGCCATTCGCGGTCAAATGCTGGACTTTAGCAAGCAAGGCCTAAAAGGCATTTGTTTTGTCGGTGTGCCCTGGCTTTGGTGGATGCAGTCAAATAATGACGGAATGAGCCTTACCTTTGACGACTTCCCTGTCCATGACGTAGAGATGGATCAATTGTTTTTTATGAACGCGCAGCAGGTCATGGTCGATGATTTACAAGCCATCAATGACGAATTGGTCGTGGCCAAAGCCGAGGTTGACCAGCTAAACGCCTCGCGGACAAATTACTTCCGCCATATCAGTCACGAAATGCGCTCACCGCTGGGTGGCATCATTAGCGCGTTGACCTTGTTAAAAGACCAACAGTACGACAGCCGCACCAATGAACTCATAGGTCTGGCCAATCAGAGCGCCAGTCGGTTGCTTGAAGTGATTAACTTTACCCTTGATTCGGCCGCACTTGAAGCAGGCGATCAGGCAGGCCATGTTGAAGTGTTTGATTTAAACCGTCTACTCGACGATAGCCTCGCCCTGGTGCAGGCAAGAGCGCTTGAGAAGGGTATTGAGTTGAGACGGGCGGGGGAGGCACATTTTCAGAGCCACTACCAAGGGCGGGTGAAACTGCTTCGCCAGGTGCTCTCGAACTTGTTGAGTAATGCGGTCAAGTTTACCCAGCAAGGCACGGTGACCTTGTCAGTGCACGTGAAACCCTCGGATACTCATGGGACCGATATTTTATGTTTTTCGGTCATCGACGACGGTCCGGGCATACCCCACGAATACCTCCAGCAAGTCTTTGAGCCCTTTGCAACGGGTCTAACGCCGCAGACTCAAGGTAGCCAGGGTACCGGGCTGGGTCTAAGCATTGTTAAACGCTTTGTTGAAAGTCTGGGTGGACAGATTGCTGTCGAGTCAGAAGTCGGGATTGGCGCAACCTTTAGCTTTGAGATAGCTCTTAGGCGGGAAAATCCAGCCAGCGCGGTCAATGACGGGCCGGCAACGCGCGCCTCGGCAGATTACACACTTCAAGGTCATGTACTCGTTGTTGACGATATTCAAACCAACCTCATGCTCAATGCCAAAATATTGGAAACACTGGGTTTAAGTACAGACGTTGCCTCATCGGGAGAGATGGCCATCGAAAAAGTGAGCGCGAGTGAAATCGCCTATGACCTCATTTTTATGGATCTGGACATGCCAGGCATTGACGGCTTTGAGGCGGCTCGACGCATTCGCGCGGACTATCCCAACTGCAGGGCACCCATTATTGCGTTGAGCGCACATGACACCGATGAGGATCGACGCAGAGCGCTCGACCTTGGAATAGCTCACTACCTGGTTAAACCACTCATTAGGGATGAACTGGCGGGTCAGTTGCAAAGCTGGTTGCCGGTTGCTCAACAGGCGACGGTAGCCGTTGTACCTCGGGCATTGGACGAACAGGTTGATAGCCAATCGTCGGCAGCTGCTGTGCGCACTGACGTACCCGCTTTTAAGTCAGAAAAAGTTGAATCGCTCATTAAGGATGTGGGTTTGGAGGTAACTCAAACATTGGTCAATAAATTTTTGGGTGAATCCGCGCAGCGCTGGGATGAGCTGCAAGCCGCGATAAATAGCGCGGAAAATACGATTATTAGCCGGCAAGCCCACACCTTAGGAAGTTCCTGTCTCACCTTTGGGGTGGAAAGCGCGGGCCTGCTGTTTCGTCAAATTGAGGCAAAGGCGATGGCGGGCGATGCAGTATCGCTGCAGGAGCTTGCGGCTATCGAGTCGCCTTTGGGGGCCGGTATAGAGCAGTTGCAGACGTGTCTCGCGGCGGTCGGGTAAATCACTTTGTGCTAACAGATTGGGCGTAAAACAATAAGGAAATTATGATGCAACTCATTTCACGTATGCTTGTAGGAGTGATAGCACTGCTGTTATTGGCGATTGGTACTAGGCTGTTATTTGATACCTCCGCGGCCATGACAGAGATAGGCCTTGCTACAACCACGGAGCTGGGTATCGGTACTGTGCGTGCTGATGTTGGCGGCTTTTTTGTGGTGTCGGGGCTTCTGGCGCTATGGGGTGCTATCAGCCTCAACCGCAATGTTTTGTGGCCTGTTCAACTGATGATGGTATTCGCTTTACTGGGTCGCGTTGTCACGGTTTTTGTTGACGGTGCCGCCGCAGCGGGCGTGATGCAAATGGGTGTAGAGGTGGTGATTATTGCACTACTTCAATGGGCCAGAACCAGTTGGCCCACGTCGCCAACCGTTTAGCGCTGCAAGTACGAGCGGGCAAACCCTATAACCCCTGTGCCAATGCGCTCACCGGGTGACATTGGCGTAGCCAGCATTAGAAGTCATAGGGCCTGGTCGAGGCAGCCTAGTAAGGTATCGGTAATCTGCGCCACGATGATTTGATCGTCGAGGTAGGGATTCATTATTACCATGCGCACCACGGTTAAATGATCGTCGTCAATAATTCCCTGCCAGTAATTGACGGTGGTCGTTATCAAGTGGCTGTAGTTGTTTATTCCTAGATGCGTCCGAGTGACCGAGAGTTCCGGGCTACTTTTCATATAGGACAGCAATGACTCAGTACGCTCATTAGCTTGCGTTACTGTGTCTTGCTCGTCAGCAATGGCAAAGCAAATCACATTGGTGTCACCAATTGGTAGTAGCCGTATTTTTGAGGGCCCGTCGGCCAGTCGCTGGTGTATCTGACGTGCAACGCGCATGCTCTGATTAAGGATGGCACCATGGCCTTTGGTAGTAAGGGGCATGACTTTGGCGCTGAGCCACACGGCGCTCGGTCCCGTTGCAGCCCGCGAACCCTCCAGGGTGGTAGACCAGCCGGGGAATTGCACATTTTTGGCCTCTTCGAGATAGGGCGCATGAATGCTGGATACGCTGTATGAAGTAGCATCGGGCACTAAAAATGCGCCGCAGGCGTAGGGAATAAAGCCCAGCTTATGGGGGTCGAGGGTAATGGAGTTGGCATCTTTGAGCGCCCGCAATGCACGCTGCACTTTGGCTGATAATGAACAACTGCCGCTGTCTCCACGAAGTGTGCTGCACAAATAACCGCCATAGGCAGCATCGACATGATGCCAAATGTGTAATCCATGTCGCTCTCGATACTCCTCGAGAATGGCATTCACCTCATCGACGGGATCAATCATGCCGAGTTCGGTGGTGCCAGCCACCGATACCACCATCATAACGGGACGGTTGGTGTTTATCGCTTTGTCAATTTGCTCGGCTACCGACGCTGGATTCATTCGCCCCTGGGCATCGAGGGCGCAAGGCCACACCGCACCTGCACCCATACCAAATACGTTGGCAGCTTTGGGCCACGAGTAATGCTTATTGCCGGGTACCAATATCACGGGTTCTGGCCAGTCTTCGCCAATTTGCCCACGTAATCGCCGATCGACAGCTAATGGTCCCTGTAGAACCGCGCTATAGGGCGCAAGATCCTCATCGGTAAAACCCGCTTGAGTTTTTAGCGCGTCGAATCTTGACCACCCGCAATGAGCAAGATTCATCATGCTCTCGCTCGATAGTCCTTCGGCTCGCATAAACCCGGCCATGGCTAGCCAGTGGTCGAGGCGATAGCGGGCACGCCAGACGGCTTCGAAATTGGCCATGGTTCCACCCGAGGTAAAGTGACCGCGAGTGGGGGTGGGTGCTAGGCCCACCATATCGGCCAGTAAATTAATGGCTTCGGTTTCAAGCTTTGATGCCACCATTGCCGCTTCGCGCGAGGCAAGGTTTGCATTTTCAAAGAGCATAGCGACGTGACCGAGCAGCCCTGGAATCGAAATATCAGAGACCATGTGCCCCAGATAGCGTGGACTGAAGGTGGGGATTTCATCTTGCAGCAGGGCGAGCAGTTCAGCGAGCGCAGTTTCAACCGTTATATGAATCTGCTCGCCGGCATTCAAATTGCTAGGCTGCCAGCTGGGGTCGTCACTAAAGCGAACGCCCCGCCGTGCCATCGTGGTGGTGAGCAGATGCTGCCACAGCGATGCCAAATTTTCGGCATACTCGCCTTTAGGGCCCACAAATAACGGGGCATGCCGATGTTGCAATTGCTCATTCATAGTCGTTTTCGCCTATCCAACTTGTATAGAATAGCGGTTCACAACTTTTTGTCTCTAACCGCTTCGGGGAATTCAGATGAGTCGCGCACTGTTTATACAGATCCACCTTTATTTATCAGCGTTTTTCAGTGTGGCCGTTATTTTGGTCGCCACCTCTGGCGGTTTATACCTGCTGGGTATGAAGGGCTCCGTTGAGACTACGCGAGTGGCTGTATTGTCCGACGCGACCGAACAGCTAGCCCAGCCGTCAAAGGCCAATGTGCTGAAGGTTTTGGCGCAGGCAGGCGTTACCGACTTCGATTTTGACTATGTAAAAGACAGAGGGAGCGTTTTACAAACTCGCCCCACCAGTCAACCTTACTACCAGCTTAAAATCGTAGATGAGGCGGTGGAGGTTGATTATGTGGTTCCCTCGCTTCAGAAGCGCATGATGGAGTTGCATATGGGACATGGACCAAGCAGCTATCGTGTTTACCAGCAAATTTTTGCCGCTGGCATGCTGTTTATTATTGTAAGCGGCTTGTGGTTGGGGCTTTCTTCGCCGCGTCTCCAAAAGCCAACTGCCCTCGCGGCGGGCAGCGGTTTGATTTTGTTTGCAGTGCTTGCATTGCTGTAGAGCTTTTCGCGGCTACCGTGTCTGTTTCGCTAGGGCCGCAAACAGCAATGCAAATCAAGCAAAAGGATTAAGCGGCAGTCAGTGCTCGCCCAGTACAAAGGTTTTCGAGTCGGGTCGGGTATACGGATTTGCGAAGAACCGCTCGACCGTTGTGTTGAACAGAACGGGGTCTGTAGCCGGCGCAAAATGGGTCTGTCCAGGGAAGATGGCCAGGTGCGCATTGGGCAGCGTCTGATACATCATAACGGTGTGTTCATCGCGAATAATGTCCCGATCGCCAGCCATCACCAAGACCGGTGCTTGAATACTGGCCAACTCGGCAATCGACATGTCAGGTAATTCACGCAGTAGGTAAAACTGCTGTTGCATTGCTCTGGTTTCTCGGCTCGTATCGCCGGAGGCTATCTTGGCGTCAATTTCTGCCGATACGTCCTTGACCCACTGAACCGCCCAATCTTGCACTGCGTCTGGACTGGGCGATAGGTTGGCGCCCATTACCGCGAGGCGCTCGACTTTCTCTGGATGCGCGCGTGCCAATTCAAGGCTGATATTGCCACCGTCACTCCAACCAATGAGCTTGACGGGCTTAAGGTTCAGATGCGCAATCAGTGCTGCCCAATCAGACGCCATTTGTCGATACGTCATTTGCTCGTCGGACATGCCCGATTTTCCATGGGCTCGGCTATCTCCCACAATCACGTGGTAATGCTGGGAGAAGAAGCTTATTTGCGCGGCCATATCGACAATGCTTTGGCCACTGCCGTGGATCAGTACAACTGGCTCGCCCTGACCATACTGTTCAAAATACATCTGAATACCATTGACGCTAACGGTTTGGCCAGCATCTGGGTTATTGCCGTGTGCTGTGTCTGCCTGCGTTGGTCTGGCTGCAAGGAAGATCAAGAGTAGCGCAGCATGCCAAAGTTTTATGCACAGTGAGGGTTGCATACAAATCTCCGGAGTCAAAAGAAGTCAGGTTGAATCAAGATGGGCAGTATAAAAAAGGGGCGTGAATACGCCCCTTTTTAATCGTCAGAAGCGGTACCGCGCCTCTACACCTATAGTGCGTGGACGATTGGTCACAATGCGCGGACGCCCTGGCATTTCGGCGGCAATCGAGCGGTTATCCGCCAGGTTGGCTCGCTCGTCAGTCAGGTTGTCGGCAAAGGCGGTGATATCCCAGGTGTCGTTCTGTACACCGGCACGCAGGTTAAGTGCCTGCCAGCTGTCGCGGTCTACAATGGCACCGTTATTGAAGCTGGTGCTATCGCCGTAGTAGTTACCGTCCAGGCGAAGACGCCCGTCCCATTCGGCAAACGCAGGGAATACGTATTGCACGGATCCTGAAGCCGTTAAGTTGGGTACGCCATGGAGTTCCTGACCTTCTCGTAACCGGGAAGCCATCGCCTGCGGCGCGGGCAACTTCGGTATTGGTGTAACCAACGCCAAGATCAATCGTTAGGCCGTCAAAGGGAACCGCCGACAATTCGACCTCAAAACCGGTGCTTTCAACATCGCCAACATTGGCATCCACCTGGAAGCCACACGCCAAGCGCTGCACTTGGAGCGAATCTTGCCAGTCGATGTAGAAGGCAGCCGCATTCAGTGTTACGCGGTTGTCAGCCAGCCGCGACTTCACGCCGATCTCATAGCTCCACAGCTCATCGGAGTCGTAGGTGCGCAGTGAGTCGGGATCGAGACCCACGCGGTCCAGTTCGTCGCCACATAGCGTTGGCGATATTTGTCCGTTGACGCCGCCAATACGGAAGCCTTTAGACGCACTTGCATACACGTTCACGTTGTCAGTGGCGTCAAAAGAAGCCATGACCTTGGGGTTGAAGCCGCTCTCACTCTGCTTGCCCGAGAACTCGCTGGGGCCACCATTGGCGAAGCCGTCAGAGACAGAGCTAAATGACACCGAGGTATCGTACCAACGGCCGCCAGCGGTTAGCGCCAATTGCTCGGTGACATCCCAGGTAACCTCACCAAAGATAGCTAATTCTTCCACCTGCTCGGGTTGTTCGGTAATAAAGATAAGATCACCTGGCACGATGTCGGCGGGCGCGCCAATAGCTGCGTGGAGTGCATCGTTCGCTCCGGGCTGCAGCGCCGGCGGATAGCCTCGGATAAACTCGCTATCGCCGTAGAAAAGGCCAACGGTATAGTTTATGGGGCCGTCTGAGCTGCTCGTAAAGCGCGTCTCGTGGGTGAAGTTTTGATACTCAGAGGTGGTCTCAAGGGTTGATTCCAAAGGGGTGATCGGAACGCCTACAGCCGCGCCGTAGATGAAGTCTAAGAACGTGTGCTCTTCTTCAAATTCGCTGGTTTCGCGCTCATAGTAGGCTGTCGTCGAGGTGATATCGCCGGCACCGAGCGACCAGTTCACAACCACGCTGGCAATCCACCACTCGTCCTCACCAGGCTCCTCTGAGTCAAAGAATCGACGGGTTTCCATGTTCTCTGCGTCTACGTCAGCAAAGGGCAGGCCGTCGGCTTCGATTCTTTGGTACATGTACTTAGGCGTGATAGACAGATCGTCGTTTACCATGAATTTAAGCGCAATTTGACCGCCCATGTACTCTTCGTCGTCGGTATCTTTGTTGGTTGCAAAGGCGGGCGTGGTGCCAGTTACTATCTCGCCGGTTTGATAGTTGAGCCAGTTGGGCTCATAGACGCGGTCGTAAATGCCCGATATCGACCCATAATAGGCGGCCATACGCAGTCCAACTTTGCCTTCGACCAGGGGCATGTTAATGCTGCCGTCGAGGGCGTAGTTCTCGCCGCCATCTTCAACGGACGATAAAGAGGTGTGAATAGACCCAGACGTCTCGTCGAGACTCGGCTGTTGGGTAATCAGGCGAATCGTGCCGCCCATTGAACGCGCGCCGTACAGAGAACCCTGTGGACCGCGCAATACCTCGATGCGCTCCAGATCTAATACCCGAGGTTGTAGCGCTGCCGTTACGGGTACGTCATCGATATAGAAACCGGTGGTGGCAGAGGACGATTTGTCACCACTACCGAAGATACCGCGCAGGGAGGGCGAGTTTGCATCGAAGCGGCCGTCAGACTGAAATGCTGTTCCTAGGTTAGGAACGCGAACAGCAAAGTCGAGGTAACTATCGATACCCATTTCTTCGATGTCGCGCTCCGAGATGGCCGTAATCGACATGCCTACTTCCTGCAGCGACTGGGCGCGTTTGGTGGCTGTTACGATGACTTCCTCAAGCATGCCGCCGCTTTGCGCCTGCAACGCCGAGGGCATAAGGGTAGCCGCGCAAACAAGCGCCAAGGTCGATTTAGGAAAAGATTTGATATTCATGGGTCCGCTCCAAAAGTTTTTTATAGTCATTCGCAATCGCATCACTCGAGTAGAGCGAATTCGTGCGAACGTCGGTTAACAATGCCACGACTTTTGGTATTCCACCATATTTCACTGATAAATTAACTACTCTTTTGGGGTGGGCGTTGGTACGAAAAAAAGTTCAACATCACTGTTGAATAACGCCTGCCAGAACAGGCACTATAGAATAGCGGAGGCAGGTAATACTCAGCGCATATTGCCTGCCGCGCAAAAACGAGTGTCGCACCATTTGCGCTACCGTAATTTGGCCCTTGCCCGGTCACAAAGAGATTAAATAAATGAAAGTTGCAAAGCCCTCTAGCCCGCGCTCCCAGCTTGGAGCGGTTAGCGGCAATCGGTTGCTGCCGTTGATCATTGTCGCGGTCGCGTTGATAGTGGCCGCCATCCTCATTGCTACTCAGCCGCGTGTTGAGGGAGAAATCCCCGCGCCGATGCCCGCAACCGTACGTACCCTATTGGTAGAGCCGTCTGCCCACACCCTGCGTGTTTATTCGCAGGGTACTGTTGAGCCGCGTACCAGTTCGGCATTGATTTCTGAAGTTTCTGGCATGGTGAGTTGGGTATCTCCCATGATGATTACGGGCGGGCGTTTTAATCAGGGTGATGTGCTGCTTCGGGTGGATGCGCGCGATTATCAAAACGCATTGAGCACGGCGCAATCAACCCTGGCGCGCGCCATTGCCGAGCAGGGCTTTGCGCAAAAAGAATACACACGACTGACAGCGGTCTATGAGAAAAAGCTTGCCAGTGATACGCAGTTGCAGCAGGCCAAGCGCGGTGTAGAGATTGCCGATGCTGCCGTGATGGCTGCGCAAGCGGGACTTGAACAAGCCCAGCGCAATCTGCAGCGTACTGAGATAAAAGCGCCGTTTACCGGGCGTGTGCGCAAAGAAAGTGTTGACCTTGGACAAGTGGTTATGCGCGGTGGTCAACTCGGTGAGTTGTATGCGACCGATGCCGTGGAGGTTCGACTCCCCATAGCTGACTCGCAGCTTCGTTTTCTCGACCCCGCTATTATCTCTACTGGGGTATACGATGCCAATACGTCGCCTAAGGTTGAGTTGAGCGCTAATTTTGCCGGTGAGGAACAGCGCTGGGTGGGCAAGGTGGTACGTGCCGAGGGCGAGATAGATCAGCGAAGTCGACTGGTTCATTTAGTTGCCAGGGTACAAAATGATCAAAGTGACAATGCCAACCCGCTACCGGTAGGGCTTTTTGTCAACGCCGAAATCAAGGGCAATACCGTTGCTGGTGTCGTCAGGGTGCCGCGCACGGCGATCCGCGCAAGCAATCAAGTGTTGATTGTCGCTTCCGATAACACTCTCCAGTTTCGAAAGGTTAATGTGCTGCGGTTTGAAGGTGTCGACGCGTTGATAAGCGATGGTTTGCAAGCTGGTGAGCGGGTCGCCATTTCCGCTCTCCAGTTTGTCGTGGATGGCATGCCTGTGATCGTTCAGAACTAAGGATTTCCGATGGAACGGCTCATTACATGGTTTATCGACAATCCCGTCGCCGCCAATTTACTCATGTTCATTTTGATCATGACGGGCATTATGGGACTGCAGGGGGTTCATAAAGAAGAATTTCCCGACGTTGAAGTACAGATCATTACCATTACGGTTCCCTACTTGGGTGCGGCCCCCGCAGAGGTTGAGTCGGGGGTTTGTACCCGAATTGAAGAAGCGGTTGAGGGTATCGAAGGAATTGACAAGATCAACACAACGGCTGCCGAAGGTATGTGCGTCGTTTCCATCGAGCTTGCAATCGCCACCGAGATTGGTAAAGCACTGGACGATGTCAAAGCGCAGGTAAATGCCATTACCACCCTGCCGGCCAATACCGAGCGGCCTATTGTCTCGCAGATGACTCTGCGCACCATGGTGAATCAGATACTGGTGTCTGGACGCACCGACGAGCACACACTCAAAGATCTTACTGAGCAAGTTCGTGAAGAGTTGCTTGAGCTGTCGCAAATCAGTCATGTGGAGATGATGTACGTTCGCGAGGACGAGATCTCCGTAGAAATTTCGGAGCGCACTCTGCGGCAATATGGTCTTAGTTTGAGGGCCGTTGCCGATGCGATCCGTGACAGCAGTATTGATGTACCCGGCGGCTCATTAAAAACGGCGGGCGGCGAAATTTTGCTGCGCGCAACGGGCCAACGCTACTCGGCAGAGCAATTTGCCAACATTCCCGTTATTTCTCGTGCGGATGGCACCATTGTCACCTTGGCCGATATTGCCATTATCTCCGAGGGCTTTGAAAACAAGGATATGGGCGCGTTATTAAACGGCGATCCGGCAATGATGTTGCAGGTATCGCGCTATGGCGAGGAAGACACGCTGGATGTAGCTGATGCTGTCATTGCTTATGTTGAGGCCAAGCAAGCCACACTGCCCCCTGGCTTGAATGTAACCGTTTGGCGAAACGAGGCAGATGATTTGCTGCATCGTCTGCAAGCGCTTTTGAACAACGCCTTTGGCGGGCTGATACTGGTTATTCTACTGCTGACGCTGTTTTTAAAGATGCGGCTTGCTTTGTGGGTGAGTGCGGGCATTCCTGTTTCAATTTTAGGCGCACTCGCACTGTTTCCCGCTTTTGACTTAAGTATTAGTACGGTTTCGCTGGTTGGGTTTTTGCTATCGCTCGGGATTCTCGTTGACGATGCCATTGTCATTGGAGAGCGGGTGTATGCCTACGAACTTATTGAACCTGATGGTAGGGCCGCCGCTATTAAAGGTACCACCGAAGTCGCTGTGCCGGTTTTCTTTGGGGTTCTTACCACGATTGCCGCTTTTATACCGGTGGTGTCGGTAGAAAGTGGTCTTGGCAAAATGCTCAGCGCTATAGGCGTTACGGTTATGTTGTGTCTGGTATTCAGCCTAATCGAATCTCAGCTCATTTTGCCCTCGCACCTCGCTCACCGACGAAAAGCGCGCGGACAAAGTTCTCTGGGCGCTCGGTGGGAGCAATTTCAAGAAAAAATTTCAGCTGTATTAGAGAATTTAGCCCAAACCACATACCGCAATCTGGTGAGCGCTGCTGTTAGAGGGCGTTACGTTACGGTGGCTTGCGGTGCGGCGGCCATGATTTTGGTGCTGGCCATGATTATTAGCGAGCGCGTAATTTTTCAGTTTTTTCCCGCGGTGACTGCTGACGACCTCTACGCCCGAGTTGAGCTGCCCGAGGGTACGCCACTTGCGGTAACGCTTGAGGCTACCGCCCGCCTAGAAGCCGCCGCTGATCGATTGACTGCCGATTTGGACGCTATGACAACGGATGGTTTGCCCGCCGCCCGTGCCCGATTTACGTCAATTGGTCAGGTCATTTCCAGAAGCGGTATGTCACTGAGTGCAGCCAGCAGTGGTGCCCATGTTGCTGAGGTTTCTTTGGCACTGCGCCCGGTTAGCGAACGAGGTGGTTTAACGCCATTGGAGGCCATTAATCGATGGCGCGAATACACAGGTGCGATTCCCGATGTTGTTGAACTGAGTTTCTCGGCGGCCGCACTCGCCATGGGTGCAGATATCAATATTGAGTTGCGTGGCAAGGATGATCATATGCTGGGTAACGCGGCTACCGAGATAGGCGATCTACTGGCATCTTTTGATGGCGTCATGGATATTTCAGACTCTTACCGATCGGGTAAACAGGAGCTCACCCTGGCCATTAATGATAACGGCAGGAGTCTTGGGCTCACGCAGGCCGAGCTGGGTCGTCAAGTACGACAAGCGTTTTATGGCGCCGAGGCGCAACGGGTTCAGCGGGGACGGGACGATGTGCGAGTTATGGTGCGCTATCCCGAGAGTGAGCGCGGTGCACTCAGCCACTTTGAAAACATGCGCGTGCGACTTTCCGATGGTTCTCGGGTGCCGGTTCTCAGTGTTGCCGACGTGGTTTTAGGACGCGGCTACTCAGCGATCAGACGGGTTGACGGATCGCGTGTGGTCAATATTACGGCCAGTACCGACCGCACTAAAATCTCTCCTGAAGCCCTGTATTCCAGCATTGCAGACGAGGAGATTCCAGAGATTCTCGCTAGGCATCCCGGGGTTGGGTTTCATCTAGCGGGCGAGGCAGAGGAGCGAGCAGAGGCGCTAGGCGGTTTGATCCGTATGTCTGTGGTGGCCTTACTTGTCATTTACGCGCTGCTGGCTATCCCCTTAAAGTCTTATCTTCAGCCGCTGGTGGTTATGTCGAGTATTCCTTTTGGTCTTCTGGGTGCAATTTTGGGCCATTTCATCATGCGCGAGGACTTGGTGTTCTTTTCCATACTGGGCATCGTGGCGTTATCGGGGGTGGACGTGAATGCCAGATTAGTGTTGGTGGACTATGTGAACCGTCAGCGTCGCAACACAGCAATCGCAGCAGAGGATGCTGTGATCGCAGCGGGCGTTACTCGTTTTAGACCCATTGTATTAACCTCGCTGACAACCTTTATTGGCTTGGTGCCACTCATGATTAACCGAGATTTTGACACCATTTTGTTTGTTCCTCTGGCAATCTCACTGGGGTTTGGGGTGGTTTTTGCCACCACCGTAACGCTGCTTTTGATTCCCGCGCTCTATATGGTGCTAGAAGATTTTCAGCGCTGGATTCGCGGCGGTGACTACAAAATTCAGGGCGAGAAAACCTTACCTTCTCAGCGTTGAGCTAGGGGCATGCGCCCCACGAACCCACCGCTCAGGTATCGCTTATGGGCTCTAGCGCCACTAGTCGAAAAGGGCTATTGCGCGTTAGATTGATGCCACTCCCCAGTGCCACCTGCACGCTCAAAGTGTCGCCATGCTTCTTCAATGAGGTAGGCGTGAAGATCGTTAACCTCGTCTGCGGTGAGTAAGTCCGCAAAGCTTCCCATACCGCGTTCGGCAAGAGTGCCCTCGAGGACAATTTGATTAAAGGCTGTGTGGATGTCGGCCGACATCAGGCGTAAATCGGGTATGCCTGACCCGCGCCCGTCAATATTAGAGTGGCATTTGGCGCAGTTACGTCTATACAGCACTTCCCCTCGATTAATCGCTTCTGCGGCATCTAGCCGTGCGACGGGCGGCGCTGTTACGGCGTCTTCGTTACGCGCAATCTTGGGGCGCAGTGGCACTTGGCCGCCCCCTAATTTAAAGCTGATTAGCCGGCCCGCGTTGCCGTAATCGTAAGCGGCCATTCCCGGCGCATAGTCGTTGCCGTTGCCACCCCCGGTGCCGGTCAAAATGGCTATGTACTGCTGGCCGTCAACTGCATAGGTCATGGGCGCGGCCATCATACTTAGCCCCACATAGACGCGATGCAACTCTTCGCCGGTGCTGGCATCCAGTGCTACCAAGTCCCCTGTTCCTCAGCCTTGAAAGACCAGCCCGCCAGCCGTGCTTAGCACCCCACCACCGTTCCAAAATGCGTTCATGGTGCCTGCCCACGGCCCCGAGGTCTCCTGCTCCCATGCAAGGGTTTGGGTAATGGGATTCCAAGCGCGTAAAAATCCGCGAATGGTCGTGTCGGGCTGCCCCTCGCCAAGTACCTCAATGGGCGGCAGGGTTTTTGCAAGCGGACTATCGAGACCCCATTCGCCGGGGGTTGTGAACAGGTACTGGGAGTGTGAATTTAAGCCGCCCTTTTGATATTCAAAGGGTTCTTCGGGCATCGTCCAAATGACGCCGGCTTCTTTAACCGGTATATAGACCAATCCGGTATCGGGGTTGAAGGACATGGGCTGCCAGTTGTGGGCACCTTGTGGCCCGGGAAAAATTAATTTGGGTTCGTCAAAATACTCTGCCTGTTCGGTCTCTACAGGGCGACCGGTTTTGGGGTCAATGTGGCTTGCCCAGTTGACCGCGGCGTAGGGTTTTGCAGAGATAAACTCACCGGTCCTGCGATCGAGCACGTAAAAAAAGCCATTTTTAGGCGCCTGCATGATCACCTGTCTCGGGTGCCATTTATGACTAAATCCGCGAGGATCATTTTTTGGGTGGCGGTGAAATCCCAATTATCTCCAGGCGTGGTTTGGTAGTGCCATACCAGCCGTCCCGAGTCCGGATTAATGGCGAGGATAGACGCCAAATAAAGATTGTCGCCCCCGTCTGGGCTGCGGAGTTTTCGGGGGTAGGGCGCCGCATTACCGGTACCGACATACAGAAGGTTTAGCTCGGCTGTCGTAAACCATGGCATCCCAAACCGTGCCACCCAGACCCACCTCCCAAAGGCTTTTGGGGTCCCAAGTAGTCGCTGCCAGTTCAAGTTCTGGATGCTCATGAGGCCCTTCAGCGCTCGCGGGTACCGTGAAGAAACGCCAACGTTGCTCGCCGGTTTTGGCATCGTAAGCCGTTATATAGCCTCGGGCATCAAACTCGGCGCCTGCGTTGCCAATAACCACCACATCGCCGGCCATGTAAGGGGCGCCGGTAATCGTATAGCCACGCTCTCTGTCAATAAATGTATCGGTACGCCACTGAACTGCACCAGAGTGCATGTCTAGTGCATAGAGGTAACCATCAAGTGCCGCCACATAGAGATTCTCACCCTGAATCGCTACACCACGGTTGACCACGCCGCAGCAAACCTTGCGCACAAACCCCAGATCTATCTGCGGCTCGAATCGCCATAGTGACTCACCGGTTACTGCGTCTACCGCGAAGGCGGTGCCCGTGGGTCCACTGCCGTAAAGCACGCCGTCTACCATGAGTGGCGTGGTTTCATAGCCATGCTCGGCGGGTAGATCATAATGCCAGGCATAGCCCAGTTGGTTCACGTTGTCGCGGTTGATGCCTGTGAGTGGCGAGTAATAGGTTTGGTTTTCGTCGCCGCCGCTGAAAGGCCACTCAGCGCTTGTGACGGTATTGCTTGTGGGGAATGTAGCTGCCTGCTGGGTATCGTGGGCTGGCCCGCAGCCTCCTGCTAAGACCGTTGTCGCTATCGTCACCCAAACCGACACAAACCCAGTGGATCTTTTCGCGCCAAAACCTGCCGGCATAGCTTTAGTTGCAGTTTTCATCGGCCCTGTGATCCCCGTTATGCAGGTCTAGTTTTGAGTATAGGGCAGAATTGCCCTTTGTCTCCAAAGGTTGCGCGGCCTTATTCTGCCGGGTAAGCGTATGACTAACAACGCTGAAATATTGAGTTTGACAACCTACAATATCTAAGAATCTTCAGGTGGTTGCCTTATTCAGGACTGAGTCGTTCCTTGTTGATGTTTGTTCGTTTGGCATATCAGGAGGAAGAAAACAGCGTATTCCAGTACAATCAAAGTTTCACCGACGAGCCTCTAAGTTTTGCCGCCAGATCCCGCACTGACTATTACGACTATGGTGTTAATAGCGCTTATGGCTGCTCCGGTCGGGCTGCTCGCGGGAGCACTGCCAGGCGTTGGTGGAAAAACTGCCCTTGCGCTTGCCACTCCGTTACTCATTGGCTTGGACCCGCTGCTTGCTACTATATTTTTAATGGCTATGCATAGCGTTGTTCGTATTGGTGGCTCCCTACCGGCGATCGTTCTTGGCGTACCCGGAAGCAGTGCCGATGCAGCGCTGATAGTGCACGGCTACCCAATGGCACGTGCTGGAAAGTCCGAGCAAGCGATCCACCTCTGCAGGAGCTCTAGGTGGTCTGATCGGTCTCTTAGGATTCGTCTCGCTTTCTTTATTGGGTGGTGATTGGCTTTTAGGTTGGGCTGAGCAGCGCAAGGTATACGCTTACTTGTTTGCGTTTGCTGTTATTGTGACTACAGAGAGAAAAGGCCTCGTTGCAGCCGCACAAACCTTGATAGCCGGTTGTCTACTGTCGTTATATGTCGAGCCCTAGTCGATCAACGTGAGATCTCTATTTTGGCGATCATGATGGGCTTGATGGTGATGCCAGAATTGATACTCTCCGGCCCACTCGCTGCCGCAAATCGCCCACCATCACTGGATACCTCCTCATCTCACGCTGATGGAGATAGAGAGCGCAACGACTCAACCTCTCCAATGGCGTCAGATCTCGATGCTACCCGAACTCAAGTTTCACGCGTTTTATTTTGGCCCAGCTTTGGCTGTATGTCCGCCGTGACCGTATTAATAATGCGATTGGAGGTTGTGCGTCACAAAATGTTAGCGCTTTGCCCGCAGTGATTGGGTGGCTTATTGGGCTTATTCCAGGAATTGGCTCAACCTCCTTATCTTGGATGGCACTCACCTTGCTGGGTAAAACACCGTCTACGCTAAATGGCGACGTCCGCGGTGATAAGCCCAATCGCGGCAACTTCGCAAAGACGGTGGTGCTCTGAGTAAACGCTGTTACTTGGCATTCCGGGAAGCTCTGCTGCGGTCGGAGCGATGACGACTTACAGCGATGGTAGCCTCGCAACAGCTTGTTGATCAAATTGATGGCGTTGCCGTCATAATGGGGCCACGGTTAGGCGGATATCTTGCACATGTTCGGGCTCTAAACACTACGCCTAGTCACCCTTGCGCTGGTATTCATCAGTGTGTGGCTGACGTTGTCAACCCTTCCTAACGTGATAGCACTGTTAATGGCGACATTGCTTGGGGCGCTATTACGACGTTTTAATATGCCCAGCGTACCATTGATACTTGGTCTTATTCTTGGCGCCGATACACTCTCAATGATCTTCGGAAGTTAAATATGGGGTACCTGACACCTGAACAGCAAGCCGTGGGCGCGCTCGTTTAAGTTGCGCCAACTCCATACTTGATTGGGATTGCACCACCTACCATGCCCTGTGGCATTCCGTTTAGCGGTGTTCAGCCTTCTATCGATCGCGATGCTGCGCATATAGACGCCTGTCTTCGTGCCGCACTTTTAAATCATCCCGGTGCGCGAGTATTGATAACTGGTTGTGCTGATTATGGACTGTTAGCACTGTTGTTAGCTTTGGATAGCGAACATTCCTTGAATCTTCGGATTGACATCATTGATACCTGCGACACACCGCTAGCGGCTAATCGTTGGTATGCTGCACAGTGGGGAGCGAAGATCACAACCTATCAGGCCAATTTATTTGCCTTCACTGCAGAGCAACAATACGACCTCGTGATTGCTCACTCATTTCTCGGCCAATTTGCGCTCGCTGAGCGGCCAATGCTGATGACGCACTGGCGCGATTTGCTTATATCCAGTGGCCACCTAATCATCACCGTGCGCGCTTTTGCTGACGGCATCGACCGTAATCGATCCTCGCTAGATAGCGAGAACGCGCGGGAGAAAGCTTACGCGGTGATCAGTGGGTTGAGGTCGCAACACATCGCAGCACCCGCATCACCGGCAGAGTTCGAAACGCTGCTGGTTAATTTGTTTAAAGCACGGCCCACACGGGAGGTTACAACGGCTGCGCATCTTGAGGCACTGTTGAGCGATGCCGGCTTTCGAGTGGATCAGCGGTTGACGCGTGTGGCGAAGAACTCCGGGCAAGATAGTTTGATCGGAGCACCCAAGCAGTTTCGTGGCGCGGAAATGGTGACTGTGCGCGCTACGAAAGTTGGAGATGACTTTATTAAAAGGCCAATCTTTGGGTGACGCAGGCTTAATCATTGGCTTGCCAACGTAAACATTGTTCGCATGGCTTTGATGGTTGTGGATTGTAGCCTGTATCGATGAACCGTGTAATCCTTCTAGGCTCTAACTTACGGCGAGAGCGGGTATTAAGCGTGGCCTAATCATGACCCATCATAGACCCAGCATGGAGGTCAAATCCGAGATTAAATAACCTGATCGCTAATTTGGGATGGGTCGCCATGCGTGGGCTCAGCTAGAGTCGGGGATAGATCCGGAAGTTTTTGATTTCAAAAGATTAGGCGCACTCCCAACATGGCGCTGCGGCCGGCGCGGGGATAACCGAGTTTGTGTTCGTAGGTCGCGTCGGTTAGGTTGTTGAGTGAGAGAGTAACTGTGGCGGTATCACTCAAAGTATATTCAGTTACCGCAGACATCACCCAGGCGTTGTCGACCTCGCCGTAGATGCCATCATCATCTATATCATGGAGCCCTCCATACCATGAGGCCCGTAAACTCGCGCTGAGTGAATTTGGCAGTTCCCAGCGAAGATCAGCAAACATTGACTGCTCGGGGCGACTGCGTAGTTGTCGCGAGCTACCATCCTCCAACTGTTCTTGAGCATTGTTATCACTGAATGAAATTGTCAATGAGGTGCGCTCTGACACAGCCCCGGAGAGGGTGACTTCCACGCCTTTGATGACGGCGTCGGGGGTGTTGGCATAGGGGCTTTTGCGCGCTGGTTTTTCGATCAAGCCCTGTACGTCGTAATAATAGACCAGCTGCCAGTCGGGTGTCAAGGTATAGTGCAATGCGAGGTCGATGTTATTTGACTGGGCCTCGTCCAAATTGGCATTGCCGTATTTCGCGCCGTAAAGTTCCACCAATTTAGGAAAGCGGGTGCGTTGCGCCGCACTTAAACGCAAGTGCAAACGGTCGGTCGCGGTTACGTTTACGGCTAGTTGAGGATTGAAGGCCCTTAGTTCGTCTGAAACCTGGGCTTGTTGATAACGCGTGAAAATACCGCCAACTGAATAGCTAACGCTGTCACTTAATTGGCAAGCGCTGCCGCGAGATTAATGTAATCGAGAGACCAGCTATCGCCGGTCTCAGCAGTCTCAGTGGAGGTATATTGTTCTTCGGTATATGACAGGCTCGTGGTGAGTGTGGCAGCGCCAAGTGTATTGTGAGCAAAGCACGCAAGCCTTGTGTCTGGGCATTTCCCCGCTCTAATTTGCTGACGGTATCGTAGTCAGCGTTATCATAACTCTTGAGCGTGAAATCATATTCACTGTGAAACACTTTTACCGATACGGGAATTTGCGCGAATTGATGCGATATTGCATAGACTGCGCGATCAGATCCAGTGAGGCGCTCGAAGTCCGGGTCGTCGGTGCCTAACTGCGGCGGTAAGCCTTTGTCGTTCTGAGTGCGCAGTACAAGGAGTGACGTGTCACCGAGTTGCGAATGATCGTACGTTGCACGCCAGAACAATTGGCTGCGTGAGTAATCGGCATTAGTGCGCTCGCCCCCTTGCTCACGATTATCGGATACGGGATAGCTATCGGCACGCGTGTGAGCGAGGCTCAATCGATGTGATAACGCTTGATAAGGTGACGCACTTCGAGCCCCAGCCTGCCCCATTGCAGCGAAACATCGGCAGAAAAATCGTCACTGGTTTGCGCGGTATGATGTCGATGACCCCGGCAAGGCCATTAGACCGTAAATCACTGACGGCGCCGATTTCAGCACTCGTATTGTTTCGATGGCGGCAGTACTAATTTCGGCCAGATCTAGGGTACCGTCATTGGCTGAGGCGATGGGAATACCGTCGTAGAGCACCAAGGCATCGCGGAAATCCACGGATCCACGCACGTGCCTCACCCGACCCAGCGCCATACTGGACATTCAGGCCTGGTACCTGGTCGAGCGCTTCAGCGCGCGGATATCTGCAGCGTTGTTGGTCCAGCCCCTGAGAGCTGCGTTCAAAGGGGATAGGATAACGAGGTGATCGTCCAACAACGAAATATCGGTCTGAGATATAGATAGAGCCTAATGTTGTCGAGAGGTTTCATGGGAGGAGCTGGCAAGGTAACTTCCGGAGCCCTAGTATACTCATGCCTTACATCACGTAAATGAGAAAGGTTGACGATCATCGTCGTCTGGTCAACCCGGCGGAGTCATACGATCCGCCAAGGGCTACCTAAGTGGTCACGGGTGCTAAGTTTTTTCGTTTGAGAAGCACTGTGTTCTATGCGTCGTTACCTGCCAAAGTGTTTTATCACTGGAGAGGGGTGTCTTTATGTTTCTGTTTGCTTGCACCGCCGATACTCGGTGCTGGTGCGCATCAATCCCCAATGGAATAAGTAAAGCTTTTTGCTCTTCCAAAGGGGGTGGAGCCTGAATCCAAGGAAGTCATCGAGTGCATAGGCCAGGTTGGGAAATGCGCGCAACTTCAATTCAATTGTAATATTTTACGCACACTCTCGGGCATTTTTTTCGGCTGCGAATGTACGCCGTGTTTTGAGCAAAATTTTTCAAAATCATCAACGGTATTGGAATGTAGTTTTTTGGCGGGGCCACCACCGCCATGCTTGATCCATCCAAAGCTTGTACGAGCTAGCCCGGCCTCCTCACCAATACGTCGAGGAATGGGGCGATCGTAATCTGTGCCGATAGACCATGGAGCCATTTCTTTTGAGTTTGAAATAGCCTTAATTTTGCGGCCGTGCATCTTTCCTACATAGGGTAAGGGAAAGTGAACGAATCCCTGATGCAACGAGTACTCCGCTAATTCAAATCCGGAACCCAGGTGGGACTGATGAATTTGCAGACGATTGTCAAACACACGCCCGTCCTTGTTCCAAACGTCTTCACCATTTCGGCCTGTAAAGATCAGACTGCCTTCAAGGTCTTCATGCATCACCATCATCGATCTGCTGGTGCTTACCGAGGGGTTGCAAAAGAAATACTGGTCACCTTTTCCTTGTAAGTGCTGTAGGTCATCACGTTGAAAGGTTTTGCAGTGCATACCTAGAGCTTCACATATGTCCATGCCTGAGTCAGGGTACAATCCCGGTTGCTCGGGCCTGCTGCTATTCGCAAAAGTTATCGCATCTGTGCATCCTGTTTCGCTAGCAATAACAGCGACAGCTGTTGAGTCGTAACCGGTTGAAACAGTCACTCTAGTTTTGTACGGAAACGTCTGGCTGCGTGGCAGGCATTTTCCGTCACCTTTTTCGCTTCAGTTGAAAGAAGTTTTCTGTAGCTGGTGAAGTTGGTGGGGGTGTTGGGAGCTGGGCGCCGAATCTGTATAAGACTGAGATCAGACTGCACAAGCAGAGAATCGTATGTCCATAATTGGACGGCCCTCCCTTTTGAAGTCCGCAGGTATTTACGGTTTTCAGTGAGGCCCCTCCGATAAAATCTCAGCAAATCAAAGAAATAGCCGTCGTAGCGGATATCAGCGCCGTCGTCGAGTTCAGACATCAAAAACGCAAGGGAGTTTGAAAGCCAAACTCCGTCCGCTTCTTCCACAATATAAAGCCATTCTAGGGTGTGGCTTGGTGGTGAGAAAATCCAACCTTGTTCAGTTGCCTTTCCAGCTGTTCCACATTGAACGGTGGACCGTTCAAAGTCTCGCCTTGCAAAGTTGCCACCCCAAGCTCCTGCCACAAAGCTAGTGGCATCGGTTTCAACCCATGGGCCAGAACGTAGTACTGCCTCGGTAGCGCCACGGGATTTCAGTGCTAGCTTTGGCAAACGATCGTTGGTCGCGTTGGCAAATGAAAACTTGCCGCTGGTTGTCATTTTTTCAGCATCGCTTTTATTAATTGGCGCGTTGTTATTACCATACAGGCCTCGAAATGCTCTGGCAAAGTGAGTGGTGACCAAGCACGCATGTCGCGAAGTTAATGTAGTGTAGGTGGCCGTTGTTCTAAGAGGCCCAAAGCAATGCAATAAGGTCGCTGGCGATTAGGTTTTGCAGGGTGTTATGCTAGCTTTCGAATGTTGGGGCGTCCGTCTCGTTTTATTCATTAACGGGTAACCCGGTAGATGACGGGGCTCAATTGTACCAGTTCGTTGGCCTCTGGGATGTACTTGGAGTCATAGCCTGCGGCCGGTTATTCAATGCCAATACTTCTCGTGCGTGAATGATTTCGATATGCCTGCCCTTTCAAAATTGTGTTACGGACTCTCGTGACCAGTTAAAGTCATTTGACGACATCTGACACATCGCGATTTTCATGTTTACGCCGCGTGACTTAATCAGTGGGTCAGATTAAGTGATTGCTAATCTGAGCCCGCTGGCACGAAGTATGTGTCAGGAGTTTTCACATTAAGGATAAAGATGCAATGGGCCATCACCCCCCCTCTGAAATCGCTCGCCCAAAGTTGGAGATTGTCAGGCATGTGCCAGGCTGTGCGCTGGGTCTGCAGCAGCCGGCTTTGCACGTCAATTTTTATTTTAATTGCCCTACGGAACTCGATTTGGGCTTGTTGGACTCGCGCTTGAGGGAGTTCGTTTCTGAGGACGCACCTCGACATCCTGAAGGTCCCACTATATGCGATGTAGCTCACAGAGTCGCATTTTTGTATGGTGCCATTCAGCGAAAACAGAACATCCCTATTTCCTCTGTTCATTATATTCAACTAAATGAACAGATAGAGACGGAAAATCCCACAGTTTTACCCCCGACAACCGTCTGTGGAAGTGCTCTTTTGGGTCGTTGACCTAATAATTAAGTTTGTGAATCGATTCGGGCCAAGCACTAGAAAGCAGCTTGCCCGGCTTCAACAAGATTTTGCCAAGTTTGCCCTTCCTGGAAAACCGAAATACACATTATGCTAGCGGCTTTTCACCTTGATTTGCCAATAAGGTTTTTTGCGCAATCAATGTTGCAGTTGGAACAGGTTGCAAACAGCGTCTCCTCGAGGCTCTATCACCGACAGAACACCTTATCTCGGTGTAAAAATTGCTCGTAACAAATTACTCACGGCACGTGTTTTGCGCTCGATGGGCCTTCCGGGAGCCACCAATGTAAGCGTTTCATCGCAAGAAGAGGCCGTAACTGTGAAGATAGGCTTTCCGGTAGTCGTTAAACCTAACGATCTTGATCGAGGGGAAGGGGTCCACGCTTGGCTCACTAGTCCGGAGCAAGTTGCCTTGGCGCATCAAGCGGCCTCTAAATTGTCAAAAAATATAATTGTTGAAAGGTATTTTGAAGGCGTCGGGCATCGACTTCATGTCAATGCCGGTAGTGTAGCCTCTGTGTATGAGCTCGTACCCGCGGGTGTGGAGGGAGATGGTAAGCGAACAATTCGCGAGCTGGTTATGTTGCTGCAGCAAGCGCGTCTGTCCTAGATGTTTCGAGTAGTTGCTTATTGAGTGAAGAGGCCATCGGATTGCTCGAGCAACAAGGCCTGACACTTGAGAGTGTTCCTGCCAACGGCAAATTTGTTCCAATGCGTCGGAGCAATAATAGGGCCAATGGGGGTCGCGCAGTCCGGGTACAGGTTGATGAAGTGCATCCAGATAATCTGAGGTTGGTGTGCACTACGCCTGGACCAAGCTGGTGTTGATCTAATTATTCCTGACATTAGTCGATCATGGCTTGAGGTCGGTGCTTTGATATGCGAAATCAATGCACAACCCCAAGCGGGTCGGACAACTATGCAGACCATGCTCTCCACCATGGCACAAAGCGGGCTTCGGATTCCCGCTTTTTTACTGATTGTGGCGGATTCGTGCGATGGCGGTTTAGAGACGCTGGCAAGGCGAGAAGCAGCGAGGTTGGAATGCAACGGATTCTCTACTGAAGGCGGCGTCTGGATTGATGGTATGAGGGCTTCGGATGGCTCAAAAAATCAGTTCGTCAATGCGAAAATCTTACTTTCTAGCGTTGAGTGTGCATCTGGTCTGGTTGTGATGTCGATACAATCACTCAAACGTGGATTGCCACTCGATAAATTCACCGCTATAACAATTTCACCCGATATAGATGAAATCGATAAACATAAAATTAAGGATTTTGTTGGAATGCATACTGATAAATCAGTGTTAGCGTAATGTGTTGTGGATTTTACTCGTAGAAGAAACCGATTGAATAAACTTGCGGTCGCTTCTGCAAAAAGCAACATCGTGTCGAACAAAATTGTGAGCGTCGGAGCTTTCGTCATCCCAAGCGATTTGTCATTTGGAGCGCCTTGTATTCACTCTAGCTGATAGCGCGATACCAAGGCACACGATCCTTGGCTGGCGTTGATAGCCAGTTTTTTCAAATGAGGGCGCCATTGGCCAGTGACGCTATGTCATGGCGCTTCGGTAGACAGCGGCTTCAATGTAACAAAAGCTGCGGGGCATTAATCTCGAAGGGAAGTCAGCTCCGATAAGCTATGACGTAGAGATTTCCGCTATCCTCACTAAGCTCAACGCATGGTTGGATAAGTCGAGGTGAGCCGATGATTGGACATGAGTGGCTGCACCACCTTTATCCTATGAGGCGCTTATTTGGTAATAAAAACCGGCATCATCAAGATGGAGCCGAGCCTGTCACAACAACGGAATTCTTATTTTGTCGCGCGGTTCTCTATCAATTGATCAACCACCGAGGGGTCGGCGAGGGTTGAGGTGTCTCCCAGCGCACTCAATTCATTCTCGGCGATCTTGCGCAGGATTCGGCGCATGATTTTGCCCGAGCGGGTTTTGGGAAGTCCCGGCGCCCACTGAATCACATCGGGCTTAGCAATCGGTCCAATCTCTTGTACACACATTGCAATGAGTTCTTGTTTAAGCTCGGGTGTTGGCTCTACCCCAACCTTTGGGGTGACAAAGGCATAGATGCCTTGGCCTTTGATGTCGTGGGGGAAGCCCACAACTGCCGATTCGGCAATCCCTTCGTGCTCACCTAGGGCGCTTTCGATTTCTGCTGTGCCCATGCGATGGCCAGATACGTTTAGTACGTCGTCTACCCTCCCGGTTATGCGCAAATAACCATCGGCATCTCGAGAGCGCCGTCGCCGGTAAAGTAGTAACCGTCGTAGGTGCTAAAGTAGGTATCAATCATGCGTTGATGATCACCGTAGACGGTTCTTATCTGGCCAGGCCACGATCGCTTAATGGCGAGATAGCCCTCGGCGGCACCTGCCAGCTCGTTGCCCTTCTCGTCGAGTAATACAGGCTCCACGCCAAAGAATGGAAAGCTTGCCAAGCCGGGCTTTAACGCGTGCGCCCCGGGCAGCGGCGTAATCATGATGCCGCCGGTTTCGGTTTGCCACCAGGTATCCACAATGGGGCAACGACTGTCACCCACAACCCTGTGATACCACTCCCACGCTTCGGGATTAATGGGCTCGCCTACAGAGCCAAGAAGGCGCAAGCTCTTGCGAGCGTGTTGTTTCACCAGGTCATCACCCAGGCCAATGAGTGCACGGATAGCAGTGGGCGCAGTAAAAAAGGCGTTGACTTGGTGCTTGTCGCATACCGCCCAAAAGCGACCGCCGTCGGGATAGGTGGGTACGCCTTCAAAAATAAGCGACGTTGCGCCATTGGCCAGCGGCCCGTACACGATATAAGTGTGGCCGGTTACCCAACCTACGTCTGCAGTACACCACAAGACTTCACCTTCGCGATAATCAAAAACGTACTTAAAGGTCATGGCGGCCTGCAGTAAATAGCCACCGGTGGTGTGCAGCACACCCTTGGGTTTTCCCGTAGAGCCCGAAGTGTAGAGAATGAACAGCGGATCTTCGGCGTCCATCGATTCTGGCTCGCAGTCGGTACTTTGGGCGCTGGTAATCTCGGTATAGTCCACGTCGCGACCAACGACCATGTCGACCGTAGCACCGGTTCGTTTCATAACCAATACGCTATCCACGCTTGGGCATTGCAGTAGTGCTTTATCCACATTGGTTTTCAGGGGCACGATCTTGCCGCCGCGAACACCTTCGTCGGCTGTGATGACCAAGCGACAGTCTGAATCATTGATGCGGTCTTTAAGTGCCTCAGGAGAGAAGCCACCAAAAACCACCGAGTGAATCGCGCCAATGCGAGCACAGGCGAGCATGGCAAAAGTGGCCTCGGGGATCATGGGCATGTAAATGCACACACGGTCGCCTTTACCGACACCGCGTGATCGCAATGCATTACCCAACCGGCTCACCGCGTCTTTGAGTTCTGGATAGGTGACGGCGCTGCTTTCATTGGGGTTGTCGCCTTCCCAGATAAACGCGGTTTGATTGGCTCGTTCGGGAAGATGGCGGTCAATGCAGTTCACAGCGACATTGAGCTTGCCATCAACAAACCAGTTTGCTTTGCCGGTGCGGGTGTCACAGTCACTCACTTTGGACCACTTCTGATCCCATGTTAGAAATTGCTCGGCTTGCGCACTCCAGAAGCTATCGGGGTCTTCCAGTGATTGGCGATAGAGGGTGGCGTATTGCTCTGCGTTAATATGCGCGTCGGCAAAGTCAGCCGGCACCGGATAGGCCGCGTGTTCAGGCATGTGAAGTCGCTCCGTTGTGGTGTGATGCAGTAGTCGAGGCCTATAGTAAGTGAGCAGCACGGAGATTCAACGCCGGGAAAGTCAGAATTTAGTCTTTGTGAAGGCTGAGCTTGCGGGCCACGTACGCTCTTATGCTGTGGTAACGTCAGTAGATAACAACACTTTCAAATTATGACGCCGACAATTCTTCTTGTGCTGACGCTGATTTGAGGTCCCATTTGTTGACGGGTTGTAAGACCAGTAGCTAATCGTACCGCTAATAATGAAACAACGGAGAACATTTTATGTCTCATTTGCCCGAGGAACGTGCCAAAGAGTACTGGCGTCGCAACAAGGCCCTGATGGTTAAGCTGGGTGCCATTTGGTTTGTGGTCAGCTACGGGTTTGGGATTTTGCTG
This sequence comes from Luminiphilus sp., assembly GCA_038141785.1. Taxonomy (GTDB): domain Bacteria; phylum Pseudomonadota; class Gammaproteobacteria; order Pseudomonadales; family Halieaceae; genus Luminiphilus. The sequence goes on along the minus strand of JAYQIT010000006.1, from coordinate 122,417 downwards.
GTTGATGTGTTGAACAACATTCAGATCAGGGGGTTCAAGCTGGGCTTTTGGTTTGCCCAGCAGGGTGCCATTTACGTTTTTATTGCATTGATCTTTTACTACACCCGGGCTATGGCCAAGCTGGATAAAGAATTTGGCGTTGAGGAGCAAGACTAATGGAACTCGCGCAGATTAGTTACGTTGTTGTGGGCGCCACGTTTGCACTCTATTTGGGTATTGCCATTTGGGCCCGAGCAGGCTCTACCAAAGAATTTTACGTGGCGGGTGGCGGCGTTAACCCCATTGCTAATGGTATGGCGACGGCCGCGGACTGGATGTCGGCTGCTTCCTTTATTGGTATGGCGGGTCTGATTGCCTTTATGGGATACGGTGGTTCGGTGTTTCTAATGGGTTGGACTGGCGGCTATGTCATCTTGGCGATGCTACTTGCGCCGTACCTACGCAAATACGGTAAGTTCACTGTTCCCGAGTTTATTGGTGATCGGTTTTATTCCCATACCGCGCGCACGGTTGCGGTGGTGTGTCTAATTCTTTGTTCGGTCACTTACGTTATTGGGCAAATGAAGGGTATTGGTGTTGCGTTTTCGCGATTCCTCGAAACCGATTACGAGACCGGCTTATACACAGGCATGGTCATTGTTTTTTCTACGCCGTGCTTGGTGGCATGAAGGGCATCACTTATACCCAGATTGCTCAGTACTGTGTCTTAATTATGGCCTACACCATCCCCGCCATCTTCATTTCCTTGCAGTTAACGGGCAACCCGATCCCGCAACTCGGTTTGGGTAGCACCTTGTCGGGTACCGATACCTACCTGCTCGACAAACTGGATAGGGTGGTAACGGACTTGGGCTTTGCCGAGTACACCACGCAGGGGCGCTTGAGCACATTGAATATGATGGCATTCACGGCGTCGCTCATGTTTGGTACCGCCGGCTTACCCCATGTCATTATTCGATTCTTTACAGTACCCAAGGTTCGCGACGCGCGTCGCTCAGCGGGCTGGGCGTTGGTGTTCATTGCCATTCTCTACACCACCGCACCGGCGGTGGCTGCGATGGCGCGACTGAACATTATGCAGACCATCGAGCCTGCACCCGGTGAGTATCTCGAAATTGACAAGCGTCCTGATTGGTTCGCTAACTGGGAGCAAACAGGCTTGCTGGCCATCGAAGATAAAAATGGCGACGGCCGTATTCAGTACAGTGCCAATGAAGAAGCTAACGAGTTAGTGAAGCTAGATCGTGACATTCTTGTCTTGGCTAATCCAGAGATTGCCAATCTGCCTAATTGGGTTATTGCACTGGTAGCCGCGGGAGGCTTAGCGGCGGCATTGTCTACAGCGGCGGGCTTGCTATTGGCGATATCCTCGGCCATCTCCCACGACTTATTGAAATCCATGATTGCGCCCAATATTACCGAGCGACAAGAGCTAAACGCGTCGCGAGGTGCTATGGCATTGGCGGTTATGGGCGCGGGCTACCTCGGCCTAAATCCACCAGGATTTGCGGCGGGAACCGTGGCCCTCGCCTTTGGCTTGGCGGCTTCATCTATTTTCCCTGCGCTGATGATGGGCATCTTCTCTCAAAAGGTCACTCGCGAAGGGGCCATTGCAGGTATGGTTGCGGGTATTGGCGTGACCCTGCTTTATGTATTCCAGCACAAGGGGATTATGTTCATTCCGGGCACGGCGTTTCTGGGAGAAATGCCCGCGAATTGGTTCTTTGGCATTGAGCCCAATGCCTTTGGTGTTGTGGGTGCGGCAGTCAACTTTGGTATTGCGTTGGCTGTAAGTCGGGTAACGGCAGAGCCGCCCGAGGGTATTCAGGATCTTGTCGAAGACATCCGCGTGCCGAAGGGCTCTGATGTGGCGCATGTGCACTAAGTATCACCCAAGTCAGCGCAGAGTTTGCGCTGCTCGAAACTGGGGAGCTTCGGTTCCCCTTACTAATGACAGAGCACCAGCATCAAGAGCGCCTCTGCATGTCACTGGTGGAAACACTCAAAAATAAACATCTCATTGCTGCCCTGCTGGTGACGCCACTGCTTGCGGTATTGGCTTGGTATGGGGTGGGCTTTATTTTTGGAAGCGCTACGCAAGCGCCCGTGGAAGCCGACGACAAGCTTCGCGTTGTGGCGTCAACCGGCGGTACCCAATACTACGGCGAGGTATCACTGACCTTTTTGTGGCCGCGATCGTAGAAGCCGATTGCTGTTTTATGAGCGGATTTAGATGCGTCTGTCTGCCAGAGGGTAGCCGAAGTCACAAACCTACAGTGCCAGTTTGATCGACACGTCACATCGGTCGATCAGTGCCTTTTTTCCTGAAATTCAGGTAATTGATCGAATCGTTTTCGTTGAATCACCCAAATTGGGTCGGTGCAGAGTCCACACTGCGCCCCAATAAAGCTGGCTGCAGCACTACGCTTGCCCTTGAGCTGCCAATCAAACCAGAGGCGAGCCGCACGGGCAGCCGCGCCGCCGAAAGGTTCTTTAAACGTTCCGCCGTGACCCACATCGAGCTGCGCCAAGAAAACAGGTACGTGATCAATACGACTGAAGTCATCACGAGCCACTGCACTACCTACATCGCTGATGTTCCCAATGATATAGAGCACCGGTGTGTGTAGGTTTTGGAGCCAAGCCTTGTCGGTGACCAACATGGGCCGCTCGGACCGGTTGGGGAAAATGCCGCTGTTGTGAACGACAACAGCTTTAATGCGATGTATCGATGACGCCAGTTTGAGGGACAAAATACCACCGCAGCTGTGTCCGGAAACCGCCACTGCATCGAGATTCAGTTTACCTTTCAAGGGGCCTTTTGGAGTGTTGTTGTGGTCTGCCCATTCAAGTGCATCGAGCATGTCAGTATGGTCAGTGGTCATGTAATGATCTGAACTCAGACGAAAGTCGGGCGCTGCTAGCGGTCCCGAGAGAAGAGACCCGCTAGCAAATACGGCATAGCCGTGTGATGCCAGTTCCACCAAATGATTAAAGGCACTTCCGGCATCATCCGTGCAGCCACCATTACCCCAAAGAATGATGGGCAGGGTTTCGTTATCGAAGGCACTCAGATCAGCAGGTCTGTAGAGGGTGTGCTGGGGCAGAGTGGGCAGTGCGCCCACAGCCACCTTGAAAGGGCCGAGGCTTTCCGTAAGGACAGCTGATGTTGCCAGTGCGGCACTGCTTGAGATGACATTGCTCGCTATGACTATGCGTACTAGCTTCAGCAAAGTCCGCGGCCAAAGTTTCGCTGATATTTTTGGTGGTGCCATCATAGTTTTAAGCTTTTCCCTTTTGGCTGGGTTGGTCGTAAGGAACCCCACTCTACACAAGCAAAGGATACGCCGAGCAACGGTTCATCTGGTGTAAGCCATATTAAACATTTCACTGGAGATATTGTTAGAACCGTTGGTATCCCTCAGATGCTTACCGATAAATTACAGTCAACGACGCGCGTTATGCTTTATTCGTGCAGCGGCGCCACACCCATTAGGCGAGTGTACAAAGTCGGCAACCGAAGCACTGGGCACTCTGGAATCAGGTCAACAGGTTCCAGCCTCCCGTCCACAGGCGAGTCAATTGCGGGGCCCGTTTCTGTTTCGTAGTAATCCGCGTACGCCGAGGATATGCTTTTACCCACGGCTGTCTCTCTCCGCCCGACCGAACTCGGTTAGGCGGACCTGCGAGATTGACATGCATCTGGCCGAAAAGCTGTTTCTTTGTCGGTATACTTATTTTCTGCGTCACTCTGGAACGTTGTCTATGTCCAACCCTATTCTTGAAGTTATCGCCCGAAAAGGGTGGTGTGTTACCGATGGTGCTACCGGTTCGAATTTCTTTAGTCGAGGGCTGGAGGCCGGCTATCCCCCCGAGCTTTGGTGCATTGAACGCCCCGATGAAGTGCTTTGGTTGCATGGTGAATTTTTAAAAGCAGGGTCAGATCTCATTCTCACCAATAGTTTTGGCGCGAACGCGCCGCGACTAAAGCTGCACAACAGCGAAGGGCGCGTTGCAGAAATTAATCAGGCTGCGGCAAGACTTGCCCGTCAAGCTGTTGCCAAACATACAAACGCTAATAACTGTAAAGCCGTTGTTGCGGGGTCAATGGGACCGACTGGCGAACTTTTCGCCCCAATGGGCGAACTTACCCATGAGGCAACGGTAGCCTTTTTTACGGACCAGGCAGAGGCTCTCGCTGAGGGTGGTGTCGACGTGCTTTGGATAGAGACTATGTCGTCCAAAGAAGAGGTAGCTGCGGCGGCCGAAGCGGCCAGGAAGACCGGTTTGCCTGTCGCCGCCACCTTGACATTCGATACCGCGCGTCGCTCTATGATGGGCGTCACTCCAAGCGACTATGCAAACTTCGCACAGGAAATTGGCTTAGATTTGATCGGTGCTAACTGCGGTATTGGGCCCGCAGAGCTTATGGATTCCACTCTAGAGCTTTTACAGGGAAACAGTGGTAAACCCGTCATTGCTAAAGGTAACTGCGGGATTCCGCAGTACTCTGACGGTGAGATACATTTCCATGGCAGTCCCGAGCTCATGGCGAATTATGCGCTGCATGCGCGAGATATGGGAGTCAAGATAATCGGGGTTGTTGTGGTACCACGCCAGAGCATATCGCGGCGATGGTTAAGGCATTGGATTCAACACCTGTCCGAACCTTTGACGCCGACTTGATGACAAACCAACTCGGTAAAGCTTGGTCTAATTTATCCGATCGAGGTGCGACAAATAGCAAACGACGGTCTCGAAGGCGTCAAGTTTAGTGGCGCCCACTATGGGTAGTCCCCTCGAATTGTTCCGTGCCATGTGTGGCTTCTAGTTACGTGCAGGTCCCCACGTCTGCTCTCTCGTTGCTCGGCAGTAATGCGTCGGCTGTCCGGTATTTGCAGGATGCTGGTTACGATTGCATTGTGGGGGCATAGCCTCGTAGTTCACGTGTTGCTAGTAGGCCTCTCGCCACCGCAGCTCCAGTGTTTGAATGGCATTTCGATACTCGGGGTTCCATTCCTTCAAGCTTTCGATGCTGGCCGTCGATTCCAACGGCGGTCGATAGTCCGGATGATAGATTTCAATGATTACGGCGTAGGGGTGCTCGCTGGAAGTCGATGAAGCGCTGATACGGTATATCTGTGCCAGCAATAAGGCGCCCTTGGGGACGGTGTTTCTGGAGAGGCGATCAAAAAGATTTCCAGAGGTAATCTGAAAATATTTTTGATCGCGCTTGATGACCTCGAAGCCGTTTTTGCGAATGGTCTCTCCAATACTGCTGCCATCGAGGATCTGGTTGTGTATCTGTTGTAATTCTTTAGCGACGGGTGTTTTGAATTGTGTAAACGCCAGTGTGCGGCAAATAACATTGGGCTCAAATCCTGAGCGCAGCGCTGCGACGCGTTGTGTTGATGACTGCGCTATGACGTCAACGCTGTAACTACCGTATCGGTCTCTGATAGCGTCGCTATTGAGGGGTGCCGCCTGGATATTTAAGCAGATTAGTGGGGCTATCAAGGTGATCAAGCCGCGCATTTTTGACGCTCCAATTCGCTGTAATGACGTGGGCTCAATGGCACTATGCCGCGCCACACAGGGTTTATACGCAAGGCTGGGAAATGCACGAGCAGAGTGTGCAAGGCCTCGACCAAGCTTTAGCAATTTTCTTGCATGTTACCTGTGAGTTATGACGCAGATCGCTAGTCTACACTCAAGGGTAGGTACATAACCCAACACTCTACCGTATTAGAGTTTTTTAGAGCTACATGGGGTTGCGTAATTCTGAACGGGGCTGCCCCGGACTCCTTTGCCACGGAACCTAGGCTGTAACGGTACTGCATAAAACGGCATCAAGCCGGTAACAGCACCGCGTAGAAGCGCGCCTTGCACAGCGCGCAGAATCACGCTTGCATACAAAGTCTCCAAGGTGCATTCTTGCCCGCATTTTGGCGCAGTGTCGATACTGTGTCGTGCCGTTTGGACACATAACTGCTAATGAGAGACTTAACTGTCGGCTCCGTACCACGCCACTTGGTTGCGCTCGCCATCCCCATGGGCATTGGCTTGGTGTTTCAGACCCTCTATGTGATGGTGGATCTTTATTTTGTATCCCAGCTGGGTAGCGATGCCGTGGCGGGTGTCAGCATCACCGGCAACCTTATGTTGCTTACCATTGCGCTTGCTCAGATTCTCAGTATTGGTGTAACTGCGCTGATTTCTCAAGCTGCCGGCAGAAAAGATCAGGAGCAGGCCAATCACATCTTCAATCAGGGCTTGCAGATCAGCACGCTGTTGATGCTTTTGACTTTGGTACTTGGTTACCTGTTGGCGCCCACCTTTGTCGGAGCGCTAAGTGCGGCGCCCGAGACAGAACGCTTGGGACGCGTTTATTTACATTGGTTTCTGCCTCACTTAGCACTGCAGTTTGCCATGAATCTGATGTCTTCCGCGCTGCGCGGTACGGGTGTGGTGAAGCCTGCCACCGTCGTGCAGCTGGTGGGCGTGTTGTTAAATATTGTGCTCACACCCATTCTGGTCTCTGGTTGGGGGACCGGTAAGCCGCTGGGCGTGATGGGGGCTGGGTTATCGAGCTCGCTGTCTGCCTTGGTAGCGGTGTTGCTAATGACCTACTATTTTTTTGCCAAAGCGCGTTATCTCAGCATTCAGCTGGGCGTTGCCGTGGACTTTGGTATCTGGCGGCGAATTGTTTCTATCGGTTTTCCGTCCGGCGCCGAGTTCATGATGATGTTTGGATTTATGTCGGTGGTGTATTGGGCCATCAGCGGGTTTGGCCCACACGCGCAGGCCGGCTATGGCATTGCGCAGCGGGTCATGCAAGTATTTTTTATGCCGGCATTAGCGCTTTCCTTGGCGGCTCCGGCGATCGTTGGCCAAAACCGCGGTGCTGGCGAACGCCTACGCATTCGCAAGACCTATCACTGGCTGCTCGGGCTCTCGCTGGGTGTGATGACGCTGCTAGGTGTCGGATGCTGGCTGTTTGCACCGTCAATGATGCGCTGGTTTGCCGACGAGCAGGATGTGATTGGTGTCGGTGTTCAATTTCTGCGCATGGTTAGTTGGAACTTTTTGACCACGGCTTTTGTTATATCCGCGGGTGCGGTTTTTCAGGGCGTCGGCAACACGTGGCCTGCACTGGTGGCGGCAACAGCAAGAGCAGCGGCGGTTATCTTGCCAATCTTATGGATTCGGCAGCTCGATCACTATGCGATTGAGTGGGTCTGGTGGATAGCGGTTTTGGCAGTCGTAGTGCAGGCCATTATCGCTACGGGATGGGTTCTACAGGTACTGCGTCGCGAGGCGCCAAGCCTAGGATTTTGACTGTAGTGCTCGGACCTACTGAGCTGCGCAGCCATGAAAGCAGTAAGCTTCAAATGCATGGCCTGCACTAACGACCTGTGCTACTACGCCGAGTACGCAACCGTCCGATTAATACAAGTTGCCATACCTTACAGCGCGACAAGGTGTTTCGCTGAGCTTGTGATTAACGAAACGTTAGTCGCAGCATCATTTTCCGGTGAGCCGCGCCTTGCTGTTAATCGCTCTGTGGGCTTAGGTGCTCAGCGTTAGGATTTCAGAGCGCTTTTTAGCAGTGCTGCGACGCGGTAAAACCCATGGATGAATTTGCAGTAGGGCATAATCAGGAAAAAGGCCATCACAAATCCCAGGTGAATGGCTAGTAACAGCGGCATTACGGTGGTTTGCCTCATCGCCAGTAACAACATGCCCGACAGACTGATGATAAAAAGCAGCAGGATAAATCCTCTATCGATCGGGCGTTGATCAGCATCGCCGTGATCTGGGTGTCGGTGGATATTCAGGTACAGTAATCCTGCGGGGCCAAAGAGTAGTCCAAGGCCCCCCAGTGTACCCAGCAGTACAGGAACACTGAAAAAAGCGTAGGGCGCTTGAAGCCCGAGGAAATAGTGATAAGCGGTTGCCACCGAGGTGGAGGCAAAGCACAGTAAAAAGCCATAAAAGGTCAAGTGGTGGAAGCGCCGTCGTGCAAGGGTATAAGTATCGTTTTGTTCATTGCACCCTTCTCCGTGACCACCGCCAAGGTTTTTGAGCATCAGGGTATCTTGAGTGGTCGCGAGAATGGCATCGGATATCGAGCGGGTTCTTTCTTGGGGCGGTGCAATGCCTTGCCAGAACGAGCGCAGCCCAGTGGTGATTGCGATTACCGCAAATCCGAATATGCCGCCAAACATCGCATTTAGACTGTCGTGCGGGAGGATGGCGTAGAAATTTCCACCGGCTACCTGTTTCAGTAGCGTGCCCTCGTTCAGCATGGTTAATACGAGAATCAGCGACAGCGTGAGGCCAAGGGCGAGAGCGAGGCGTGTGCCGGTGCGCCTGTACAGTCCTCCTAGTGCGCGCGGCCAAGCGTAATCGGTATAGGTGTGCAGACGCATTCTAGCCATTGCACGAGGAATATTTACCGCAAACTCGTGGGGCAATGCGTATTGGCAGGCGTGCAGGCAGGCACCACAGTTGTGGCAGAGATTGGCCAGATAATGCATATCCGCACTATTAAAGTCGAGACGCTGAGTCATGGCGGGGAACACGGCACAGTAGCTTTCGCAGTAGCGACAGGCATTGCATATAGTCAGTTGACGGTTTAACTCCGCTTCGTCGCTGTTTAGATCATGGCTTATGGTGTTACCGGCATTCATAGATCAGGCCTATTTTGGAAATTTTCGGGTGCCGATTGGGCGGCGTTCTCGCCGGCTATCCGACCAAATACGGTTCCAATCGCCATGCCTATACCGCCGGTATAACCCTGACCGAGAATATTACCCGCCATCATCTCCCCGGCCAGGAACAGATTGGCACAGGGGTGCTGGTTAAAATGAACGGCGGCGCTCTCATCGGTTTTCAGTCCCAAATAAGTGAAGGTGACTCCCGGCCGTAGGGTGTAGGCGTAATACGGCGGTGCATTCAGTGGCCTCGCCCAATGAGATTTGACGGGCTCCAATCCTTCTGTGGTGCAGTCGTCGAGCACGTCGTGATTATATTTGCCCGGCTGGCAGGCGCTGTTGAAATCGTTGATGGTTCGGAGAAAGTCTTCCTGAGGCAATTCGAGCTGGTCTGCCAACACCTCCAGCGTGTCAGCTTGCACCCCCGGAAAAACGGGCGGCATAAAATGTCCGATAGACTGGCTATCGATGATGCAATAGCCGATTTGCTCCGGCTGCATCGCAACCAGTCTCCCCCACAGGGCGTAGCGTTTGGGCCAGAAGTCCTCGCCCTCGTCATAGAATCGCTTACCTGCCTTATTGACCACAATACCCATCGAAACACAGTCGATGCGTGTGCAAATACCGCCGTCGTAGAGCGGGGCGCGAGCGTCTATGGCTACCATATGAGCTTGAGTGGGGTCGCCGATGGTATCGGCGCCTTTGTCAATTACACGACGTAACACTGCGCCGGTGTTATAGCGGGTGCCGCGTATCAAGAAGTTGTCGGAGGGCGTCTCACCACGCTCATTGGTTCCCCACGCTTCGCGCAGCCAATCTCGATTGGATTCGAAACCGCCAGCAGCGAGAACGCAGCTACTCGCTTCAATGCGCTCGGCCTGAAAAGTTTGCCCGTCTATGGTTCTTTGTGGCACCAAGGCGGCGATGAAGCGACCTTCGTGGATTTCCAAGTCATCAACGGGAGTGTCATAGCGTATGTTGACTCCCAGCTCTTGCGCACTTCGATAGTAAGCGTTTACTAGCGCTTTACCGCCTCCCATAAAAAATGCGTTGGTGCGAGCGAGATGAAGGGTACCCGATAGTGAGTTCTGAAAGTGTACACCGTGGCGTCGCATCCACTTCCGGCAGGTGGCCGTTGCTCTAATTACCATGCGTGCCAGCTTTTCGTCGGTGTCGCCCTTGGTGACGCTCAGCAGATCCTGCCAGTATTCTTCCTCCGTGTAGGACTCCAGCAGAACGTCCTGAGGCTCATCGTTGCATACAGCGCACGTTCCGAGTGTGCTGGGTATTGCCGCCGCGCCAGGCTCGTGGAGATGCTTCCAATAGCATTACGCTGGCGCCTGCCTCTCGGGCAGCAAGTGCGGCGCAGAGAGCCGCGTTCCCACCTCCGATCACTAGGACATCAAGCTTGCCGGTCTGTCGATTCAGCACTGTAAGAACCCTCGATACGCCCGGGGCACGACGGTGGGGATTATCCGAACTTCATGGCAAACGGGTCGCGGGCGTCGCTCGAAAAATCGACCATCACATTCTTGCAGGTGGTGAACTCCAGTAGCCCAGCCTCACCGCGCTCTCGGCCGAAACCGCTGGCCTTCATGCCGCCAAGGGTGCCTGCGGCGCTGATGTGCGATAAGTGTTTACCCAGACTACGCCACTGTCGAGGGCGCGCGTCATACGCATTGCGCGGGAGATATCTTGAGTCCACACGCCACTGGCCAGACCGAAGGGTGTGGCGTTACCGATGGACACGGCTTCTTCCTCGGTTTCGAAGGGAATAATCGACAGCACCGGGCCAAAAATTTCCTCCTGCGCGACACGCATGCTGTTGTCAACGTCGGCGAAAATAGTGGGCTGGATAAAGAGTCCGCTGGAGAGATCGCCGTCGCGGGCTGCGGCGCCTCCGGTGACCAGTCGGGCTCCATCGGACTTGGCCGCCGCGATAAATGCCATGATGCGATCAAATTGTGGCTGGTTAGCAGCCGTCCCCATTTCTGTCTGCGGCTTGCGTGGATCGCCCATCACAATTTTACTTGCTCGCTCTGCGAGGCGGGTAACGACCTCTTGGTAGATCGGGCGCTGTACCAAAAGGCGAGAGCCTGCGATGCAGGTCTGGCCGGTGGCACCAAAAATACCCGCCAGCGCTCCAACAACGGCCTTTTCAAGGTCTGCATCGGCAAAAATGATGTTTGGGGATTTGCCTCCCAGTTCTAACGAGACTGGCTTGAGGTTGCGGCCCGCGACCTCAGCAATCGCGCGACCGACCCCCGGGCTGCCCGTGAAGCTGATCTTATCCACCTTCTCTGAACCGACCAGGGCTCGCCCGGTCTCGGCGGCCCCGGTGACCACGTTGACCACACCCGCAGGGAAGCCAGCTTCTTCTACCAGACGGGCGATCTCCAGTGTGGTGGCAGAGGCGTGCTCGGAGGGTTTGACCACAATACAGTTACCAGTCGCGAGGGCAGCTGGCAGTTTATTGGCGAGAATGGCAATCGGAGAGTTCCACGCGGTGATTGCGGCCACCACACCGTAGGGAACGCGCAACGCCAGATCCATCACGTCTTTCTGGTCAAGCGGCACCACTTGTCCGTGGAGTTTGTCCGCGTAGCCCGCACAGTAGCGAAAAATGCGCGCCGCGTAGCCTACTTGCGAGTGTGTCTCCCGGATGACCTTGCCATTGTCAGTGGTTTCTAGCAGCGCTAAACGATCGGCATTCGCGTCCATTAGATCGGCCACCTTATTAAGCAGGGCTGCGCGTTCCCCAGGCGAAGTATGGCGCCATACGGCCTCATAGGACGATTTGGCTGCGCTCACGGCTCGGTCTACATCGGCGGGGGTTGCCACTGGAATACGGGCCCATTCGCGCTGGTCAAAGGGGTTAATACTGGCTAGCGTTTCCCTAGACGAGCTGTCGCACCACTCGCCATTGATGAACATTTGGTAATTCTCGGACATGGCAAATTTCCTTTCGACATTCGGGGCAAGGCGTCAAACACGTGGTAGGTTTGGTCGTTTTGTCAGTTGCGCGGCTACCACCTGCTGGTGCATGATGCATTATACATGCTGATTTTAGACAGGTACAGGCAATCGGCGAGACGCATTCATTGCTGCCTATTACGCTGTTCCACACACCATGGGCTAAACCGAGTGTGTCGGTAACCAAAACCTGATAACAGGAGACGATACCATGATGGAAGCGCAAAGCGAGCTGCTTGTCTGGTCCTGGGGATTCCTATTGGTTTACATTGGTGGAATGCTGCTATTTGGCTATCTTGGCCAGCGCCGCGTCACCACTGCCGACGACTTCGCCACCGCCCGCGGCGGCTATGGCCCGCTCTTCTTGGCCTTCGCCTTCTCTGCCACCACCGCCAGCGGTGCCACGTTTATCGGTATTCCCGGTATTGCATATACCACCGGATTATCGGCTATATGGGTGCTGTTCCTATACCCAGTGGGTGTTTACCTGGGGGTGTGGCTGTGTATGAAGTTGGTGTCCCGCGGGGGCGCTTCATTTGGTAGTCGCTCCATTCCCGAATACTTGGGCGATCGCTATCAGTCTGGAGCGCTGCGCTTGCTGGTGGCAATTTTTTCCCTGATGCTTTTTTCTACCTTGCGGGCCAGTTGGTGTCCTGCTTGGTGCTCTTCCAGACTATGCTTGGCCTGCCACCGGCATGGGCGATCGCAATTACTTGCGGCGTGCTGCTCGTCTATGTAATGGCCGGCGGAGCCCATGCCGATATTCTGACCGACGGGGTGCAGGGCATGCTCATGCTAGTACTGGCTCTGCTGATCCTAGGTCTTTTCCTGAGCGGCTACGGTGTGGATGGTGGGTTATCTGGGGTGGTCGCGGCACTGCGTCGACAAGGTCCGGAACTGGTGGCGGTACTCAATCCGAGCTCCAGTTTGGTCAACTCTTGGTGGTCTGTGGCCTGCCTAGCACTCTCAACAATCCCGTTGGGCTTGTTGCCGCACCTCGGGAACAAGTTATGGGCACTGCGTGATGGTGCAGAGCGCTCCCGTTTTTTGATCTTCGCGTTCGCGATGGGCATGCTGCTGCCCGCGATTGGCCTCGGCGGCCTGCTCGCGCGCGCTATCCTTGGCGATGACCTCGTCGCTGCAACGGGAGGCAGTAACCAGGCGATTCCTGCACTGTTCATTGAGCTGTTTCCCACATGGGTGGCGGCGCTGTTGGGCGTCGGGGTGTTGGCCGCGGTAATGTCTACAGCGGATGGCCTGATTATTTCCAGCAGTCAGGTCATCGCCAATGACCTTTACCGTAGGTCTATCGCGGGGCACCTTCACCCGCATTTAAATGATGCTGAAATCGAGGTTCGCACGCTCAGCATTAGCCGCTGGGCAACGCTCGGCACATTGTTGGTGTCGGCTTTTCTGGCGTGGAAATTCTTGTCGATGAATGTGTTATTGCTTGTCTGGGTTGGGTTAGGAGGCATGATGGCGGCATTAGCAGGTCCGCTGTTATTGGGTGTGCTCTGGCGTGGTACAACGCGGGCAGGGGCGATTGCAGGATTCGTGGGCGGCGCCGGGATCTTTATTGTATTACATAGCGGGGTTATTGAGCCGGATTGGTTTGGCGCCGCTGGTGTTCTGCGACAGAGTGCAGACTGGTTGGCGGTGCAGGCGCCCAACCCCTACGCCTGTGCGACGCTGGGAGAGATATTTAGCATTGGGCTCACCGCGGCGGTCTCCCGTTTTTCGGCTAAACTTCCGGTCGATCACCTAAACAAAGTGTTCGGCTGACGCAGGCCTCCCGCCCTCGCTGAAGGTCTCCAGCCCGTTTTTCCTAACATCCACGTCCTATCAGAAGCTTGGAGCAGCCTGAGGTTATCGGCCTTCGGAGACATTGAAGCTTCAGGCATATAATGTATGATGCATTATTTTGCAAGGAACGAATACTCATGACGCATCAACCCCTAGCTGGCAAACGTATCATCGAAATGGGCACTATGGTCGCGGCCCCCTTCGCTACGCACATCCTGGCGCAATTGGGCGCGGAGATCATCAAGGTCGAACCGCCCTCTGGTGATACCACCCGCGCGCTGGTGCGTGGCGGTCCCAGCGGTACGCTAATAGCCTACAGCTACGGCAAAAAGGGTATGTCCATAAACCTCGCAAGCCCTGAGGGGCTGGAGGTTTTCTATAGGTTAGTCGCCACCGCGGACGTCTTTATCCATAACCTCGCTCCCGCTTCAGCACGCAAGCTCAAAGTAGCAGCGGAGGATATTGCTGGCGTTAATGAATCGATCATCTACTGCCATATCCGCGGTTACGCAGCCGGTCCTCAGGAAGATGATCTAGCGACCAACCCAGTGGCCGAAGCCGCGACCGGCGTTATGGATGACCATCGCATTAATGGTAGGCCCAGTCGCCTCGGGCCGTCCTACCATGATCAGTTTGCAGGTACCTATGCGGTAATACGGATCATGGACGCGCTAATGGATCCGGCTGCGACTCGCCAAGACAAGACCTTAGAGATAGGACTTTACGAGACCGGGTTGCATCTCGCGTCTCGAGACCTAGCTGGCCTACAACTCAAGACCCAGTTGCTAGGGCGCGCCGAGAAAGAGGCGGGTGGCGAGTTCGCAATGCCTGCCTATGGTGCCTACGAAACTGCCAATGGGCAATGGATATACCTCCTGGTTATTACCGATACACACTGGAAGAGGCTTGCTGGGGCGCTGGACATGCCCGAGAAGGACGACCCAGAATTAGACCGCTTGCGCAACCGCAAGAAGCAGCGTGATCGAGTCGAGAAAGCCGTACGACAGGCAGTTGGCGAGCTTGACTACGAGGAGGTTGTTGCGCGTCTGAAAGCGGCTGGTGTGGGTTATACGGAGGTGATGCCCTTAGAGCGCGTGTTGGATGTTCCGCAGGCGCGCCACCCCGGGAAACTTCGGGAACTGTCGTTTCGTGGGTTGGATTTCAGGTGCCAGAGTTCCCTGGCCCCAAGTCGGAGCGGGAGTTTTTACCGCCGCCAGAGCTGGGGGAGCATACGCTTGAACTCCTGGAAGAGTTGGGTTACTCGACTGATGACAGGGCTGAACTCGTCGAGAGCGCCGCAGTCAAAGTGGTGGCAGAAGGGGAGTTCGCCTGGGCGAAAGTGCGCGACAAACCCGGCGCCTAGCGGCTCCTACTCGTGCGGGACGCGCGGTAAGAGGTTCGTCACCTTGGAGCTTCTTGCCCAGCCTTCTCAGCTTTTAAAACGTCCCATCCGGATTCGATATGCTTGCGCATGGCGAGCATGGCCTTGGAGGTGTCGCGTGCAGTAAATGCATCGAGAATTTCCTCATGCTCTGCCACTGCCTGATCCCCACGGTCGCTGGCTGCGATGATCAGGTCAAAGGGGTAGCGCGCCCAAAGGTTCTGCACGAAGTGTAGGGTATGAGGCATATCGGCGATGTCGTACAGGCGCCGGTGGAATCGGTAATTCACCCCGCGGGCCGCCGGTCGGTCTCCGTTGGCAAAATTCTCTTCGAATTCCCGCGCTAGCTGTCGGAGTTCTTCGATATCTTTACTTGACACTTTCTCGATCGCGCCCTGGACTAGACGCGCTTCCAAAAGTAGCCGCAGTTGCAGGATTTCGCCGGAAGCTTCGGTATCAAAGGGAACAACCTGCGCTCCTTTGTAGGAGTCGCGGCTGATATAGCCCTCAGCCTCAAGCATCTTCAAAGCTTCACGCACTGGGGTGATGCTTAGGTTGAGCTCTTGGGCGATCTCTGCTTGCTTTAGCCGCGAGCCGCGAGGGTACTGACCCGAAATGATATTCTCCCGTAGGTAGTCAGCGACCTGCTCTTCTTTGGTCCTGTAATCCATCATGGGTCTATGATTCCCGGCGTCCTGTTTGTTCGGCGTATTCTACCTGCCACAGCTAAATGCCGCTATCAGTTAGCCGATGTGTTTACGGCCTTTGCCTGCGTCTCAAGCAGTCATTAGCCGGCTTCAGTGTTTGTTGCCTCAGGAATAAACCTAGTTGGTCTTGACAATATAGGGAGACCATCAGAGTATAACTCCCGATTTAACATCATGCATAATATATTATTTTTTCAACAAAGGCGTAGGAGCTTGCAAGCGATGCTGCAGACTCGCCTTTCGAGGTTATTTTGCTTTATGAGTACACCTATTAATGAAAATCCTTATCAGGAATGGGTCGGGAAAGAGGAAAGCGTTACCGAATTAATTGGCGAACGCACTAGCCAGGCGATGGCGGCGACGCTGGATATGAAAGCCGCGCCCCGGACGGGCGACCCGTTGCCACCCGGTTGGCAATGGTTGTACTTCATTCCTTCTGTCGCTCGCAGTGAGCTTGGGATCGACGGCCACCCAGCGAAGGGTGGCTTCCTGCCACCTGTGGCGCTGCCGCGGCGGATGTGGGCGAGCAGCCGGGTAGAGTACCGAAAGCCCCTGCTGGTTGGCAGCGAGGCAATGCGCCGGAGCAAAATCTTGAAGGTCTCCAACAAGCAAGGTAAGGCGGGTGCGCTCTGTTTTGTCACCGTTGAGCACACTATTAGCGACGATGGCGGCATTTGCCGGGTAGAGGAACAGGATATCGTCTACAAGGAGGCGACGCCCCCAGGTACTCCGCTGGCAACAACGAGGCCTTATGAGGCCGAAGCGCAATGGACGCGGATTGTTACCCCGGATACGACCTTGCTGTTCCGCTATTCTGCATTGACCTTCAACGGGCATCGTATTCATTACGATCTGGATTACGCCCGCAATGAAGAGGGTTATCCGCAACTCGTGGTGCACGGTCCTCTAACCGCGACACTGCTGCAGCAGTATGCCGTGGAGTTGGGTCGGGGACGCGATCTCAAGCAGTTCGATTTTCGTGCGGTATCGCCGCTATTCGTTGACCGTGCCTTCACACTCGAGGCGCGGGAGGAAGATGATAAGAGCTTGGCGCTTTGGGCGCGCGGCCCAGACGGCGAGCTTGCCATGCAGGCGAGCGCGAGATTCGGTGCCTGAGCGGGTCGGAGGTCCTAACGGCACACAACACATTGAGCGGCGATGGCGCCGAGAGAGGAAGCAAATGCATAACGAAACTATCCCCGCCATTGGATTTATAGGCCTTGGCGTCATGGGCGGTTATATGAGCCGCAATATGGCGCTCAAACACACCGGGGAAGTCATCGTGCACGACATAGACCCTGCCGCGTTTAAGGCCCTGGAGGGAACCAATGTACGCTGGGTCAATTCCCTGTCGGAACTCGCCAGCCAAGTTGATGTGGTATTCCTGTCCCTACCGGGTGGTCCCCAGGTCGAGGCAGTGTGTCTGGGGGCGGAAGGTCTGCTTTGTGGCGAACGCCGACCCTCGCTTATCGTTGACCTGAGTACCACGACTCGAGCATTGGCACGTAAGGTGGCTCAAGGTCTTAGCGAATTTGGGGTAGCTTTTGCCGACGCACCGGTTGCGCGCACCCGGGAAGCTGCGCAGCGCGGCGAGCTCAGCATCATGGTGGGTTCGGACCCAGCTCTTTTTTCCCGGTTAGAGTCCTTGTTGCAGTACATCGCGACCGATGTCACCTATTGTGGCGATGTGGGCAGCGGCCAAGTCGTCAAGCTGGCGAACAACGCGCTGTTGTTTGCCAACACCCTGGCGCTTGCTGAAATTATGGTGATAGCCGAGCGAGCAGATGTCGATCCGGCACTCTTACTGGACGGCGTTTCCAAGGGCTCGGGTGATAGTTTTGCGCTGCGCAATCACGGTCGGAAATCCTTGGTGCCGCGGGAGTTTCCGGAAAAAGCGTTCCCTCCGGAGTACGTCGTCAAGGATCTTAGCTATATGCTGGAATTGGCCGATGAGGTAGGGGTCTCGGCTCGAGTGGCCCAAATGGTGCGAGCCTATTACGACCAGACGGCGAAAAGCGGTTGGTCCGGCCGCTATTTCCCATCCGTCATCGAATTGATAGATCGCGATATTGACGTCGAGCAAGCCAGTGAGCCTACTCCGTAGCGCCTCTCAACAATCGAAAAGAAAAGGTAAACGCCAGGAGGGAAGATGACAGCAAAACGCGAACTAAAGGGAGAGCTCCTAGCTACAGGGCTGGCGTTTCCAGAGGGGCCTATTGCCATGGCGGATGGCAGTGTCATTGTCGTGGAGATCATGGGTGGTCGCCTTACTCGTGTGAACACCCAAAGTGGCGAGAAGTCGGTGGTGGCGGAGCTGGGCGGGGGGCCAAACGGTGCCGCCATGGGCCCTGATGGTTTTTGCTATGTTTGCAACAACGGCGGTTTTTCCTGGCGCACCGACGATGGCTATTCTAGACCCACCGGTGTGCCTGAGGAATACGAAAGCGGCTCTATTCAGAAGGTTAATATCGCAACTGGCGAGGTGGAGACCCTCTACACCCGTTGTGAAGGCGAGCCATTGCACGGTCCTAACGACATCGTGTTCGACGCCCAGGGCGGTTTCTGGTTTACCGATTTCGGTAAGAAACACCCGGATCGTTTGATGCACGGCTCTCTCTATTACGCCACAACCGACGGCAAAAGCATTCGCCGAGTGGCCTATCACCTACTGACGCCCAACGGTGTCGGACTGTCGCCGGATGAAAAAACAGTCTATGTATCGGAAACCGAAACTAGCCGTCTCTGGCAGTACCCCGTCATCGGGCCGGGTGAGGTTGCACTTGAGCCCTGGCCCTCACCTAACGGCGGCCAGTTGGTACACGGTCTGCCCGGCTACCAGCGATTTGATTCGCTGGCAGTTGAGGAGGGCGGCAATATCTGCGTCGCCACTCTTGTGCAAGGCGGAATCAGCGTGTTCTCTCCTGCGGGCGAGTTGCTCGAGTTTTACAGTGCGCCGGAAGGTTATTGCACCAATATTTGCTTTGGCGGGCCGGATCGTAAAACCGCGTACATCACGCTCTCCGGCTACGGTCACTTGCTTGCAGTGGATTGGCCGCGCGCCGGTCTGTGCCTGAACGGCTAAATCCGGACGTCGGTGGATTGGCCAAGCGCTGTTGACACCTAAAGATATATAATGCATTATCCATTAATCGAGGGCGGCACACCTGTCCGTCACCTGCTCAATCGTCCTAAGTCTGCACCATCTTACGTTGCATTGGCTGCCGGTTTACCTGTATCGCAATGTAGCAGCGGGGGTAGTGAAGGCAGGTACGAGCGGTGAGGCGGCGCCGGAATGAGCTTTTCTACCGTAAAATCAAGCGAGGGTTACAATGAGCCAGTCAGCAGAAGACCAAAACGTCGGCGGCGCACCTGCCGAAGGCAAGATCACCGACGAAGCAATTGCCAAAGCGAAGGCCATGATTGGCTTGCAACTGCGGCCGGAAGGACCCTACCTACAGGACGCCACGGCGGATACCCTGCGCAACTGGTGTAATGGCATAGGAGACTTGAATCCGCTGTACCGTGACCCCGGTTACGGCCCTCAGAGCCGATACGCCACAATGATTGCCCACCCCAATTTTCCCATGGCCTTTGGCTGGTTGGGTCGCACCCGCTGGGGTTTGTCTGGAGTACACGGCTTTTACGCTGGCAATGACTGGGAACTGTTTCGTCACATCCGCCCTGGGGACCGCATCACAGCCATCGAGCGCGTCGTCGGCGTGGAAGAGAAGCAGAGTAAGTTCTCTGGCCGTCTGGTGCTGCAGTACGTAGAGGCCTGCTACTACAATCAGCGCAGCGAACTTGTGGCTCGCGGACTTGGCACTTGTACCCGCCACGAGCGTAAAGCGGCGCGCGATACCGGTAAGTACAAGGAAATTGAAACCCACGCATACACGAACGAAGAGCACGACCTTATTGATCAGATGGTCCTCGACGAGCCTAAGAACATCCGAGGCGAACACACGCGGTACTGGGAAGATGTGCAAGAAGGCGAAGAACTGCCAACCATTGCCCGCGGACCGCTATCGCTGATGGACACTATGGGCTTTCTGGTTGGTTGTGGCCGCGGACATACCCACGGCGTGGTACTGCAGAACGCCGTGAAGCACCCCGGACATTTCTTCCGCAACCCGGAGGCGGGCGGTGGTGGAGTACACCGGTATTGGTCATCATCGTGAGTCTACTGCGAGGGACGTGGGTGTTCCCGGCACGTACGACTATGGCCCTCAGCGGTCTGCTTGGATGTGCTCGCTGGTCACAAACTGGATGGGCGACGCGGGCGTGCTCAAGCGCATTCGAACGCAGATGCGCCGCTTCAACATTATGGGTGATACGACCTTCTGCAAAGGCAAGGTGATCAAAAAGTACGTTAAGGATCAGACGCCAT
The DNA here is from genome assembly GCA_038141785.1 of Luminiphilus sp. Classification (GTDB taxonomy): domain Bacteria; phylum Pseudomonadota; class Gammaproteobacteria; order Pseudomonadales; family Halieaceae; genus Luminiphilus. The sequence continues at coordinate 102,449 of JAYQIT010000006.1, read as the reverse complement.
TAGTGGATATCGAAATCGCTGCGGAGAACCAGCGCGGTGAAGTGACAACCCCAGGCCTAGCTACGGTGGCGCTGCCCTCGCGCGATGTCAGCCTGCCTGCCTTCCTCGACGGTTCCAATTGCGATCTTGAACTGCCCGTGATTCGCTAATCCGAGCGTATCGAGCATGCTGAGTGACGAGAGGGCGAATGGCGACGGTTTACCCCTAGCGGGTTGTCGAGTGATCGAAATTTCACGCGGTGCTGCCGCCGCCTACGCTGGGCGAATGCTGTCGATCCTGGGAGCGGAAGTTGTGATGCTCGAGCCCCACGCGGGCTCGCGGCTGCGACAGGCGCCGCCGCTGCTGGATGATGGCTCTGGTGAGAGCGCCCTTTTCGCTTACTTGGCGGTTGGTAAACAGAGCGCAATTTGCGACTTGGATACTGATGCCGGCCAAGCATTGCTGCAGCAGCATTTGTCCCAGACAGATATTCTTATTGAAGATACTCCGCTGGGAGAACGGTCGCAGCTGGGCCTTGAGCCAGAAACAGTTGAGGCGGTGAATCCAAAGTTAGTGCATGTCAGTGTGTTGCCCTTCGGCGCCACCGGCTGCAAGTCGAGCTGGGATGGTGAGGAAGTTAATCTGGTCCATGCCAGCGGTGAGGGCTTCCTGTTGCCCAACGGTTACTCCCACGAGCTGTTCCCGGATCGCGCCCCGTTGCAAATGTATGGTCACTTCGCTGAATACCAAGGCGGTCTGGTCGCCGCGATATCGGCGCTCTCTGCGCTGTGGTGCGCTCATGAGTCCGGGGGGCAGTACATCGATGTTTCCAGTCAGGACGCAACGTTGCTATGCGGTGCCTTCGCTCTGCAGCGACTGGGCGATGGCTCTTTGGAACACCGAGCGACACGCAAATTCCGTTATGGTGGCGTTTTCGAAACCTTGGACGGTTATCTGGAATTGCTAACGCTGGAGGACCGCCAGTGGCAGGGTCTGGTGAAGCTACTTGGCGAGCCGGAATGGGCGTTAGACGAAGCGCTACAGGACCCGCTGGAACGTAGCCGGCGAGGTGACGAGATTAACCATCATGTACGCGAATGGATGGCCAGTCGTCGGGTGGAGGAAATTGTAGCGGCCGCTCAGGAGCTGGGCGTTCCCGCGGCAAAATACCGAACGCCCGAAGATGTACTCAATGGCACGCATGAGCGACACCGTGGTCTCTTTGAGACCACCTCGCTGGCCGATGGTAGTCCGGCCGATATCCTGCTGGCACCGTTTCAGTTTGCCAGCTCGCCGTTGTATTTCCGGTCCGGTGTGCCCGCTCTTGGCAGTGCGGATGGTCCTGATGCAAAAGACAAGGAGGTGCAGAAGTGAGCACTCTCAAATTGCCGCTCAAGGGTATCAGGATTGCCGATTTTACGATTCACGCTGCGGGGCCCTTTGGTACTCACGTCCTGTCCCAGCTGGGCGCGCGGAATGCATCAAAATCGAGAGCAAAGCGCGCCCGGATGCCTTCCGTAAGCCGCACGCGGTATACGGACGGATGACTGCTGCCACCTTCGATCAGGTGGCCTCGAACAAACTTTCGGTCCGCCTCAATCTGAAAAAGCCCGAGGCTGTGCAGCTGGCGAAACGAATCGTTAGCATTTCGGACGCGGCTACCGAGAGCTTCCGCCCTGGGGTGCTTAAGCGTCTGGGCCTTGGATTTGATGAGTTGGTTAAGGTGCGACCCGATCTGCTCATGCTCTCGCTTTCCTCCTCTGGCCAGTCCGGACCGGACTCGCACTTTGCCGGCTACGCACCGCTTTTCGGGGCTTGGGGTGGTTTAGGCTCGATGACCGGCTATTCTGACGGGCCGCCAGTAGAAATCCGCCATGTCATGGATCACACCTCTGGCTACCACGCGGCGTTGGCCCTACTCGCTGGCTTGCACCAGCGGCGGCGCACGCGCAAAGCCCAATTTATTGATCTCGCTGCAAGAGAGGTTTCCTCTGCATTGATTGGTGACGCCCTGGTATTGGCGAGTCTGGGCCAAACGGCAAAACGCCCTGGCAACGGCCACCTCGCGATGGCACCGCACGGCGTTTATGCAACTGCTGAGCCCGACCGCTGGCTCAGCCTGGCAATACGCAATGACACGGAGTGGCGGTGCTTTCTGAACGTGTTGGCAATACCAGCGGAGCAGGTTGACCCGGCCTATGGAACCGCACACAGCAGGCATGCCAACCGAGAATCGCTTGACCACCAGGTGAGCACCTGGTTGTCCAAGCTACGGGCTGAACCACTGGTCGAGAGCCTGCAGGCGGCAGGTGTGTGTGCGCATCTTTCATGCAACATGCAGGACATTGCCGATGACAAGCATCTCCATGAACGCGGGACGCTGGTGCCGGTTGAAGATCCAAGTGCCGAAAAACGCTATGCGGTTGGCTCGCCAGCGCGTTATTCGAAGACTGCAGGCGCAGGCATCCACCGCGGGACTCCTAAACTGGGGCAGGACGAAGATTATGTATTTGGCGAACTGCTTGGTCTGGGCCGCGAGGAGCGCGCCGATCTCGAATCCCGAGAAATAATCTACTAATCTAGGCCGCCTCAATGTCGCACTGAATTAAGGATTTCAGCATGAATAACTCAATCTACCTCGTTCTCGACATGATGAACGATTTGGTGCATCCGGACGGCCCTAATGGCAATGCACCCTATGGTGAGCAATCTCGGGTGCGCAACATCGTTGCCAATACCCGTACCGCGATCGACAAGGCCCGCGCCGCAGGTGTTGCTGTGGGCTTTGTTCGAGTGGGGTTTTCCCCTGATTATCGCGAGTGCCCGCCGAACTCCCCGATATTTTCCGGTGCTCGCAACAACGGCATTTTCAAATTGGGCGAGTGGGGCACCCAAACGCATCCCGACCTAGATCAGCGCGCAGGGGATTTCGATATTGTGAAACACCGCGTGAGCCCGTTTTATGCAACCAGTTTGGAAGCGATTCTCAGCGCCAACCAAATCGATAAAATTTACTGCTCCGGCATTTCAACCAATGCCGTTGTCCAGGCAATGGTCCGCGAAGGACACGACCGCGATTACGAGATGTTGGTGCTGGAAGACTGTTGTTGTGGCCTCACCACTGAAGAGCACGAGACTGCCATGACCAGCCTGCGCCGGTTCTGCACGATAACGACCTCAGTCGATGTTGCTTTCGGGTAGTAGTGATGTCGCGAATCGCCCGTAGTTTATTATTTGTTCCCGGGGATCGTCCGGAGCGTTTCGAGAAAGCAATTGCCAGTGGCGCCCACGAAATTGTGCTGGACCTCGAGGACGCAGTTGCCGAGGATCGAAAGCGTGAAGCGCGGGATGCCATCGCAAACTGGCTAAGTAGTCGTCCTAATGCCACCGTAAGGATAAATGCAGCCGACTCTTTGTGGTTCGAGGAAGATATCAAGATGATCGGAGAGCATCCCGGTCTCGCTGTGATGCTGCCGAAGGCTGACCTAGAGACAACCCGAGAAGTGAGTAACCGCCTTGACGATCGCCCCATTACAGCACTGATTGAGACCGTTCGAGGCGTGTGCGAGTTGCGAGAGCTTCTAGCGTTGCGCGGCGTGGAGCGAGCCGCTTTTGGTAGTTTAGATTTTTCGGTAGAAAGTGGCATTGAAGATAAGGGTGATGCGCTCACCCCAGTTCGCATCCAGATTGTTATGGAATCCAGATACGCCGGAATTATGCCTCCCGTGGATGGTGTGAGCCTTGAGCTAAAGGATACCGACCGTATAACCACGGATACGTTGCGTTCGCGAAGTCTGGGCTATGGTGGAAAGCTCTGTATTCATCCAAAGCAAGTCGTGCCAGTGAACGAAACGTTTCTTCCCACCTCGGTAGAACGGGAGTGGGCGACAAAGGTGATGGCTGCCATTGAGTCATCAGGCGGTGGCGCAACTTCGGTCGACGGCAAGATGGTCGACAAGCCAGTGATTGAGCAAGCTAGGCGTATCCTTGCGGAGCATGGAACACGAATCTAACCCTGTATCTAGGTTCGAGAATGCAGGGTCGATTATTCCGCTATGCAATCCTATTCGGTAATGATGAGTGCACTGCGTGGGATAACCCCGCTTGCCACTGTTGAAGTCACTCACGGGCCGCTATTACTTCAGAGGGTAAACTTATGCATGCAACAGATATAGCAACCAATATTGGCACGCGCATCGAAGCTCCAAAAGCTGCTTTGCTAAGTGGCGAGCATGCGGCGGAGATACGTGTATTGCTGGAAAGGCGAGGTGTGCTGGTATTTCCCGAATTGCATCTCACTAATGTAGAACTGGTGGCCTTCACTCGAACGTTGGGCACTCTAGCACCAGAGATCCGGGGTGAGATCACCTATAAGATCACCATGGATGAAAAGGAAAATGCGAAGGCGGATTACCTGAAAGGCGCCTTTTTCTGGCATATCGATGGCACCATGTCGAAGATGCCTATTCTTGCTTCGCTGTTGTCAGCGAAGGCGCTGGCGAAAGAGGGTGGCGATACGGAGTTTTGCAATACTTATGCGGCCTATGATCATTTGCCCGAGGAGCGGAAAATTGAACTTGATGGGCTTCGCGTGCACCATTCCTTCTGGAACTCTCAGCTATACCACCAGCCAGAGCCTTCGCTGGCCAAGCTCGAGGAGTGGATGTCGCTGGGTACGAACGAGCTCCCACTCGTTTGGAGGCACGCATCGGGGCGAAAGTCTCTAGTACTTGGCAATACTGCTCAGTACGTCGTTGGCATGGCCCCGCAGGAGAGTGCAAAGCTACTTCATGGCCTCCGAGACTGGGCTACCAGCGAACCTTTTTACTACCGTCACAAGTGGTCACTCGGCGACCTTGTGATTTGGGACAATACCGGCACCATGCACCGGGCTACACCCTACGCTGCGGATAGCGGCCGCATGATGATACGCACCAAGTTGGAAGGTGAGGAGCCTTTTGCCACTTGAATCGGTGTTTCAGGCACCTCCGCGCGAGCCGCGACGGATAGATAATTGGACATTGAGACGCCGCCGAAACCGGAGAACCGTTGGAGGCGCTAGAAAAAGTGAGCTGGTCGGGTAGCTTGTGGAATGATGCGCTGGTTTACCGATGAGCAGAATGTGATTGGTGTAGGTGTTCAGTTTCTGCGCATGGTTAGCTGGAAATTTTTAACCACGGCCTTCGTTATATCAGCGGGTGCTGTTTTTTAGGCGTCGGCAACACCTGGACCGCGCTGGTGGCGGCAACCGCGAGAGCAACTGCGGTGGTCGTGCCTATCCTATGGATTCAGCAGATGGACACCTATGTGATCGAGTGGGTCTGGTGGATTGCTGTACTGGCGGTTGCGCTACAGGCCGTTATTTGTACTTTGTGGGTATTGCAGGTGTTGAAGCGAGAGGCCTGAACCGGAGGTGATAGAAGAGAAGAGTGGTAGCTACGGCTGGACTTGAACCGCTGACCACAGCATTATGAATCGTGCTGAATATTTTCAACTGTTTGACGTTATCAACGTAAATCCGAGCGCTCGCAGCGTTATAAGTCTAAAAAGGTTGCATAATCTTAAGTGAGGAAGATATGAAACGTATTTTAATTACCGCTTTAGTGGCCATTTTTACTTTCGCTGGCGAGGTTTACGCTTGCGATGATTTTCATACGAAAATTAGCAACTGCTCTCCTACGCTTGTGAATTTAAGCATCCAATGGGGGCAATGATGGGTAATCCGAACCTGATGATGGAAAGAAAGATCATAGGCCTCGAAAATGGGAAATGCATGACGGAAGAGCAAATGCCGAACAATGGACAAATGTCATGTAGTTTTCCAGAAGATGAATTGCCGCTTGTTTCTGAGTTCTACAGAACATATGGGAAGGCAAATTCTGATTATTTAAATAAGGCGATGAATGACGGCACCTGTAACATCACTGGCTACGAGTGAGTTTTCCCCTGAGTTAGTGTCGCGCTACCGATGAGATTTTCATCATTGTGCCGCCTGTAGTGCGTGGACGGCAGGTGGTAAATATCCCAACGTACTGTGGGGTCGTGCTTGGTTGTACTGATAACGCCAAGCATCAATGATTTCTTGGGGTTTTTCCAATGATCTAAACCAGTGCTGGCTGAGACGCTTTGCTCGGAATCGTCCGTTCAGACGCTCAACGATGCGTTCTGGGTGGGCTTGCTCCGGCTTGACGGCTTCAACCCACTTGTGGAGGCTATGGGTTGACACGCCTAATCGTATGAATGCTTAGGAATCAGTGTATCTTCGATCGATGACCTAGGGGCCGGCTTCGTCTATGAATTCCGGTGCATAAAGTTGGATACTCATACGCTTTCTTTTATCGCTAGAAGATAGGCTAAAAGTTTCTAGGACACCTAACTCAGTACAATTTATCAGCCGGATGAGACAAGAACAAATGAAGACCAAAAGAACGGGTCTTCATACCTCCTGAATTTGGAGTCTGCTACGGGCCCGACGCCACTCAATCCCGGACCAACCAGCATGGTCTCCCTGCCGACGGATTCCGTCTTCGTGCCCGACATATCCCTCAGGGCTTGCTGGGCCTCGAAAAGCGCCCTTGATACATTGAGGCCTTGAGACAAGCGCTCGTAGAGAAATTCCATCAGTGACTTCGTGGCAAAAGAATCGACAGGCCACAGCGAGACAATCACATTGCGAGCCCCGGCTACCATGAAGGCACGTCCCATTCCTACTAGCCCCTCACCATCAAAGTATTCGCCGTTCCCCGTGTTGCACGCCGACAGCACGGCCAGTTCAGCATCGAGCGCCAGTTGTGCGACTTCGGTCGTGGTCAGCAGGCCATTTTCACCAGATTCCGCTGCCAGAACCAGCGCCGGCTCGAAGAACCCCGGCAGTTCATGCCCAATCACACCGTGGGTCGCCAGATGGATATGGCTGTAGGGCGTCAGGTCGAGCTGTTTGAGAGTTGATTCACTGGCGTCGGCGCCCAGCATCAATGTCACGGCACCATAAAACGATCCCGCAATCGTTTCAACTTCTGATCGCGTCTCAGGCAAAGGTTCGAAATAGCTGAGTATTGCCTGACCACTGAGTGCCAGCGCCTTTTCACCAATGCGTGAGCGGGTTGAGCCAGAACCCGAATACTCCAATTAGCCTTCTCAATTGGCCGCCCCACGTTTCGCAAAACCTTGAATGTAGTGGGTGCAGAGCGATATTTCTACCAATGGTAGAACCAGAAATCGCGGACCTACTGGCGGGAATGGCTGTTGCAGGAAGATACCATCACCATAACGGTGCTAAGCACGTTTCTCCATCGCGCACAGCAAGATGAAGGGTATAAAAATGGCGAAGCTCGAGAACCAGAGCGTGGTGATTATTGGCGGCACAAGTAGCGGGCGAAATAACCACCTTTTTTGTGGTAGTGGTCAACGAATTCATGGGTGGTTGGCATGGGTTGCTGGATAGGCGCAACTCTTGATTTGACGTTGAATCGCGCTTAAGGAGTGGTTGTGATGAAGACCATACGGCGAGGATTTTGTGATGCCCGACGAACGCGACCCCGCGCGGTTTGAACGAGGCATGACTGCTGCCTAAACTGCTGCTGTTCAGAGGAGGAGAGTGGTAGCTACGGGTGGACTTGAACCACCGACCCCAGCATTATGAATGCTGTGCTCTAACCAGCTGAGCTACGTAGCCACGAAGTAACACGGTGCTGGTTAGCAAAGCACTAATCAGCCCTTTTTTTGATGGTTGCGCTCGTGAGAGACACGCTCATCGAGAGCCCGTTGTGCGAGTGGTTACCACCCGCCCCTTCCTCGGGACGCGAATTCTCCAAAAACCACCCGCCAAGTCAACCGCTGATGGCCGTATACAGGCGGCAAAATTCCTTTTCTTTAAACGCTTGGCTTACACATTGAAGCGGAAGTGAATGATGTCACCGTCTTGTACAACGTAATCTTTGCCCTCAAGACGCCAGCGTCCGGCATCTTTGGCGCCCTTGCTCACCATTGTGATTAATAAAGTCGTCGTAGCCCACCACTTCGGCGCGAATAAAACCCTTTTGAAAGTCGGTGTGGATAACCCCAGCCGCCTCGGGGCACTCGCGCCTACTTTGACCGTCCAAGCGCGCACTTTTTTACGCCGGCCGTAAAGTAGGTCTGTAGCTTTAATAGTTTGTAGCCGGCGCGAATAACGCGATTAAGCCCAGGCTCTTCCATGCCCATTTCCGCCAAGAACTCGACTTTCTCGTCGTCTTCTAGCTCGACTATCTCCGACTCCAATTTATTGCAAATGCTCACTACCTCAGAGCCTTCTGAGGCGGCCAGTTGCGTGACGGCATCAAGATGAGGGTTGTTGCTAAAGCCGTCTTCAGCAACGTTGGCAATGTACATGGTGGGTTTGGTCGTGAGCAGATGCAGGCTTTTCACTAGTGCTTGCTCGTGGTCGTCGAGCGTAAGCGCTCTAATAGGTAGTGCTTCATTGAGCTGTGGCAGCAGCTTGTTCTCCAATAGCGCCTTCATGGCAACCGCTTCTTTGTCGCCACTTTTGGCGGTACGTACCACCTTGCTAAGCTGTTTCTCACAGGACTCCAGGTCGGCGAGTGCAAGCTCGGTGTTGATGGTTTCAATGTCGGCGAGCGGATCAACGGTGTTGGCTACGTGAATGACATTGGGGTCTTCAAAACAGCGCACCACATGCGCAATAGCGTCGGTCTCGCGGATATTAGCCAAAAATTGATTCCCCAGGCCTTCGCCTTTGGAGGCGCCGGCAACCAAGCCCGCAATATCGACAAATTCCATGGTGGCGGCAATCTCGCGCTCGGGCTTAACGATGGCCGATATTTTGTCCTGCCTGGGGTCGGGTATGGGTACCACACCCGCATTGGGCTCTATGGTGCAGAAGGGGAAGTTTTCAGCGTCAATACCGGCCTGAGTCAGGGCGTTGAATAGCGTCGATTTTCCCACGTTGGGTAGCCCAACAATGCCACAGCGAATGCCCATAAAAAATCCTCGTTAAAAACTGCTAGGAGTTAAGGTGTTGACCGAATGCAATTGGGTCATGGCTTTAACAGCGTCACCCGATAACAGTAGCGGCAACGCGCGCAGTGCTTCGTCGATGACAGCGTCAATTGCCTCGCGATCTTGCTTACTCGGCTTGGCGAGTACATAGCCCGATACCTTGCTGGCGTGCCCCGGGTGCCCAATGCCTATGCGCAGCCGGTGAAAATCTTTGCTACCACCCAGTGCCGGTACAATATCGCGTAGTCCGTTGTGGCCACCATGGCCACCACCTTGCTTAAAGCGCGCCTGCCCCGCTGGGATATCAAGCTCATCGTGGGCGATAAGCATTTCATCCGGATCTATACGGTAAAAGTTAGCCAGCGCAGCCACCGCTTTACCGCTTCTATTCATAAAGGTCGTTGGAATTAACAGGCGTAAGTCACTGTTCGCAAATGTCACGCGCGACGTTTGCCCAAAAATTTGCTTTCGGTAGACAGTGATTGGCCGGCTTGCCGTGCTAGCTCATGCACAAAAAAGGCACCCGCATTATGCCGGGTGCCTTCGTACTCGGAGCCAGGGTTGCCAAGCCCGACTATGAGTCGGATCTTAGCCATGGCCCTGCCTTAGTCGTCGCCTTCGTCAGACGTGGCTTCATCGTCATCGGCGCCGGTATCCGCCGACTTGCCGCCGCGTGTGGCGATAACCGCGGCAATGGCGAGGTCATGATCTTCGCCCAATGCCAGTGCAGTCGACACAACGCCTGCAGGCAGTGCGATGTCCGAGATGTGAACAATATCGCCCACGTCTACATTGGTCATATCCACTTCGATGTACTCGGGGATATCTTTGGGCAGACATTGAACTTCAATATCGGTGGCCTGGTGCTGGATCATACCGCCACCAATCTTGACACCCTGACACTTTTCTTCATTAAGGAAGTGTAGCGGTACGTGTACTTTAATGGGTTTGTCTGCCTCGACACGCATGAAGTCTACGTGCATGGGAAAACCCTTGGCAGGATGGCGCTGAATATCTTTGAGGATGGCGGTTTGTGTTGTGCCGTCCACTTTGATGTCGATCAGGCAGTATAAAATGCCTCTGTTTCAAGCATTTTTTCCAGATCCTTTCGGATCAGGCTAATGCTCTGGGGCATCTTGGTTGCCGCCATAAATAATAGCGGGTGTCTTTCCTTCAAGTCGACGCAGGCGGCGGCTCGCACCTTTCCCTTCGTCAACCCGAACCTCGGCTGGATCTCAAAAGATTCAGACATGGTCTGGCTCTACATAACACCATCTTGCCTGCGACCGGCTTGATGGTGGGTGGGTTTACGCCGATTGACTAGTCGTCAAACAGCGCGCTAATTGATTCTTCGTTGCTGACTCGACGGATAGATTCGGCGAGCAGATCGGCCATGGTGAGTTGGCGGATTTTGCTTATGCTCGCCGCCTCGGCCGATAGCGGAATAGTGTCGGTGACCACGAGTTCATCCAGTTCAGAACTGCGGATGTTGTCGAGGGCTTTGCCCGAGAGCACCGCGTGGGTACAGTAGGCAACCACTTTACGGCACCTCCAGGCTTTCAGTGCCCTGGCGGCGCACAGTGTTCCGGCGGTATCGACCATGTCGTCTACCAAGATGCAGGTGCGGCCGTCCACATCACCAATGAGGTTCATTACTTGCGCTTCATTGGCCTTGGGGCGACGCTTATCGATGATAGCGAGGTCGGCGTCATCGAGCTGCTTGGCAATCGCCCGCGCTCTGACTACGCCGCCAATATCGGGGGACACGACAATGAGGTTGTCGTAGTTACTGGCAACGATGTCGCTGTTTAAAATGCTGGACGCATAGACGTTATCTACCGGGCAGGTAAAGAAGCCCTGGATTTGCTCGGCGTGGAGATCAACGGTCAGCACACGGTCAACGCCCACGGCCACCATCATATCGGCAACAACCTTGGCCGAGATAGGCACGCGCGCTGAGCGCACACGTCGATCTTGGCGTGCATAGCCAAAGTAGGGGACCACCGCGGTAATACGAGCTGCCGATGCACGACACAATGCGTCGATCATAAGCAACAGCTCCATGAGGTTGTCATTGGTGGGCTGGCAGGTACTCTGTAGAACAAAGACGTCTTTGCCACGGACGTTTTCATTCAGTTCAACGGTGATTTCGCCGTCTGAAAACTTACTAACACGCGCATCACCAAGGTCCAGGTACAAGCGATCTGGCTACGCGTTGCGCGAGTTCGGTATTCGCGTTGCCTGTAAATACCATCATCTTCGATGACATGCTGCGCCTCGCATTAGGAAATGGCTGGGGTGGCAGGATTCGAACCTGCGAATGGCGGGATCAAAACCCGCTGCCTTGCCACTTGGCGACACCCCAAAAGTTGATTGCTAAAACCGCGAGAGCCGTTGGTCGGTCATTCACACCTCGGGCGACGATGGTCGTAAACTGTGTTTGTGTCTTGCTGGCAATGCGTTGAGCCGACGCCTCGTCGTCAACCGCAGCAAATACACAGGCACCGCTTCCAGTCATCATGGCGGGCGCAAACTCGCCGAGGAAATTCAGCGCTTTGCGTACCGCCGGGTAGTGAGTTTCGACCACTGGTTGTAGGTCGTTACAAACTGCCCCCGCGAAAAAGGCCGACATTGTGATCGGCGATGTGTCCCGTGTCAATTGCGCAGAAGAAAAGATTTTGGCAGTACTCACATGGCAATTGGGCAATAAAATGACATACCAGCGCTCGGGTAATTCCATGGCCTGTAGTTGCTCGCCAATACCCTCAGCCCATGCGCTTGCGCCATGAACAAACACCGGCACATCGGCGCCCAAGCGTAAACCCATTTCAGCAAGGGCCTCGGGTGAGTGCCCCAGCGCCCAGAGTTGGTTAAGTGCCAGTAGCGTCGTGGCGGCATTAGAGCTGCCGCCGCCCAGGCCTCCGCCCTGTGGAATACGCTTGCGATAGCGATCGAGGCGCCATGCTCAGGCATTGGCGATGCGTCGATAAGCACTTGCGCGGCGCGAACAATCAAATTGTCCTCGGTGGCGATGGAGGGCATGGGGGTGGTCAGCGTCACCCCCGCATTGTCAGAGCGCTCAAACACCATGTCGTCGCCCCAGTCGAGCAGTTGGAATACTGTTTGCAGCGTATGATAGCCATCGCTGCGTTGCCCGGTAACATGCAAGAACAAATTAAGCTTGGCGGGCGAGAGCGCGCTAATGCGCGTGAGTTGGGTCACGGCATAGACTCCACAGTCAACGACAAAATCACCACATCGATCGACAACGCTGCGCTTTGAGCTCGTAACTTTCGAGGCACGGTATAGCCCGACAGTTGTTGCCAGCTTGCCACACTAAAACGCCAATCCTTGTCACGCGTGTTATCGAGACCGTGGCCGATCAGACGCAACGCAAGGTCTTTGATAGGTAGCGATGCAATGAGGCGCAAATGCGTTTCTTCCAGCGATAACTCTGTGAGTGGCATCATACGTCCATTGTCGAGCCACCCCAGTTCGCTGCCTTCCCGCATCACGGTGCGACTGCCCAAGCCCAGCGGGCCAGAAATCACGAGCGTATCGCGGGTGGTTTCAGTCCGATGCCAGGCCACCGAGGCGGTTTCTGTGCCCTCAGCCGTTGTTGCGGCAACTTTTGCCTGTATGCGCCAACTGGTATCAATAGGCACCCGATCAGATAGTGCCGGCGCAGCGTTTGGTGGCGCAGTGGTCTCGGTTACGACACAACCCGATAACGTTGCGAGCACTACGGTGAGTGATAGGGTGAATGACAGGGCCATGCCGTAAGGCGACCTAACCGGCATATCAATGGCCATCACTGAAAAACGCGAGCGCCATTTGGGACAACTCCTTTGCCTATTAGCGGCAGCAGCGGCCTGCACATAACTTACCGGTTGGCCGACCTCGCCCACGACCTGCTTAGCCACTCGACTGGTCACCAGCACCTAAACGCGTCATGGTGTCGATCACCAGTGCGTTGTTGGGGGCGCGAGTCAGCGCGTCTTGCCATATGGCAACGGCATCCTCGGTATACCCCATCACCCACAAGGTTTCGCCTAAATGCGCTGCCACCTCCGGGTCGGGCAACATTTGATAGGCCTGTCGTAAATAACCCAAGGCGTCGGTGTACCGCTGGAGTTTAAAATAGACCCAGCCCAGGCTATCCAGAATCGCAGCTTCCCCGGGGTAATCTCATTGGCTTTTTCAATAAGCGCCGCTGCTTCCTCGTAACGCGTGGTGTGCACGGTGAGGGTATATCCCAGTGCGTTCAGCGTTGTCGCGTTGTTGGGATCGCGAGCAATAATGGCGCGCAAATCTTGCTCTGCTTTGGCAATGTCTCCCCTGTTTTTCATGAACCATAGCTCGGGCATATTGCAGAGCCAGTGAATCAGTAAAGATGTCTAGCGCTTGGTTGTAAGTAGATAGCGCTAGCGCTCATCTAGCGCGTTCTTCAAAGAGGTTGGCCTGCAGCATATAGAGTTGCTCTGCCTGGCCGGGGTTAGCTGCACGCGCTGTGTCAAAAGCTGCCGCCATCAACGATGGATCTCCATCGTCCAACAACAGATGTCCCAGACGCCGTTTAGCGTCGACAAACTCCCGTGACGGCCCTACTTGCTCATAAGCGCGAATCGCCTCGTCAATTTGCAATTGTTCCTCGGCCACGCGCCCCAGGTAGTAGTAGGCCTCATCCAGGCGTTGTTCCAGCGCAATCAAGTCTTGCAAATTGCGCATGGCCGCTTGTGGTTGTTGAGCCTCAATTTCAATCAGCGCCAGCGAGAACAAATAGTCCCCATTGCGAGGCGACTGTTGCAGTAGCTGCTCAAATTGCTCGCGTGCCCGATCAAAGTCAGATTGGCTGGCAAGAATACGCGCGTACTGCAGTCGTAGCGATTCGGCGTCTGGCTGCCGTGCGAGCGCACGCACGAGTCGTTGGTAGGCGTCTTTATCGCCGCGCGCTGCTTTAATCTGGGTCCACAACACCAGACCCCGCTCTTCATTGGGGTCGCGATCGAGCAGGGTATCCAGGGCGGCAAGACTGCCGTCAATGTCTTGGCTTTGTTTGCGTACCAACGCAAGTGCAATCGCCAAGTCATGATCTGTGGGGTAGTCAGCGGCAAGTGACTCAATACCTGCTGAGAGTGTCGCCTGCTGGGCGCTACTCAGCCGCTCAAAGTCGGCAAGTAGTGACGGTGCATTTACGCGTATGCCCCGTGATTTGGCTTGTCGTGCGTACCCCAATGCCTCGAGAGGTCGGCCAGAGCGTATAAGCAACGCCATGGCCGTGGCAGAGGCGGCGGCATCTTGCTCATCGAGTGCGGCAAGGTGCTTGGCCAGGGCGAGCGCCAAATCGTTGCGCTCGCGAAACTCTGCTAGCTTAAGCGCTCGACGGGTCAGTTCAATATCGCCAAGCGTGAGTGCCTGTTCTGCTAGCAGCGCAAGTGCATAGTCGTATTGCCGCTCGCGTAGCGCGAACTCGGCATTAAGCAATGGCAACAGGCTGTCATCGGGGATGGAAACTTCCATCGCTTCAGCTGGCTTGAGTTCTTGGGCTGTCTGAAGTGTCGCCGATGATGTGGTTGGAGAGCCATTGGAGTTGCTGGCTGCCGTCGGGGCGCCTCTACCTGGCGGCTGTGTATCGAGTGTGGATTGCTGAGAGGGCGGTTGCGTCGGTCCCCCGGCACACCCAGCTAACAGCACAGCAATAAAGAGTAGGTAAAAAGTCGTTGGCGATTTCATGGTGCGATAATGACACAGTGTGAATGGCAAACCTATGGGGTGTTCGTTGCTTGGCGCCATGTAAATGTGTCACAAGCAGGTTGAAGCGTAACGCGTCGTATGTTGGTACACTCATACCTTTGCGAGCGCCCGTTAGTGGGGGGACTCTTGTTTGACGATATTTTAGCGGTGGGCATTAATCACGACTCGGCTTCGGTAGAAGTGCGCGAGCGTGTGGCCTTTGCCGCCGAAAAAATCGCCGCAGCGCTGGGCAGCCTCATTGGCGAAACACCCCTTGAAGAGGCGGTGATTTTGTCCACCTGCAACCGCACCGAAATTTACGGCGTCATGGCCGCCGGCGCCAATGCAACCGATGCCGGCGAAGCGCTTGTTGACTGGATAGAACGTTTTCACGGCCTGTCCAAGTCGGCGCTCAATGAGTGTGTCTACCGCAACGCCGGACAACAGGCAGTGGCGCACCTGGTGCGCGTGGCATCGGGTTTGAACTCCATGGTGCTGGGCGAGCCACAAATTTTTGGCCAGTTGAAGTCGGCGTTTGCGGTAGCCGATGAAGCCGGCGCCATTGGTGGGCGTTTCGGCAAGCTATTCCCCGGCGCTTTCCGCATTGCCAAACGTGTGCGTACCGACACGGCGATTGGTGAAAACCCCGTTTCGGTGGCCTATGCGGCGGTAGACCTTGCCGGCCAAATTTTCTCTGATTTATCACGCACCAAAGCGCTGTTAATTGGTGCGGGCGAAACCATTGAGTTGGTGGCGCGACACCTTAACGAGGCCCAATTGGGCAGTATGGTTATTGCCAATCGCACCTTGACACGTGCTGAAACCGTCGCCGAGCAGTTTGGTGCCGAAGCCATTATGCTGGCCGATGTACCCGACCGACTCGCCGACGCCGATATCGTGATTAGTTCAACCGGTAGTCAGCTGCCTATCTTGGGCAAGGGCAGCGTTGAGAGGGCGTTGAAAAAACGCCGCTATCGACCGGTGCTTATGGTGGATTTAGCGGTACCCAGAGATATTGAGGCCGAGGTGGCCGATTTATCGGATATCTACTTGTACAGCGTTGACGACTTGCGCAGCGTTGTCGAAGAGAATATGCGGCTGCGTGCCACGGAGGCTAACAAGGCCGACGAAATCATTGCCGAGGGGATTGCAGCGCTAGAACTTGAGCTCAAGTCGAGGCGTTCCGCCGATGTGGTTCGGCGCTATCGTGAGTCAGCGCTTTCTATTCAAGAAGTCGAGTTGGCCAAAGCCCTCAAAGGCCTTGAGCGCGGTGAAGCGCCCGAGCAAGTACTGCAGCGACTGGCCCGCGATCTCACCAACAAACTTATTCACGCACCCACCACAGGGCTGCGCCAGCTTGCCCAAGAAGGCGATAGCAGCCAGGTCAGCCGGGCCAAGGCGCTGCTAGGGCTTGATGAGGCGCTTCAATCTAGCTCGGATAAACCAACACTGCAGTGAAAGCCTCTATACAAACCAAACTTGAGAACCTTTGCGATCGGCACGAGGAAGTGAGTGCCTTGCTGGGTGATGCGCAAACCATTGCCGATCAAAACCGCTTTCGGGATTTGTCGCGTGAGTACAGCCAGCTCGATGATGTGGTTAAAACCTACCGGGCGTATCAGTCGGTGCTGTCAGATACCGCTGCTGCGCGCGATATGCTGGCCGATGACGACCCCGATGTTCGCGAGATGGCCGCCGAAGAGATTGCCGAGGGTACCGAGCGGGCCGCGGCTTTAGAGGCGTCCTTGGAAATTTTGTTGCTTCCCCGCGACCCGCGAGATAACAGCAACGTATTTTTGGAGATTAGAGCGGGTACGGGCGGTGATGAAGCGGCCATTTTTTCTGGCGATTTGTTACGCATGTACGCGCGCTACGCCGAGCAAAAAAAATGGCGCCTCGAGATACTCTCGGAGCGGCCTGGTGATCACGGTGGGTTTAAAGAGGTGATTACTCGGATAGCCGGCGATGATGTCTACGCCCATCTAAAATTTGAATCGGGTGCCCATCGCGTTCAGCGGGTGCCCGAAACCGAATCGCAGGGTCGTATTCATACCTCGGCGTGCACCGTTGCCGTGATGGCCGAGCCCGACGAGGTGGCTGAGGTCGATATTAACAAGGGCGATTTGCGCATCGACACCTTTCGTTCCTCGGGAGCGGGTGGTCAGCACGTCAACACCACCGACTCGGCGGTGCGAATTACCCATATTCCCACCGGTTTGGTGGTGGAATGTCAGGACGAGCGCTCCCAGCACAAGAACAAGGCTCGCGCCATGTCATTACTGCAGGCCCGGCTCCTCGATGCCGCCGAGTCCCAAGCGGCGGCGGCCCAGGCTGCCGAGCGTCGCTCGCTGGTGGGCACCGGCGATCGATCGGATCGCATTCGTACCTATAACTTTCCCCAGGGGCGAGTCACAGACCATCGCATTAATCTCACCCTTTACAAATTGGACGAGGTTATTCAGGGCGATTTAGATGCGCTTATTCAACCCCTTAGACAGGAGCATCAAGCGGATCAACTCGCAGCCATGAGCGAGCAACTCTAGTGCGCGTTACCGAGTTGTTGCGCTGCGCTAATTTGGCCGAGCGCGAGGCCGAAATTCTCCTTTTACACCTTATAAAGCGTGAACGGAGTTGGCTGTTTGCTCACGGTAATAGCGTACTGGCGCCCGACGTTGTCGATGCCTTCCAAAGTCTTGCGGCACAACGCGCCCAGGGTGTGCCCATTGCCTATTTAGTGGGCGAGCGAGAGTTTTGGTCACTGCCTCTGGCGGTATCTCCGGCTGTTCTTATTCCTCGACCCGATACAGAAATACTGGTGATGTGGGCGCGGGATGTCGCGCGCGCTGGTGGCTGTGAGTCGCTGCTAGATTGGGGTACGGGTAGTGGGGCGGTCGCATTGGCATTGGCCAGCGAGCTCCCCAACTGCGCTGTGACGGCAGTCGACATAAGCGCCGAGGCTCTGGCTGTGGCTAAAGATAATGGGCGGCGTCTGAATCTGGCAGTTGCGTGGCATCAGTCCAATTGGTTTTCTGCCCTCGAACACAAGCAATGGCCATTGATTGTCAGTAACCCCCGTACATCAGGGCGAGTGACCCCCATTTACAGCAGGGCGATTTGCCCAGTGAACCCTTGGGTGCTCTAGTGGCGGGTGACGATGGGTTGGCGTGTCTACGAACTATTGTCAGCGATAGCACGCGACATCTGGCCTCTAAGGGCCACCTGTTACTGGAGCACGGTTATGACCAGGCCGCTGATGTCAGGGAGCTCATGAGAGAGGCCGGTTTTACTCAGGTAGAGAGTCGACGCGATCTTGCTGGTCATGAGCGTGTGACGGGAGGGCGGTTGCTGTGATTTCAGATGCCATGTTGGCGCGCTTCTCTCGGCAACTTTTGGTTCCCGACTTCGACCTAGAGGGCCAGCAAGCACTCGCACATGCGCGCGTGGCCATTGTCGGTTGTGGCGGTTTGGGCAACCTGGTCGCACTTTATATGGCCGCAGCGGGTGTAGGGTATATCCGCCTCATTGATGACGACGTTGTGGATGTAAGCAATTTACCCCGTCAAATTGCCTTTACCGAGGCCCATATTGGCAAGATCAAGGCCGAGGTGCTCGCCGAGGCTATGACCCAGCGGTGCTCGGCGCTTACCGTTGATGTGTGTGGACAACGGCTGACTGCCGCCAACGCAAAGAGCCTATTAGCGCAGATAGATGTTGTGATTGACGCCACCGATAACCGCGAAGCCCGGCTCATCATTGACGTGGAGACCGCGGCCAGTCGCGTACCTTGGGTCATGGGTGCTGCGCTGCAAATGAGCGGTCAAAACATGATCTTTGATGGCGAGCGCCAATACGGCTGCTACCACTGTCTTTACCCCGAGCCGGGAGATGGGCAAGGCGCTTGCAGCGAACTGGGCGTTCTAGGCCCCGTAGTGGGCGTCATTGCCCTCAATCAGGTCTTGGACACTATTAAGCTACTAACCGGTTGTGGCTCGTTGCCTTGGGGGGTGTTGCGGCTTGTCGACTTTCGAGAGGACGAGCAGCAGCGGCTGCAATTGAGTCCACGACTAGACTGTACCCTGTGCGGCGTAAAATCAGCTTAGGCAGCGACTGAATCGTCGGTCGGACTGGTGGGTAGTGGTTGGCGCAGTACACGCCAAACGCGTAGACAAATGAGCGCGGAGCACACGCCAATGCCAAGAATCGTGGCGTACCAAAAACCCGCTGCACCATTGCTCACCGACGTAGCGCGCTCTATACCCAAGAGCCACCCCAAGGGTAAAGCAATGAGCCAGTAAGAAATCACCATGGCAACAAATGGGAAGCGCGTTTCCTTAAAGGCGCGCAGGGTGAACGAACCAATAATTTGTACCGCATCCAGAAGAATGAAAAACGCCGCCAGGCGGATTAGCAGCGTGGCCAACGCCTGAATCTGGGCGGAATCGGTGTACAGCGCAATGATAATTCCGGGTAGGGTGAGCAGCACCAGGGTTGTGCACAGGGCAATGGCACTGGCTACTAGGCTACCTACCCACAGGGCGCGATACACCCCCTGCGGTACCCCAGCGCCAATGGCGTGGCCCATGCGAGTGGACATGGCGGTGCCTAGTGCCAGCATGGGAATGTAAAACATATCCCATATGTTAAAGGCAATTTGGTGTGATGCCATGGCCGTATCACCCAGGGTAGCCACCAACAGCGCAATGAGACTGAAAACACCCACCTCAAGAAAAAATGTCAGGCCAATGGGGATGCCCAAGGTTAGCATTTCAAAAATGATGGCAGGGTTGGGTGCCACCGGTTGCCATGCCGGAAGGTACGGTTTGAGGTTTTTATCCCACAGCACGTAGCTGGCGATGAGCAATAAACTCAACCACATGGAAATCGCCGTCGCAATGCCGCAGCCCTCGGCGCCTAATTCGGGTGCGCCCCAGTGGCCGTAAATAAAGGCGTAGTTGAGTGGCACGTTGGCAATAAATCCAATCACGCTAGCTACGGCAAAGGGCTTGGTAACCCCAATACCCTGAGTATGAAAGCGAAGCGCATGAAAAACGCCAACGGCGGGCAAGCCAACGGCAACCAGTTGGGTGTAGCTAAGCGCCTTGCGCTGGGTGGAGGGATTAAGATTGAGTAGCTCGAGTAATGGCTCACAAAACCATACTAGCGGGCCCAGGAGCAATCCCGTAGCCACCGCCACCCAGAGTGCTTGAGGTAACTGATTGCGAATTTTTTCAAAACGTTTGGCGCCAAAGTCCTGAGCAACAATGGTCGCATTGGCAAACAAAACACCCAGAATCAGCAGGTAAACCGGCAGCCAGATGTTGTAACCAATCGCAATGGCCGCGAGATCTTGCTCGCCGTAGTGCCCTGCCATGACAGTATCGACCACGCCGGTACCCATTTGAGCTATTTGGGCAATGAACAGGGGCCAAGCTATTTGCCAGATATGGTGAAACTCGGACCTAAGCTCCTGGATGGTTGGCCTGTGGATGTTGGGCCTATAAGGCATGCTTAGCTATCTCATTGCAGTAAAACTCGATCGCAAGTGCTGCGCGATGTGGTGGCAAAATGGGCACGGGGTAAAGCCGCTTGCTGTGGTAGACTTTACGTTACTGACCTGTTTTGTCGAGTTTTTCATTTTGAGTAAATCCAAGCAAACCCCCGACGGTGAGTCGTGGACACCCGATCAATTTGTCGTTGCACCCGAGGAGGGTAAGACACGCTTTCATGACCTGGACCTGGCGCCCGAGCTCATGCAGGGCATTGAGGGGTTGGGTTTTCAGTATTGCTCGCCCATTCAGGCGCAGATTTTGCCGCATACCTTGCAGGGCTACGACGCTATTGGTAAAGCCCAAACCGGTACCGGTAAGACAGCGGCGTTTTTGATTACCATTTTTAACGACTTACTTAACAACCCTCTCGAGGGTGAGCGCTTTCTCGCCGAGCCGCGGGCAGTGGTGATAGCCCCTACTCGCGAGTTGGTCATGCAAATTGGCGCCGACGCTGAAGATTTGGGTCGCTACACCGGCTTGAGCACCGTTACGCTCATTGGTGGTGCCGACTATCAAAAGCAGTTACAGCAGGTGACATCCAAAGTGGTTGATCTCGTGGTGGCAACCCGGGTCGTTTGATCGACTTTATGCAGCGTCGGGACATGTTTTTTGGATCATGTAGAAATTATGGTGCTCGACGAGGCAGACCGCATGCTCGACATGGGGTTCATCCCTCAGGTTAAACGCATTGTGCGCGCCACGCCGCCTAAGAAAGATCGGCAAACATTGCTGTTCTCGGCAACCTTTACCCAAGACATTCTTAATTTGGCGCAACAGTGGACCTTTGAGCCCATTACGGTAGAGATTGAGCCCGAACGTGTGGCAACGGCTACCGTCGATCAGAAGGTCTGGCTGTGCACGAGCCACGAGCGCATGCGGGTGCTTACTAATATCCTGCGCCAGCCCGAGGCAGTGTCGACCATAGTCTTTGCCAATCGCCGCGATCAAGTGCGCAACGTGCATGAAAAGTTACGCAAGGCGGGTATCAGTTGCGGCATTTTGTCGGGTGAAATCACCCAGGCCAAACGCACCAAAACCCTTGCCCAGTTTAAAGAGGGCAAGATTGCGGTTTTGGTTGCGACCGATGTGGCGGGCCGAGGAATCCACGTAGACGGCGTTACCCACGTGGTCAATTACAACCTGCCCGAAGATCCCGAAGACTACGTGCACCGTATTGGTCGAACCGGCCGCGCGGGTGCAAGCGGTACGTCGATTAGTTTTGCCAGCGAAGATGACGCGTTCTTACTGCCCGACATCGAGGCGCTCTTGGGCGAACCTCTCAAGTGTACGCCCGTACCCCAGGATCTTCTTGAACACTGACCAATAACATGCCGCTATAGCGAACCAAGCTTACCGGCTTGTCACCAGTGGTAGCGCGCAGTCAGGCGCGCATTGAGCGGACGGCCAGTCGTAATATTGTTGTCGTTGTGCGCTGCGGGGTAGTAGTTTTCGTCTAGCACATTCTCAACGTTGAGCTGCAGACTCAGATCGTTACTAACATCCCAAAACACAGCGGCGTCTACGCGGGTAAAGGCGGGCAGGGTGACGGCGTTACTCAGGCTCGTGTACTGCTCATCCTGATACACCAAGCCCATGCCGATGCGCCAGGCACTGGTCACCGTCCAGTCGCCCCAAAGTGTCAACTTGTTAGCGGGTAGCTGGGCCAGATCTCGGTTTGCCGCGTTACCGTTAACAAAACGTCCCAACTCACTGCCGTCTAAATAGGTATAGCTGGCATTGAGGCTAAGTTGATCGGTGAGATTGCCCACAAGCTGTAATTCTAGTCCGCGCGTTTCGGTGCCCGTAAGCACGCTGCGCTCGGGATTATTGGGGTCTACGGCGGTGCCGTTATCGCGAGTAATTTCAAATACTGCCGCCATAACGTTTAGGTTACTGCTTGCACTCCACTTAATGCCGGCTTCGAGGTTTTCAAATTCCTCGGGCGATAGGGTGGCGGTGCTCGGTGTCAGTGTTAGGAACTGATCGCCCGAACGAGGAAGAAAAGACACACTGTAGCTGGCATAGAGCGAGAGTGCCGGCGTCCGTTTAAAAATAATACCCGCGCGTGGCGATATTTCCCGGTCGCTGCGGCTCAGTTTGCCATTGCTCCCACTGTTTGCGGCCATCTGATCGAGTACATCAATCTCAAACTCGTCCCAACGCACGCCGGCGATGACAGACCACTGGGCGCTCAAGGCGAGTTCGTCCTGTAGGAAAATAGAACGGAACGTCACGTCCGAAGCCCGGCTGCGCACAATCTCTGGGAATCCAACGACGGGAATGTCGAGTACCCGAGAAAATGCCAAAGTGATTTGGTCATCCTGACTGGCGTCAAAAAATGCATCGCGGCGGGCGTTGGCGGTTTTTTGCCGACCTACTTCGGCACCGGCTAGCAGGGTATGTGCCACCCCGGCCGTCGAGAACTGGCCAATTGCATTGAACTGAGCCAGGGAGTTTTCGCGGTTCGTGGTATCTCTGTAGCCATCCAGAGAAACCGTTGTCGCCTGCTCATCAAAGCCAATGGGGTATAGGTTCTGGTAATACTTGTCGTAGTCGGCGTACTGGAGCGTCGCGTTTAAGGACCACTCGCCCGATAAGCGATGATCGGCACGCAGACGTAGCACATCACCACGAAAGGTAGTTTCGTTAAGCGTGGGGCTGCCAAAAAAGTATCCCGATTACCGGCGAGTGGTTGGCCATTGACAGAGGGGTTTCCGCGGTCAACCACGCGCTCATCGTCGACGCGCTCCCATGAGGCGACAAATTGTGTCGCATCACCCACATTGGCGGTATAGGTCGGATTAAGTGCCCAGCGATCACCGTCTTTGAAATCCCGATGGTTATCGATGGTCTCTACCATGCCGTTAATGCGCAGTGCCTGTGATCCGCTTAGCCGCAGGTTGCTGTCAACTGTGAAGAGCTGCGCACCAAAGGTATCTAATCCTCCGGCAAGGTCAGCAAAGCTTTCGGTTGTGTCAGCGACTTTGGTCACCCGATTCACCACACCGCCGCCGCCGCCACGGCCAAATAGCAAAGCGTTGGCGCCACGCAGCACTTCAATCCGCTCAAGATTGTACAGCGGGCGAAAGTATTGCACGTCGTCGCGCAGGCCATCGATAAAAAAGTCAGCCGTTGTGTTCTGGCCTCGAATGGTAATTTGGTCTCGGTGATCTTCACCTTGTCCAATGCTCACGCCGGGTGTGTATTGCATGACTTGAGCAATGCTGGTGAGCGCTTGATCGTTGATTTGCTCGGCACTCATCAGCGATACCGACTGGGGCACATCCATGAGCGGGGTGGGTGTCTTGGCGCCGGAGGCGACGCGCTTGCCAAAATAAGCGCCTCGCACCAGTACCTGCTCAATGGTGTCGGGCTCGACCGTTGAGGGCGCCTGCGCCATGCCAGCAGATGCGCTCAATGCACCGGCAACCAAAGCCAATCCCTGGCTTATCCGTGTGCGGTTGGAGGACCTAAAGCAACTCCAGGAGGACATACAACAACTCCAAAGCAAATAACAACTGTGGGGGTGATAATACACTAATGAAAATCATTCTCAAATGCTATGTTATAACAATTGCTAATGTTTCTAGTTGCGAATCTCGCTTGGGTTGCTCTAGAGGCTGTTGGTTGGGGAATGTTCCCGCTGGGGAGAATTGCAGTTAGCGCGATCGATGTGAGTGCTCACTTAATTCCTCGCACCAGAGCAATGTGGCGCCAATGACCGCGGCGGGTACAACAATCAGGTTGATCAAGGGAATGCCCGAGACAAAGGCCACCATGCCGCCAAAGCCCAGACTGCTCAGGCGCCGTGCTGCGCTAGCGCTACGCACCTCTCTAAAAGGAAGACGATGGTTATCCATGGGGTAATCAAGAAATTGCAGGCTCATCATCCACGCCCCAAGCAAAAACCAAAGCAGTGGCGAAAACGCATTGATGCCCGGAATAAAAGACAGCACAAGCACCACCAGCGCCATGGGAATGTAGTAGAGGTACTTGCTTATTTCTCGCGCAATGCCCCGAGGAATCTGCAGGAGTGCGGCGGTGACGCCTTCGAGAGCGGGTACCGGCCGGCCAGTGACTTGCTCTTCCACTTTCTCAGCGAGCAGCGAATGAAATGGGGATGTTAGCAACAACACCAAAAACGTCGAGGCATAACCCGTTAACAGCCCACCGGCCAGCCATAAAAAGGGAATCAAAATCCAGGTAAGAAAGCTAAGCCAGTCGGGCAGTGCGGCTTCAGTAGTCGCCACCAGGGCCAAGATGTAACCCAAGGCCAATTTGCCGAGCAAGCCAAACAGTAAAATGTTGGCCGAGAGCGGTATGATGACAAAGGCCCTGATGCCGCGCTGGGGCAGCATGCTCAGTCCGCGGAAAAAATAGCCAGCACCGCTAATCAGATTTCCTCGCATAGAAAGTGATCCTCCCTGATCGCTCAGTCAGTATACTGCCACTGTAGCTACACAAGGAACATACCGTGAACGATGATGAGTTGTTTTTCGAGGAGATGGCAGGGGTAACGCCACTCAAGCGCGCGCCTCGGGCCCGTCTCGACAAGCGCTCCGATGTGTCGGATACGGCCGAGCGTCGTCGAGCCGCCGAGGGGCTCGATGGGGTCGGTCTAAATCCTTTGGTTGATGAGGGCATTGAGCCACTCGATGCCTGGTATGTGCTGGATTTTAAGCGCCCCGGTATCCAAAACGGCGTATACAAGAAGCTGCGTCTGGGCAAATACGATGTTGAGGCGCGTCTTGATCTGCATCGGCTCACGGTGAAGCAGGCGCGGGATGAGACGCACACCTTTATTAAAGAGGCTATGGAGCTAGGACTGCGCACCTTGCTGATTATGCACGGTAAAGGTCAGCGCAAATCCGAGGTCGAGAAAACCGCGGTTTTGAAGGGCTATATTAATCGCTGGCTGCAGGACTTGGACGACGTGCAAGCCTTTCACTCGGCCCAACCCGTGCATGGCGGTACTGGTGCGGTTTATGTGCTGCTCAAAAAAAGCGTTGAAAAGAAACGCGAGAACCGAGAGCGCTTTCTCAAGGGGCGCGTGCCCTACGACAACAAGTAACTTGCCAGTTCCAGTGCGCTCGCTAACAGCCACTCACGGAGTTTTGGCAGTGTTCACGGGTTTTGGAAGTGCTCACGTAGCTTTGGCAGTGTTCACGGAGTTTTGGCAGTGCTCACAAGGTTTTGGTTGTGTTAGTCACCCGAAAGCTTTTTAAGCAGTAAGCTGTTGAGCAGTTGCGGATTGGCCTGCCCCTTGGAGGCTTTCATAATTTGACCCACGAAAAAGCCGCTTAACTTCTTGCGCTTGGCATCATCCGCCGCTCGATATTGCGCCACCTGATCGGGGTTGGCTGCTATTACCGTATCTACCATGGCCTCAAGCGCACCCGAATCGCTGACTTGCTTAAGCCCGCGCGCATCAATAATCTCGTCGGCACTGCCCTCGCCTTGCCACAGTCCCTCAAAGACTTGCTTGGCCAATTTGCTGGATAAGGTGTTGTCGGCTATGCGTTGGATCAGTCCCGCCAATGCCGCCGGTGTAATGGCGCAGTTGTCAATGGTGATGTCGTCGCGATTGAGAGCGGCAGAAAGATCGCCGAGTATCCAGTTGGCGGTGAGCTTGGGCTCAGATGACGCCTTTGTTGCGCTTTCAAAGTAATCAGCTTGCGCCCGAGAGCTCACCAGCAGGGCAGCGTCGTAGTCACTCAAGCCGTAGTCATTCACAAAGCGAGCACGCTTTGCACCCGAAACTCCGGCAGTGTGGCCCGAATGGCATCGACATAATCTTGGTCAATAACAATGGGGAGCAAATCGGGTTCGGGGAAATAGCGATAGTCGTTAGCCACTTCTTTTGAGCGCATCGATCGCGTTTCGTTATTGTCCGCATCGTACAGCCGTGTTTCCTGTACCACCGTACCGCCATCTTCCAAAATCTCGGCTTGCCGCGCGGCCTCAACCAAAATGGCACGCTCGACAAAGCGGAAGGAGTTGACGTTTTTTATCTCCGTACGGGTGCCCAGCTCGCTGCTCCCCGCGGGGCGCAGCGAAATATTGATATCGCAGCGCATGGATCCCTCGGCCATGTTGCCATCTGAGATGCCCAAATAGGTGACCAGCGAGTGCAGTGCTTTAAGGTAAGCCACTGCTTGCTCGGCGGTTCTAAAGTCGGGTTCGGTGACGATTTCTAACAGCGGCGTACCCGCGCGATTAAGGTCAATGCCGGTTTGTCCTGCAAAGGCGTCGTGCACCGATTTACCCGCATCTTCCTCTAGGTGGGCACGCGTAATACGCACGGGGTACAAGCTGCCGTCGGGCATGGGAATTTCAAACACGCCCTCGCCCACAATAGGCTGGAAAAACTGGCTTACCTGATAGCCTTTGGGCAGGTCGGGGTAGAAGTAGTTTTTGCGATCAAACACCGAGCAATAGCCAATGTCAGCGCCTACCCCTAGGCCAAACATCACCGCGTATTTTACCGCCTGCTCGTTGAGCACGGGCAGCATACCGGGCATGCCTAAATCCACCGCGCAGGCCTGTACATTGGGTTCGGCACCAAAGCGATTGGCAGCACCGGAGAAAATCTTAGATTCGGTGGCCAGCTGTAAATGTACCTCTAGCCCCATTACCATTTCCCAACTCATAGGCTCAGCCTCGTCCGGTCGGGTTGGGCCTCATGCCAGGATGTGCGCTGCTGAAAACAATGGCCGGCATTTAACAAGGTCTGCTCGTCAAAGGCCTTGCCTATAAGCTGCAAGCCAATAGGCAGTTCATCGATAAAACCAGCGGGAACCGACATGCCCGGCAAACCTGCCAAGTTAACCGATAGCGTGTACACATCTTCCATGTACATGGTCAGTGGGTCAGCCGCTTTGTCGCCGTGTTTAAAGGCGACGCCGGGAGCGGCAGGTCCGGCAATCAGGTCTACCTGCTCAAAGGCTTGTTTAAAATCGTTGGCAATGATGCGGCGCACCTGTTGGGCTTTTTTAAAGTAGGCATCGTAAAAGCCAGCTGACAGTGCGTAGGTGCCCACGAGGATGCGCCGTTGTACCTCGTCACCAAATCCTTCACTGCGCGAGCGCTCATATAGGTCAATCAAATCTTGGGGGTCGCTGCATCGGTGGCCAAAGCGGACACCGTCGTAGCGCGACAGGTTAGCCGAGGCTTCGGCAGGCGCAATAACGTAGTAGGTGGCAATGCCTTGGTGGGTATGTGGCAGCGATATATCGACCAGTGTCGCGCCGGCCGCTTCGAGTTCCGCCAGTGCCGCGTGAATGGTATCGCCAACGTCGGGTGCCAAGTCGGCACTAAAATATTCTCGGGGTAAGCCAATGCGCAGGCCCCGAATATCGGTATTGAGCAGGGCATGGAAATCGGGCACGGGCTGATCGGCCGAGGTGGAGTCGCCTGGGTCCATGCCGCTCATAGCCGACAGAACCATGGCGGCGTCTTCGGCATTACGGGTCATGGGGCCCGCTTGATCTAATGATGAAGCAAACGCAATGATACCAAGGCGCGACACCCGGCCATAGGTCGGTTTGAGCCCGGTAATGCCGCACAGTGACGCCGGTTGTCGAATCGATCCGCCGGTATCGGTGCCGGTAGCAAAAGCACAAAGACCCGCAGCAACGGCAGCAGCGGAGCCGCCAGAGCTACCGCCGGGCACCCGCGACGGATCCCAGGGGTTGGACACCGGGCCGAAAAAGCTGGTTTCGTTAGAAGAGCCCATAGCGAACTCATCCATATTGACCTTGCCCAGGGCCACAACGCCGGCTTGATTGAGCTTGTTGACCACGGTGGCGCTGTAGGGCGGGGTAAAGTTGTCGAGCATGCGCGACGCGCAGCTGGTTTTTACCCCTTGGGTACAAAAAATGTCCTTGTGGGCCATGGGAATGCCCGTCAGTGGCGTCACATTGCCCGAAGCGCGCTGTTCATCGGCGTCTTGGGCGCTCGCCAGTGCCTGTTCTTCGCACACCGTAATAAAGCTGTTGAGCGCGCCGTCGTAGCGTTTAATTTGCTCAATAAAGTGCTGGGTTAGCTCGACAGAGGACAATTCGCCGGTGTTGAGCTTGGCCGAAAGCGCAGCGATGGTTGCAAAGGACAAGGATTGGTCTGCCATTAGTCGATCACCTTGGGCACTAAGAAGTAGCCCTCCTCAACCGCTGGGCTCACTGACTGGAGTTGCTCGCGCTGGTTGTTTTCGGTCACCGTATCCGAGCGAAGTCGCTGGATCATGTCGTGGGGGTTAGACATGGGCTCCACGTCACTGGTGTCTATGCTGTGCAACTCATCGACCAAATCGAGGATGCGACCGAAGCGCTCGGTAACGTCTTCGAGGGCCTGTTCTGCAATTTTTAGTCGCGCGAGCTGCGCTACTTGAGCAACATCGGCTGGAGTAACCGACATAATGGGGTGTCCACTTACTTTTGGGCCCTGCAAACTACCACATTGCATCTTGCCCAAAAACCCCTGCGTTGTTACATTCACTCACATTATAAACACGGCAAAGCGGATGATTTTCGGCCGGTTTTGGTAGATTTGTGAGTGGATCTGTCGGTTGGAATGACAGCAATGTAGCTAACCATAACTCTGGCCAGGGTGGCCTCTCTACACCCGGCCTGTAGCGGGACAACATCATGTTCAAACGCCTTCGTGGCTTGTTTTCCAACGATCTGTCCATTGATCTTGGCACGGCCAACACGCTGATTTATGTGAAAGATCAGGGCATTATCCTTGACGAGCCCCTCGGTTGTGGCCATTCGTATCCACAATGGCCAGAAATCCATTGAGGCCGTGGGGCGCGAGGCAAAGCGCATGCTCGGTAGGACACCCGGTAATATTCAGGCCATTCGGCCCTTAAAGACGGGGTGATTGCCGATTTCCAGGTCACCGAGAAAATGCTTCAGCACTTTATTGCCAAAGGTCCACGAAACCCAATTTATCCGCCCCAGTCCACGGGTGCTGGTGTGTGTACCTTGTATGTCCACGCAGGTAGAGCGGCGAGCTATTCGTGAGTCGGCACTGAGCGCCGGTGCCCGAGAGGTGCGTTTAATCGAAGAGCCCATGGCCGCCGCTATTGGCGCGGGGCTCGATGTCGAAGAAGCCTCGGGTTGTATGGTGGTGGATATTGGTGGTGGAACAACCGAAATAGCCATCATTTCCCTCAATGGCGTGGTGTATCAGGGATTCCATTCGCATTGGTGGTGACCGATTCGACGAGGCAATTGTGGCCTATGTGCGTCGCCGCTTTGGCAGCTTGGTGGGTGATGCCACCGCTGAACGCATTAAGCAAGAAGTGGGTTGTGCGCATTCGGGTAGCGAGCTGCGCGAGATTGATGTGCGCGGTCGGCATTTGGCCGAGGGTGTGCCCAAGAGCTTTACACTGAACAGTGACGAGGTTCGCGAGGCACTCGATGACCCACTCGACGTTATTATGCGAGCGGTCAGAACGGCCCTCGAACAATCGCCACCCGAATTGGCGGCCGACATTGCCGAGCAGGGCATTGTGTTAACGGGTGGTGGTGCGCTGTTGCGAGATATTGACCGTCGAATTGCCGACGAAACCGGTTTGCCCGTGCTTATTGCCGAAGATCCTTTGACCTGTGTTGCGCGCGGCGGTGGTCGTGCGCTTGAGCTGATGGATCGGCATGCACTTGAGTTGCTGTCCACCGATTAGCCGTGAGTTTTGGGCAACGGAGTTGATTCATCAAACCGCTATTCTTACAAGAGAAACACATAGGCGGGCGCTTACTGCTTGTGGTGGTTCTTTGTGTTGTCACGCTGTTTGTTTTTCATGACGATCCACGACTAACGCCGGTTCGCGAATTGGCGGTTGACGCAAGCTCGAGCGTTTACTTGCTGGGGGCCGCGCCTGTTCGAGCATGGCAGGCTACAGTCGACTACTTTGCGTCACGCAAGGCGCTGCGCGAGGAAAATGCCCGGCTCAGGCAGGCCAACTTGGTGGTCGCGGCGCAGGCGCAGCGCCTGGCTGCCGTGCTCGCTGAAAATAGCCGTTATCGGGCGCTACTCAATTCCGCCGCGTTAATCGAGTCTGACATTATGGTGGCCGAAATCATCTCGGTAACGGCCGACCCCGCGCGTCACATGTTGGTTATCGACAAAGGTAGCCGCGATGGTGTGCGAAAAGGCCAACCACTGCTTGGTGCCAAGGGTTTAATGGGTCAGGTTGTTCTTGTGGGTGTCAACACCAGTCGCGCCATGCTAATTACTGACGCTACCCACGCAGTGCCCGTGCAAGTCAATCGCAACGGTGTTCGTGCGCTTATTGAGGGGATTGGCGATATTGACCAGCTCATTGTTCGTCATGTTGCGGCCACTACCGATATCGAAATGGGTGACCAATTGGTTACCTCGGGTTTGGGCGGGCGTTTTCCGCCCGGTTATCCCGTTGCCGAAGTGGTGGCGATTGAGGACGAGCCTGGTGCCGCCTTTGCCACAGTAATCGCACAACCCAGTGCCCATCTCGACCGTGGTCGGCACGTGCTCTTGGCAACCACACCCTTAGCCCAGGAGTCCCCAGATCCGTGAATCAACCACACGCGCGCTGGGTGGTCTGGTTCAGTTTACTGATTGCCTTGGTCTTCTATGTTTTACCGCTACCTTTTGATTGGCGCTGGTACCGCCCCGAATGGCCGTTGTTGGTGCTGTTTTATTGGGGGTTGGCTATACCCCATCGCGTGGGAATCTTGTCGGCGTCACTAACGGGCTTGGCGCTCGATATGATTCATGGCACGGCCGTCGGCGCAATGGCGATAGGCTGCGTGGTGTCGATGCTAGTCATTTTGCTCAACTACCAGCGCATCAGGCAGTTTGATAGTTTTTTACAAGCCCTAACGGTGGGTCTACTGGTGTCATTGGCGCTGTTGGTTGAACTGTGGCTGCATAATCTTATGGGCCTGGGTAGTACCGGTTTGGCGTTTATGAGTTCGGTGCCCATGAGTATGCTGCTGTGGCCCGTTGTCCGTAACGGGTTGCGTGCACTCAGACGCTACTACGAGGTTGACTAGGTCGTGTCGCTGGTTTTGGCCTCCGCAAGTCCGCGCCGTCAAGAACTCCTGGCTATGCTGCGCCCCAATTTTGAGTGCCTGCCCTCCGATATCGATGAGTCCATCGCAGCGGGTGAGGCGGCTTCCGACTATGTACACCGCATGGCGGTCGAGAAAGCACAGGCTTGCCCGATACCTGACGCGGTTGTGGTCGCTGCCGATACGTCGGTTGTACTGGATGAACAAGTTCTCGGTAAGCCGGCCAACACTGATCACGCGCGTACCCTGTTACAAAACCTGTCAGGACGCACGCACCGGGTGTTTACCTCGGTTGCCGTGCGGCGGGGCCAAACATGTCGCTCGGTTACGGTTGTGACCGAGGTCGATTTTGTCTCGTTGTCAGACGACTTAATCGAGTGCTACCTGCTGACCGATGAGCCTTGGGATAAGGCAGGCGCTTACGGTATCCAGGGTTTTGCGGGTAGTTTTGTCAGCGCTATTCGGGGCAGTTACTCGTCGGTTGTGGGCTTGCCCTTGGTGGAGACTCGCGAGCTACTGGCCCACTTTGGCCTCGCGCCCATGTGGCCCGCCCATCATGCTTGAGCGCTTTCACAAGTCACTTGCCCGGTTGTTGTGGCGCGGCGTTTTATGCCTGGTTGTATTGCTGGCTATTTATGTGTCAGTGGCCCAGTTGGCCCTCGATATGCTGCCTCGTTACAAACAGGCCGTCACAGAATGGTTGGCCGGTCAGCTCAATGTGAGTCTGCGTGTTGAGCAATTAGAAGGGCAGGTGAGGGGGTTTACGCCCGAGCTTCGATTAACAGGTTTGCAGTTGGCTGACACCGATGTCGGTCGTTCAGGGGCTGCCTCTTTGCAGGTTGCCAAGGCGACCATCAGCATCGACCCTTGGGCGTCACTTATGGCGTTGCAGTTGCGGCCAGAGTCGTTGCAGCTTGCCGGTATGGCGCTTGATGTCACGGTGCCACACGCAAGCAGCACATCAATCGAACCCCAACTGGCCATGCTAGTGGATGTGTTACGTCGCTTTGCGCGCGTGAGTGTTGTCGACTCTTCTATTGGTCTGCGCCGTAGGGATGAACGGCTGGTTTTTGACCTTGATCTTAATTTGCGGCGTTATCGCAGCCAACGCGATATTCAGATTGTGCTCGGTACTGGCACCGGCGAGCGGGTTACCCTATCGGGGCGAAGTATGGGTAACCCGTCGGCCTTCGAGCAGTTTAACGGGCAATTTTATGGCACGTTCATGGCGGCCAACGTGGGCGAACTGACCCGCCTGTTTGGCCTCAATAGCCAAGGTCAGGCCGATCTCGAGCTGTGGATTAATGTTAATCAGGGTGTGGTTACTACGACGGTCGATTGGGCGCTATCGGGCGTTAAGCTGGCCCTGACTGATTCCCCATCAAGGACAGTGCAATTCGACACCCTGAGTGGCCTTGCCGCGGTCGAGATTGACGCGCAGCAGAGCAAGGTCGCTATCAATGACGTGAGCCTAGGCCTGGCAGGTAACGAATTACGCCTACCTCGCGCAACACTTGTCTATCACAAGCCAGCCCTGTCGGTGGCTATTGCGAGTGTTGATGCCGAACAATTGGCAGGCGTATTGCTAGCTCAGGGAGTGCTTTCTGACAAAGCCTCCCATGTCATTGCATCATTAAAACCCAGGGGCAGGGCCCAGCAGTTTGTCTGGCACGTCGATAATATAGCCCAACCCCTTGAGGGTGGTCAGCACAGGCACAAATAACGAATGCGACAATCTCAGCCTTTAACAAGGTGCCCGGGCTAAAGGGCATCGATGCCATCATTGATGCCGACAACACGGGTGCTATGGCATGGATTAACACCGAGGATTTTCAGCTCGACTTGCCGCGAGTCTATGAGCAGCCGCTCGCTTTCACGCGTGTCGACGGTGTTCTAAAGAGCCGCTGGACGCGCGATGTGTTGTGGCTTGAGGGGGGGGGTACTCAGAACGCAAGCAGCCGAGCACAACGCCAATGTGTTGTTTGGTATGGATATTCCGCTCAATGCGCAGGCGCGTACCCAGGTGCCTCTGGCAATGTATCTGGATGTGGGCGCAACCGGTGCCGACATTGCTATTAGAGATAAATACATTCCCAAGACGATACCCAGTCAACTCGATGCTTGGTTAGACAGGGCTATCCCTCAAGGTTATGCCGAGTACGCGGCGTTTAGTTGGCGCGGTGGCTTTGGTCGTTATGGCAGCGGTGCGCAGTCTGTGCAGCTTGAGGTTGGTTTACGCGATGCCACACTGACCTTTGATCCGGCATGGCCGGCGATTGAGAGCCCAGCGGCACATATTAGCCTGGATTCCCAGCGACTCAGTGTTTGGTCGGAGGCGGGGCAGTTTGAAGGCTTGGCGTTTACCGAGCTGTCAGTCGAGGGCGACATCAGCCGTGGTGCGGCGACCATTGCTGGTGATGCGCATTTTGAGAGCAATATGCAGGTGCTGCTGGATGCGGTACGCGCGACACCGGTTTATAACCTGGCTGCGGGTGTACTTGATGATCTGTCGGTGGAGCAAGGCAGTGCGGTGGGTCATATCCAGATAGGCTTGGATGCACTTGCGCCGGCTCAAAACCCCAGCGTATTAGTCGCTGCAGAATTATCGGATGTCTCGCTGTACTCAACGCTACTGGGTTTTCACTTTACGGATGTTCAGGGCCACCTAAACTTTGATCTTGAGCAGGGGTTCCGTAGTGATGATTTGCGGCTCAAGGTGTTGGGCGAACCCTTGGATATTCAACTGGGTCCCGGGGCGTCGGGTAGCCCGGGTGCCGATGTGGTCGATGCTCGGTTTGAGGTAAACCTTCCTGCGAGCAAAGTTGAACCATGGCTCTTGTCGTTGGCAGAGTTATCCCATGCTAGCTGGCAGCCGCTGCTTGCCGGTGATACGTGGCTTGCGGGGCGCGTCGCCATAGGGCAGTCCGCACAAGTGGTACTCAATACCGACCTACTAGGCACGTCTATTGATTTACCTGCGCCGCTTGGTAAGCAAGCCCAGCAGCCGACGCCGCTGCGCTTTGAGGTCAATCTGGGTGACCAAGCGCCCTGGCAGCTATTCTGGTCTGACCGCGCCAGCGCCCGCATTTATCGACGTGATTCGGCGGTTACCGGCGCACTTATCGACTTAACCCCCACCAACGAGCCCGCTACGCTGGCGCAGGGCTTGGTAACCGACCAGGTGCAAGTTAGGGGTACTTTGCCCATTCTCGATATCGACCCCTGGTTGCAAGTTTGGGAGCGCTTGGCGGCCGCGGTTCGACCGGTAGCGCCGCCAGTGAGAGAACAATTGACGCCTGCTGCTCAAACCATTCTTGGCACATCGGTTGGCCCGGCACCTGTGGCGGGTTCGCTCGCCATTAATGCGCTTGAGGTAACCGACCTGCGCCTTGGCGATGTGCACTTTGGCGCTGTGCATGTGGATATGACACCCCATCGAGGCTGGGAGATGCTGGGCGTGAATGCCGATTGGCTGGATGCAGAATTCGCGTTGTATCGAGATAACACGCCGTCCACTCTCATTATCAACACCCTCGACCTCGATCGTTTGCCTTCCTCCATGGCCCCGGAGCAGTCGCGCGAGCTATTGCCGCCAGCGCTCAAGGCGCCTATCGATGTGATTCTGGCTAATGTTTACTACGCTGGCCGGCCCTTGGGTGCGGCGCGATTTCATCTAAGCAGTGATCCCAACGCCCTCGTGGTATCGGATATGGGGGCAGCTTGCCGGGTTACGGTTTTTGCCCGGCTCGGCATTGCAATGGTCCCGCGGTGCCAATGGTTTGTATCAGACGAATGTCACGGTTGATGCTTCGCTAAAGGACAGTGCCCAGTTGTTTAAGGATCTTAATCGCGAGCCCGCCATTGCGTCGCGCTCGGGAACGGTTGCGGGTGTGCTTGGTTGGCCTGGCTCGCCGCTGGATATTGACTCATCCCAATTACTTGGCGACCTCTCTGTGCGCTTAAACGAGGGATCATTCTTGCCGGTGTCCTCGGGCGCTACGGGTATTATGCGCGTGCTGAGCGTACTCAATTTGGCCGGCCTGTTTCAGCGTGCCAATGTTACCCGCTTATTCGATCCCGGCGTGACCTTTAAACGTGCCGACGGTCAGTTTGTGTTTGAGCCCGGTCATATTGTGATTCCGCGCTTTGATGTGGATGCCCGCGGTGGTGGGTTTAAATTCAGTAGCGATATTGATCTGCTAACCCAAACTATCGATGGTGAACTTATTGTTACCTTGCCACTGGCTGAAAATATTCCCTGGGTAGCGGCACTGGCGGGCGGTCTGCCGGTGGCTGCCGGTGCCTATTTGGTGAGTAAAGTCTTTGAAGATCAGGTCAAGAGCTTGTCGAGTGGGGTGTATTCGGTGTCGGGTGAGCTCTCAGCCCAAGGTGCGATTTGAGCGCGTATTTGATGCAACCCCAAGTAAAACGCCCGCACCTGAGAAAGAAGATGAGGCCAGTGCCGTTGCGCCCGCCCCTGTTGATGGCGAAGGTCGTTGACGCCCTGTGCCTGACCCAGCTTTTGGACCTGCTTTTAGGCCCGGCTTTTGAATAAGCTCCGCTTAATCCTCACCGTCGTCAGTGACTTCTAGGGCGTTACCGGCGCCGTTTTCACGCTCATCCAGCTCCCGCAGATAACGAAACAGCTTGCGCGCCGATGTTGGCGGTTTGTTGTTTTTTTGCTCCGCCGCCTGTTGCCTAACCAACTGCCGTACGTGCTGGCGATCGGCGTCGGGAAACGCTTGCAAAAGCGCCTGCATACCCGCATCGGTTTTGCTCAGGAGGGTGTCACGCAGCACTTCCAGGCGGTGAAAGCGGGCCTTCTGTTCTTCATGCTGGCCATCCAATCGGGCAAACGCCGCCTCAATCAGTGTTGCATCGATGTTGCGCATTAACTTGCCAATAAACTGCAGTTGCCGTCTCAAGCCGCCCCGGGCTTTTATGCGTCTTGCCAAGTGGATGGCGTCTAATAGCTGCTCATCTTCAATGGGCATTTGTTTGAGCTGCGCGTCAGACAATTGTGTTAGCCGTGTGCCAAGGTCTTGCAGCGCCGTCATTTCACGCTTAATAGCGCTCTTGCTCGGTCCCTCATCCTGCCATTCAAAATCATCTTCAACCATAAACGACAGCTGCCAAACCCAAGAATGATAAAAACCCAACCACGTCTGTCACCGTTGTCAGCACTACACCACCCGCCAGGGCAGGGTCGATGCCCAGCCTGTTCAGAACCAGGGGTAAAACGGCGCCAACCACACCGGCAGTGACCAAGTTAATAGCCATAGCCGCTGCAATTACCACTCCAAGCATGGGGTCGTTGAACCAGAGCGAGGCGGCAACGGCAACCACCAGGGCCCATAAGAGGCCATTAATAGCGCCCACACTCGCCTCTCGACCAACCAGCCACAGTTGGTTGCGAGAGTTGACGTGGCCCATGGCCATACCACGGATGAGCACGGTTAGCGTTTGTGTGCCGGCGATACCACCCATGCTGGCGACAATCGGCATGAGCACGGCGAGGGCTACCACTTTTTCAATGGTGTCTTGAAACTGCCCAATGACGGCGGAGGCGACAAAGGCGGTGAGCAGGTTAAGCCCCAGCCATATGCCACGTCGTGGGGCTGTATGGAGGACGGTCGAAAAAGTATCCTCTTCTCCTAGACGTGCCAATGAGGTGAGTGAGTGGTCAGCCTCTTCACGGATAACATCAACGATGTCGTCAATGGTAATACGGCCCAGCAGTAGGCCGTCGTCATCAACCACAGGAGCCGAGATCCAATCGTTGCGCTCAAACAGACGTGCCACCTCGGAAGAGGCCATTTGCGCGGGTATGGGATCGCGATTGGTGACCATCATTTCGCGAACTGAAACCCCGGGGTCGGCGACCAATAGGGTTCGTATGGGTAACAGCCCCACATACCGATCTTCGCGATTAACAACAATGACCGTGTCGGTGTTGAGCGGAATTTCGTTATGTCTACGCAGATAGCGAAGCACTACATCCAGCGTCAGATCGGCTCTCACGGTGATGGTATCGGTGCTCATCAGGCCACCCGCCACATCATCCGAGTAACTCAAAACGGCTTCAATGCGCGCCCGGTCTTGGTCATCCATGATGCCCAGAACTTGCCCGGTTATGGACTCGGGAAGCTCCTGCAAAATATCGGCAACGTCGTCATCATCTAGCTGTCCGACAATCTCTGCCAGCGCCTCGGGCGCCATCTCCACCAAGAACGCGTTACGCAGCTCCTCGGGCAGCTCATTAAGGACTTCCGCTTCTTGCTCGCTATCAATGAGTGACCACAGAACGTGTCGGTAGCGGGGCGGCGAGGAACTGATAAGGTGAGCAATATCGCCGGGCGACAAATCGGAAACAATACCGGCGACATCGGCAAGCGTACCGCTGCTCAGGGCCTGATCAAGGCGTGCAAATTGCTTTTGTGACTTGATGGCAGTGTTCATGATTACTCTCCAACGGCGCGAATATTATCCGCGAGAGTGGGCCGCACTGCACCTATCTATTTGGTGAACTTATTGGTAGGGGTAACGCGGCGGTTGGGTAGCTGGTTTAGTCGGGCTCGCCAAAGCGGTCGGCAATGAGTTGGCTAAGTGCATCAAACGCCTGCAGCTCATCTTTGCCGTCAACCACAATGTCCAATATCGAGCCTTTTCCCGCAGCGAGCATCATCACCGACATAATGCTTTTGGCATCGACAAGCTGGCCCGATTTGCCAATGTGAATACGACTACTAAACCGAGCGGCGCAATCGACCAGTTTGGCTGCCGCGCGAGCATGCAATCCCAGTCGATTAATAATTTCCACGCGTTCTTCGATCATCGTGTTTCCATTACCGAGAGTTCCCTGTGTCGAATCTGCGTG
This sequence comes from Luminiphilus sp., assembly GCA_038141785.1. Taxonomy (GTDB): domain Bacteria; phylum Pseudomonadota; class Gammaproteobacteria; order Pseudomonadales; family Halieaceae; genus Luminiphilus. The sequence continues at coordinate 64,263 of JAYQIT010000006.1, read as the reverse complement.
CGGCTGTGTTGCCCAGCGATGATTTTATAAACCGCCTCTGCCACGTAAACCGAGCGATGCTGGCCACCGGTACACCCAATGGCTATGGTCATGTAGGTGCGTTGTGAGTTCTCGTAGACCGACAACCAGCGCTGCAAGAATCAATAATATCTTCTATGAAGGGCTGTGCATCGGCCTGTCGGCTTAAAATCAATGACGTCAGCGTCCAAACCGGTCTGCGTTTTGAGCCCCCCCACCCAGTGCGGATTGGGAAGCAGTCTGGCATCAAACACCAAATCGGCATCAGAGGGTACGCCGTGCTTAAAACCAAAGGATTCGATGAGCAGTGACAAGCCCTCGCGCTCACCGTCGCCAAGCCGGGTGCTGACTGCGGCGCGCAAGTCGTAGAGCGTCAGACGACTGGTGTCAATGACCAGATCGGCGTTGGAGGCCAGCGCTTCGAGCAGCTTACCTTCGTGACTGATGGCTTCTGCCAACGACCGTTTATCGGTGCTCAGCGGGTGTCGTCGTCGCGTCTCGCTAAAGCGTTTTATCAGGATGTCATTGCTGGCGTCGAGGTAGATAATCTGGCTGCGTATGGTGCTGGGTAGATCGCGCAGCACGTTGTGAATTTCTTTCAGATCATCTTCGCTATTGCGTGCGTCAATGCACAACGCAACACCCTTAAACTCTTTGTACTGGTTGCCGGTCAGTTGCAGGGTGAGTGTGGGTAGCAGTGCAGCGGGCAAATTATCAACACAGTAATACCCGAGGTCTTCCAGTTGATGCAGGGCGGTACTTTTACCCGACCCCGACCTGCCGCTGACAATAACCAGTTCCATAACGTTAGTGGGCGGCGTGGCGAGGCGCTGGACTGTGGGTATTCAGCGCGCAGGACAACAGTGCCCCTGCCGAGTGGGCTTGTCGCAACCCCAGGCAGTAGTCGGGCCCGGAAAACCGGCCCGCCAACTCGGCAAGTAGGTCTAGGTGTGCCTGGGTGGCTTCGGGCGGTACCAAAAGCACAAACAACAGGTCCACTGGCTGACCATCGGGCGCATCAAAATCTACGGGTGTTTCAAGGGTTATTAAACACCCCATTGGCGCGTCACAACCATCCACCCGGCAATGAGGTATGGCTACCCCCTGCCCAAGTCCGGTACTGCCAAGCTTTTCGCGGGCCAGCAGTTGACTGTAGACCTGTTGTTCGGTCAGCAATGCATCGCCATGGGCAATGTTTTGTGCCGCCAATTCAAAAATACGCTTTTTACTGGTCGCGTCGACCCGGCACATTACCCGGGCCGGGCTCAGTAAACTGTCCAGCCCGGTCATCTATCAGTGCCCTCGGTGTTTTCCTTGTGCTTTATGATCTGTCGGTCGAGTTTATCGGCCAGCGCATCAATCGCAGCGTACATGTCATCAGATTCCGAGGAGGCAAAAAGATCAGCGCCTGACACGTGCAAATTGGCCTCGGCTTTGTGCGTTTGTTTTTCGACGATGAGAGTAACTTCGACGTTGGTAATGTGGTCAATGTGACGCTGCAACTTATCAAATTTGTCACTGACATGACTGCGCAGGGCGTCGGTTATGTCGATATGGTGTCCACTTACGGTCAATTGCATGGTCTTCCTCCTTGTCACCGCCAAGCATACTACTAGAACAGTCGTTTGCGCTCATTAGATGGCGGTATGTTTAGCTGCTCGCGATATTTTGCCACCGTGCGTCGTGCCACGATGACCCCCTGTTCCTTGAGCAGCGTGCACAGCTTGCTATCGCTTAGGGTTTTTGCGTTTTCACTTTGCACCAGCTTCTTTATTAGCGCCTTGATGGCGGTTGATGAACATTCGCCGCCCTCGGCGGTGGCAACATGGCTGGAGAAGAAATATTTTAGCTCATAGACGCCGCGGGGCGTGTGCATGTATTTGCGTGTTGTAGCGCGCGATATGGTGGATTCATGCATATCGATCTGTTGTGCAATGTCAGCCAGAATCAGCGGCCGCATGGCTTCCTCGCCCACATCCAGGAACTGACGCTGGTGCTCAACGATTTTGCTGGCCACCTTTAACAGGGTTTCATTGCGGCTCTGAAGGCTTTTCATGAACCAGCGCGCCTCTTGCAAATTATCCCGCACGTAGTTTTTGTCGCTCTCGGAGTTCGACTGACTCGCCAGGCCTGCATACGCCGGATTGATGCGCAATTTTGGGGCAACGTCAGGGTTGAGCTCGACCCGCCAAAACCCGTTGACCCGTTTAACGAAAATATCGGGGGTGATGTACTCGGTGGTGTCTTCGCCTACCGATGCCCCAGGCATGGGGTCAAGGGATCGAATAAGCCCCAGTGCCGCGAGCAAATCGTTCTCGTCCACACGTAACCGCCGTGCAAGCTGACGCGGTTCGGCGGTGGCAATTTGATCGAGGTAGCGGCTTACCAGGGCGCCGGCGATGTCACGGTAGGGAGTCTCTGGTGACATTTGGCGCAGTTGCAGCAGCAGACACTCGCGCAAGTCCTCGGCAAATACGCCCGTGGGCTCAAAATGCTGTAGCCGGTGTAGAACCGCCATGACCTCGTCTAGCTCGAGTTCTTCATCGCCCAGGCTCGCTAATAACTCTTCAGGCGTCTGGGTGAGCCGACCGTTGGCATCGACCGCGTCGATGATGGCCAGCGCTATGGTGTGGTCGACGTCTGAGAAGCGTGTGGTATTGAGCTGCCAGAGTAAATGACTGTGTAGGGATTCGGGAGTGGCATCACGCTCGGCAAATCCGCTCTCATCGTTACCTGGAGGAGCAGCAGCGGGTGCGGAAGAGGGCAACAGATCTTCCCAGCGCGTGTCTACGGGTAGGTCGTCAGAGTTATCAGGTAGCGCGGTTTCGGCACTAAAATCAACCGTATCACCGTGCATGTCCTCGGTAAAATCTTCCTCGCGCTCAAGTAGTGGATTGGACTCGAGGGTTTCTTCGATGGTTTGTTGCAGATCAAGGGTGCTCAGTTGCAGTAATTTAATCGCCTGCTGAAGCTGGGGTGTCAGCGTCAGCGACTGGCCAATTTTTAACTGCAACGATTGTTTCATTACGCGGGAGGAGCCCCCAAAACCTGCTGTCCGATTTGCCAGTGTATCGCCAGCCCCGTGCTAGAGGCAATAATTGGCGCGTAATTTGCTAGTTCTAGGTGTGGTTTTGCTTATAGCCGGAAATTCTCACCCAGATAAACGGCCCTGACTTTGGCATCTTTGAGCACCGTTTCCGGTGGGCCCGAGGCGATGACATGACCCTCGCCAACAATGTAGGCCCGCTCACAAATGTCCAGGGTTTCACGCACGTTGTGATCGGTGATCAGTACGCCGATGTTGCGATCTTTTAGATGCTGAATAATTGCCTTTATATCGTTAATAGAAATGGGGTCTACGCCGGCAAAGGGTTCGTCGAGCAAAATAAAGGTGGGGTCGGTTGCCAAAGCGCGAGCAATTTCGACCCGCCGACGTTCACCCCCTGATAAGGCTTGTCCCAGAGTGTCACTCAGGTGGGTAACGCTAAACTCCTGCAGTAACTCATCACAAAGCTGATTGCGAGCCGCTCTGGATAAATCCTTGCGCATTTCAAGTACCGCTAACAGGTTATCCCTCACGGTCATTTGCCTAAAAATCGATGCTTCCTGCGGTAGGTAGCCAATGCCTGCCTGCGCACGCTTGTGAATGGGTTTGCGTGTTAGATCGATAGCATCAAGGTGAATGCTGCCCGCGTCGGCATTGACCAGACCCAAAATCATGTAAAAACAGGTTGTTTTGCCGGCGCCATTGGGTCCGAGTAAACCCACGATCTCGCCACGTTGAACCTCGAGCGAGACGTCTTTAACCACCGCTCTGCCCTTGTAAGACTTGGCAAGGTGATTGACGCTGAGCACCGAATTTAGGGCTCAGTCGTCATGGCTGCTGTCTTTCATGGTGTCTTTAGGTGGCGCATCGGTATCGCCTTTACCCTCAACTACCGATGCGGGAATAACCACTTCCACCCGTTGACGACTGCTATCCCCCGCTTGACCACTGGCGCTCACGCGCTGCTCGGCCACCGAGTAATCGATAGCGGCCCCGGTGATAATGGCACCCTGCTGCTCAATGCGCGCGTCATCGATCAATTGAACCAGTTCCTTGGCTTGCTGGTAGACAATACGATTGGCGTTTGCCACAACCGGGGCACTGTCAATGCTGGGTGTTTGCTCAAGGGTTGCTGGGCTCCCCGTCGCCGTAATCAGGGTATTTTGCGGATTGCTTTGATCAACCCGTAGGCGTTGAGCGCGTATCGAGAGTGACCCCTGAGTTAACACTACATTGCCCGAGTATTCGGTTAGTCCGCTGCTTTCTTCGCGCAACGCAGAATCGGCGGTGATTCGAATCGGTTGTTCGCGGTCGGATTCGAGTGCCCAGACTGCCATTGAGCCCATCGCGGTTATCGCGCACAGCAGTGTTGTAAACAGCAGCGCGATAAAACGACCCGGCATGGGGATTGGATAATGTCCTCGCTCAGGGCTCATAGACGGTTTCTACCTTACGCTTGAGTGTGGCGGTGCCTTGATCAAAGTCGACGATTAAACCCTCCGCATGGGTCTGGCTACTGGGGGAAGTGAGTGTCAATGGCGCCTCATTAATTGCAATTTTTTGATCGGGGTAAATGTGTAGATTGGTGGTATCAAGCACGCTGCGAGTCAGGCTATCGGTAATTCGGACATCGCCAGCCAGCAAGAGTTCGCTGCCACCAACGCGCAGTTCGCCAGTTTTTGACGTCATTATCCAAACCTTGCCGTCGGCGTCAGCGCCTTCAAAGCGCAATTCTTTGAGGTACTGTGTGTCGCTGTTGGTGTACTGGTCGGCGGCCGCTAAGCTCAGCGTGTGATCGCGCTGACCGCTTTTGTTGTAGCGCTGTAACAGCGCACCTTCTAAATAGCTCTGGCGGTACACACCGTTATTGTCGGTTGTTGAGCTGGCGGGTGTCAGTGTCCCCAGTGTCACGCCGTCACCAAAGGTCAGCCAGACAGCCAGGGCCATGAGCATGGCCACAGAAACCGACAGATAGCGTTTCATAGGTGATATTTCTCAACAAGCGACGCCCATTGATTGCGGCTATGTAGCAGTTGTTCGGCGAGTTCGCGAACCGCGCCACGGCCACCGGCGGTGGAGGCAATCCAGTTGGCCGCCGCGCGCACATCACGAGCGGCATCTGCCGGACAGCAGCCCAGCGCCACGCTTTGAATCGCCGACAAGTCGGGCAAATCATCGCCCATATAGGCCACTTGCTCGAGTTTGAGGTTGAGCTCTTCAAGCAGTTGCTTGAGTGCGGCTAATTTGTCCTCGCGTCCCTGTATCAATTGGGTGATGCCCAGTTCTGCAGCACGCCGCTCAACCATGGGGGATCGTCGGCCGGTAATGATGGCAACGTCAATGCCTGCCGCTTGCAGTAACTTAATGCCCAAACCATCTTTGATATTAAAGGCTTTGGTTTCTCCACCGTTGTTGTCATAGATAACAGAACCGTCGGTGAGCACGCCGTCGACATCGAGCACCAGTAGTTTGAGTGCGCTTGTGGTTTGGTCAAAGTGGTTCACTAAGCAATACCCGCTTTAAGGAGCGCTAACAGGTGCACAACGCCCTCGACTTTTTGGGTCTCATCCACAACAACCAGTGTGCTGATTTTGTGTTGCTCCATAATACCCAGCGCCTCTGCTGCCAGCATGCCGCTGCTAATCGTTTTGGCTTTAGACGACATGATTTCGGCAATGCGCACCGAGTGGATGTTGGGTTGTCCTTCAAGTGCGCGACGCAGGTCGCCATCGGTGAAGATGCCGCTAAGCGCGCGGCTTTCTAAAACCGTGGTCATACCCAGCCCCTTGGCGGTGATCTCCATGAGGGCATCGGCGAGTGACGCGGTGGGGCTAACCGCGGGTATGGCGTCACCGCGCACCATGACGTCCTCTACCTTGAGCAGCAGTTTGCGCCCAAGTGCGCCACCCGGATGCGAAAAAGCAAAGTCTTCAGCGCTAAAGCCTCGACATTCAAGCAGGGCAATTGCCAAGGCATCACCCATAACCAGGGCTGCAGTAGTGCTTGACGTGGGCGCTAAATCCAACGGGCAGGCCTCCGAGTCGGCACCTGCATAGAGATGAATATCTGAGGCCTGTGCAAGGGTGGAGCTGGGGTTGCCGGTGAGGCTTACCAGGGTGACCCCCAGGCGTTTAAGCAGCGGAACTAAGGTGAGGATTTCGGGTGTGGTGCCGCTGTTGGATAACGCAAGCACCGCGTCGCGCCGAGTGATCATGCCCATATCGCCGTGGGAGGCCTCGGCTGGGTGAACAAAGAATGCTGGCGTGCCCGTGCTGGCAAGGGTGGCGGCAATTTTGTTGCCAATATGACCCGACTTGCCCATGCCGGTCACAATGACGCGCCCTTCAACGCCCAGCAGTGCTTGGCATGCGCGCACAAACTGTTCGTCAATATGGGGCGCCAGTGCCTCAACGGCGTCAACCTCCATACGTAGGGTTCGCAACCCCGAGGCAATGATGGCTTGTCGATCTAGCATGTTTTGTTATCCATTCACGGCTTAAGCCATGTCGTAAAACAAGAGGCCATAATACAGCACGTAGCTGATAAAAAAGATGCTGCCTAAACGCCGCCCTAACCGAGCAACACCCGTTTGCTTGTTCCACGCCAGCCACGTGGCTACCGCCAAAATTGAGGTTGTTATCAACACGGTACCTAAGTCGCGGGTGAGCGCTAGCGGTTCAAGCGCCAGAGGGCCGAATAATCCGGGCAGCGATAACACCACCAACAGATTGAACATATTAGATCCCACCACGGCACCAATAGCGATGTCGGCATGACCGCGTATGGCGCTTAGCAGGGAGGCGGCTAATTCAGGCAGGCTGGTTCCCACGGCGACAATAGTGAGTCCAATAACCAGTTCGGAGACGCCAAAACGGGTGGCGATGTTGACGGCACTGAACACCAGCGCCCGGGAGCTCGCTACCAAGAGTAGCAGCCCTACCGCGAACAGCCACCATGCTTTTGCCGGCGACAAGCTCGGAATGGCCGGTACGTCATCGGCTTCGTCGGGCTGTTGTTTGTGTCTGACCATGCGCCACAAGAAAAATCCCAGTCCGGCGAGCAAAATGAGGGCATCTAAGAGCGAGAGCACCTTGTCGGCCAGTAACAGGGCGCACAGTAAAATGGTACCCAGTAACAGCGGTAGATCCGAGAAGGCCGTGACGCGTCCCACCACGATAGGCGAAATAACCAAGGTAATACCCAGCACCAGCCCCATATTGGCGATGTTAGAACCCAACGCGTTGCCTACCGCTAGGCTGCCAGCGCCGGTGAGTGCCGACATAAACGAGACAATAATTTCGGGTGCTGATGTCCCCACCGACACGATTGTCATACCAATCAGTAGGGGTGACATGCCCAGCGATTTGGCAATCGCTGCGGCACCGTCAATAAAGCGATCGGCACTCCACACCAAAATGGCAAAGCTAGCAACAATAATGGCGAGGTCAGTGATCATCCAGCATCTCAATGGGGTCTGGGGTTAACAAGGTTCACACGTGGCGCGGCAATTGGCGTCGATATCGGGTATCATTGCGCCCTAACTATCGGTTGTCCAACGGGTTTTTGCCGGCGACAGCTTGGGTTTAGCCCACTTGGGTAGCGGGTGCAGTTTACCTCAATTACGCATGCTTCGGAGATAACAGTTGTGCTGTTAACGAGTGTTAGTGAAATGCAATCACAAGGTCGTCGGGCCCACATGGGTTTTTGGATGATGCTGTTATTGGCGGTGGCGGTTTTCCCCGCCAGCGCGCAAGAGGGCCCCGGTGAAATCGTCAAACGCAGTACCGACCGCATTATGGCGCTGGTCGACGACGCCCCCAGCTATTTTGACAGCGATCCAGAGCGCTATATCAACGCTATAGGCGCAGAATTAGACAATGTGGTGGACTTTCGCGGCTTTGCACGCAGCGTGATGGGTCAGTATGCCAGCAGCGCGCGTTTTCGCAGTCTCGACAAGGCGGGTCAGGCCAAGCTACGTGAACAACTTGATGCCTTTAGCCAGGCGCTGCGCAACGGCCTCATCAATACCTACGCTCGGGGCCTGTTGGCTTTTGGTGGTTCAACGGCAACCGTTGATGACACGGATATGTCCCCCGATAGCGCACGAATCGCGTCGGTCTCTCAGCGTGTGAAGAGCCCTGAGGGCAATACCTACACCATTCGCTACCAGATGGGTCAGTACAAAGACGGTAGCTGGAAGCTGCGCAACATGATTATTGAGAACATTAATTTGGGCGAGATTTACCGCGGTCAATTTGAGGCGGCAGCCGCTGCCGCTGAGGGCGATTTGGATCAGGTGATAGCCAATTGGGACGAAGCTCGCGTGACTGTAGCGTCCGAGGAGGGTGAAGATGGATCCAAGTGAGGTTAAAGCGCTGGTGGCGGCCGCGTTTCCCGAGGGCGATGTCCAGGTAACGCTGTCGGGTGGTCATTACACGGTGGCTGTAATAGACGCGGGCTTTGAGGGCGTGCGAAGCGTGGCGCGTCAGCAGCGGGTGTATGCTCCTCTGCGCGATGTCATTGCGGCGGGCACGATTCACGCGGTCAATATTATTGCTAAAACGCCTGCCGAAGCTGGCGCCTAGCGGAGTATCGTCTTGGACAATCTTGCCATTAGAGGCGGGCGAAAGCTCGAGGGCCGACTGAAGGTATCGGGCGCCAAAAATGCCGCGCTGCCCATTCTGGCAGCGACGCTATTGCCCGAGAGTAGCTGCGTTATTCGCAACGTGCCCCACCTGCATGACATCACCACTATGATCGAGCTACTTGGCTGTCTGGGTGTGCAGCTCACTATTGATGAAAAACTGGCGGTTGAGGTAGACGCCAGTCATTTGAGCAGTTACCGGGCACCCTATGAACTGGTTAAAACCATGCGTGCGTCCATTCTTGTGCTCGGCCCGTTACTGGCACGCTTTGGCGAGGCAGAGGTGTCCTTTCCGGGTGGCTGTGCCATAGGTTCTCGCCCGGTAGATTTGCATCTTAAGGGCCTGCAGGCCATGGGTGCCGAGATTGATATAGAGGACGGTTATATCCGTGCCAAGTGTAACGGCAGGCTCAAAGGCGCAGACATCGCCCTCGAAACCGTTACCGTGGGTGGCACCGAAAATCTGCTCATGGCCGCCACCTTGGCCGAGGGTCGAACCACTATTCGCAACGCGGCGCGTGAACCCGAGGTGGTGGACCTGGCCGAGTGCTTAATAGCCATGGGTGCAAAAATCACAGGCGCGGGTGAGTCGGTATTGGTGATAGACGGCGTTGAGCGACTCCACGGCTGCGATTTCTCGGTGATGCCCGATCGCATTGAGGCCGGCACCTACCTGGTAGCCGTGGCGGCAACCGGCGGCAAGATTCGCCTCGACGACGCGGTTCCAGCCCACTTACAGGTGGTGCTAGATAAGTTGCGCGAGGCCGGTGCCCACATAGAAACGGGTGACGATTGGGTTGAGCTGGACATGCAGGGCCAACGACCCAAGGCGGTGAGTATCACCACCGCCCCGTATCCCGGCTTTCCCACCGATATGCAGGCGCAGTTTACCGCCTTAAACACGATTGCCGAGGGCGTTGGCCGCGTTACCGAGACGGTATTTGAGAATCGCCTTATCCAAACCCACGAGCTTAACCGCATGGGTGCCGATATTCAGCTCGAAGGCAACACCGCCATCGTGAGCGGCTGTCAGGCGCTGAAAGGTGCGCCGGTAATGGCGTCGGATTTGCGCGCGTCGGCGAGCTTGGTTATTGCGGGTTTGGTTGCGTCGGGAGAAACCCTGGTCGACCGCATCTACCACATCGATCGTGGTTACGAATGTATTGAAGAAAAACTGCAGTCTCTGGGCGCCGATATACGCCGCCAGCCCGGCTGACAGATGACAGGAAGAAATAAATGACTGGGTCACTGACCATTGCGCTGACCAAGGGGCGTATTCTCAAAGAGACGCTACCGCTGTTTGCACAGGCGGGTATTGCGCCCCTTGAAGATATAAGCAGCAGCCGTAAGTTGGTATTTGATACCACGGCCGAGGGTGTGCGCTTGGTGATTTTGCGGGGTTCTGATGTACCCACCTATGTCCGTCATGGAGCCGCCGATGTGGGTGTGGTTGGTAAAGATATCCTGTTGGAGTTTGGCGCTGACGGTTTGTATGAACCCCTCGATTTACAAATTGCCCGTTGCCGGCTAATGACCGCTGGCTTCCCCGGAGCAACCAAAAACCGCGCTCGCCTGCGTGTGGCGAGTAAGTTTGTCAATATTGCTCGCCAGCATTACGCCGCCAAAGGTGTGCAGGCCGATATCATTAAACTCTACGGCGCTATGGAACTGGCGCCGCTCATGGATTTGGCCGACGAGATTGTCGATATCGTCGATACCGGTAACACGCTAAAGGCCAACGGCATGGCGCCACTGGAGACTATCGCCGATATCAGTTCCCGCCTCATCGTGAATAAAGCCGCCATGCGCACCGAACATCAAACCATCGAAGCGTTGATTGCTCGGCTGTCTTCAGCGGTAGATGCGGCCCAGAGCACACGCGAGCAACAGTCATGACGGCTCTGATTAGACGCTTAAACTACAGCCAAGATGATTACGCCCAGGCCTTTGCCGCCCTTACAGCGCGCCATGAAGAGCGTGATACGGCATTAGCGCAGACGGTCTCAGATATTATCCAGCGGGTGCGCGCCGAAGGCGATACGGCTTTATTGACCTACACGCAAACCTTCGATGCCCATCCGGCGCAGGCTATCGAGGCGCTGGCGCTGCCCAAGGCCATGCTCCAAAGTGCCCTCGATGGATTGGCCAATGACACGCGCAGTGCCCTTGAGACCGCTGCCAACCGTATTCGCGAGTATCACACCCATCAACGCGCCGAGAGTTGGCAGTACGAAGCTCAGTTAGGAAACCGCCTGGGGCAGCGTGTCACGCCCATGGCCCGGGTGGGTATATACGTCCCCGGGGGCAAGGCTAGCTACCCCTCCTCAGTACTTATGAATGCCATTCCAGCCAAGGTGGCGGGCGTCAGTGACATCATCATGGTCGTGCCCGCACCGCGAGGCGAGCTGAATGACTTGGTGTTGGCTGCCGCCGCGATTGCCGGTGTTGACCAGGTATTTACTGTGGGTGGTGCCCCGGCAGGTGCCGCGTTGGCATTTGGTACGCAATCGGTACCGCGGGTCGACAAAATTGTGGGTCCGGGAAACCGCTTTGTTGCCGAGGCCAAACGACAGGTTTTTGGCGTTGTGGGTATTGATATGGTTGCCGGACCCAGCGAGATTCTGATTGTTGCCGACGGCAGCGCGCCTCCCGATTGGATGGCCATGGATTTATTCTCGCAGGCCGAGCATGACGAGCAGGCCCAGGCTATTTTGATTGCCCCCGACGCCGATTATCTCAATGCGGTAGAGGCGAGCATAGCGCGCTTGCTACCCACCATGGAGCGAGCCGATATTATCAAGACTTCTCTTGCCAACCGCGGCGCACTCATCCAAGTGCCGGACATGGCAACAGCCATAGCGGTGACCAACGACTTGGGCCCAGAGCATTTGGAGTTGGCCATGGAAGATGCGCGCGACTGGGTTGATCAAATCCAGGTAGCGGGCGCGATTTTTGTGGGCTCCCAGGCTTGCGAATCCCTTGGCGACTACTGCGCCGGCCCAAATCATGTGCTACCTACTTCAGGTACCGCGCGTTTTTCTTCGCCCTTGGGTGTGTACGACTTTCAAAAACGCAGCTCGGTTATTGACTGTTCACCTCAAGGCGCGCAGGTTCTGGGGCAGGTGGCCTCTGTGCTGGCGCGCGGTGAGTCGCTTACCGCGCACGCGCGCAGTGCCGAGTATCGGCTAAAGCAATCCTAGGCGTAGAGCCGGCTCTAGTTAGCGTTGTTGCGTGTACCCACAATGGCCTGTAGTTCAATCGGCTGGTTATTGCGCTCCACCGTAATATCGACAACCTCGCCCGGTCGCAATCGCGCGATGTAATGCATGGCTACCCGGCCATCGGTCACCGCCTCGGTGTTAATAGAGGCAATGCTGTCACCCACCTGCATGCCGGCTCGCGCGGCGGGTCCGCCCTCGGCAAGGCCGGAGACCACCAGCACCTGTCGAGGCACACCGCTCGCGTCACGGCTGGCTGTGAGCGCTAGGCTGACCCCAAGCCAGCCTCGCACCACCGACCCGTAGTTAATCAGGTCTTCCATAACAAAGGTCGCCAAATTAGAAGGTGTGGCCAAGTTAATGCCTATGCCGTTGCTCTGCGGCCCTCACTAGTGGTGGTGTAGATGAGGGTGTTAATGCCGTCCAAGCGCCCCTCGGTATCGATGAGCGCGCCACCCGAGTTACCCAGGTGAATGCTGGCGTCGGTTTGGATGTAATCTTCGTAGGCGCTGAGTTGTAAACCGTAGCGTCCCAGGCCTGAGATGATTCCCTGGCTTACCGAGTGGCCAAAGCCATAGGGGTTACCAATGGCCAGTACCACATCACCCACATTAATTCGGTCGGAGTCGGCTGCTTCTGCTGGTGTCAGCGCCGGTAAGTCAATTTTTAATACGGCAAGGTCAGTGGCGGGGTCTGTGCCAATGACCATCGCGTTGGCGGTGCGCCCGTCGTGCAGCGCCACCTGAATAGCATCGGCATCGGCAATAACGTGATTGTTGGTAATAATATGCCCGTCGGCGGTCATAATGACGCCGCTTCCCAAAGAGCGCTCAAGCCGTTGATTACCCTGAGCGGGAGCCAGAAATCGGCGTAATAGCGGGTCATTTAAGCGCGGGGTGCGCCGCTGCGGAACCAGTTTAGCCGTGTATATGTTGACCACCGAGGGCGTGCCCCGGGCGACAGCCTCGTGAAAGCTGCTCGGTGGCTTATTGCCCTTGTTAAGCAGTGGTTCGTGCAAGATCCATTGGTCCAAAATAAGGACCGCGGCGAGCACCCCTGCCAACACTGGCCAGATTAAACTGAGCAAATAATCTTTCAAAACAACGCTCCCTCTTCGGAGGCCATTGTAAAGCACAATGGGCGTTTTAGAACGCTCGGTTTTGTTGGCGCGAGACTGCGTTGCATCGCCTATACTGCACACAGTTCAATCCACGGCCGTAACCGCAATGGCCTGACGCACAGCTAGCGAGGATGTCTTATGGCGGTTTCCCCTCAACAATTGCAGGTCACACTCGATACGCTCCTCAAGCCCGAGCGCTTTAAGGACTACTGCCCCAACGGTTTGCAGGTTGAGGGCCGTCAGGAAATTCGGCGGTTGGTAACAGGAGTTACCGCTTCGCAGGCGCTACTAGACGCCGCAATTGCCTGTGAGGCCGATGCCATCTTGGTGCACCATGGTTATTTTTGGCGGTCGGAAAACCCTTGTCTAACAGGCATGAAAGGTCGGCGAATTCGCACCCTGATGAACGCCAATATCAACTTGTTTGCGTATCACCTGCCGCTCGACTGCCATGCCGAGTTGGGTAACAACGCCGGCCTCGGTCGCGCCCTGGGGCTTACCTCCTTCCGTGCTCTCAGTTCAGATGATCCCACCCTGCCGGTGTTTTGGGGTGAGTATGCCGTCCCTCAGAGTCAGGCCACTATTGCCCGGGCGCTGAGTCGCGAGCTGGATCGGGACGTACTCAGCGAGGCATCACAGCAGGGTGAACGTCGGGTTAAAACCGTGGCCTGGTGCACCGGTGGTGGGCAGGGCTACATTGACACCGCCGCCGATTACAAGGTGGATTTGTTTGTCACTGGCGAAGTGTCAGAGCAAACCATTCACAGCGCGCGCGAGCGTGACATTGGTTTTATTGCCGCTGGGCATCATGCCACCGAGCGGTTCGGTGCGCGGGCGGTGGGCGATTGGCTGGCGCAGGAGCTGGGTTTGTGGCACCAGTTTATTGATATTCCCAACCCGGCTTAAAAGTGGGTTAGGTGCGCCGTGGGGCTACTCAGAGAGTCTTAGGCCGTGCGTGGTGGTTCTACCGTCGCTGTCTCAGCCGAGCGTTCTAGCCCAAAGGTCTCAGACAGCTGGCCCTGCTCGTCGGGGGTTTTACGCGGGGCGTAATCCAGTGGTTGGGTAACGTCGATCATGTGTGCGGGTATCTCGGCGCCGTCGCCTTGCCGCTCAAGACTCGCGGGTGGAATTGTTACTTCGCCGTCACATAGCTTATCTGCCCCAACGGCAAGGTGATTATAAACAGCCCGATAGTCGTCGGTTAGCTTGTTGAGTAGCTGGGCGGTCTGGCCAAAGTGTTCGGCGACTTCGGCCTCATAATCGGCGCGACTTTCTAGGGCGCGCTCTAGTCGCGACTCAAGTTCTTGGACAACATCGCGGTTACTGCGCTTGCGCGTTCCCATGGTCCAGCCAACGGCTAGCCCGGCCCCAAGCGCGAGCAGGGATATGGCAACCATAACAAGAGTTGAGGACATGCGGGACGCTCCGTTTCGGCGTGGTGACGTGGCCACTATTGTAACCCGCTTCGTCGTAGTTCTACCAATAGCTTTGCGTTGGATGGGCGAATTAGATGGGTGTGGTGGATGGAAATGCTGCGCTAGCCAGGGTTTAGCACCTAGGCATTGTCGCCGGAGATGTGTTGCCAGAGCGCTGTTTATTTGCGCATAGCGCTGGGGCTCGCTAAAGTCTGCGGCCCATTTGCGGAGACCCATTGATGAGCTCAGCGGCGCTCAGCCCCTTGCAACGTTACCAGCGCGATTTACAGCGGCCCGATTTTGCCGCCGATTCTGCGCAGGCGCACGCCGTGGCGCTGTTGCAAGATTTGTATGAGCGCCTAATTGCCGAACAGGCCCAAGAGAAGCAGTGGTCGAGCAGGCTTAAAGTCGTGCTTGGTGCTAAACGACCACCCCAGCGTGGGCTCTATTTTTGGGGTGGTGTGGGTCGCGGTAAAACCTACCTCGTTGACACCTTTTTTGACAGCCTGCCCTTTGAGCGTAAGTTGCGGGTGCATTTTCATCGTTTTATGCAGCGTGTTCACTCTGAGCTCACCGGCTTAGCTGGCGCAAAGAACCCCCTCGAAATCGTTGCCGACCGGCTGGCGAATGAGGCGCGGGTGGTCTGTTTTGACGAGTTTTTCGTCAGTGATATTGCCGACGCCATGTTGCTGGGTGGGCTTATGGAGGCGCTGTTTGCCCGTGGCGTGGCATTGGTGGCCACCTCTAACATTGAGCCCCAGTGGCTTTACAAAGACGGCTTGCAGCGCGCGCGCTTTTTGCCGGCTATTGCGCTGATCGAGCAGCACACCGAGATTGTCAACGTCGACTCGGGTATCGACTATCGACTTCGAACCCTCGAGCAGGCCGAGCTGTTCCATTACCCCCTTGATGACGCCGCGCACCAGGCACTGTCCAGTGCCTTTGAGGCGCTGGCTAACGGTATGGCGGGTCAGCCAGGGCGCATCGAAATTAATCATCGGCCGGTGGCGTTGTGTCGCACGGTGGAGGGCATTGCCTGGGTGAGTTTTGATGAATTGTGCCAAAAACCGCGCAGCGCCAGCGACTTTATTGAGTTAGCGCGGGTGTTTCAGACGGTGCTCATTGAAAATGTGCCCGTCATGGGTAGTGAAGCCGACGACGCGGCGCGTCGGTTTATTAACCTGGTAGACGAGTTTTACGACCGCTCGGTCAAGCTTATTATTACCGCTCAGGCGGCTCCTGAGGTGCTTTACACCGGTGGTCGGCTAAGTTTTGAATACCAGCGCACCCTGTCGCGGCTCCTGGAGATGCAGTCCACTGACTATCTGGCCCGTGAACATCGGCCATGATCGGTATTAATTCAGTGTTGAAACCACCGATCGCTTCCAGTAACATCCGCGCTCCTTTTGAACCGGCCCCTATGACAGGCTAAGTTAATTATGAAGACCTACAGCGCCAAGGCGGGCGACGTACACCACGATTGGTACGTTGTTGACGCCGATAACAAGACTTTGGGACGCTTGGCAGCAGAGATCGCACACCGACTCCGCGGCAAGCACAAGCCCGAGTACACCCCCACATGGACATGGGTGACTACATTGTTGTTGTTAACTGCGACAAGATCCGCGTAACCGGAAACAAGCAGACCGACAAAATGTATCACCACCACACCGGCTATCCGGGTGGTTTGAAGTCTTACAGTTTTGAGAAGCTGCTTGAGCGTGCGCCCGAGCGCATCCTCCAGCGTGCGGTCAAAGGTATGCTTCCTCGCAACCCCTCGGTCGCGCGATGTTCAAGAAGCTGAAAGTTTATGCGGGTCCTGAGCATCCGCACACTGCGCAACAACCGCAGTCACTGAGCATCTGAGGAGACGAGAGATGGCTACAGCACACTATTACGGAACGGGCCGTCGCAAGACGTCGACTGCGCGTGTATTTTTAAAGACGGGCAGCGGTAACATCACTGTTAACGGCCGTGCACTCGACGAGTACTTTGGTCGTGAGGTGGCACGCATGATTGTTCGCCAGCCCCTTGAGCTTGCCGAGATGAACGACAAGTTCGACGCCAACATCACCGTGGTCGGTGGTGGCAGCTTCGGTCAGGCCGGTGCTATTCGTCACGGTTTGACCCGTGCGCTCATGGACTACGATGAGTCGCTACGTCCTGCACTGCGTGCAGCGGGCTTTGTTACCCGTGATGCGCGTGAGGTTGAGCGTAAGAAGGTTGGCCTGCGCAAAGCGCGTCGTCGTCCACAGTTCTCCAAGCGCTAATTATCAGCGCTCAGACAAGAAAGCCGGCCTATGCCGGCTTTTTTGTGGCTCGGGGAGTCGGCCCCGTGCTAATGGCAGTGATTCTCAGTTACCGACTTTTGTGGACAAAAACCCGATTAGTTGCCGCTGTGTGGGGTGTTTGGGTTGCCGCTTGGGTCTTGGACCATTAAAATCCGATCGCCTATTTTTTCTGGTGGGCAGCCCCCGCCGACTAAACCCCCACCGGTCAACCGCCCATGCAGGCGCTCCTTATGCCTGTCGGGTTTGACTCACTCATCCGGAGACCACTTAGATGAGCGAAAGCAATGCTTCTACTGATGCGCAGGCCACAGAGCAGGCATCTAGCCAGACACGTCGTCGTTTTTTGACGGCCGCCACGTCCGCCGTTGGTTTGGCTGGGGTGGTGGGTGTCGCCACGCCCTTCCTGGGGTCTTGGAACCCTTCTGAAAAGGCCAAGGCCGCCGGTGCGCCGGTAAAAGCCGATATCAGCAAACTCGAGCCCGGTCAGATGGTGGTGGTGGAGTGGCGCGGTAAGCCGGTCTATGTGTTGCACCGCAACGAAAGCCAACTTGCCGACCTACCCAAGCTGGATGGGCTGTTGAAAGATCCTGCATCGGAAATTTCAGACCAACCCGCTTACATTGAAGGCGAAGGTCGATCGTTACGCCCCGAGCTGCTCGTTGTTGTGGGTTTGTGTACGCACCTTGGTTGCGCACCCAAATTCCGGCCAGAGGTGGGTGCCACTGATATGGGTGGCGATGACTGGCTGGGCGGATTCTTCTGCCCCTGTCACGGTTCCAAATTTGATTTGGCGGGCCGGGTATACAAAGGCGTTCCGGCCTCGGCCAACTTGGTCGTTCCCCTTATTCTTTTGAAGGCGACAACGTGTTGGTCGTCGGCGTTGACGC
The DNA here is from genome assembly GCA_038141785.1 of Luminiphilus sp. Classification (GTDB taxonomy): domain Bacteria; phylum Pseudomonadota; class Gammaproteobacteria; order Pseudomonadales; family Halieaceae; genus Luminiphilus. The sequence goes on along the minus strand of JAYQIT010000006.1, from coordinate 46,624 downwards.
GGAGGTTGCGTAATCATGGAGAAGGCTATGAATTCAATCTTGGGTTGGATTGACGATCGTCTGCCACTGACTCGCACGTGGAACACCCACATGGGTGAGTACTACGCGCCCAAGAACTTTAACCTCTGGTATTTCTTTGGGGTGTTCTCACTGCTGGTGCTGGTAAACCAGTTGCTTACCGGCATTTGGCTCACCATGAACTACACGCCCTCGGCCGAAGAAGCCTTTGCGTCGGTTGAGTACATCATGCGCGACGTCGACTACGGCTGGTTGCTGCGTTACATGCACTCCACCGGAGCGTCGGCGTTCTTTGTGGTGGTCTACCTGCACATGATGCGTGCCCTGCTGTATGGGTCGTACAAGAAGCCGCGCGAGCTCATTTGGATCTTTGGCATGCTCATCTTTGTGGTGTTAATGGCCGAGGCTTTTGTGGGGTATGTGCTGCCCTGGGGCCAGATGTCCTACTGGGGTGCCCAGGTCATTATCTCGCTGTTTGGTGCCATCCCCGTTGTCGGTGAAGACATCGTGACTTGGATTCGCGGCGACTACCTCATCTCTGGCATCACGCTTAATCGCTTCTTTGCACTGCACGTTGTGGCCTTGCCGATCGTGCTGTTGGCATTGGTTGTGTTACACATTCTTGCGCTGCACGAGGTGGGTTCAAACAACCCCGATGGCGTGGAGATCAAGAAAAAACAAAGACGAGAACGGTATTCCACTGGACGGCATTAAGTTCCACCCCTACTACTCGGTACACGACATTCAGGGCATTGCCGTCTTTTTGTTCTTCTTCTGTGGTGTCATTTTCTTTGCGCCAGAGATGTCGGGTTTCTTCTTGGAGTACGCCAACTTTGAGGAAGCCAACGGTCTGAAAACCCCCGCGCATATTGCGCCGGTTTGGTACTTCACTCCGTTCTACTCGGTGTTGCGTGCGGTACCCGACAAGTTCTGGGGCTTTGTGTTCTTTGCTGCCTCGGTGGCCATTCCGTTTGCACTGCCTTGGCTTGATCGCTGTGAGGTGAAGTCCTGGCGCTATCGCGGCATGATTAATCGCGTCATGCTGGTGCTGTTTGTGTCGAGCTTCCTCATTCTCGGTGTCTTGGGCGTCAAGAGCCCAACGCCCGAGCGCACGGTGCTTGCGCAGATCTGCTCTATCTTCTACTTTCTGTTCTTTTTGGGCATGCCTATCTGGTCGACTATGGACAAGAACAAGCCGGTGCCCGAGCGCGTCACCATGGATGGCGGCATGAAGTGGTGGCAGAGCCTGGGTGCCCTGGCACTCATTGGTGCACTCACGGTGCTGCCCTTGAAGGCGGTGGGAGCCGAGTCAGCTTTAACTGCGGCACCATGCCCTGCGATGAGTTTAAGGAAGACCCATCTAATCAACCGTCACTGCAACGTGGTGCGGCCCTGTACATGAACTACTGCATGGGTTGTCATTCGTTGCAGTACTCGCGTCACAACCGCGTGGCGCGTGATCTGGGCATTCCTGCAGACCTTTACCAGGCCAATCTCATGTTTGACCCCAATATCAAGATTGGGTCGTTGATGGACAACGCCATGGATAAGGCCAACGCCAAGGTATGGTTTGGCGCTACGCCCCCCGATTTGACGTTGATTTCTCGGGCGCGTCAGCCCGAATGGCTGTATACCTATTTGCGGACCTTTTATCAGGATGACACTCGCCCTTATGGCGTGAACAACAAGGTGTTCCCACAAGTGGGTATGCCCCATGTGTTGATGGAGCTTCAAGGCATGCCAGTGTGTGCCGAGGGGGCCGCTTACGGTGATGAACAGCTCGACCCCTTGTCGGGTGAGGCGGTTATGGATCAGCCTTGCGGACGCTTGGAGATTGCTACCGCCGGTGCCATGACCCCCGCCGAGTTCGACAACGCCATCTACGACCTCGTTAATTTTCTTGCCTACACCGCCGAACCCATCAAGATGGAGCGTCAGCGCATTGGTATGTACGTCATGCTGTTTTTGGCCATTTTCTTCATTTTCGCGTGGTTATTGAGTCGCGAATACTGGAAAGATGTACACTAGGCACTAAGGATTGGGGGTGGGCATCACCCCCTGTCATATTTTGCCCAATATTATTCACAATAAGGGCTTCCGGAGATAGTAAATGAAATCAGACGATACCTCTGCGGTCGTGTCCAAGCGGTCCTCTATGACCCTGTTCTCGGACAACACCAGTCACTACAGCCATCGGGTACGCATTGTGCTGGCCGAGAAAGGGGTGACGGTAGACCTAGTCGAGTCTGAAGCCGGTAACGTGCCAGCCGAGTTGGCCGATTTTAACCCCTATAACACCATGCCCACCCTGGTCGATCGTGACTTATCGCTTTACGAGAGCAAGGTGATGATGGAGTACCTTGACGAGCGTTTTCCTCATCCACCGTTACTGCCGGTCTACCCGGTAGCCCGAGCCGAGAGCCGTCAGCTTATGTTTCGCATTGAGCGCGACTGGTGCTCGCTGGTTGATGCTATTCAGAACTCGCGCTCTGACAATGTGGTGCAAAAGTCCTCAAAGGAATTGCGGGAGAGCGTGCTGGCGATTGCCCCCATCTTCAACGAAAAGCCGTTTTTTATGAGCGAAGAGTTCACGCTGGTTGATTGCTGCATTGCCCCCATTTTGTGGCGGCTACCGGTCTTGGGCGTCGATATTCGGCCCAGCAAGCAGTCAAAACCGCTGCTTAACTATATGGAAAGCCTGTTCAAGCGCGAGGCATTTGCCGAGAGTTTAACGGTGCAAGAGCGGGAGATGCGTCCGTAGGGGCGCCCGGGTCGTGACATCCAGTCGCCCCTATATTATTCGGGCCATTTACGAATGGATTGTCGATAACGACTGCACACCCCATTTGTTGGTCGATGCCAGCGGTGACGACGTAGTGGTGCCGTCCGCCTATGTAAGTGACGGTCAAATCGTCCTTAATATCTCACCTACCGCCGTTGTTAGCCTGCAAATGGGCAATGACGCCATTAGCTTTAACGGTCGTTTCGGTGGTCAGCCCATCGATATCTACGCGCCCATTGCCTCGGTCATGGGCATTTACGCGCGCGAAAATGGCCAGGGTATGATTTTTGAGGCCCGAGCCCACACCCGAGCCACCGCCCGACAAGCCCCAACCACCCGAGCGCGGCCGGCCCTCGCTGACGGTGGTTAAATAAACACACGCCCTACTAGATTAGCTCAATTAGGCTCACTACTTTGACGATGCCTTCAACCGACGCGGCTTCTTCTTTGACGCGCTCGGCCTCTTCCGGTGTGAGAAGCCCCATGAGATAGACAACGCCGTTCTCGGTAACTACTTTACTCGCGTAGAGGGGGTATTGGGATTGGCTAGCAAGCTGGCCTTGACCTTGGTAGTAATCCACGGATCGTCGTTGGGCTCTGGCCTTTCACCGTTGGCTTAACGGTAAGCTCGTTGTAAATGCGTCGTACGCCTTCAATGTCGCGCACGACGTCAGACGCCTTTTGAATGAGGGCGCGGTCGGGCACCGAGCCACAAATGAGTACGTAGCCGTTGTAGGCGGTCACCGACATGTCGGTGCCATTAAAGCCCTCATCGGCCACCCGCGTGTTCACAATGGACTTGATTTCAATGCTTTCGTCGAGCACCCGCTGAGCAAACGATCGGCTGCCTTGGTCGGATTCGATGGGCTTGTTGCTGACCGAGGCAATGAAACTCCCGCAGCCAGTAAGTGTTAACGTCAGGGCAGTAAGCGCAAGGGCAGTGGCAAAGCGATTCACGAAACATCCTCCAAGGGTCCAAATAGGGTTAGATCAATAAGTTCAGCCAGACAAACGGCGCTGGCCTGACATAGGGACAGCGCAGTGGCCGTGCTGGTTCCCGGAAACGTCAAACTAGGACCAGTGCCCTGAGTGCCTATCCAGATAACAGCAATTTGGCGTTTGCTGAGCGTATTTTCAATAGTCGTGAGGCTGCTGTTATCTAGGCAGCTGCCAAAAACGATTGCCCAGTCGCCGGGGTGCCCTAATGCGCCCAGTTGATCGCACAGGCGTTGCGCGGCGCCAGTCAATGGCGGCCCCGACGGTATACCAAGTTCAATCACTGGCAGCGTTGGGCGCTCCCGGAGTGTGCCGGTGCGCAGTAGTTCGCTGAGCAAGGTGGCACTGGCGGCGTCGAGGCCAATGCCACAGCAAAAACGTTATGCCCCGTCGACATGCACTCGGCCAGTCCGTCAGCGGCGCTCCCGGCAAGGTCGGCAATGACATCAACCGACAAGCTCATTTGTTCAATGAGCGACTGAAACAGTGCGGCGGTGTGGTCGTAATGCATGTTGTTTGTAGGTCCTTGCATTGCTTTAACCCGCTGAACTTAATTTGCTGAACTTAATTTGCTGAAAAAGCCCCTTGAATCCAAGTGGGTGCTATTTCATTGGCGCAGTGTCCATCATAAGCAACAATATCAAATCGGCAGCGCTGTGCCGCATAAATTGGGAATTGTTGCAGGAAATACTGGGTCGTTTTAATGATTCGGCGCTGCTTGGCGCTTGATACCGACGCCGCGGCGCCACCAAATCGCGATGGCCGCCTAAGTCGCACCTCGGCAATGACCAGTAGCTCGCTGGCTTGCATGACTAAGTCAATCTCGCCCAGTTTGCAGCGGTAGTTACTGGTAATGGTAATCAAGCCGCGTGCTTCTAGAAATTGCCTGGCACAAGCCTCCGCACTCAGCCCCTGTGGATTCACAAACCCCACCTCCTATAAGTCAGTGGGTTACGGTAGCCGCAGCGGCCGCACCTTGTCGCCAGCAAATTCGGTCGGTATTAGCTCGCGTTGGACGTCGCCATTGTTCTGTCGCGTGAGTAGTCCGGTACTGCCCAAGGTGAGTGGCAGGGGGGCTTGCTCGGCCTGTTGCCAGTGATGGCTAAGTTTTATGGCGTCAAAACCCAATGCCTGTAGGCGAGTAAAGCGGTCGACATGGCTGGCATTGAGCACGGCTGGCGTCTCTAAAAAAATCACGTCGTTGAGGTCGCGGTTTTGAACCAACTGCTGACCGCTATGTATCGATGAGGGCGCAAACACGTCCACATCACCACTGTAGTGAAATACCAACAGTGGCCGCAGTGTGCGGGCCTCGTCGGGCGTTTGCAGCAGCATAAAGACACTGTCAAAGTCTTGTCTGCGGCGGGGCCGTGCTTCCACTGGCGACTCAAAGGCTGCCTCCATGCGGCGCACCCGCGCTTCAGAGGCGTAGCCTCCCACCAGCTTGCTGACCTGCTCAGAGAGCGAGGGTGTATCGGCTAGCGTTAGGGTGTCTACCACCACGCCGCCTTCGTTGCGCCATTGCTGCACAAGTGCCGCTTCCATACGCCGGCCCCAGTCGTTGTTGGGGCGAATCACCATGGCTCGTCGATGGCCTCGACCAAAGGCCAGCTGGGCAAGTTGAGCGGCCTCGTCTTCTGGCGCCAGACTCAAGGCACTCCACTGATTAACTTCGCTAGTCAGTAGCCCGTCGGGTCGGTTAAGTGCAATAACGGGCACGTCGCGCGTGGCCATCATGCCCAGTTGCTGCACCTGGCTTTTGGTAAGCGGGCCAATGATCAAGTCGGCACCCTGGTCGCGCGCCTCTTGGTAGGCCTCGGCCACGCCGCTAAAGGCATTGCTATCGATAGTGATAAGCGTTGGCCGAGTGGCCATGGCAGGGTAGTTGCTAAAAAAGCCTTCTATAACGCCATCCAGTAACGCTTCGCCCACCGATGCCAGTCGACCACTGAGGGGCAGGATGACACCAATGGTAGATGGCGGCTCTGCATTAAGCCAAGCCACCAGCCCGCTGGGTGGTGTTTTGGCGCCAAGATGGTTGGGGTATTGTTTAAGCCAGTTGCCCACCGCTTCACGGTTACTTGGGTCGGCTGCGAGATCGGTACCTGTATAGGCCAGTCGAAGCGTCAGCCAGCCGCGCCAGTCGGCATTTGTGGCACGCTGTTCAAGCCGTTTAATCGACGCATCGTCGACGCGCATGAGTGCAGACCACAGTGTGTCAATGAGCAGCTGGCGATCTGGCGTCAAAGCACCCGAGTGCACTTGCAGGCGCTGGTAGGCCAAGGTGAGTGCGCCCACCGTGTCGTAGCGCAGTGTTGCCCGGCGGTATTTTTCTCTCAAGAGAAGATCGCGGCTGGCCGCATCCACACTGCTGATGCTGTTGAGAAGGTCATCGGCTCTGTCGGTATCACCTTCAAGCCAGGCGATATCGGCATCGATAACGGTCAGGGTGGTGGGGTCTAAACCATCTGCCAGTAGCTGGTCACGCGCTGCGCGAGCGGTTAAGGTGCCTCGCGCTTGGCCAGTGCCAGCAGTTCATTGCGTGCGCGGGTATCGATGACTTGTTGCGACGCCTCGGGTAGTGCAACAACCGTCTCGCCGCTACCCGCATCTGACGGCAGGGGGCTGGGCTGTTTGGGCACCGTTGTGCCGCAGGCGCTTAGCAGCAAGGTGGTAATGAGTGCCAGGCTATTTAGCGGCCGCAGTCGCTTTACAAGCCGCGGGCGCTTTACAAGCCGCGGGCGCTTTATTGGCAGCTGGACAGGCAGTCGGCACTGAACGAGCCACTGCAAGCAAACACGCAATAAGCCGTAAACAGGCGATAGGCCCCGAAGAAATAATCGCAGGGGATGGGCGGCCGATAAAAAAGCAGTTAACGTCATGGGCGCAGTATAGAGCGGAGAAAGCATCTTGGCAGGTTGTTTGTACATTGTACCCACCCCAATTGGCAATTTGGGCGATATCACCGCGCGGGCGGTCGAGGTATTAATAACGGTCGATGTCATTGCCGCCGAGGACACGCGCCACAGCAAAAAGCTCATGACTCATCTTGACATCAGCACCCCAATGGTGGCCTACCACGAACACGTCAACGATAGCGCGACCCAGGCACTGGTAGACAGGCTGTTGGCAGACCAATCGGTGGCGCTTATCAGCGACGCAGGCACGCCGCTGGTTTCGGATCCGGGTTATCGCCTGGTACGCGCGGCCCAGGCCGCTCAATGTCAGGTTATTCCGCTACCCGGCGCCTGTGCCGCTATTGCCGCACTCAGTGCCTCGGGCTTACCCACCGATCGATTCACCTTCGAAGGTTTTTTACCGGCAAAAAGTGCCGCTCGCTTACAGCGCTTAAAGGTGCTTGCCAGCCGCAGCGAAACGCTGGTTTTTTATGAGGCACCCCATCGTATTGCCGACTGTTTGCAGGCCATGGTGGAGGTTATGGGAGCAGAGCGCGAGGCGGTATTGGCCCGCGAGATTAGCAAATCCTATGAAACCATTCGTCGTGCACCGCTGGGTGAATTACATGGCTGGGTGCTGTCAGATGCCAATCAACAGCGCGGTGAGCAAGTGCTTATGGTGGCGCCTGCGCCGGCAGATAAGGGTGCTGCAACGGGCGCGCCCAATGTCACAGCCGAGACCTTGCTCACACGGCTCGCCCAGGAACTACCCCCGCGGAAAGCCGCGGCCATTGTGGCAGAGACCTACGGTCTTAAGGCGCGGGACCTTTACGCGCGTCTGTTGGATTTACGTGGTGACTGACGTGATCAATGCTTGAGTAACGCGCGCCAGCAGACTACAGTGCAGCCTGAGTCGGTTAGGCGATCGCTGTCGAGCAATCGATAGAGGAAAGTCCGGGCTCCAGAGGTCAGAGTGCCAGGTAACGCCTGGGGGGCGCGAGCCTACGGAAAGTGCAGCAGAAAGGAAACCGCCCAGCCTCGCTGGGTAAGGGTGAAAAGGTGCGGTAAGAGCGCACCGCGCGGCTGGCAACAAGTGTGGCGATGGTAAACCCCACTCGGAGCAAGACCAAATAGGGATCCACTCGCCGTGACCTCCGGCGGATCCGGGTAGGTTGCTACAGGCGGTCGGTGACGGCCGTCGCAGATGAATGATCGTCCACGACAGAACCCGGCTTATCGACCGACTCACTTTTTTTGCCAGGCCAGTCTCTTTAGTTACTTAAAATCAATCATTTATCTCTTTTTAGAATATCTCTTAAAGTAATCTGTCTCCCCGGTCAGCTAATAGGCTGTTTTAGCGCGCCTTTCCGGCTCGGTAGCTTAGGTCCATTTCCCCCGAGTTTTGGCCGTCTAAGCAACTGAAATACAAAGAAATTTTCATTTTGCATCGTTGACTGCACTTACGCTCGCCCGTATAGTGGGGAAAAGTGGGGCAAAGTGGGTTTTATTGACGCTTTGTGGCACATAAGGACGATAAGTGGGACAGAGTCGTGTTTAGAGGCGTGCAGCACATCAACATGGATGCGAAGGGGCGAATGGCTGTGCCTTCGCGTCAGCGTGACGCCTTGTCAGTGCAATGCGACGGCCGTGTGGTGATTACCATTGACACCCAGTCGCCCTGTCTCGCCATCTATCCGCTACCCGAGTGGGAGCGCATTGAGGCCGAGGTACAAGCCTTGCCCGCTCTTAACCCGGCAGTTAAGCGATTTCCAGCGGTTGGTGCTGGGTTATGCCAGCGATATTGAGCTCGATGGCAACGGCCGTATTTTGTTACCCCAGTCCCTGCGCGAGTACGCGCGCTTAGAGAAAAAGGTGGTGCTGGTTGGGCAGGGTAACAAGCTGGAGTTGTGGGCCGAGGATCTGTGGCTGGCCGAGCGCGATGCCGCCTTGGCCGCCGATTCGGGCGACGAGTTACCTGCTGAATTAATGTCGTTAACGCTCTGATGACCCTTGTGCATCAGACAGTTTTGCTTGAGGAGGCGGTGGCTGCTCTCATGCCGGAAAGCGATGTTGAAACTCCGACAAATGCGTTTACGGGGACCTATGTCGACGGCACCTTTGGCCGCGGTGGGCACAGCGCACGCATTCTTCAGGCCCTGGCACCCACCGGGCGATTGGTGGCCTTTGATAAAGACCCCGACGCGGTTGAGGCGGCACAGCAGCTCGCTGCCGCAGACGCCCGATTTTCGCTTATGGAGAACAGTTTTGCCGAATTGGAACTGGCGGGCGACTCGTTAGCGGGGGTATTGCTTGATCTTGGCGTGTCGAGCCCTCAGCTAGATGCCCGCGAGCGCGGCTTTAGTTTTATGCACGACGGTCCTTTGGATATGCGCATGGATACCCGCCGCGGCCCCACCGCCGCTGACTTTGTCAACGGTAGTGACGAGTCCGAATTGGTGCGGGTGCTTAAAGAGTATGGCGAGGAGCGCTTTGCCAAGCGCATCGCGCGGGCCATTGTTGAGTCGCGCGCGCAGTCACCTTTTGCCACAACCGCGCAGCTTGCCAAAGTGGTTACCGAGGCCAATCCTGCCTGGGAAAAGCATAAGCATCCCGCGACGCGCGCTTTTCAAGCGGTTCGTATTGCGGTTAACCGAGAGTTGGAAGATCTCGAAGTCTTGCTGAGCAAAGTGCTTGATCTCATGGTGGTTGGCGGGCGGCTGGTGGTGATTAGTTTTCACTCACTAGAGGACCGGCTGGTTAAGCGCTTTATGCGCGATCAGTCGCGGGGTGTTCAAGTGCCACGCGGCGTACCGATTACCGAGAGTCAGCGCGGTCAACGCTTGCGACTGGTGGGTAAGGCCATGCGCGCCAGTGCCGACGAAGTCGCTGCCAACCCCGCTCGCGTTCAGCGATTATGCGGGTAGCGGAGAAGGTGGCATGACTGCGCCCGCGCGTCAGATGCTAACCGCGCTGGCTTTGGCGTTGGCCTGTGTGGGCTCGGCCCTAGGTGTGGTGTATAGCTCGCATGTTTGCCGAGCCTATTACGCCCCCTTGCAAACGCTTGAAAGTGACCGCTGGGCGGCGCAAGCAGCCTACAGCCGGTTACTGCTACAAGAGAGCACCTTGGCCAGCCCGCATCGGGTATTGGGTATTGCCACCGAGCGCCTGGGCATGCGTGTGCCGGGTGTTGGTGCCGACCGAGTGGTGGTGCAATGACGCGCCAGGCTGCCCGTAAGACAGCAAGGGCTGGCGCACGGCGCCATACCGATGCTCGCGCCCACACGGCTCGCGCCGATACCGCCGCGGTATGGCGGTTTTGGTTTGTGGCGTTGCTGTTAGTAGCGCTGGCAGGGTTGCTGGTCGGGCGGCTGGTGCTTATTCAGACCATTGATCAGGAGAGGGGCGCAGCATTTCTTCAGAAGCAGGGCGCTATGCGCGCCGTGCGGCTAGCAGAGATTCCCGCCTACCGAGGGCTGGTGACCGACCGGCACGGTCAGCCTCTGGCAGTAAGTACGCCGGTGGTATCGCTGTGGGCCAATCCACAGCACCTATCCGACTCGGGACGCTTGCCAGAGCTTGCCCGGGCTTTGGGGATGTCCCACGATGAGTTGCGCAAACGACTAGCGCTCTACGCTGACAAGCAGTTTATGTATTTGGCTCGGCATCAAACCCCTAACAAGGCCCGCAAGATATTGGACTTGGGTATTGCCGGGGTGCGCAGTGAGCGCGAGTATCGGCGGTTTTATCCGGCTGGCGAAGTGGTCGCCCAGTTGGTTGGTCTGACCAATGTCGATGGCGAGGGGATTTCGGGGCTGGAAAAAGCCTTTGATACCTGGCTTGAGGGTTTGCCCGGTAAGAAGCGTTACATCAAAGATCTGCACGGGGACGCGGTGCGCGACATTGGTGTGGTCGAGGAGCCCCGGCCGGGTAAGGCGCTGGCCCTGTCTATTGATCTGCGCTTACAGTATTTGCAGCACCGTGAGTTGCAGCGTGCCATGGCAGAAACCGGTGCCGAGGCGGGCGCGGCTGTTACGGTGGATGCCTGGACGGGAGAAATTCTCGCCGTAACCAATCATCCGGTATTCAACCCCAACAGCCGCTCGGGGTTTGACTACGCGGCTACCCGCAATCGTGTGGTGACCGATGCCTTTGAGCCCGGGTCTACCATTAAGCCGCTCACCTTGGTGGCCGCACTCGAGAGCGGGCAGTTCACCATCGATACCATTATCGATACCTCGCCGGGGCGCATTAAGGTAGGTCGTAAAGTCCTGCCCGATCCCAGTAACTATGGGGCTATTTCGGTATCGCGCATTATCGAAAAGTCGAGCCAGGTGGGAGTCACCAAGATTGCCCAGCAGTTGGGGCATGAGCCTATTTTCGAGGTGTTTCGGCGTTTTGGTTTGGGCCAGTCCACCCTGACGGGTTTTCCCGGTGAGCGGGCCGGGTTGCTGCCCAATCGCGAGCGCTGGAGCGATATAGAAAAGGTCACGCTGGCCTTTGGTTACGGGCTCACCGCGACACCTTTGCAAATGGCTCAGGCCTACGCGGTGTTTGCCAACGGTGGAGAGCGAGTGCCGCTGTCATTGGTAAAACGCCGTCCCGACGAGGTCGTACCAAGCGAGCGTGTGATTAGCCCCCAAATTGCCCGCGATGTGCTCACCGTGCTTGAACGCGTTACCAGTGATCAGGGCACGGCGCGTTTGGCGCGGGTCGATGGCTTTAGTGTGGGTGGTAAGACCGGCACGGTGCACAAAGTTGGCGAGCAGGGTTATATCGATGACCAGTATCTCGCACTGTTTGTGGGGATAGCCCCCATGGATAACCCGCGTTACGTCACGGCTATTGTGGTTGACGAGCCCCAGGGCAACGCCTATGGCGGTGGTGCCGCCGCGGCCCCCATTTATGCGCGCATTGCCAGTGGCTTGTTGCACCTGCAAAACGCGGTACCGGGCCTGAGCGAGCTCCCCGACGCACAGTTAGCGTCGTTAGGTGGGGGCGGTAGCTATGACCATGAGCTTAGGGCAATTGTTACCCAACCTGCGTGCACCCTTGGCGGCGATTAAACCGGTGCATTTTACGCTTGATAGTCGCGCGGTGGCTTCGGGCGATGTGTTTCTGGCGGTTCCCGGTGCGGCCAATGATGGTAGAGCCTTTATAGATCAGGCGCTGAATCGGGGTGCGGCAGCGGTTTTGGCCGACGCCGAGGGCGGTTATGCCAGCGACAGCGAGCGGGTGGTTACCGTGTCAGATTTGAGGACCAAGCTGCCGGAGCTTGCGCGCTCATTTTATGGCGACCCCAGTCGTCACATGGCGTTGGTAGCGGTAACCGGCACCAATGGTAAGACCTCGGTGGTTGATTACACCGCCCAGTTATTGCGGCATATGGGCGTGGCAACGGGGACCTTGGGCACCTTGGGTGCACGCTTGGGGAGCGCTATTACAGAAGCGGCTAACACCACGCCCGACGTGGTGTCGATAAACCGCACACTAGCAGGGTGGCTTGCGGGCGGTGTTCGTCATGTAGCCATGGAGGCTTCTTCTCATGCGCTCGATCAAGGGCGTATGGCGGGGCTGGCTGTACACAGCGCTGCGTTTACCAATTTATCCCGTGATCATCTGGATTATCACGGTAATGAGGCGCACTACGCGCAAGCCAAGCTACAGCTGTTTACCGAGTTTTCGGTCAGTTACGCCTTATTCAACGCCGACGATGCCGTTGCTGCGCAGGTAGCGGGGTTGGTTGACTGTCCGGCGCTAGGCATCTCCTTTAAAGACCCCAATGCCGGCGTCTACGTGCAAGTGCTGAGTGCCGCGCCCTTAACGCTAGGTCTGCGCACGCCCATGGGTAGCCATAACCTCAGCGTTAACCTTAGCGGTAGCTTCAACGCCTTTAACGCCGTGCTGGCCATGATGTTGGTGGTGAGTTTGGGCTACAGCCTTGGAGATGTCGTGGCGGCAGCCCAACAGTTGGTACCCGTGGCGGGGCGCATGCAGCGCATTGCCAACAACCAGGGTGTGTCGGTGGTGGTTGATTATGCGCACACGCCCGACGCCCTCAGTCGCGCGCTAGAGGCCTTGCGACCCGAGACCCAGGGCAAGCTGATTGTGGTGTTTGGCTGTGGCGGCGATCGCGATCGTGGCAAGCGCGCGCTTATGGCGCGCGCCGCCGAAGCCCATGCCGACACCCTCATTGTGACCAGCGATAATCCACGCAGTGAGGACCCTCAAGCCATTATTGATGAGGTTGTGGCAGGTTTGCGCAGCCACGCGCAGCAGGTGTCAGATCGCCGCGAGGCTATTTATACCGCGCTTGGTCTCGCCCAGCCCGGTGATACCGTGCTCATTGCGGGTAAAGGCCATGAGGACTATCAGGACATTGCCGGGCAGCGGTTGCCGTTTTCCGACGCGGCGGTAGCGCAGGATTTTTATGGTGAGGTGGTCGCATGATTGAACCCTCTCCCTAACGGATTTTGCCCAGTCTTGCGGCGGCCGCGTGGTGCCAAGTGCGGCGGGCAAGGCGGTAAAAATTAAGGGTTTGGCAATTGACAGCCGTGAGGTGCGCGCCGGCGATTTGTTCGCGGCCCTGCCCGGCGAGCATGTCGACGGCCATAGTTTTGCCGCTCAGGCCGCCAACGACGGTGCCTCGGCGGTGTTGGTAGAGCGCCAGCTGGACGTGCCCTGCGCGCAAATTGTTGTGCCTAGCGTCGAGCGTGCCGTGGGTGAGTTTGGTTGCCTGGCGCGCAAACATTTTACGGGGGTCTTGGTGGGCGTGACCGGCAGTGCCGGTAAAACCACTGCAAAAAATCTGCTCGCCGCGGTGCTTAAAGAAGCCGGTAATACCGTGGCTACCCGCGGTAATCTCAACAACGAGCTGGGTGTGCCCCTGACTCTGAGCACGCTCAAGCCCACCACCGAATTTGCCGTGGTGGAGATGGGCGCGGGTAAGCCTGGCGATATTGCTTATTTGCAGACCCTGGTCCAACCCACGGTGGCGGTGCTCTTGGGCGTAGCCCCAGCCCACATTGAATATTTTGATTCCCTCGATGCCATTGCCGAGACCAAGGGCGCCATTCTCGACGGCTTGGCGCCCACAGGCCTTGCGGTTATCAATGGCGACTTGCCCTGGTCGGCCGCTTGGAAAGCGCGCGCGGCACCAGCACAGGTGGTGACCTTTGGCTTTAATAAGGGCGTTGATGTACGTGCTAAAGATATTGAGCTGCATGGCTTTGCTGGCTCGCGGTTTAAGGCAGTGACCGCCCAGGGCGCAATGGCAGTAGAGCTAGCGCTGCCGGGAAGGCAGGGCGTAGCCAATGCCTTGGCCGCCATTGCCGTGGGGCAGTCTTTGGGGTTGAGTCATGCCGCTATCACCCGCGCTTTGGGCAGTGTTAAGCCCGCCGCCGGTCGCGGCGCGCCCACCCTACTAGCTAACGGTGTTCGCTTAATTGACGACACCTACAACGCCAACCCGTTGTCGGTTGCTGCAGCTCTTGAGGTTTTGGCCAGCTGCCCTGGCCAGCGGCGTGTGGTGTTGGGCAGCATGCTGGAACTGGGCGAGCAAGCCCAGCAGTTCCACCGCGACATGGGTAGCAAGGCTCGCGCCTTGGGTATTGATGAATTGTGGGCGGTTGGTGAGCTTGCCCAACTGGCAGCACAGGCGTTTGGTGATAGCCGCTATTGCTACCCCACGGTGGAGGCGCTGCTAGCAGCTCACCCAAGCTGCGCTCACGCAAATACCGTGTTGGTTAAGGCGTCGCGCGGCGCCGCCCTTGATCGACTGATTGATGTTTGGCAAGGCGCAGAGGGGTCTGGCAAATGCTGATGTGGTTAAGCAATGAGCTCGCCCAATGGGACAGCGGCTTTGCGGTGTTTCAGTACATCACCTTGCGCGGCATCTTGTCGGCGGGTACCGCCTTGGCGATTTCGCTACTCGTGGGGCCCTGGATGATTCAGCGTCTCGACGCGCTACAGATTGGCCAGGCGGTGCGCAACGATGGCCCGCAGTCGCACTTGTCCAAAGCCGGCACACCCACCATGGGCGGCGCGCTCATTATTGTGGCCATTGCCCTGTCCACCGTGCTTTGGGGTGATTTAAGCAATCGCTATGTGTGGACCGCACTGTTTTGTCTGTTGGGATTTGGTGCTGTGGGCTGGGTAGATGACTACCGTAAGGTGGTAGAAAAAGACTCCCGGGGGTTGCCCGCACGCTGGAAGTATTTTTGGCAGTCGGTGATTGGCTTTATTGCCGCCACTTATTTATTCGTAAGCGCCGAGACCTCGGCGGAGACCGCACTCTATGTGCCGTTCTTTAAAGATGTTGTGCTGCACATGGGCTTTTTGTTTATTCCCTGGGCTTATCTGGTGATTGTGGGCTCGAGCAATGCTGTCAACTTGACCGACGGGCTCGATGGTTTGGCCATTTTGCCCACGGTCATGGTGGCCACTGGCTTGGGCGTTATTGCCTATCTCACCGGTCACACTAATTTTGCCGACTATCTCAATATTGCCTACCTGGACGGTTCGGGTGAGTTAGTCATTTTCTGGCGCCATTGCCGGCGCCGGGCTGGGCTTTTGTGGTTTAACACCTACCCCGCCATGGTGTTTATGGGCGATGTCGGTGCGCTGGCCCTGGGGCTGCACTGGGCGTGGTGGCCGTTGCTATACGCCACGAAATTGTGTTGGTCATTATGGGCGGCATTTTTGTGCTCGAGACCGTCTCGGTCATTATTCAGGTAGCGTCCTTCAAGCTCACCGGTAAGCGGGTCTTTCGAATGGCGCCTATTCATCATCACTTCGAATTAAAAGGTTGGCCCGAGCCGCGGGTGATTGTTCGCTTTTGGATAATCACCGTCATGCTGGTGCTCTTTGGTTTGGCCACCTTGAAGCTGCGCTAGGAGACGGGTGGTGATGGAATCGGCGGGTCTCATTGCAACGACGCAACAGCGCATGGTGCTGGCCTCGGTGTGACCGGCTGTAGCGTAACCCGCTGGTGGCGCAGCCAAGGGCTGCCCTTTAAGGCCGCCGATACCCGTAGCAACATGGCCGAGCGGCCCGAGGTGCGTGCGGCGCTGGGTGAGTGCGAGGCGTTTTTTGGCGAGCTCGATCCAAGCCTGGTCAATGACGTGACCGAGCTGGTGGTCAGCCCCGGTATTGGCCTTGATCACCCGCTGGTGGTGCGTGCTCGCGACAATGGCACGCGGATTATTGGTGATATTGATCTGTTTATGGAGCAGGCCAAGGCGCCGGTTATTGGCATTACCGGCTCTAACGGCAAAACCACCGTCACCGAGTTGGTGGGCCATTTGCTCAGACACAGTGGTAAACGAGTGGCCGTAGGCGGCAATGTGGGAACGCCGGCCTTGGATTTGCTGGATGACGCGGTAGAGTTTTACGTGCTTGAACTGTCGAGCTTTCAGTTAGAGCGCTCGGAGGACTTGGGCTTAACCGTCGCTACGGTGCTCAACGTGTCTGCCGATCATCTGGACCGGCACGGGTCTATGCCCTTGTACCACCAGGCGAAACACCGCATTTTTCGGGCTGCTAAAGCCGTGGTGGCCAACCGTGCCGACCCACTGACCCTTCCCCTGTTGGAGGCACCGGTTGACGTGGTGCTGTGGCGCCCCGATGAGCCCGATCTGGCCGAACTGGGTACCCGCTACATAGACAACAAGCAATTCATTTGCCGGGGTTTCGAGGCGTTACTGCCCGTGGACGAGCTGCAGCTGCAGGGACAGCACAATGTGGCCAACGTCTTGGCGGCGCTGGCCTGTGCGATGGCGGTGCGCATGCCCTTAGAAGCGCTGGCCGAGGGGTCATGAGTTTTGATGGTCTGCCCCATCGCTGCGAGAAGGGTGCCGATGCTGAAGGCGTTTTGTGGATTAACGTCAGCAAAGGTACCAACACCGGCGCAACACTGGCGGCGCTTATGGGGTTGGGGGTAGCGCCAACGTTGTTCTCATTGCTGGCGGTGTAGGTAAAGGTCAGGATTTTTCCGTGCTTGCGCCGGCGGTCAAACAGCACTGCAAGCGCGTGCTGACCCTGGGCGAATCTGCTCGAGAAATAGAGCTGGCACTGGGTGGTGCGGCCCCCTGTCAGCGGGTAGCCGATGTTGATGCAGCAGTGGAGCGCGCTGCGCAATTAAGCGAGCCCGGCGACGTGGTATTGCTGTCGCCTGCCTGCGCCAGTTTTGACCAGTTCTCGGGATACCAAGCCCGTGGCGACGCCTTTCGCGAGGCGGTTACGCGAAGCATAGGGGGTGAGCTATGAGTGTTGCGCACATGCCCCATACCCATACGCGTGGCCTTGATCCCGTGTTAACCCTGACCGGCCTGTCGCTCATGGTGGTAGGTCTGGTGGCCATTGCCTCGGCCTCTATTGAGTACAGCGAGTTTAATTTTGGTAACCCCTGGCATCACACGCTACGCCATAGCATCTATCTTGCGGCCGCGGGTTGTGCCGCCGCGGTGGCTTACCGTGTGCCCATTGATGTTTGGCAGCGCACATCGCCGTTGTGGTTACTGCTGGCCCTTGCGCTACTTATGTTGGTGCTCATTCCTGGTATTGGTCGTAACGTCAATGGCAGCCAGCGCTGGCTGCCCTTAGGGCCCATGACGGTGCAACCCTCGGAGTTTGCCAAGTTTGCGCTGGTGCTCTACGTGGCAGGCTTTTTGGTGCGTCACCAAGCGGCGGTACGTAGTCGCCTAGAGGGGTTGATGAAGCCGGTTGGTGTGTTGGGGCTGGTGGGCGTGTTGTTCTTATTTGAGCCCGACTTTGGTGCCACGGTGATTGCCACGGGTACGGTGTTGGGCATGCTATTTTTAGCCGGTGCGCGCTTGCTCTACGTGTTGGCGCTGGTGGCAATGGCCCTGTCAGGCATGGTGGCTATGGTGTTGGCTGCGCCTTATCGGTTGCAGCGCTTAACGGCCTATACCGACCCCTGGTCGGACCCCTATGGCGCGGGGTTCCAGCTGATTCAATCGTTGATTGCCTACGGCCGGGGTGAGTACATCGGCGTGGGATTGGGCAACAGTATTCAAAAGTTGTTTTATCTGCCCGAGGCCCATACCGATTTTGTGTTTTCCATTTGGGCCGAGGAGACCGGTCTGGTGGGCGCATTGGCGGTTATTGGCCTGTATGTGCTGTTGGTGGCGCGCATTATGCTCATCGGCCGGCGAGCCGAGCAGGTGCAAGAACTGTACTCGGCCTATATTTGCTACGGCGTGGCATTGATCTTTGCCGGTCAGGCCTTTGTAAATATGGGCGTGTCCTCGGGCTTGTTGCCTACCAAGGGTTTAACCCTGCCATTTATCTCCTACGGCGGCAGTGCGCTGATTGTAAGCTGCGTCATGCTGGCGGTGGTATTGCGTATCGCGCACGCCTTGCGTGCCGGTGTGTCGCCCAATGCCGGAGGTCGCTCATGAGTGCGGGCATCAGTGCGGGCATCAGTGCGGGTATGAGTGGCAAGTTGTTGGTTATGGCCGGTGGCACCGGTGGTCACGTGTATCCGGCCCTCGCCGTTGCCAATGCGTTGCGCGACCAAGGCTGGTCCATTGACTGGGTGGGTACCGAGCGTGGCCTTGAGCACCGGGTGGTGCCCGCCAACGATATACCCTTGCACTGCCTGGCGGTACGTGGACTGCGCGGCAAGGGCCTTGTTGCCCGTTTAACCGGTGCGGCGCGATTGCTGTTGGCGGTTGTGGAGGCCTTTGGGGTTGTGCGGCGCACCCAGCCCGATGTGGTCTTGGGCATGGGCGGTTATGCCGCCGGGCCTGCAGGATTGGCGGCGTGGCTATTGCGTAAACCGCTGGTGATTCACGAGCAAAACGCCGTAGCCGGTACGACCAATCGTTTACTGGCGCCGCTAGCGCGTCGGGTGTTGTGCGGTTTGCCCGGCGCCTTTGGGGCCAACAAGGCCGCGGTGGTGGGAAAAAACCCGGTACGTGCCGATATCACGGCACTGGCACAACAAACGCCCGATATACCCGCCACGTTTACCACCGAGCGGCCACTGCGACTTGCGGTGCTGGGTGGTAGTTTGGGCAGTAAACCCCTTAACGAGGCGATACCGGCGGCACTCAATCGTCTTGGCCCTGATGTGGCTAACCGCATGGTGGTGCGTCACCAATGCGGGCCCCAGCATGAGTCGGCCACGCGGGGGCTCTACGCCGAGTGCGCAGACGTTGCAGCAGAGGTGCAGCCCTACGTAGAAGACATGGCGGCCATGTACCGCTGGGCCGATGTCGTTATCTGTCGAGCCGGTGCGCTCACCGTGGCCGAACTGGCTATTAGCGGCACGCCGTCGGTGCTGGTGCCTTTGCCCCATGCTATTGATGATCATCAAACCGCCAATGCGCGCACCTTGTCGAGCGCAGGCGCTGCCGTACTGCTACCTCAGACCGAGATGACCACAGCGCAACTCGTGCAGCTACTGGGCGACTTTGTGCGTACGCCCCAAACGCTCATAAGCATGGGCGAAAAGGCGCGCCTTTGTGCCTTCCCTCAGGCCACGCAAACCGTAGCCGGTGTGTGAGGAGGTGGCCTGTGTCGCTTGATTATCGCGTATCGCCGTCACCCATGAGCCATCGTATTAAGTCCATTTTCATGGTGGGTATTGGCGGCTCGGGCATGAGCGGTATTGCCGAAGTGCTTGCCCGTCTGGGGTATGTAGTATCGGGCTCGGATGTCAGCGAAAGCAGTGTGGTGGAGCGGCTGCGTGGGCTGGGAATTACCGTGCATATTGGCCACGTTGCCAGCAATGTTGACGAGGCCGATGTGCTGGTTGTGTCTAGTGCCATTCGTGCCGATAACCCCGAACTGCAGCGCGCCCGTGAGCGGCGCATTCCGGTGGTGCCCCGGGCCGAAATGTTGGCCGAGCTTATGCGCTATCGCTACGGTATTGCCGTGGCCGGTACCCACGGAAAACCACCACCACCAGCCTGATTGCCTCGGTGCTGGGCGAGGCGGGGGAAGACCCCACTTTTGTCATTGGCGGCGTGCTTAACAAGGCCGGTACCAATGCCCAGTTGGGTGAAGGCCGGTATCTGGTGGTTGAAGCCGACGAGAGTGACGCGTCGTTTTGCATCTACTGCCCATGGTGAGCGTGGTGACCAACGTAGAGGCCGACCATATGGACCACTACGGCGGTGATTACGCCAATTACGAGCACGCGTTTATTGAGTTTTTGCACAACCTGCCCTTCTATGGCATGGCCATACTATGCCTAGATGATCCGGGTGTGCGCGCCTTAATCCCTCGGTTACCCGCCAAGTGGTGACCTATGGCCGCCACAGCGACGCCGATTACCGCGTTGAAGCCATTGAGAGTCGGGGCATGCAAACCCAGTTTGCCATTGGTCGTCGGGCGAGCGCGGTCCGCTACAGGTGTTGCTGAATATGCCCGGTCACCACAACGTCATGAATGCCGCGGCGGCGGTCGCGGTGGCCAGTGAGCTGGGTATTGACGACAACGCCATACGTGGCGGGCTGGAAACCTTTGCCGGCGTGGGTCGACGCTTTAGCGCCCTGGGCAACCTGCACTGGAGCGGTGGCGAGGCACTGCTGGTTGACGATTATGGACATCACCCAACCGAAGGTGGCGGCTTACGCTGGCGGCGGCCCGAGAGGCCTGCCCGAATCGAGCGTCGCCTGGTGATGGTTTATCAACCCCATCGTTACAGCCGTACCCGCGATCTGTACGAAGATTTTGTCGCAGTGCTATCTGAGTGCCAAGTGCTGATACTGCTAGAGGTTTACAGTGCCGGTGAGGACCCCATTCCCGGCGCAGACAGTCGCGCGCTGAGTCGTAGCATTCGCCAGCGCGGTGCTGTGGAGCCTATTTATGTGGCATCGCCCGCCGAGGTACCCCAGGTGCTTGCCTCATTACTTGCCGGGCGATCTGCTCATTACCCAGGGTGCCGGCAATATTGGTCGCTTGGCCCAGCAGCTAGCGGGCGCCACCACGCTGGAGGAGCTGCTGTGAGTGCCGCCATGCTAAAGGATCGCCATTTTGCCGTGTTGCTGGGCGGCAGTGCTGCCGAGCGCGAGGTGTCACTGAGAGCGGTGGCAATGTGGCTCACGCCCTCGAAGCCGCCGGCGCGCGGGTAACCCGCGTTGATCCTGTGGAACCCAACTGGCCTGAGAAGCTGCAGAACGTGGATTTTGTGTTCAATTTACTGCACGGGCCTGGCGGTGAAGACGGCACCTTGCAGGGGCTCTTTGAGCTCATGAAATTACCCTACAGCGGCTCGGGCGTGTTGGGGTCGGCGCTTACCATGGACAAGGTACGCACCAAGCAACTTTGGCAGGGCGCCCAACTGCCCACGCCAGCCTTTGAAGTACTGAGCGCCCAAAGCGACTGGGCGTCACTGATAGCCCAGCACGGCACGCTGTTTGTGAAGCCGGCGCGCGAGGGGTCGTCTATTGGTATGAGTAAGGCCACCAGCCCCGAGGAGCTGGCCGCCGCCTTTGAGCGCGCCCGCGGTTATGCCGGCGACGTGATGGCCGAGACGTTTATTGCCGGCGACGAATTTACGGTGGCTATTTTGGGTGAGCGCGCGTTGCCGCCCATTCGTATTGTGCCGGCTACCGACTTTTATGACTTTGATGCCAAGTACGTGTCGGACGAAACCCAGTTTTTCTGCCCCTGTGGCTTAAATGAGGCCGATGAGGCCGAACTGTCCACGCTGGCATTGGCGGCCTTTAAGGCCGCGGGCGCCCAGGTATGGGGCCGAGTAGATGTAATGCGCACAGCCAGTGGCAGCTGGCAGCTGCTAGAGGTGAACACCATTCCGGGCATGACCAGTCACAGCTTGGTGCCCATGGCGGCCAAGGCGGCCGGGCTGTCGATGGCCGATTTGCTTGCGGACATTTTGCTGCTCAGCATGGAGGTGCGCGATGCCTAGCCTGACGCCGTTTAGTCCCTTACTGCTGAATACACGCGTGCCAACGGTAATGGCCGGCGCGGTTCGAGGCGGGTCTCGACGTAAAACCACGGCGCAAAAGCCGGCGTTGGCTGTGCGGCTTAAGCGCGCCGTTACTCAGGCCCTGGTGTTGGTGGGGAGCTTGCTGAGCTGGCGGGCGCCGGGCAGGGTGCGGTGTATTTGGTGGGGCTGCAGGTTGAGCGCATTACCGTGACCGGTTCGGCGCGAGAGGTGTCGGAGCAGTCTGTGAGCGAGATGGTAGCGCCTTACATTGCTAATGGTTTGTTGCGCGCCAATTTGGACGCTATGCGTCAGCAGCTTGAGGCACTGCCCTGGGTTTACGCCGCCAGCGTACGCCGGCGCTGGCCCGACACCCTTGCCATTCATATTGAAGAGCAGCGCCCCATAGCGCGTTGGGGCGATGCGGGCTTTTTAAATCACCAGGGCGAGTTTTTTGCCGGCCAGATGAGCGACGGCTGGGCCCATCTGCCACGGTTGGAGGGTAGCGATGGTGCCCGGCAGCGCTTGGTGGACCGCTACCAGACCATTGAGGCCATACTCGCCGACACTGGGCTGGATGTGATACGCCTGACCGAAGACCCCATTGGTCAGGTGAGCGTCAAGCTCGACTCCGGCACCGAGTTGGTACTGGGTAACGAGGACTTCGTTGCGCGCATGCAGCGCTTTGTGCGCTTGCAGCGGGACTATCTCGCCAACCAGTTAGCCAACCAGTTAGCCAACCAGTTAGCCAACCAGCGCGTTGCGCGCGTTGATCTGCGCTATCGGCACGGCGCGGCGGTCGATTTTGCCGAGCCCCAATTTGCCACTTATCAATCACGACCAGAGGAGCGTCTCTAATGGCGGCGACACAAGACAAGCGCATGATTGTTGGGCTTGATATTGGTACATCCAAGGTGGTTGCGGTCGTAGGTGAGGTAGACCTGGACGGCAGCATTGAGATTGTCGGGATTACTCGCACCCGTCGCGGGGCATGAAAAAGGGCGTGGTGGTGGATATTGAATCCACGGTTAACGCCATACAGCGCGCGATAGAAGAGGCCGAGCTAATGGCCGGGTGCCAGATTCACTCGGTGTATGTGGGCATTGCCGGTAGTCATATTCGCTCCATGAACAGCCATGGCATTGTGGCCGTTAAAGATGGCGAAGTGGTAGCTGCCGATATCGATCGCGTGCTGGATGCCGCCCAGGCGGTGGCCATACCCGCCGACCAGAAAATCTTGCACGTGCTCCCTCAAGAGTACGTCATTGATAACCAGGGAGGCATTAAAGAGCCCTGGGTATGTCGGGTGTGCGCCTAGAAGCCAAAGTGCACCTGGTTACCTGTGGGTCAACGCTGCCCAAAATATTGAAAAAGTGCATTCAGCGCTGCGGCTTGAAGTTGACGGCATTATTTTGGAGCAGCTGGCGTCCAATTTCTCGGTAATCACCGACGACGAGCGCGATTTGGGCGTGTGCTTGGTGGATATTGGTGGCGGCACCTCGGATATTGCCATCTTTACCGACGGCTCTATTCGTCACACTGGCGTAATTCCCATTGCCGGCGATCAGGTCACCAACGACATTGCCATGGCCTTGCGCACGCCTACCCAGCACGCCGAGGAAATTAAAATTCGCTACGCCTGCGCCTTAACTCAACTGGCGGGTGCCGACGAAACCATAAAAGTGCCCAGCGTGGGCGACCGCCCGCCGCGAGATTTGTCGCGTCAGTCCTTGGCTGAGGTGGTGGAGCCCCGCTACGACGAGCTGTTTACGCTGATTCAGGCCGAGCTACGCAAGTCGGGCTACGAGGAGCTGATTCCCGCAGGCGTGGTGCTCACCGGTGGGACTTCCAAGATGGAGGGCGCGGTTGAGCTGGCCGAAGAGATTTTTCATATGCCAGTGCGCTTGGGCTCGCCCCAACACGCACGCGGTTTGCACGACATTATTCGCAACCCCATTTATGCCACCGCCGTCGGTCTGCTGATTTTTGGTGCGCGTGATGAGGCTGCCATGAGTTCTATGCGCCAACCCAAGATTTCGGCTGCCGGGCTGTTTGACGGCATTCGTGATTGGTTTGGCAAACATTTTTAGCGCGGGATGACCGCCTAAGGGGAGTGCCTGGCCCAGGCCGGGTTGTTAAAAAAAGGGGAGAAAGACCATGTTTGAACTAGTTGATAATGCGCCGCAGAACGCGGTGATTAAGGTTGTCGGCGTTGGTGGCGGCGGCGGTAACGCGGTTCGCCACATGATTGATCACGACGTCGATGGCGTGGATTTTATTTGTGCCAATACCGACGCCCAGGCGTTGTCGGATATAACCTCGCGCACGGTGCTGCAGTTGGGAACCAGCATTACCAAGGGGCTGGGGGCCGGTGCCAACCCGGAAATTGGTCGGGCGGCAGCCCTTGAAGACCGCGAGCGCATTGCCGATGCCCTGCGTGGTGCCGATATGGTGTTTGTTACCGCTGGCATGGGTGGTGGTACCGGAACCGGTGCGGCACCCATTGTGGCCGAGGTAGCCCGAGAGCTGGGTATTTTGACCGTGGCAGTGGTCACGCGCCCCTTCAGTTTTGAGGGAAAAAAGCGATTAAAGATAGCTGATGAAGGTCTTCGGGAACTTCAGCAGCATTGTGACTCTCTAATCACTGTTCCGAACGAGAAGCTGTTGGAGGTTTTAGGCAAAAATACCAGCCTCTTGGATGCCTTCAAGGAGGCCAATGATGTACTTTTTGGGGGCTGTCCAGGGTATTGCTGACCTGATTATCCGCCCGGGCATGATAAATGTGGACTTTGCAGACGTTCGCACAGTCATGTCAGAGATGGGCGCGGCTATGATGGGTACGGGCAGTGCGTCGGGTGAAAACCGCGCACGCGAGGCAGCAGAACGGGCCATTCATAGCCCGCTTCTGGAGGATATACATATTAGCGGTGCCCGCGGGTTGCTGGTTAATATTACTGCCGGGTTAGATTTGTCGCTAGGCGAGTTCGCCGAAGTTGGCGACACAATCGAGGAATTTGCGTCGGAAGACGCAACAGTTGTTGTGGGCACGGTGATAGACCCCGAGATGAGCGACACGCTCAAAGTCACGGTAGTGGCAACGGGTCTGAGCTGTGCCGAGGGTAAGCCCTCGTTGTCTGTTGTCGATAGGGCACCCGCGCCGACTGTGGCCACGGACTTAGGCCAAGAAGAGAACTACGATCTGCCCCCGGGCAGGCGTGCACGGGTTGCCGCCTCATCGGGATCAGGTCAAGCGGCCGTGGCTGCAGAACCGAGTGGCGAGGAATATTTTGATATTCCGGCATTTTTGCGTCGCCAGGCGGACTGACTGTTGAGCGTGAGGAAGGCGCAGGAACCGGCCTTTCAGTGAGCCCTTCGTGTCGTCCGCCATTGTGCCGAGCGTGTAGTGGCAACACTGCTGCCGGTGAATATGCGCGGTTGTCGACGCCATCTGTAACTGACAGGTGGTCACGGCCGACAACACAAGGGTGAGACAATGATAAAGCAGAGAACGTTACGCAACGCAATAAAGGCCACAGGCGTGGGTTTGCACACAGGTGAGAAGGTGTTTCTTACCCTGAGTCCGGCACCCGTTGATCGTGGCATTGTGTTTCGTCGCACCGACCTCTCCCCGGTACAGGAAATCCCCGCCTGTGCCAAAGCGGTGGGTGATACAACGCTCTCTACCAGTCTGGGCTTGGGTGACGTGAAGGTGTCGACCGTTGAGCACCTGTTGTCAGCCATGGCTGGACTGGGCATTGATAACGCCTATGTCGACGTTACGGCGCCCGAAGTGCCCATTATGGATGGCAGCGCCGGTCCGTTTGTATTCTTGCTGCAGTCGGCGGGTATTGAAGAGCAGCCCGCCGCAAAAAAGTTTATTCGCATTAAAAAACCGGTGACGGTACGCGACGGCGACAAAGAAGCCAGCTTGCTGCCCTTTGATGGTTTTAAAGTGGCGTTTTCTATTGATTTTGACCACCCAGTATTCCACGACCGGGCGGCCTATGCCGAAATCGACTTCTCTAGTACCTCGTTTGTCAAAGAGGTGAGCCGGGCGCGCACCTTTGGTTTTATGCATGAGATTGAGTATTTGCGCTCTAAGGGCCTGGCCCGGGGCGGCAGCGTAGACAACGCCATTGTGGTGGATGAGTTTCGCATTCTTAACCAAGATGGTCTTCGGTACGAAGACGAGTTTGTGAAGCACAAGGTGCTAGATGCCATTGGCGACTTATACCTGCTGGGTCACTCGTTAATTGGCGAGTTTCGTGCCCATAAGTCCGGTCATGCGCTCAATAACGCCGTGCTACGTGCGCTGCTAGAGCAGCAAGATGCCTGGGAAATGGTGACCTTTGAAGACACCACTCGGGCCCCTATTTCTTACAGCGCCACGCCTACGCTGGCCACGGCGTAACGCCTAACTAGCTGGCCACCAGCAAAAGGCGGTGGCCGGGGGCATGAGCTGAGTCTAGCTACTGTGGTGAAATAGACCGTTTTGATGCCCTTAAGGCACTTTGCTGACGCCGCTGACCGTGGCATAGTTCTCCCTTCTAACCAACCCGTGCTATTTTTTTGAAACTCATTCTCGTACAACGCACCGCTGCTTCCCGCACCCTGGAATTGGGTAAGTGGTCGTGGGCGGCGTTATCGCTGGTATGCATTGGTTTGCCGCTGGGTCTTATGGCGTTGGGCTACGAGATTGGCCAGCGCCAAGGTACGCATCAGGCGCAGGAAGCGCGCTTGTCGGCGTCAGAGCTTGAGGCGAGCAATCGCGCTCGCGACCTGGCACAGCTGTCGGCCGATGCCAAGCGTAAACTGGAGGCCATGACTCGCAAGTTGGCGGCGTTGCAGGCACGCATGACGCGGCTAGATGCCCTGGGCTCGCACCTCACGGTGTTGGCTGGACTGGACGAGGGCGAGTTCAACTTTACCGTAGAACCCGCGTTAGGTGGCCCCATGGAGCCGCTGGCCATGTCGCCGGTGTTACCCGCCGAGTTAGACCAGCAGTTCGAGCTGCTGTCGGTAACCTTGGACGATAGGGACACCCAGCTAGACGTACTGGCGGGCTTACTGTTTGACGCCGAGGCGCAAGCCGAGGCTATCCCGTCGGGCCGGCCGGTCACCTCGGGCTGGTTGAGTTCGCATTACGGCTACCGTAACGACCCATTTACGGGTAAAAAAGCCTGGCATCAGGGCATTGATTTTGCCGGCCGCGAGGGCGGTGAGGTAATAGCCGTGGCCAGTGGCGTGGTGAGCTGGAGCGGTGAGCGCGCCGGCTATGGCACCATGGTAGAGGTAGCCCATGGCGACGGTTTGGTTACCCGCTATGCCCACAACAAAGAGAACGTGGTACAGGTTGGCGACTTGATTCGCAAGGGCGAGACGCTGGCACTGATGGGCAACAGTGGTCGCTCCACCGGACCCCACGTGCATTTTGAGGTGTTCAAACACGGTCGCCCGGTAGACCCTCTAGCTACATTCGACGCACCCTGCGTTAAGCGCCCCTCAAAACACCCCTTAGACTCTGTCTGGTCGCGCTTAAGCGACATCCCAATTGATAGCAATCTGCGACAAACGCGCCCGGTGCATTGACACTTGCGCGCCTGATTTGAAGACCCCTTTATTATGTTAATGAACACACTCAAGAAGATTTTTGGCACCCGCAATGACCGCGAGCTTAAGCGTATTGGCAAGCTGGTTAAACGCATTAATGCCTTTGAAGAAGCCTTTGCCGAGCTGGATGACGCCGCCCTGCGCGCCAAGACCGATGAATTTCGCGGCCGGTTAACGGGCGGTGCGCAGCTTGATGAGCTGCTGCCCGAAGCCTTTGCGGTGGTACGCGAGGCGGGCAAGCGGGTTATGGGTATGCGCCACTTTGATGTGCAGATGATTGGCGGCATTGTGCTGCACGAGGGCAAAATTGCCGAGATGCGCACCGGTGAGGGTAAGACCCTGGTGGCCACGCTACCGGCCTATCTTAATGCCCTGGCGGGCGACAGCGTGCACTTAATTACCGTTAACGACTATTTGGCCACCCGCGACGCGGGCTGGATGGGGCCGCTGTACGAGTTTTTGGGGATGACCGTGGGGGTGATTCACTCGGGGCAGTCGGCCACCGACAAGCGCACCGCCTACGCCTGCGACATTGTCTATGGCACCAACAACGAGTTTGGCTTTGATTATTTGCGCGACAACATGGCCTTTAATATGGCCGACAAAGCCCAGGGTAAGTTGGCCTTTGCCATTGTGGACGAGGTGGACTCTATCTTGATTGACGAGGCGCGCACGCCGCTCATTATTTCTGGGGCTGCCGAGGATAGCTCGGAGTTGTACCGCGCGGTGAACAAACTGATTCCGCGCTTGCGCCAAGAGACCGAGGCTGAGACCGGCGACTTTACGGTGGATGAGAAGCTGCGCCAGATTGAGCTGACCGAAGAGGGCCACGAAAAGGTAGAGGCCATGCTAATAGAGGCCAAGCTCTTGGAAGAGGGTGACAGCCTGTATGCGGCCACCAATCTTGGTTTGTTGCACCATGTGCACTCGGGGCTACGCGCTCATACGCTGTTTCACCGAGACGTGGAATACATAGTGCAAGACGGCCAAGTGGTGCTTATTGACGAGCACACTGGTCGCACTATGCCTGGGCGTAGACTGTCGGAGGGTTTGCACCAGGCGATAGAGGCCAAAGAAGGCGTGCAGATTCAGAGCGAGAGCCAAACCCTGGCCAGCACCACCTTCCAGAACTATTTTCGGCTGTACACCAAGCTGGGTGGCATGACCGGTACCGCCGATACCGAGGCCTTTGAATTTAAACAAATTTACGGTTTGGACGTGGTGGTGATTCCCACCAACAAGCCCATGGTGCGCAAAGACCTTAACGACTTGGTGTACCTGACCCGCGAGGAAAAGTTTGACGCCATTGTTGAAGACGTGAAGTCGTGTATAGAAAACAACGCACCGGTGCTGGTGGGTACCGCGTCGGTAGAAACCTCGGAGGAGCTGTCGGCCCGGTTTAAGCAAGACAACATTACCCATAAGGTACTCAACGCCAAATACCACGAGCAGGAAGCCGAAATTATTGCCCAGGCAGGGCGCCCGGGCGTGGTAACCATTGCCACTAACATGGCGGGCCGGGGTACCGATATTGTGCTGGGCGGTAACTTAGAGGTGGAGCTTGCGACAGCCGGTGATACCAGTGACGAGCAGCGCGAACAAATTAAGGCCGACTGGCAAGTGCGGCACAATACCGTGATGGAAGCCGGTGGGTTGCATATTTTGGGCACCGAGCGCCACGAGTCGCGGCGCATCGACAATCAGCTGCGGGGCCGAGCCGGTCGCCAGGGCGACCCGGGTGTATCGCGCTTTTACTTGTCGCTAGAAGACAACCTCATGCGCATTTTTGCCTCCGACCGGGTCAAGGGCTTTATGCAGGCCTTGGGCATGGAGAAGGGCGAGGCCATTGAGCACCGCATGGTGACCAACGCCATTGAAAAAGCCCAGCGCAAGGTAGAGGGCCGTAACTTTGATATTCGTAAGCAGCTGTTGGAATACGACGACGTGGCCAACGACCAGCGGCGAATTATTTATCAGCAGCGCGATGAGTTGCTAAGCGACCACGATATCTCGGAGACCATTACCCAAATTCGCGCCGATGTAGTGAACGGCGCAATCGACGCCTTTGTGCCCCCCATGAGCGTAGAAGAGCAGTGGGATATTCCCGGGCTAGAGCGTCAGCTAGAGGCCGAGTTTGGTTTGGCTATGCCGGTATCGGCGTGGCTAGAAGAAGATAACCGACTGCACGAGGAGTCGCTGCGCGAGCGCATTGTGGGCGAGGTGCAGGGCGCCTACAACGCCAAGAGTGAGTCGGTTGGCGAGGGGATGCGCCAGCTAGAGAAGCAAATAATGCTGCAGGTGCTAGACACACTGTGGAAAGAGCACCTGGCCACTATGGATCAGCTGCGTCAGGGTATTCATTTGCGCGCCTATGCCAACAAGAACCCCAAGCAAGAGTACAAGCGCGAGTCATTTGAAATCTTTGAGTCGCTGTAGGAAAGGCTGAAGTACGAGGTGATTCGCTTCTAGAGTCATGTGCACGTGCAGCGCCAGGATGAAGCGGCAGAAATAGAGCGCCGGCGCAGAGAGGCAGCCGCCAAGCAGCAAATGGCTTTTGAGCATGCCCTGGCGGCGAGCGTTGCCGACGAAGCGGGCGCCCCCGAGGGCGAGCCTGCGCCAGCCAAGCCCCAAACCCAGGTGCGCGGCACGCCCAAAGTGGGCCGTAACGACCCCTGTCCCTGTGGTAGCGGTAAGAAGTTTAAACAGTGTCATGGCGCACTGAGCTGAGTGTTAGCTAGCGTAAGGGATAGGTAAAGACTATGAGTCTGCCAGTGGCGGGTATTCGATTGGGTGTGGCGCAAGCCGGCGTTAAAAAACCCAATAAAGACGACCTCACGTTAATAGAAATTGCCCCAGGCGCTACGGTGTCGGCGGTGTTTACGCAGAACGCATTTTGCGCAGCCCCCGTGCATGTAGCACGTAAGCATTGGCTGGCCGCAGGCAAGACGGCCCGCTACTGGCTTATCAACACCGGTAACGCCAATGCAGGCACGGGCGAGGCTGGCATGCAGGCAGCCCTGAGCACCTGCGACGCCGTAGCGGCGGCAAGCGCTATAGACGCCGTTGCCAAGAGCGCGGCTGAGACCACCACAAATAGCAGTGCAGAGAGCACGGCAAAGAGCACTGTAAACAGCCAGCAGGTAATGCCCTTCTCCACCGGTGTTATTGGTGAGCCGTTGCCCGCCGAGCGTATTAACGCCGCACTACCCGCCGCCTTTGAGGCGCTCACGGATAACGGCTGGGAGCGGGCGGCCAACGCTATTCTTACCACCGATACCCGCCCCAAAGTGGCCAGCCGCACACTGAGCATAAACGGTAACACCGTTACCCTTACCGGCATGTCTAAAGGCGCCGGCATGATTAGGCCCAACATGGCCACCATGCTGGCGTTTTTTGCCACCGACGCCGCGGTAGAGCAGCCCTTGCTGGATGCGCTGTTTACCACGGCAATGAACAATAGTTTTAACCGCATTACCGTAGACGGTGATACCTCCACCAACGACGCTGCCGTCATAGCGGCAACGGGTGCCTCGGGCGCTGTGCTAAGTGCCAACGACCAGAGCCCCCAAGCAAGCGACAACCTGGCGGCTTTTACCGAGGCGCTAGAAAGCCTAGCCATTGAGCTGGCGCAGGCCATTGTGCGCGACGGCGAGGGCGCCACCAAGTTTGTCGAGGTGGTGGTAGAGGGCGGAGCAGATAGTGCCGAGTGCGATGCCGTGGCCTACACCATTGCCCACTCACCGCTGGTGAAAACCGCGCTCTTTGCCAGCGACCCCAACTGGGGGCGGCTGCTGGCGGCTATTGGACGCGCGGGCCTGGAAAATTTGGTGGTAGAAGATGTGGGTGTGTACATTAACGATGTGCTCATTGCCCAAAACGGCGCGCGCGCGGCTAGCTACCCGAGGAGCAGGGCGCTGCGGCCATGGCGCCCAGCGATTTGGTGATTAGAGTTACTTTAGGTCGAGGTAGCGCCTGTAGTACCGTGTGGACCACCGACTTCTCTTACGACTACGTGAAGATAAACGCCGAGTACCGCACCTAGTGGTTTTGCCCGCGCTTTAAGTGATACCACCAGTTGCGCTGGCACACCACGCAGTACAGGGCAAAGCCCCTAAAAACATGCCAAACTGTGCGGCCTCGGTAACGCCGGCTTCATTGAGACCGTAGCCCAATAGATTAAGAAAGCCATGCAGGGTGAGGGCGGCAAGCAGTGCTCGCTGTGGGCTCAGCCCAAAACCTTGCAGCAAGTGGTGCAGGTGCCCTCTGTCGGCACTAAATGGCGAATTTCCCCGGGCCATGCGCCGCAAACTTATAAACACC
The DNA here is from genome assembly GCA_038141785.1 of Luminiphilus sp. Lineage (GTDB taxonomy): Bacteria > Pseudomonadota > Gammaproteobacteria > Pseudomonadales > Halieaceae > Luminiphilus. Next base: position 15,087 of record JAYQIT010000006.1, on the reverse strand, counting down.
ATGTCATAGAGCGGAATAGCTATGACAAACAGAGCACTAACGGCGTTAATGGTTTGCGCCGAGTGACGAGATGTGGACACGGATACCAGAGACAAAACCACAAGAAAGCCCAGCAGTTTGCTGCCGGTATCGCCTAAAAAGGTTTTGGGAAGGCCCTTGATCATAGCGAGGTTAGAGATCAAAAACGCCAGTGTGGCACCAAAAATGACAACCGTGAGTTCGCTGGGTCCGACCCCAGAAATCAGTGTCATACCCGTTAGCGAGCACAGAGTGAGCGCAGCAACCTGACCGTCTAGCCCGTCGAGCATATTAAAGGCGTTGATAACCCCAAAAAAGGCCAGGACCGTAAACGGATAAGCTAGCCAATTGGGTAGAAAAATTTCGCCAGTGCCCAGCAAATTCCCCAATGACGCAATTTTTAGCTGCAACAAGCCAGAAAAGAGCGCGGCGACAGTCAGCTCTGAGGCCACCCGCGGGGCAACGCCTAGATTGTACCGATCGTCTAGGACGCCAGTGACCACGATAAAACTACAGCATAGGGTAAACACAAGGGTTGGCAGTGAGTACGTTGATATCGATGCGTCGGGGTAAAAGATCCACCAAACGCAGGTTTGTGCCAGCAGCGCAATAAATATGGCCAATCCGCCAACCATGGGCACGGGACGGTCGTGCTGTTTGCGCCCAGTGGGGATGTCGAGTAGCCCAAATTTGGGCGCAAGTTTTGCCAGCCCAATGAGCGATAGCAGGGTCGCCAAGCAGCCAAAACAGCCAAGAGCAACAAAATAGAGCACGTTTTCAATCATGGTGGTTACGCTGCGTCAGCTAGTTGCTTTGTTGTGATGTTGTTTGTGCCGCCGGCTGCATTTGCTCGAACCGTTCTACGGCTAACCAAGCATGATGAACAAGCGTTGTATACAGGCAAAACCCGCCTATATAAAAGCTAAACTGCAGGTGATGGGCCACGTTAGCCTGAACCAGCAGCCAACCCGTGAAGGCAAAAAACCCCTGAAAAAGTGTTATCACCGCTAGGGTTCGTCGTGGACTAGCGCCAAAGCGCAGTAATAGGTGATGAAAGTGGCTGCGGTCGGGCTTGAAGGGCGACTCACCCCGCGCCAAGCGTCGCAGGGTTACGTAGGCCATATCGTAAAGTGGCAACCCCACCACGAACAGCGCAGTGACTTTGGGCATGACCTGTGCATTGATCTTGGTGGTCGAGGCAGAAAGCAGTAGTGCGACCACCGTGAATCCCAGTAACTTGCTGCCGGCGTCGCCCAAAAACACTTTGGGCACTCGGGGAATTAATTGCAGGTTGGCAGCCAGAAACGCAACAAGTGCGCCAGCGTAGGTCATGCCCAGAAGACCTGGCGGGTGGTCGCTTACCATTCTAAACGCCACCAGGGTGCACAAGGTTAACGAGGCGGCCAGTCCGTCAAGGCCGTCAAACATATTGTAGGCATTGATCACACCCACAACCAGTACAACGCCCAACGGGTAGCCTACAACCGGGTGAAGCCTTATGGGCCCATTGCCAAACAGATCGCCGATGTTGTCGAGGTGCAAACTGAGTGTTTCCATGAGTAGTAGCGCTACTGCCACCTCGGACAAAATGCGCACAAATACACCCAGCTGAAAGCGATCGTCCAGTGCACCGGTAACCACCATAATTGCGCAGCCCGTGAGGAAAACCCCAAGGGTGTAGTTGATGTCGGTGGCGATTAAAGAGGGCGGTAGCCCTATGCCAAGCTGTTGGTTGTGAATAAGTACGGCTACACATAACGCTATAAACAGGGCAATGCCACCCACTACCGGTACCGGTGCATTGTGTAATTTGCGGGTGTTGGGCACGTCTAGCAGTTGCAGTGCCGGCGCCACCTTGGCAAGGATGAGGATGGAGCCTAGCGTGACGCCAAAGCCGATGCCAAGCTGGGTAACCATAGGGAAATTAGATACAAGCATATGCGTTTTATAACTATATTTGCCGCAAATTGCATTTCGAAATGATAAAAAACAGGAAAAGAGATACAAAATGGTTGTTGATTTGAGCCATATTGTTTTGGGCTTGCTGCGGCTAGTTGCGTTCATGCATTGAACGCGCTACTTTTGCGGGCTGACGCGCACAAGGGCTGACGCGCACGCTAGCGAGCCGTTAGCGCATTGTTAGCAAAGTGGTTGCGCAATAGCGGCACACAAGAGACCCAAGCACCTTGACCGACGAACGACAACTCAAAACCCTGCGCCTGCTGGCGGAGAACCCCGACCTAACCCAGCGGCAAATTGCCGACGAGCTGGGGGTAAGCCTGGGGGCGGCTAACTACTGCCTTAAGGCGCTGGTGGACAAGGGCTGGGTAAAGCTTGAGAACTTTCAGCGCAACCCCAACAAGCTGGGCTATTTGTATTTGCTCACGCCCCAAGGAGTGGCGGCTAAAACCGCACTGACCGCGCGCTTTTTAAAGCGCAAGCTGGCCGAGTATGAGGCGCTAAAGGCCGAGATAGCCGAGCTAGAGCGCGAGTCGGCAACCGCTACGCCCGGCGAGGCCAGCCAGCCATGAACGTGGCGGCCAAGCCGTTCACACAAGCCGCAGGCGCGGCGGACACGCTTAGCTGGCTACTGGTAGCCACCAAACCCCGGGCCGAGCTACAGGCCAAAACCCAGTTAGAGCGCCAGGGGTATAGCGTTTGCCTGCCTACCCTTACCCTGCGTAAACGCAAGCGGGGCGTGTGGCAGCAGGTTACCGAGGCCATGTTTCCGGGCTATGTGTTTGTGGGTGTGGTATTGGGTGTAGACGACATTACCCCTATTCGCTCTACGGTGGGCTGTTTGCAGGTGGTGCGCTTTGGCGGGCAGCTGGTGCCCTTGCCCCAGTCGGTGATGAACACCCTGCTGAGCTATGAGCAAACGCCCCTTAATGCCACCAAAAGCTTTAGCGCCGGCGAGCGGCTGCGCGTGGAGGAAGGGCCCTTTCAGGGGCTGGAGGCGGTGTTTGACAAGCCCCGCGGTCAAGACCGCGTGCAGGTGTTGGTAACCGTGTTGGGCAGCCAGCGCCCGGTCGAGGTGTCGGTTAACGCCTTGGGGCCGCTGTAACCTCTGAGCATCTGGGTGTAAGTGCCCACTTCCAATTTAGCCATTTATATGAGCAATTATCATCATCTACGCGTCATGATGTTGGCGAGCTCATGGTTTGCTGATTAGGTGGGTTCTCTAATGGAGAGCCCACGACTATTGACGACCTATTTGCGCGACTTGCAGTCTTTCGTTGGGCACAAACTACGGCAATGCCGTATAGCGTGCTACTATGATCTTTATTGAGACCAGTGCTTTCACCAAATTCTTGCCAAACTATCTTTCTGATGAGGATTATCGCGCGTTACAACGCTACCTCATGCAAAAGCCCGATGCTGGCGCCATTGTCAGAGGGTCCGGAGGGGTGAGAAAGGTTCGATGGGCCCCCGCCGGAAAGGGAAAGCGTGGTGGCGTGCGCATTGTTTATTACTGGAGAAAGCAGGACCACGAAATTTGGATGCTGACGATTTTCCATAAGTCGGAAAGGTCAACGATTCCTGGCCATATGTTGAAACAAATTGCAGAGGCAATTGATCATGGTGAGCGAGATATTGGTGCTGAAATTCTAGCGGGCATCAAAGAAGTTAAGCGGTATCAGAAAGATGGGGTCGTTTGAAAACCACTGAGTTGTCGGAGCCTTCGTCGCCTCAGGTAATTAGATCAAAATTGAATATGTCGCAATCTGTGTTTGCCGGATTACTTGGCGTAAGTACGCGTACACTACAAGACTGGGAGCAGGGGCGTCGTGAGAAGGTCCTGCCGTTGCCCTATTGCGTATTGCCGAGCAACATCCAGAGGTGTTTGCTCAGCTCAATTAAGTACACACAGGGCGCATATGATCCCAATTGCTGGGAAAGTCCCCATCTGATATCGGCATCCCTTCGCTGGTCCTTTTTTGAGCTTGCGTGCTGGCATTGCCAAGTCTTCCTCGCCAGACAAACGGAGCTCTGTATCAAGATTGGATTTGCCTAACCTCCAGTGTGAACATACTGAGCTTTGGTCAGAAAGAAGCGTTGGAGATAAATGTGAGCGGTAATTGGCAATTGTCTTGGAGCAAAGATGGAGACGCCTATGTGGTCAATTATGAGGGTTATCACTAATGAGTATGAGTCAATGCAGTCCGCCCCATCCGGGTGAGCTGGTTTATAGGACTTACATCGAGCCGTTTGACGAGTCTTGCACAAAAATAGCTGAAAATGGGTTGAATAAGAGAACTGGTTACTCGCTGGTAAAGCGGATGTGAAGAAATGGCGATTTTGGCGGCAGTTTTGGGTAGGACGCCCGTTATTGGTTACTGCTTCAGATCAGCTATGACTTGTTCAAGGCCGTGCCGCTATTGATGCTGGCATGGAAAAAATTGACTTTGCCGATTTTCATGAGGGTAGCACCGTTCCGTGGCAACTGGGTCGAGCCTATCGCGCCCGAAGGTGGATGGAGGACTGCGGCGCTGCATGCTTAGTGTGCGTGCAATCTCACCATTTCCTCCACTCTGTCTCGACATTGCGCTCAAACCGCTGCCCGCCATAAACACGTCATTTTTATTGGTTAAAACTCTGCTTATCTTTGCTTGTTCACCCATTGAACTGTCTGGTATGTTCAGGCAATGAACGCAGGGTTGCACTGGCGGAGAAATCTGGGTGCATGCCCTGCGGTAGCCTGCCCGCTATTTAGAACCCCTGACGCTCCGCTTCGACCCACGAACGCCAACTGAAGGCGCTAAAGGCGGTGATTGAGGAGTTGCGCGCTGAGGTTTTGGCCACAACAGTCACAAAAGCTGGATTGAATACGCCATAACGATTGTTATCACACGTGCAGAGCAGGCCACCATCTAAGTTTGTTCAATGTGACTAACCAATTGTTTGGTGAATTTGCATGGGCTTTTACAGCTAGTGCCACAAGAGGCGTTTATCGACTGCAGTCTGCTGATTCGTGAGCCGGATGCTCTCCGCAGTCCGCTAGGCAATACTCTGGAAGCTCTTCAGGGGCGATCGCAGTGGGCAGTACAGTATCCGATCAACCTGCAGTGGCGAATCTGCTTTGGTTTTGGAGCGATTCAGGGGTTTTTACGTTGAGATTGTGGACTACCACTGAGTGGGAAATAGGGCGGCAATGAGATGATTGAGAACAAAAATGCGTCCGATCCATCCGGGAGAGATTTTGCGCGAGGAGTATGTTCTTCCTCTGGTATGAGCGCCAACCGTTTTGGCTATTGAACTTCGAGTTCCTGGTTACGCGGATTAGCAAAATCCTCAATGAAGAGCGCTCGGTGTCCCCTGACACCGCGTTGCTACTCGGCCCGTTATTTCGGTGGGAGACGCGCAAACTCTGGCTGAATCTTCAGGCAGCGTATGACCTGAAGATAGCCAAACTGAGCGCGGGGCGGACATTGGAGAATGATGTCTTCGACCGATGGTCACGATGGCGGCTTAATCGTTTTACTGGCAATGAAAAAAGTTACTGATCTGTAACGAAGGCCTTAAATAGGTATGTAGACAGACGCCGATAAAAATTAACCTTTATCGACATTGAAACAGCGTTATCTTAATCGCTATTTGGTAAGTCCAAGAAACATTTATTTAACTGACAATTTCTTTACTCATTAGAATTCACGATAAGCATTTCGATCGTGTTAGCTTCCCGCTGAAAAGTTAGTTAGATGCTCTAAACAAGCGATGTCGAGATCACTCAATATTTAGCTTTCCTCAGTGAGTACCTTGAATTTTGTGAATGATCGAATAAATCTCGTCTATTCGATCCCTTTTGCCTCTTAATCTTTCGGTCTAAACCCGAATTTCAGGCGCGTTTATCCCGTTGTCAGCAATTTCTTTCCGACCATCCACAGGTTCGCCAGTTGAAAAAAATCATTTTCCAGCGTCAGTTCACCGATTTTGGCATGAAGGGTTTTTGCATCCACAGGCGGTTCTTTGGACCTCTTACCACCGTCAAACACATCGGCGGAGCGTTCTTGTAACTGCGTCTTCCACTGCGTGATCTGATTTGGATGCATCAAATTGTTAAGCCAACTCAGATTGTCTTTCTTTAATGGCAAACAGTGCCACTTTGGCTTTGAAACTGCGTTTTGTGGTTTCTGTGTGATCGTCGCGACATCGTCTTTCTCCTAATTCACGGGCAAGACCATGGCCAATTTCAGGTCGACGTTCCATTTGTAGTGCTGTTCCGATTTCAGGGGCCATCACTGGCAGATGGACGCAAAAAGTGCAGGCATTTGACTCCGTGGCCCTGAATAAAACAGTCCGCATTTGCAGCGACCGGCGAGATCTGCAACTTTGCGCTGATAAATACGCCGCACTGCAGGGGGCTGACGCCCTGGCCATCTGCACTGAGTGGCAAGAGTTCCGCGCCCCCAATTTTGACGAAATGCAAAGTCGACTGATCGATGAGACCATCGTTGACGGGCGCAACCTTTATGCGTCTCATCGCCAGCAAGCTAAAGGCTGGACTTATATCAGTGTAGGTCGGCGTACAGGTGAACAGCGATGAGATCGTCCATTCTATTTGCAGTCTGCGTGTTCACTACGCACCGTCTTGGATTGGTCGCACCTTGAGCTTTAAAGCCGCATTGCTCGAGGCAGCACCATGCAGGGTTTGACCATGATCGAAACAGGATGGCTTTTGCGTGGCGTGGGAAGTGGAATCATCACGAAAGCGTTCTCGTTAGGGCTGACGATGGCTGTCGTGCCATTAACCCTCAATCACCTCAGGCCTGAGCGTTATGGTCTTTGGGGTGACCATTTTCTCGATGCTGGCGTGGCTAGGCCTCATGGATCTGGGAATTGCCAACGGGCTCACGCCAACTCTTTCTGCAGCGTTTGGACGGCAGCGCGAGGACCTTGCGCGTGGGTATATGTGCGACAGCTTTTTGGGGCCTTGTCATAGTCGCCTGTGTCGGGTTTGCGGTCGTGGTCATAGCTGCGTGGGGCTGGGTGGATTGGCCGCGCTTGTTTAACACCTCTAGTCCAGCGGTGACGCATGAAGCAGTGGGGTGCGATGGCTTCCTCGCCATTGGTATTTTTTCTAATGACACTGCCTCTATCCATAAGTCAGCGGTTTGCTCGCCATATCAGGAAGGCGCCTCAGCCAATGCGGTTCAACTACCTGCTCAACTGGGTGGCGCACTAGGTATAAATTCATTGTTGCCCGGTCTGGTGGCAGTTTGCAGATGCTATAGGTTACTCTGGCACTCCAGCCAGTGGATTGTTTCATTTACTGCTACGCTATGGTTGTTTAAATCGCAGTCAACACTATACTTGACAGCCAAAACCGAACTGGGTCAGGCGAGAGATGTACTGGGCTTAGGCGGGTTATTTTTGTTAGTCAATTTCGACGCTGCTGGTCTTTCAAAAAAGATCCTATTCTCATCACATATATTTGATAGGCCCGGAGGCGGCATCAACATACAGCGAGGTATTTCTCTATGTAAATGCAGTCGTATTACTTGTCTCGCCGTTTTTAAGTCAAGTTTCGGCAGCTCGTACGTGGCGATATTGAATGGGTAAAAGGGCTTTAAGAGATGATACCTTACAATTAGTCTGGCAGATACGTGCCTGTCATATTAATTGATTACAACACCACTCTGATATTAATTGTGGATCTGGAGTTGTGAAGCGCCGATCTGTCGTGTATTGGTTGAGCATGGGCGCTAATCCAATCAGTTTTGGGCCCTGTTGGCGCTTCTTATTGGGTGGGCCGCTTGAGCCGCTATGCCATGTCGGCACTGGCAGCTGCGGCGAGTTTTATTTCTTCAATATATTTTATTGATATGTACGGTATCGCTGGCGCTGTATCAGGTCCGGTATCAAAACTTTCATATTACTAGTGCCTGCTCTAGTTGAGGTTCGTCGTTTTGAAGCGCTAGGGTTGATGGGCGATGTATATGGCTAAAAGCATTAAATTTTCTAAAAACAGTGATTTCCTCTGGAAGGGGCGCTAATATTTCATTTTCCTCCCCATTAAGTCATAAAGTTTGATGTTTGAGCTATACTCTTGCGCAGCCTAAGGTGCTAACTTGACTGGGCCAATTCTATTTGGAGAAATGTGCGTATTCGCCCTGAAGAACATCTTGGTAACGGGGTTTGATTGGCGGTAATTATATGCATCTCGTGCAAGTATTGGAAATAGGAGATGATTTTATTTCTGCTCTGGTCTCTATAAACAGTAGGCAGCATAATATACATACAATGCTACGGTTGGTAGAATGTGTATAAAAATTGGTGACCGTGTGTATAATCGCGTACTATTTGTATTGCAAGTGGAAGTGGTGATGACGTGGTTATTGGTGCAGGTTCAGTTGTGGTAAAAAATATCCCTCAAATTCAATAGTTGTGGGAGTTCCTGCGAAAAGTGGTTAGTGTTGTGAAGCGGGATTTGGAAATATATCAGAGTTGTTCCCTGATTAATAAATACGTTGTTGATTAATATTGGTTGTGGAGACCCGATTTATTGATGGTGTTAATTGGAAAAATTTCGATTTTTCATCTTAACTTGGTGCGTCGGTACAATTTCTTGCAGGCATACCTCTTTCGATGATGTTGTAGATTTCGCATACCTTTCGCATGTACTAGAGCATTTTCTTTGGAGCAGGCGAGATTCCTTCTTGGTGAAGCGAGCGGATACTCGACGCAGGTGGACTGTGTTTGGATTGTCAGTGATGCCAATCTCGAAATGTTTGTGATAATTACCTCAGTCACTCAATTTCGTCACGCAGCACCGGTAGGGAGATCGAACATCGTTGGGCCACTATTGAGTTGCTTGACCAGATGGATGCAGACAGACAGCGGGTGGGCAGATGGCTATTACCGTGAGGCTGCGGCGTCGCAGGATCCACAAATGCGCAAAATGATTGTTGAGGATGGTTTCGATGTGGCTGATATGGGGGCAGTGGTGACACCTAATTTGATACTGGATCGGGTTCACCGCATTTCCCTGAAAGATTTGGGGCAAGCTGACGTTGATGTATATCGATGCTGTGACCGCTGCCTTTACCAGCATCCCTGCGTGAGCTCGTCGTCGACAAGGTTCCACCTGGCGAAAAACATAAATGGATGTATGACCAGAATCTTTGTCCTGATCTTTTGTTTGCGTGCGGATTCACGCAGATCCGGGATTCATTACTGCGGGTAGGTGATGAGCCAGGTTATCAGGATTGATACCGGACTTGAATCCCGGTAACGCGCGTACATAAGCGTTAAGCATTTATGTTGAGCAATGGTGATCGTGAGTTTTTCTTCGCCGGATAAAGCCTGGTGTGTGTGCGGAATTGTTGGTTTCTCGGGCAGAACTTGGAGTCCGTAATGGTGGCGATGAACGATGCACAAATTCATCGTGGACCAGACGACAGCGGCATCTTCATGGGATCCACCTCGTCTACTTGCTGGCAATGCGGCGGTTGAGCATTGTCGATATCGCTGGCGACACCAGTGACGGATACTGGCGGTAGATTCACCATTGTCTATAACGGCGAAACAATGCTCCTGCTTTGCGCAAGGAGCTTCAAACCACCAGTTTCAAATTCAACACCGATCATTCAGACACAGAGGTCATACTGAATTTGTTTGTTCGTGATAGGCTGTAACGCGTTCCAGCACTGGGCGGCATGTTTGCATTCGCCGTCTATGACGCGACGGGGGCACCTTGTTCCTTGCTCTCGTGACCAGATATCAGAAACCGCAACCTGCTATTTGCGCAGCCAGGTGTCTTCGTTGTGGAGCCTGAGCCTGCCGGCGAGTGGGGGCGATGCTGCAGGACATCGATCGGCAAAGCCTCCGTTTATTCCCGCACCTCGGACGATGCGGGCGTCAACAATCCGGCGGGCCACACTCCCTGACATATCGGTTTGACGTCAGAGCGTTGAATTGCCCGGTATTGGGCGCCTGCGTTTGGCGGCAACCTCGGACCTGCTGGCCCGATCTTTGCGGGCAATTCGTGGGCAACTGGAGCGTTCGGCGTCGGCGGATGTTGAGCGATGTGAATGTGAGTTTTCTTGTCGGGCGGTGTCCACGCGGCTTTGAGTGGGCTTGCTGGCTTCAAAGGGGGGGCGGCAGCTCAAGACCTGGACGCTTGGATTCGAGGAGGCGGATGGAAAGGTCGCAGCGATTGACGAGCGAGCGATGGCGGCCCTTGTTGCTGATCGTTGGGGCACTGATCATCATGAGATCGTTATCAAGGCCTCAAGCGTGATCTCGTCTCGAAGCCATGGTGCAATCGCTGGATGAACCCTATGCCGGTGGTCTGCCATCGGTACGTATTCAAGGCGATGTCCCAGAGCGTGAAAGTTGGAATCACCTGGGGACCGGAGGCGATGAATGTTGGCAACTACGGCAAGTGGCGGGTTCTTCAGCCGCGCACTTCCTGGCTGAAGGTGCTGCGCCGTAGGATCTTCACCCACGGACTCATGGAGTGCTTCAGGCACCCGTATGGCGCTATGTGGTTATTTGGTGAGCGGAAAAAATTCACTCTATTACCGGTCATTGGCAGGGCGCCTGAGTCAACCCGGGGCTGTATGAGTCAATGTGGCGCGACACTGGGCCTGATTCCAAGCAAGCCGTGGCCAATATTGACTTTCAGATGCAGTTGCCCTGAAGAGTTCCTGATGATGACGGACGGGTTTTCAATGGCTTGGTCGTTGGAGGCGCGCCCGCCGCTGCTCGACAGAACTCGTTGAATTTAATCATGGGTATCGCACCGGATATCCGCAGCCAGATGACCGGTTGAAGGAGACTTCTAATTGATGCGGTGCGGGATCTTTTGCCCGACGAATTGATTGCGCGCAAGAAGGGGTTCGTGATGCCCTTGGCGCTTTGGCTCCCGTACCGAACTGGAAGCCGATGGTGTGAAATGTTGTTGAGTCCTGACTACCTGAGACGCCAGGGACTGTTTCGTCCAGATCTTTACAAGGTGCTGGCTAAGCCGCATATGGATGGCAGAGGCGATACGGCATCCAGCCTCTGGACGGTATTGATGTTTCAGTTGTGGTGGGATCAACGGGATGAAGTAAGGGCTGATGGTCACCGAAAATTCAATGCCGCAAGCGCCACTCCGTGTGGCTGGCTTTTCATTTGCCGATAGTGGCGGTGGCGCTGCCAGGCCGCCTATCGGTTGCACCTGGCGTTGCGGGTCAGGGTTGTTGAGGCGGGGCTGCAACTCCGAAAAGTCTGGTCATCCCTAGCGTCAAAGTGTCGCCTTTCATCGGCTCGGCTCGTGGCTTCGGAGCTGGCGCCCCGCATTGATTTGCTTCCGCAAACTCCTGCATCCCGGTGCTAAGGCGTTTGGTCGACAGGTTTATATGGCGCGGTTGATGCAACTAAGATGCATGGCGTACAGGACGCAGATCATTGATGCTCTATTAGGTTACGCGAGGGAACTCAGTATCCGGCAAATTGGGCGCCTGCTCGCAACGGGCAAGCCGGTGATCTGGCGCTTGTCCGGATATGGCCCTTTGCTGGAGGTTTATATTATTCTCGGGCCTGCGACCGATTTAAGCAGCGGTGCAGTCGAGCGTAACCTCAGCTCGCCAGCAGCCGAGCCCAGATCTTTCGTCATGGTTTGCATGCGGCGAACGGCGACGCTGGTCAGAGGTAATTTGACCATCGTTGCGCCCAGCAGCTGGATGGCGCAGGCAGGCAAGGCAAAGTTCGCTTTTCGCCGATCGCACCATTCGCGTGATCACCAGCCGGGGTTGACTGCAGCCTTTTTCGGCCAATCCCAAAGACGCTGGCGCGAACCGCTTTGCAACTCCATTGGATGAAACGTTGATTTTGTACGGCGCCACGAGCGCTATGGACGATTCCAGAGGCGGGGACCACGGTGGCGGCGCTTACGTACGTGCTGAACGAAAAAGCCTCAGCACTGGTCGTTTTGGCTCCATGGCGCGTCCATTGGGCATACCGGGGTATGCGGGTACATGCGCGGGACTGTTCGGGTAATGCTGCCGTTGGTTTGCCTGTGATCTGTGTCGCCCCATCGCGTGAAGAAACCTGGCCAATTCGGTCCTTGAAGCAATGGCGTGGCCTTCCGGTCGTGTCGATGAATGTTGGCGGAATGCCTGATGTTGCGATCTCTGATGGAAAAAATGGCCGACTCGTTGACGCGGGCAATCCCCAAGCCTTGGCGCTTGTGCTCTGCGAATTTAGTTCAAGAGCAGTCAATGCGCGAGCGCATGTCGGTTATATCGCGCGAAATGGCAGTCGCCAAATTTTCTGCGATACAACAGGCGAAGTCGTACGTTGCGCTTATTCGAGAGCTAAAATATTAACCTTCTGTCCGTATACTGCATTCCAGTCTGTTGACTAAAAAATGACTGCCGATAGCGATATTGTTCTTGTGGGCTTTATCCGGAGATCTAAAATGCGTCCACGGCTTTGTTGGGGATGTTGATAAAAATAAGCTCAATTATCGACCGGATGTCATGAGAATGATAGAAGAAAATGATCGATAGATTGGCCGCCATAGTGCATATGCTATTCGGAGAGGGGTTTTTATCGCCTGCCAAAAAATCTTATGATCGGTAGCTTATCTGTGGCAAAAATGAAATCATCAACATTTCAGCATTTCCTCAGAAAAAAGAGAATCTCACATTGCTTCTGTCCGACTTTATCCGGCCTTGAACGGATTATGCTTAGAATTAAAATCACCAAAGATAGATTTTTTAAATATGTCAAATTTTGAAACTTCAAGCTTTTTCCCCAAGAACTTTCTGTTGGCGCGGCGCCAGATGCTACCAAGCTCTCTGAGCGGTGGTCATGTGGGCTTTGCATCGGAAGCGTCGTGTTTTGAATGGATTGCCTAAATTTTCAATCGTCATGCCTACTTTTAATCAGGCCATGTATATTGAGCGGAGTCATTATCGTATAAATCAGGCTTATCCAAATCTGGAGCTAATCATTGATGGAGGTTCCTCAGACGAAACGATGGGCATGGATTCAGAGATATCAAGAATATATATCCCACTTTGTTTCTGAAGCCTGACGATGATCCAAAGTGATGCTCTCAACAAAGGATTTTCGTTGGCGTCAGAGACATTTACGGCTGGCTTAACTCCGATGATTTGTATTTGCCGGGGCCTTTTTCGCTGCCGCTCAAGCATTTTCAGAGGCGCCGGGAAAAGCAAAGTTTTCTGGTGACTGGTCATCAGCAGGTACGAGATTCTTGATTACAATTATGCGTTTGATTTCAGCGTGAGCCATTTTAAATATGAGGGATTTCACCTAACGCGCAGTCAATGTTCTTGGGAGATCATCGGTTCAAAAGCAGTTCTCGGGGTTTGATGTCAGTCTTCACAACACCATGGATTACCAAATGATTCTGGAATTCGGGTTAAATTCAGGTCAGTCGAAATTCTTGCGACTCCCCCAGAGTCTTCGGTGCGCGTTCCGACGTTACGATGGGCAGAAGACTGGGGCCATGAATGCTAGGGTGGTCGATGAACATGAACGCATTGCAGCCACCTATGACTATTCTGATAAATATTCAATTATTGGAAAAATTGAAACGATTTTGTTCAAATCCGCCGATACGGTACGGAAAACGAGTGGGCGCTCGATTATTGTGGCGGCGCCTTAGTGAATCGCTCGTTGCGAAATAAAGCCTCGAGAAGTACCAGTGGGCTGCGCAGTGGAGCCTATTTCGCAGTTTCGATTGTTGTCGTTCTGCGCTACACGTATCGTCGCTGCCGACGTCAGCTTTGGTTTGCTGGCACTATAGGCTTTGATGGGGTGGGCTGTGCGCTGTCTTAGCTATTCATGTTAAGCCCGGGCATCGGTCTGGAGTTGTCGTTGTTCTATTGGCCGCTACACATCGTGGGAGCAACGCTGTCAATCCTTTTACGCAGCGGCATCCTCGCGGGGACCTTCCATGTTAGCCCGCTGGTGGCATCAATCTGTGGACTTCGGGTACTCTGTTGTATTCCGCACGCCTTATGTTTATCAGCCCAATGCCAGATGTATCTATCTCAAAGCATTGACGTGGACGCTGATTGCAGCCACGCTACTGTCGGCGTTGCAGGCGCTGTCAAAGAGAGGATCACTATCGGCAGGCGCAAATTTTCGGTGGTCTGGCGGTTGTCATGCTAAGCCTACCTCTGCTGCTACTTCCCACTTGGCTATATGCGCGTAACGGATCGGTTTTCAAGATTTTGAATCATCCACAAGCCTTTGGGGCAGCTATGGCCTCGGCACCTGGACATATGGTAAGAGTGTTCGAATAACCGCGCCTCATGGTCGATTGACTATCACGGTTTGGTGGGTGCTGGAGTGCTGTGGTGCTGTCAGAGGCACGAAACGGCGGGTCTGGCGATGGTACTGGGCACTACCACGGCGGACATCATTGGGGTTCCTCTTATGGCATGCCTCTGCGTTTGATGGCTTTCCGGGCTTTCAGCAAGAAAGTGTGGGCCGTATTGGGAGCAGTATTTATGGTTGCAATTGCCTTTTGCCGCACTTACGGTGGTGTTTTTGACTTACCTGACCAAGTCCGGCCGTTGAAGATGCGCGCAAAGCGTGCTCGAGGCCTACGACCTCTCTAGAGGCAGCCTGATAGATGAGATGTGGCAAAACATCACCGAGCATCCACTCGCTGGTATTGGCTTTGGTATCGGTTCCGACCCATCGGAGATGGAGATTGAAAGGGACCCGGTATTCAGGCTTCCTATTGGCGCGCCGATCGAGAAAGGCGTGCTGCCCATCGCAGTGGTTGAGGAACTGGGGATCATCGGTGCTCTTCCTACAGCTTTTTGTTGTTCTTGACGCTGTTCTTCGTTGCGGCGCAGGGGCGGCTTACTCCGTTGGCAATCCACAACGGTTTTACTTCTAAACATGGGAAGACACCTTCTTCTCGCCCGGGGGATGGGGTTATTCTGGTGCTGAGCTGCTGGGCGACAGCTTCTGGTGGTGAAGCGATCAACAGGGCAATCGCCGCCGACACCCACCTCTTGACGGTTTGGGGGCGCTGATCAATGTTGTTGTGGTAAAGGAGATATGGTTCTGGCAACTGATTATCAGCCAGCAATACGG
>JAYQIT010000005.1:0-263751 GCA_038141785.1 Luminiphilus sp. | reverse complement strand
CTGTATGACAGGAGAAGCAATTTCCTGCAGCCGCAAGATATCCCCCTTCATCCACCGATGCGTTGAGTGTGCTCAACTCCGCCGGCAAGGCCACGGCGGCGTCACGAGTGAAAACCAAGACCGCTAGCGCCCCCACGGGCAAGAGTACAATGCCGAAAACTTTAAGATAACGTCGAACATGCTTCATTGCATAAAACGCCTGCTTTTCCCGACAACAATTAGCCTGCAAAGCCTGTTATTTCCTTAACAGGCACAGCTCACTCATGCCCCGTTAGGATTGTACATACGATGAAAACACACAAAGATGAAACCAAGCTTAACGGCTACGATTTTTCATGATTTTCTTATGTTTAATCAAACCACCGATTAGAAGTTCACGCCACCTCGACTTGACTCGAGGTGGTCAACGGGTCACGCTGGTTACGCTTGTTCGGCCGACGAATAAGGCGGAGAAAATCCATGGAAAGTGTACTACTGACTCATTCACAGATTGCTGCTGGCATGGCCGGTTTCGCGAGCGTTGTCGCGGCTTTTCAACGGCCTTTACCACCCCTGCAGCGGCATAGATTCCTGACGATATTATTTTCATCACTCTTGCAGATTCTCGGCTGCATGGTGCCGGTTTGGCTGGCTACAATTCGAGAAGTGGGCCCCTTGTTTTGGGGTGTGGTATCGGGCATCCAGCTAGGGTTTTCGGTACTCCTGTGGGGCATACTGGTATACCCGATGCGCAAGTTGGGAGCCTCAAGTGTAATTGCTATCAACAAACCCGTAACGATACTGATTCATCTGCTCGCGATATCCATTATGGGTGTGTTGATAGTCAATACCTTCGTCGGTACCGTCTCTGGATTCGGCTTATATTACTCGTCTCTTATAGGGAGCCTGGCGATAATATTTCTGGTATTTGCAGACGTTGCCTTACGCGATAATTAAGACCGACGCTTTATTCAACTGGGTGTCATCACAATGTTGAGCGAGCGGAGCCCGCGAATGAAATAGCTTGGCTCGTAATCAAACGCTGGTACATCCCCGTGGTCCTTCGCGGACACCATGATGTCAGAGGTGTGCGCTAGCAACTGCTCAAGCATGATACGCATTTCAACACGAGCTAGTGGTGCGCCCGCACACAAGTGTGGACCGCGCCCGAAAGACAAATGATCACGACCGCGCGGTCGATCGAGTTTAAGCTTATCTGGGTCTTCCCAACGCCGAGGATCTCGGTTTGCCGCGGCCAGTGCCACTATAATGCGTTGACCCGCAGGTACTTTGAAGCCATCAATATCAGTATCGCGTCGAGCAAGACGGAAAGTAGCCTTGGTCGACCCCTCCAAACGCAACACTTCCTCGATAAACGCAGGTAACTTCGTGTTGTCTGCTCGAAGTGTGGCCTGTAAATCTGGATTAGTTGCCAGAAACCGGATTGCCGTACCCAATAGCTTTGCGCTGGTATCTTGACCAGCACCGAAAATAGTTGCCGCCAGGGTGACTAGGTCACCAAGCTCCGGCAGGCTACCGTCTGGGAAGGTACTATTCGCCAAAATAGTCAAGACATCGTCTTTGGGCTGCGTTCGCCGCTCCATGATGTAACCTGCAAAATAGCGAGCCATAAATTCTAGGGGCCCAACAAATTCCTCAGTGTTGGAATCCTCACTGATGCTTCCCGGTCGAGGCGCTGAATCAATTACTTCTCGAAACTTTGCACGATCCTCAGTGGGAACACCCAGAAGATCGGCAACCACCATTGTTACGAACGGAGTCGCAATGTCATACATGACTTCACACTGCCCTGCAGTTGCTACGGTGGTCATCATCTCTGCGGCCAACTGCTCGCAATATTCTTGATTAGCTTTAAGCCGAGTTGGTGTAAACAAGGGACTAATCAACGTGCGCAATCGGCTATGACGATCCCCGTCGTAGTTAACGAGCAGGTTACCGTGCGGCATCGAAGCACGATGCTCCTCCATTAAATCCGAAATGTCAGATCCTACGGCCTCAAAGGGCAACTTAAATCCAGCACCCACACTTGAGTTATAAGATGAGAAGTCATCATCGTTAAACAGCACCTTCATACATTCGTCGTGTCCGGTGATCAACAAGATGTCATCGTAAGTCAGTCGCGTAATTGGACCGTGTGCTCGTACCTGTTCAAAGTAATCGTATGGATTGAGACTAATTTCTTCGTCGTTGAAGTAGTCTTTGTCCAGAACATTATTTGTACTCATAGGATGTACCATCTCGCTCAGTGATTATTCAAAATTTTGTTGCATAGATTCTTACAGGCGCCGATACGTCATCGGTTGCATGCCACTAACCATTGTCCTACTCGAAAATTTGTTGCACCGCCAAGGTAATTGGGCCAATCAAGCCCGATGGCAGCAGGGGCGCATCGGCACTGTACATCGGCGTTACGGTGTAGCTCATTGCCTCAGCATCGGGTTGCGCATCGCCGATCAAGCGATTAACCCAGCGATTCGCAACCCGAATCTCCAATTTATTTTCACCGGCGTGAACCGCTCCGCCAATATCGGCAATGAATGGCGCTTGCCAAAGTGTAGCGACGTCTATGTTGTTCACTCGGATTTCGGCTAAATCACCCACCTCACCTAGATTGAGCCTAAGTGGATCTCCGGGCTCATACCCCGCAGGTAAATCGAAGCTTCGCGAATATTGACTAACGCCCGAGAAATATCGGACGCCTAAGTCGGCGTGCTCACTCAGGGAAACGAGGTTTTCCAAAACGATGCTTTCTGGCGCTCCGCGACCTGATTCAAACGCTACCTTCCAGGGGCCAGAAATCTCGCCCACATTACGCCAACGCGGCTCCGCCTGTATGTGTGACAAACGGTTGGTAGGTGTTGCAAACACAACAAAGTACGACTCCTCCGGTGCAAATTGCAAAGGCACTGACGTGCCTGCTCCCTTAGCCTGGAAAGACAACGGCTCAATTGCGCCGGTTGCCGCATCCCATAGCGAGGGCGCACGACCACTAACGCGAAATTCGCTCGTCACTGAAAGCGACTCGGCGGTCCGATTGCTTAAAAAGTAAATATCAATGCCAGGCAGTGCACGATGAACAAATTGCAGTGCACTCTCATCGTCTAGACCGTCGAAGGACACATCAGGGACAGTCCCTAAGTGCGTCATCGCCTGATCCAAGCTCCTAAGTCCACTAAGCACGCGCCCGGCACCTACCCGAGCATCGGTTTTTCCCGACCACAATGCGTGCACCATGGCCTCAAATGCGTCGTCATCATCTTGCAACCCGAGGGAGCCTGAGGGAGCCTCTCCAATTACCGTTGCACCGGCCTTCACCAAATAAGCAATGCGCTGCAAAACCTCAAAACTCATTCGACGGCTATGCTGACCAAGGTATAAAGCGCGATAGCGCCCGCCCGCAGGGGTTATCAACAATCCATCTTTAACGTCCAATACGTTAAGCAGCGCATCCCTGTTTACGAAGTCGTAGCCATACCTTGAGGGCACGTCATTTGGGTATTGGTCCCAGGTTTGCGCTCCCAGCGGCCCCTCTTCGCCATAGAAGTACGCCACATCTGCCACAAAACGACCTTGCTGTAACAGATAGCTGCTCTTGGCGATGTAGTCTATCCAGGGTCGAGCCATCTCACCCCATGCAGTGTGGCGATTAAAAAACTGGCCAATGTGTCGAAGGGACAAGCCGGGCTTGTTATCGTCTAGCGGCTGATGCACCGACGAATGAATCACCACGCGATTAATGCCATGGACGAATTCTAGGTCAACGACACGACGAAGGTCCTCGGGAACGTGATACCAAGGATGACGGGTTGAGGTCATTGATTCGGCAGCAGCCAAGTTTTGTCCGTACAAATGTGCGACTGATGCGGCGCCTCGCATATCTGCCAGATACAGGGGTTTGGGACCCTCCTCTCGGTTATATGACCATACCGCTGCCATGGGCACATCGGCGAAACGTCGCATACCAAGGTCGTCGCCCAGTGACGGTCTCCAACCTTCTAGCGATTCTCCATAAACTGTGAGACCGCGGTCTTGCGCGACGCGGGCGATGGTTTCGTAATGCTCGGTAGCATGCAGTTCAGCGAGCGTCTGTCGAAAATCGTAGAGGAAGCGCTCGCTGGCATTACGAGATTCGATAATGTTACCCGTTAACGTGGGGAGCCAAGGCAAGGGGTCATATCCCCGCAGTCGCTTAAAGTGGTCAATGAGCTTTGGTGTCCAATTAAATGCACCCACTTCGGTACTGTCCGTGAGTAAGGCGCTTATGCCGTTTGCTCCCACACGCTCAGCGCCCACGGCCTCTTCGTAGTTTAGAAGATAGCGTTCCACGTAAGCCCGCACTGCCTCACCATCGAGTTTATCAACCTCGAGTCCAGTGGCTTCAGCGATGGCCGGATGATTGGTTTTTCCGAGCAAAGACCAGCCAAAACGCACTATTCGCCACTGACCGGGCGGCACCTGCCACAGTAACCTTCCGTCCGCTTGGAGTTGACCAGTCAGATTAAGCACCTTGTCTAGCGGTACGCCGGCTTCAAGGGACGGATTGCTGCCTTCAAGGGCCAGGTAATCGCGAGCAACCGAAAAACCCGCCTTGAGTTCAAATTGATCAATGATTGATTCAGCTGAAAGCCGCAACTCATTCACCGGCATTTTCGCGTTTGCGTAGAACTTAGCGATCATTGCCTTCATCAACGAATCATCGTAACCGGGGGCTGCACCGTTGCTATTACTGCGCGTCTGTTCAACAGGCGCGATCAATACCCTGAACTTGCTTCCTGACACCGCAGGAAAACTCACCGTGCTTGGGACTGTGCTAAGAGCAATATCGGTAATCGACGCCCACGTATTATCATCCTGCTGTACTTCCAGCGTCGCCGAGACACGAGCGCCCGAATAGATATCTGCCATATCGGGTAGGAACAGCGTAGCCGACCGCACGCGCTCTTTCTGCGGATAAGCTAATTCGATAATGGTGGGCTGACTTGGCGCGGGCGGCGGGAAATCAATACCGGTGGAGAATTGGCCGTCACTGAGCAGCGCGGCGTTGGCCACCTCCACCCCATCAACCGATATCGCAGGCTCAGTCAATGGTGGTACTGGCTGAACGGGAAAAGCCAGCACAGCCACATCTTGGTACAAGATTGGATCGGTCTTCTTGGGCGTGGGATTAAGCTCGCGAGGGGGAGCAAGATCTTGATACGGACCCGTCACTGTAGGCGGCTCGGGTAACCGGTCATCAAAGGCAACGCCACCTTGCACGGTGAGCGCACTCCACACCAGTTTTTTCATGCCATCCTCGGGCGCAACCCAAGGACCACCCGTCTCACTCCAGCCCGGAGAGGCGGCTATTCCAAACTTCAGGCCACGTTGGGTGGCATAGTCCACAGCGTACCGGTACACCGACTTCCACTGCTCGGACATATATAAAATGGGCTCTTCAACCACCGTAGGGACCGCAAAATTGACATCGAAATTATGCAACCCACCGATCCCGATACGCTGCATCCAGTCGAGATCCTCGCGAATACCATCGCGACTAACGTTACCGTTTAGCCAGTGCCACCACACCCAAGGCTTTGCCTCTGCCGGCGGATTCTTAAACCCTTCGACCAAAGCTGCCCGCCGAGGAGGCTCAGTATGACCTTCACCTGGTGGTAGCCAGCCCTGCCTGATCAACCAACTTTCAAAACGCTCCATCCAAGCATCGGTTGGGGCACCCGTCGTTTCAGCACCAAAACCGTGCCCACCAGACTCAAATAAGTTCAGCTCCGCTGGTACACCAGCCGTCGACCATTTTTCCGCCATAGTCAAGCTTTTACTGGCGGGTACCAGCGGATCATCCTCAGCGTGTACCAAAAACAGCGGAGGAAGCTGTGCAGGGATCGGGCCGTCTGGCATTGCTCCGTAAATAGAGGCCGCCAGATTGGGCATCGTCTCAGATGATCCTTCAACAACCACACCCATGGTGGTCATTGCGTCAGCCGAGAAACCCATCATGCCGATTTTATTGGGATCCAAGCCATAGTGCGTTGCATGCTCGCGTAGATACCTCATGGCTTGCGCGGCATCTCGCGTCGCCAGTTGCCTGCCCGCTTCAAGCGCTTGGGCACGTTCGTCAAAATCAGTGCTATCGGATGATGAGTCCGCCCCAATATCGCGCCTTACCCGATATTTCAGGACAATCCCGGCAATGCCTCTGTCCGCGAGCCATTGAGCAACAACCGTCCCCTCTTTGATGACCGACAAGCCAGTAAAACCGCCTCCTGGTAACACCACAATGGCACGCCCCGTATCCACCGTCGCGTCAGGTTTGAAGAACGTCAGTGTTGGAGTAGATACATCGGTTATGGAATTAAAGCCCGCCACCTCTTCTAACTGCCATGACTCAGACCCTGGCGCCACGCCGGACCACACGGGCACTGTGAGGTTTTGATAAAGCACCTCGTCGGCCCGTTCACACCCCACTAAAACAATGCACGACAGCACCGCGATAAACGCCGCGGTTTTTCTAAAAACACAATGCACAGGTAAAAATTTCCTCATGGAGTCAATACTTCGCTCAAGCGCGCATAATGGTGCCACCATCAACATTAATCACCTGACCCGTCACATAAGCACCTTCATCTGACAGCAGTAACGCACCCAGCGCCGCGATGTCTGAAGGTCGGCCAATACGCGATTTAATGGCGGCGCCAGCCTTGGCCCAATCAATTAATTCCTGTGGCAGATGCGGCTCAATCGCCTCATCAAAAGTCAACGCTGGTGCAATCGCATTAGCGCGAATACCTTCACTGCCATACCGATTTGCTACGTGTCGCATCAGGGCATGAATCGCCGCTTTGCTCATGGCATAAGCGACTTGCCCAGAGCCCGCGTTGTAGGCCGCCGCTGAACTGGTGTAGACAATCGAGCCACCACCACGTTTGAGCATCTCTGGCACCGCGGCCCGGGTACACACAAAAAAACCGCGTGCGTTGACTCTCTGAAGCTCATCAAACACCTCCAGCGGTAGATCGGCTACACCCAAAGTGGGGTCGCTGTCAGCCATACTGGCAAAATTGGCATGCAAACCATCGAGACCACCAAAATGTGAGACGCAAGACGCCACCGCTTCTGTTGCTGATGACTCATCCGCTCCATCCATAGTCATCGCTACAGCCTGACCGCCCTGATTGTTGACTGCATCTGCCAATACGCTGGCGGCTTGATGATTGATATCTGCAATCACAAGCTTCGCACCCTCCGACGCGTAGCGAAGCGCAAGGCCCGTGCCAATCCCTCCAGCACCAGCCAGTAAGATTACTTTTTCATTAAGTCGTCTCATTACCGTCCATCCCTGCAAAACTCATAGCGACATACCGCCACTGACTTCAATAATCTGACCAGTAACGTATGACATTTGATCGGAGACTAACGCTAGCACCGCACCTGCAAGATCCTGCGGCACGCCTAACCTTCTCAGCGGGGTCGTTTGTTCGAGATAGGCTTTCACTTGCTCATCGGCTCGAACATGAGCGTTGGCATCCGATTCGATCAAGCCTGGTGCGACGCAGTTGACGGTGATATTTCGGGGGCCTAACTCTTTGGCCATGATCACCGTCAATTTCTCGACGGCAGCTTTGCTGAATGAATAGACCGCGTAATCGGTAAGCGCAGTCCGCGCGCCCAAAGAACTGGTAAAGATTACGCGACCGCCAGATCGCAGGCGAGGCATCAGCAGCCGAGTGATATGCCACGGACCGCTGAGGTTATCTGCAAGAATCTTGTCGTAGAGCTCGGGCGTTGTGTCGGCGATGCTCAGATGCGGCCCGCCGCCGGCGTTGTTAACCAAGATATCGAGCTCGGGAGAACCCGTGCGCGTCTGCAGCTCTTCAATAAGTTTGCCTGCTAATTCCTCGGCCGCGGCATAGCTCCCTTGCACTCCCTTGAGCAGGAATGCGCTACCACCCTTGCTCTCAATAGCAGCAAGCGTCTCTCTAGCCGCTTCGTCATTATTGGCATAATTTATGGCCACCAACGCACCCCGTGCAGCCAGCGTTTGTGCTACTGCTCTGCCAAGCCCTCGCGATGCGCCTGTGACCAATGCTGTTTTTCCTGTCAGAAACATGTCAGTCATAGAAGTGATTCTCACTGTTCGTAGGCATCGCCTTTTTGGGCGTCGCCAGGTTCGGCCTGCAGGTACACATCCAAATGCCTGATCTTGCCTTCTTCGTTGAATTCATAAACGGTCACTGAATTCACTGCATGCATCTCACCGTCTACTTCAACCCGCTCCTCCAACTCGAGAAACACGACGTTGTCGACTTCGGACACTCGTTTGAATGATCCCTCCCAATGCTGCGTCAGGTGCCCAAGCCTGAAGGAAGCCCACCATGTCATCAAAGGTCATCACCTCTTTAAAATTCCCTACCCGCTGGAAATCATCGCTAACAAATTGCCGCAAGCCTAACCATTCGTCGGGCGAGTAGTCGGCAGCCTGCTTTGACCGATCCATAATGACTTTCTGAAACAGCCCGTAGTCTATGGCGGTGCGGGCGTTACCCGTATACCGCTGTGCCGCTTCGGCAATATTTTCAAATACTTTTTCAACCATTTTTTCTCCCTCTCGAGTTTCTTTGGATAGCTGTCTTCAACCGTCAAAGGCTGAAGGATCTGTTGTTAAGGCATCCACCAGCGCATCAATTTCACTGGGACCAAGGGATGCGTTTGCTTCGAATTGAGCAAACGACTGCTCAACTATTCTCTCGGCCTCCTCGTGCCCACTGCGAATCCCAAGCGATGCCTCTTGCACAAGAAGTCTTGCCAGGGCATTGGTAAGCATTGACACCATTAACGGAGGAATTTTGGGTGCGATGCCGCGTTCAGCAAGGTGCAGAGTGATTGCTCGCGTCTCCAGATCTCGGATTTCATGCGCATTGCGAGCAATTTCTGCCCGCACGGATTCGTTATGGTTAGCAAGCGCCATGAATTCAATTCCAAGGCTTGTTGCGCTGTTATCCATCAAAACGTCCCAAAGCGCGCGGATTGGCCTTTGGGAGGACAATACTTGCTCTAGCTGCTCGCGATACAATTGGCTGGCGCGTCGCAACAGCGCGAGCAGCAATTCATCTTGCGATCCAAAGTAGTAGAACACCGCCTGGTGCGTAACACCCGCCTCCCGCGCTACTCGTCGCACTGACGCAGCCGCATAACCCTCCGCTCTTACCACAGCCTCAGTGGCATCTAGTAGCTTCTGTTTAATGTCTGCCTTGGGGCGACGTTTTGAGGGCTGCTTGGGCTTTGCGCGACTGTCGGACTGCTTCAAGGTCATCGTTAAGAATCCGTCCACTTACGCTCTGGCAAGTTAATAGTGTGCCGGTCAACAGGACGAGTGGCATCGGATGACAACGCGACACTATAAGCCCCTTTAGGTTGCACCCAACCGCCATCTTGCCAATTAGCCATCATTCGCGGGTCTAACATGACCTCTAGCTGTCGACTTTCACCTGCTGCAAGTTCCACACGCGCAAACCCAATCAATCGGTGTAGAGGCTTGCCAGCTCGCTCTACAAGGTACAACTGTGCCACCATTGCGCCCGATTGCGCGCCACTATTGCGCACCTCGACAACGGCACTCTCTGCAGATAAGCGCACAATCGACATGTCAAAGTTGGTATAGCTCAGCCCGTATCCAAAGGGGAACAACGGTTCTAGGTTCTCTCGGGCATACCATCGGTAGCCAACATCGGAACCCTCTGGGTAACGCACAACCAACGGCGCTTGTTCTTTCGGCATGTCGTACAAGTCGCTTCCGGGCCTGTAAACAATGCGCTCACTGCCAGGCAGTACTGGATTGGGCAACTGCTGCAGCGTGGCTGGGTAAGTTAAGGGTAATCGCCCGGAAGGATTGACAGCACCCGAGAGTACTCGCGCAATCGCCAGACCACCCCGCTGTCCCGAGTACCAAGCCTGCAATACAGCGGCAACTCGATCTAACCAAGGCATCATAACCGGCACACCAGTTTGTAGGACAACAACCGTTTTGGGGTTGGCGTCAGCGATGGCTTCAATTAACACATCCTGATTATTTGGTAACTTCAGATCAACCGCATCATGACCCTCGGCGCTAAATTGCTCGGCAAATACCACCACCGTATCGACAGTTTTGGCAAGGCGGGCGCTGCGTTTCGGATCTGCTCCATCATCGAACAAAACCTCTGTGCTTGGCATTTCCGACTTCAAACCATCCAGCGGGGCAGAGGGCATATAAAGCCTTCGGTGATACACAACATCACCGGGAATCTCCAGCGATAGCGCGGCACCGCCGGTGGGCCAGACCTGCGACGATCCTCCCCTTGAGGTACACCTGCATCGGAGTGCGCGCCAACCACAAGCAAGCGCCTCGTCTTCGGCGACAACGGCAGCGTCTCGTCATCATTCTTCAACAGCACAATTGACTGCTCGGCAATGCGCTGAGCGACCATGGCATTGGCCTGGGAATCAATGGGTTGCCCTGGGGCCACCGGATGATCTACGAGTCCGAGTCGGAACATGGTGTTCAAGATCCGCAATACAGACCGGTCGATATCATCCTCGCTAACGTCACCTTCTGTCAGGGCAGCGCGTAAAGTCGCACCGTAGAAGGAATCCCCTCCCAGTTGCGCTACCCCTGACTCCTGATCAAGACCCTGTCGGATGGGGATACTGTGAACACCACCCCAGTCAGACATCACCCAGCCCTGAAAGCCCCAGTCACGGCGTAACACCTGGTTTAACAAGAACTCGTTTTCACAGGCGTGTTCGCCATTGACCTTGTTATAGGCACACATGACGGCGCCAGGCTCTCCAATCTCATGTGCAATTTGGAACGCCAACAGATCACTCTCACGCATCACCGGCTCTTGCATTTGAACATCAAGAAAAGCGCGGCCCGTTTCCTGCGCATTGAGCGCGAAATGTTTCATGGTGGAAACTATTTGGTTGGATTGAATACCTTTAATTGCATGACCTGCGAGCGTTCCTGCCAGCAGCGGGTCTTCACTGAAATACTCGAAATTACGGCCATTGCGCGGCTCACGTATGAGGTTCACGCCACCAGCCAGCATGACATTAAAGCCCTTCGCTCGAGCCTCAGAAGCCGATCATGCGCCCCCTTCAGCAATCAGGCCGGGATTCCAGGTTGAGGCCATGGCGAGTCCTGAGGGTAGCGCGGTCGCACCATCGTTACGACGTATGAATCCGCCCATGTTAGCCACGCCCAGACTCGCATCCGTCTCGGTCAGGCGGGGATTCCTAGTCGCTCTACACCCGTGGTATGGCCAACGCCCACAGCCACACCAGCCGGTTGGTCGTCTGGTGATAGCCGTGCTGTCAGTACGGTCTGCAGCATCGATAATTTCTCGGACAAAGACATCAAGGCCAACGCATCCTCGGCACGTTTATCCAGGGAATCTGCGCAAACGGTCGCCGAGCAGCTGATCGCCAAAGCCAAGAACAAAACAGGTTTCAGCCTCAAGATCTCTCCTTATTTATTCGGAAAAAAGACCCCCTCGTGGGCTACAGAGGCCACGTGCATAGGGGGTCTATAAAATGAGGGACGCGACGAACCACGCCCCCTCTCTTAGGTCATAACTATTAGAAGTTATAGGTAATATTGATTCCTATCTCTCGGGGTGGGGTCATGCGAATCGAGCGATAACTCGATGCTATAACGCCTCCCAAGGCTGGGTCTGGCGATTGAGTCAACGCGTTTACACCGGTGTAACCTGCAACGCCCGGGTTCTGACTGCGCTTAATAACCTCTTCTGTATCCGCCACGTTCTTAGCATATATCTGAGCCTGCCAGCGCCCTTCAGAATCACGAACACCTGCATATAAATTGAGAATATTGTAGGCCTCCACATCATCCAGCGAGTTTGCAGGGTCATTTTCAGAGTCGTCGTATAAGGTCCACAACCCACGGACGTAGCTTTCCATACCTGCAATTTGGAATGTGTACTCAGAAGAGAGCGTTGCCGTCCACAGAGGCGCTGTGTTTGACCGGTAATCCACCGCGCATTGGGTCAAGCCGTCACCAGAGGGTCCGCCTGTTACAGCCCAGATGTCGAAAATCGTCGGCGTTCCTGCCACCGAATCCGGCACACCATCATTCGGGAAGTAGTCGTTGCAGGGTATCTCACCCCCAGTTATTTCACCCTCGGCATAGCTATACAGGAGGTTAATCCACCACTGATCGTTCACCTGAAGGAAAGACTCCAATTCCAGTCCCATCACCTCGACTGGCACACTACCTACAAAGTTAAAGCTGCCCACTTCGGGGTTTACGATTGGCGCACCACTCGGGGCGAAACCGCCAAAGGCATAGTTAACGTAATTCACCCCTTCTCCGGGACGGAAGGGGTAATTTTCAAATTCCTGGTAGAACGCCGTTGCATTTAGCCGAAGCCGATCATCCAACCAATCGGAGCGTATTCCTACCTCAAATGAATCAGCGGTTTCTGGCTTGCGATCTTCGAGCTCAAGCTGTAGCGGCGATTTATTAAGACTGAAGTTACCGACGACGGTACCCCCTTTCGCCATGACTCACCATAACTAGCGTAGGCCATCAGGTCGTCGCTGAAATTATGTTTGAGCGACGCTGAGAAAATAGTCTCGTCATCCTCTAACTGACTAGCATTGATGACCCTGCCAGACACACTCAACGACCCTTCCTGCTCGTAAGTAATATCTCGCATACCGACTGAAAGCTCAGTCGCCTCACTGAGATGAAAAGTCAGGTTAGCGAACCATGACTCTTCATCGTCGGCGCTCGCAGAGACAATCGGGGTAGTGGCTATGAGGCCGGCAACGGGCACTGCAAAGGGACCCGCCACGCCCGGTGGCAAAAATACGGCAACATAAGACTGGTTATTGACACGATTATCCGAGACCTGCTCGATCGTAAAGTACCCCATTGAGTAATCCATGAAACCAAACAGCGGTTCAATAGAGCTCAAACGTAATTCATGACTTTCATAGGTGATGAACGAGTTCAGGCCTTGGGCGCCATTTTGCATGTCGGGGAAATTATCCCAAGGCTGTCCGCTGACGGCATTACCAATGTCATTGGGGGACGTACGCAATGTCGTGACGTCTTGGTCCGAGTAAATGTATTTTAGATCCTGTCCGAAAAATTGTCCGGCTGCTTCGAAGACGAGGGTTTCGTATGCACCATCGACCTGCTCGGCAACATCGGAGACCGCTTTGCGCTCACCAGCTCGGATAACCACATCACTGGCTGGCTGTGACGGATCTGCGAGCGACGCCGATTCGACCTGGAACCACTCATAACGTTGCGGTTTGATCTCCTGATACATGAGGTTGAACTGCAAATTATCAGTAGGTTCAAAGCGGAGCGAACCACGAAATGCCTCATGCTCATAATCAGACTTTTCACCCGTTACCGACTTAAATTGCGAGAGTTCATTTTCCTCCCAGCTTCCGGCCACCCTAACGGCCAACATATCGTCGATTAACGGAATGGTTACCCCGCCCCGCACAGAATAGGCATTGGTATCTGTGGCTGTTAAATCAATGTGGCCACTAAAGTCATTAAACTCAGGGCGTTGGGTTCTCGCTGAAATAGCTCCCGATGGGGCACTGAGCCCTTGTATTGTACCTTGGGGTCCTCGCAGCACTTCAAACTGGCCAATATCAAATACGGCTTGCGTCAGGGTTAATTGCGACACCGGTGCATCATTTAAATAAGTCGCCACCGACGGTGTCACACCCGAGAAAGAGTCAAAACGAACGCCTCGTAGAGTCGCGCTGGGCGCAATAGAGTCGGGTTCCACCGTGAATCCGGCAACCACGCCTTGAAGCTCATCAAATTGACGAATGTTTAGGTCGCGTAACTGGTCGGCTCCCACCACGTTCACCGATATAGGCACGTCCTGTAGATTCTCAGATCGACGCCTGGCAGAGACAATGACCTCTTCAAGTACTAATTGCTCGGTTTGCGCTAGGCCAAGTTGACTTCCACCGGCGCCAGCAGCCGCAACAAGACTGGTGGCAATTAAGGTTTTGGTAAATCGTGGTTTCATACCGGCTCCTTTATTTATTTTTATGGCGAGTGCTAAAACTCGCTGCCATTTGAGGTTAGGACGATAAAAAATGCGTGTCAATCATTTTTGGACCGATCGGTCCAAAAATGATTGAGGCACTGGCGAATTCACTAATAGACGCACTCTGAATCCCGCTCGCTGTTTGCCAGACAAGCGATCCAATATGCAAGATAAAAGGGATTCGATGGATTTAAGCGGCGCATACAAAGAATGCTATTTTGGGGTAGAGGCCTCATGGACTGTGGCGAATAACACGCCCAGCATGGACACGCTGCGGGAGATCAGGGCCTGAGAGCTCACAATAAATCGAAAGCAGTGGAACCTATGGCGCAACCCGGTCTAGGCGCTCGAGTCAGGTACAACACAGACTTCGACTCAATCATGGAATTGCCCTGTTTAAGATTTTGGCCACCGTCTGCTGGCACGGTGTTGATATAGAGATCCATCATGTCACTTCCCGAAAAACGCAGCTGCGTGACGGCACCGCCCGGCGTATCAAATAGTTCGAGCTCAGCTCCATCTGGTGCATAACGGCTAATCGCTTTGGACGCAAAGCCGGTAATCCAAACATTGCCTTCATTATCAAGCGCCATGCCGTCAGCGTCTGTCTTATCGGCGAATCGCTGCCTATTGGACAACGTAAGGTCCTCGTGAACGTCGAATACCCAAGTGCAGCTGAACGAGTCATTGCAGTACAGTCTGCAACGCTGTTGATCGAAGGCCATGCCGTTACTGAACCCAATGTCATCCCAGACCTGCCGCAACCGACGATCAGCCGCCAAATGCCATATCTCAGTGCTGCGCGTAGCTTTGGCCTGTTTGACGCGTTCGATATCGACGGTGCCAAAAAACATGCCGCCGCGCCCGTCGGGCGTCATTTCATTGATGCCGTTGACAGGCGCACCGTTGAGCTCAGTTATCAACCAACCCGAGCGACCAGAACTCGGGTGATTCCAGCGAATACCGCCCTCACCGCTAGATAGCACCGCACCGCAGTTGTTAAGCAAAACGCCACCGGTCCAGAGACGGTCAGAATCAAAAACTGTGCTAATCCCATCTGCACCGAGCCCAAAAATACCCCCTCCGACCACGTCGCTGAACCAAACGCTGCCACTGATGGGATCTGTGGCCAGCCCTCTAGGTAAATCCCTCGAGCAAGTTCTCTGAATATACGTTTATCTGCACTCACAAAAATTTTTCCTCATATCCTCGCTTCAAAGTTATCTCGGGCTGCCGAGTCTGAAGTGGGGGTCTATTTCTCTGCAAGGTTGGCGCGCCAATCACTTCGATACCTGTCAAGGCCGCGTATATGGGTGGGTTCGACAGCAACCAGTTCCTGCCTACGCCTGCCGACATTTAATGCAAGTTGTGCCGCACCGGTCACCGTGCCTGTCTCATCACGGGAGAGCAGCACGGGCTGTTCAGGACGCAGTTGTGCCAACAGCCGGCATTGCAGCAAATCGCGCAACCATACCCCTTCGACAATGATATCCCCCTGAGCCTGAAGCAACTCCAATTCGTAATCGAGCATGAGCGCACAGTACAAGCTCGCAAGGGCGGTGCCATTACGCGCACCTGCTTGACACTCGGGGTCGCGGCCGCCAAACGGTCCGCTACCACCGCTAAAATCGGGCAACGCGAATACCGGCTTTTCTATCAGCTGATGTAGATCTGCTTCTGTAAATCCGCTTTGCGGATCGCTACCCGTTTGGCGACAGATCTGCTCAAACTCTCTCCCCCCCATAAATCGGGCACAGGCCACCGGATGACCATTAATATCAACATTGGCAAGCATGTCTTGCTGCTCAACCAAAGCGGTCATTTCAGTCGCCGTTGAAAAGCTGATTACCCAGGTACCCGTCGACACCACCGTAAAAGGCGTTTTCCTATGCAGGTAACGAAGATAACTCGCATTGCTGTCGTGCAGGCCCGCGATCACCTGGCACTTCCTTGGTAAGCCCGTCTGTGCGGACACCTCGGCGGTGACAGTGCCAATCACATCACCCGCGTGCACTAGTGGAGGTAACTTGGCGCGAATCCCAAGGCTATCTACCACGGCACTGTAGTCTCCTGTAGTCGGCTGCCACAGATCCGTATGGCAACCCCAAGAGCTAACCTCGGCCACAGCCACGCGGGTTAAACGCCAGGCCCAATACTGGGGATAGGGAAGAATGTACTGCGCATTGTCAAAGGCCTGCTGGCAATGTCGTTGTTGCCAAAACAGCTGCCGCCCAAGGTTCAGTCCCAAGGGCAGTGCTGGCGAATAAGTTTCGGTAAAAGGGGGACGGATAGCTTGATAGTCCGAATCACAAGCCACATCAGTAAATTCATAATCCATGATTGGCAATACCAGCCCGGACTCGCCTACTTTTGGATGTACCAGCGCCGCAGCAGCGCCATGCGTAGTTACCGCTATGACATTAATATCAAAATGAGCAGCAGCCTCGGTGAGCGCCTTGCAAATCCAGTACCAGAGGTCATCGATATCGTAGTGTGGGTACAGGCCAGCCTCGATGACTGGGTTATCACGACCGCGAGAAAAACGACTGGTTAACTGCTCGTCAATAACATGCAGCTTGACATGGGTCTTACCCACATCGAGCACGGCACACTGCGCGCTCACTACTTGGCGGCCTCCTGGTCCTTGGCATTGATCCAATAGGTGGCCAACAAGAAATACACCAGCGACGGAGCGATTAACCAGTTGCGCAGTGTTTCCAGCTCCATGCCTCTAACTGTGGCTATCGCCATGCCGGCACAGATCAGCAGACTGCCCCAAGCCAAAGCGCGCGCCACTTGCACGGACCGGGCAAGGGCCGGCGGACGCCGCTGCTCTTGCAGCGAGGCAAGCTCGGCTGATTCTACCTGCTTGCGTTTCTCTTCAGCAGCGT
The DNA here is from genome assembly GCA_038141785.1 of Luminiphilus sp. GTDB lineage: Bacteria > Pseudomonadota > Gammaproteobacteria > Pseudomonadales > Halieaceae > Luminiphilus. The sequence goes on along the minus strand of JAYQIT010000005.1, from coordinate 246,782 downwards.
GATCAGTCAAAGCCTGCTCTCCCACGGCTGCACCGGCTCCCATCGCGCGGGCAGCGACAACGTAGACCAGAATTGCGGTTACCCAAGCGGGCACAAGCAAGAAGAACAAGTGCAGTCCCAACTGGTTTGCCAGGAAGGCGACCGTCAACCCAGCCACCCACGCGTATAGCGCCCCGCGATTGATCAATTGACCACGATAGGCCGACCAATAGCGCTGCAAGCCCAGCTTAGGAAATAACCAGTGCTCGGCGACGATCACGGCGCCAATCGGAGCCAGCAAAAGGCCCATCAAGCCGAGAAAATCCATCAGCTTGGAAAATACAAATGGGAAGCATGCAATGACGGTAGTAATGACGCCGGTGATAACAGTAACGCGAGTCCGATCCCAGGCTGGATTCAGCGACTGGAAAGCCAAGCCGGCGCGATAGATGGTGGGGTTAGACGTGGTCCATCCGGCTATTATCACCGCAATGATGCCGGCAGAGCCGAGCGCTTGGTAGGCAACTGAGCCAGCGTCAAGATTTTCGATACCCGTTTGCAGCAACGAGGCAGCGCCTGCCCCCATTATGCCCGCGAATATCCATGCGCCAAAGTGACCGATAAACATACCCAAGACAGAGAAATAGCCATAGCTTGAACGCCGCGCAAAACGCAGTACGGTCATATCCGAGAGGCCAATATGCATGGGCAAATTGCAAATCCAAGCAAAAGCGGCCACGTGCCAAAAACTCATGGTGCTCTGAGGGTTTTCCACCCAAATGTAAGCGTCGCCCACAGACCACAGGGCCTCCACAAAACCGGTGCCGGGGGGCAGATTTGCCTGGGCCGCCAGTACTGGCCACATGGCCAGCGCACCCGCCGCAAACATGAGAATCATCCACGGGGCGCAGATCTCAGCGAACCGCGCAACAATAGCAAAGCCCCGTACTGCAACTGTCACCACCACAGCGCCCACCACCAGAGCCACCAGTACGAAGGCGGTACTGCTGGGGTACCAGTTTACCTGCGGTTCGATGTTAAACAGGATGCGCACAGCAGAGGCCGACACCGTGATCATGGCACCGCCCAATACGCAGAAAAAGACACCGTTGATCACGCTATAAATTCGAATGATGCCCTTGCCGGCAATCTTTTCCAGATAGGCATAGAGCGTGAGGCGGGTATCAGTGGCAATAGGCGCACAGATGAGCGCCCAACTGAGCACTGCCAACATCTTGCCTCGAATTAAACCGCCGATTACGGCACTGGTCGAGACACCCCAAGCAACAAACATGGCGCCAATCACAAATTCGGTACCGGCGACGTGCTCACCGGCATAGCTAGCAGCGAAATGGCGAGCAGGTAGTAGCCGACTGGCGGTTACTGGTGTGTAGTCGAACTCCCCTGCGGGTGTGGTGTTATCGCTCATGGAACTTCCTCTTATTATTCGCCTGTTAGTTGTTTGTCTATCCGTTATTCGTCTGGCTGCTATTCGTCCATGTGGGCAATGATGACTTGGACTCCCGACGCCTCAAAGACTGCCCGGTCACTCGCTGTAATACCCTGATCGGTAATGAGCATGTCCACGTCAGTCAATGGACAGACGATCATGTTACTGCGCGCACCAATCTTGCTACTGTCAGCAAGCACCACCAGTCGATCGGCACGTTTTTTTAGTTTTAGTTCAGCGCGTACCAGCAGCGGGTCAGACTCCATCACGCCATACTGTCCGATACCAGGAGTACCCATAAACATCAGGTCCGCGCGATAGTGCTCTATGGTGTCGTTCTCAAAGGCACTGAGTACGATATTCTGCTCACGGTAAAGCTCTCCCCGGGCAGAGTTACTCGATTTTCACTGGTGTTGAGCAAGTCCAGCGCCAAGGGCACCGAGTTGGTCAGAATGTTGAGCTGTCGCCTAACCAGGAACTCCGTCATCATATAGGTAGAGCTACCTCCATTGATGATGACTGAACCGCCGTCCAAACAGAGCTCCGCCGCCCGACGAGCGATCGCTCGCTTCTGGGCCACTTGTTTTTCTAGGTTGGTGTTAAAAAGCTGGCCCCTTCAGGCTGGGCCTCAACACATTGACGTGTGAGCGCTGGACCTCCGCGCCCCCATGCACCTTAACCAACATACCCTGCTCGTTGAGCTTACTCAGATCTCGACGCACTGTGGCTGCCGATGCCTGTAGCACTCGAGTAAGTTGGGTGACGGTAACTACCTGCTGCTCATCCAGTAAATCCAAGATCAGGCTGTGGCGCTGGGTTTCTAACATGAGTTTTCTCAAGCGACGCGAACACGATCGATAGTAATCACTAATGATCATACGATCAACTTATATGATTGTTTTTGATTGATATTGACGTATACTTGCGCCATCTGTGACCCCAAAAATCGAGATAACAGAACCTGCCCATGCCCGAAACCATTAACAACCGCTGGGACGACCAGCACGCCGCCACCCTATCCGAGGAAGAGCTGCTCTGTTACCGCTCTAATCTACTTGGCGCTGATCTGCGGATCACCAACTACGGCGGGGGTAACACCTCTGCCAAGATCAGCCACAAAGACCCGCTAACCGGTGATAACGTTGACGTGTTGTGGGTAAAGGGCTCAGGTGGCGACCTGGGCTCCATGGACCTGGGCGGCTTTGCCACCCTCTACCAGAACAAACTGGAGCAGCTCAAATCACTATATCGCGGTCTCGAACACGAGGACGAAATGGTGGGCTACCTACCCCACTGCACCTTTAACCTAAACCCGCGCGCGGCCTCCATCGACACACCACTGCATGCATTTATCCCTCATGCCCACGTGGATCATATGCATCCCGATGCGGTGATCGCCATCGCCAGTACCGTGAACAGCCGCGAGCTAACCAAGTCTATTTGGGCCGGCAAACTCGGTTGGCTTCCTTGGCAACGCCCCGGTTTCGACCTAGGCCTGCGACTGGAAGAAGTTGCTCGCGGCAATCCCGCCCTGCGTGGCGTCATCCTAGAAGGCCACGGCCTGTTTACTTGGGGAGACAGCTCGAAGCACTGTTACGAGAACACCCTGCGCACCATACAAGAGGCGGCAGATTGGCTAGCGGTGAACAACACGGGCCCGGCTTTTGGCGGTGCTCGCTTCGACCACGCACTGCCCGAGGCACAACGGCAGCAAGTCGCCGCTGCACTGATGCCGGCAGTGCGCGGCATGATTAGTACTGACCAGCCGAGGCCTGGACACTTCAACGATTCTGCCGCGGTACTGGAGTTTGTCAGCAGCACAGATCTGGAACCCCTGGCCGCCCTGGGTACCTCCTGCCCAGACCACTTCTTACGCACCAAGATCCGCCCCCTGGTAGTGGACTTTGATCCGACGGCGCATGACCTCGATATGGAACTATCGCGCTGCACCGAACAACTCGCGGAGCAGCTGGATGACTACCGCAAGATGTACGCTGACTACTATGAGCGCTGCAAACACGACGACAGCCCCGCCATGCGCGACCCCAACCCGGTGGTGTACCTGGTGCCCGGCGTGGGAATGCTCACCTTCGCCGCCAACAGGTCTACCGCCCGCATCGCCGGCGAGTTTTATGTCAACGCCATCAACGTGATGCGCGAGGCCAACGGCGTGAGCCGCTACCAAGCGCTGCCTGAGCAAGAGGCCTTCGATATCGAGTACTGGTTGCTGGAAGAGGCCAAGCTGCAGCGTATGCCCAAGCCCAAGGCCCTGGCCGGGCGCATTGCCTTTATTACGGGCGGTGCTGGTGGAATTGGCAAGGCGACAGCGGTTCGCCTAGCCGGCGAGGGCGCGTGCGTGATGCTTGCCGATATTGATACTGAATCGCTTGCCGCAACGGTGACGGAACTGCAGCGACAATTCGGTGCCGACATGGTCGCCGGCGTGGCCTGCAACGTCACCGATGAGGCCGCCGTGCGCGATGCCTTCACCGCAACTTCCGTCACCTTTGGTGGGCTAGACATCCTCGTCTCAAACGCAGGTATTGCCAGCGCCGCGCCGTTGGAAGATACCAGCCTTGAACTGTGGGATAAAAATATGGGCATTCTGGCCACTGGTTACTTCTTGGTAGGCCGCGAGGGTTACAAGTTACTCAAACACCAGGCCATGGGTGGATCCATTATTTTTATCGCCTCCAAGAACGGTCTAGTGGCCAGCGCTAATGCGTCAGCTTACTGCACGGCCAAAGCGGCAGAGTTGCAACTGGCTCGCGGCATTGCATTAGAGGGTGCACCGTCGGGCATTCGCTGCAACTCCGTCAACCCGGATGAGGTACTGCGCGGTTCCAAAATATGGAGCGGCAAATGGAAGCAGGAGCGGGCCGAGGCCTACGGCATGAACGAAGACGAGTTAGAAGAGCACTATCGTAAGAGGTCACTGTTAGGGCGTAATGTTTACCCGGAGGATATCGCCGAGGCGGTATATTTCTTTGCCAACGAAGCGAGTTCAGGCAAGTCCACCGGCAACATCCTGAATGTTGACGCGGGCCATGCGCCCTCCTTTACACGCTGAGGTCGATATCATGCAGTCACCCTTCACCCAAGAATTCATCGGCGAGCACAACGCCGCTGCCACTCAAGACCTAGAAGCGGATTACAACGCCCTGGCCCGAGGCCCTAGAGCAACGTGGCATCGATATCACCGTCATCAAGGAGAAGGCCGCAGCCTTCGAGGTGGCGGTCCCGAGTTGGGGAGTAGGAACCGGCGGCACTCGTTTCGCGCGCTTCCCCGGTATAGCCGAACCCCGCAACATTTTTGAGAAACTCGAGGATTGTGCCGTCATCCACCGATTGTCGCAGGTGACGCCGCGGGTATCGCCTCACTTCCCCTGGGACGCCGAGGACGACATGCCTGCTGTGAAACAGTACGGCGACGAGTTAGGGCTGGGCTGGGATGCCATCAACTCCAACACGTTCCAAGATCAGCAAGGCCAAGCCCATAGCTACAAGTTCGGCAGCCTTACTCACACTGACCCCGCTGTGCGCGAGCAGGCCATCGAGCACAACCTAGATTGTATTGAGCGAGGGAAAATCCTTAATAGCAAGGCACTCACTGTATGGGTGGGCGACGGCTCCAACTTCCCCGGTCAGCAACACTTCTCACGCTCGCTAGCGCGCTACCTAGACAGCACACGAGAAATCTACGCGGCCCTACCAGATGACTGGCAGATGTTCATCGAACACAAAATGTTTGAGCCTGCCTTTTACTCAACCGTCATTCAGGACTGGGGTACCAATGTGCTGTGCGCCATGGAACTGGGTGACAAGGCAAAATCGCTTGTAGACTTGGGCCACCATGCGCCAAACGTGAATATCGAGATGATCGTGTCGCGCCTGATACAGTTTCGCAAGCTAGCGGGCTTCCACTTCAATGACAGCAAGTATGGCTATGATGATCTCGACAGCGGCGCCATCAACCCCTATCAGCAGTTCTTGGTTTTCAACGAACTGGTAGACGCCACTCACAATCACATAGAAGGCTTTGACCCCGCTTACATGCTGGATCAGTCGCACAACGTGACCGACCCTATAGAAAGCCTGATCAACTCTGCGCTTGAGGTACAGCGAAGCTATGTAAAAGCGCTGCTGGTGGACCGAAAAGCACTGTATGCGTACCAGGAATCCAACGATGCGCTAATGGCAAGCAATACCTTAAAACGGGCCTATAACACTGACGTGAGTCCTATCCTTGCCATGGCGCGCATGGAGCGCGGTGGCGCCATTGATCCCATCGCCTGCTACCGAACCGCCAATTACCGCGCAGGTATACAAGCGGCTCGCCCGCAGGTAGCTGGTGGTGGCTCCGGTATCGTTTAGCCATTACTGCGTGGGTTTACTTCAACGACAATGCCAATGAACCTCAATAGCGACTTCCCAGACATTGGTTACCTCGAGGCCCGGGCGCGCCGGCGCATTCCGCGCTTTGCCTTCGAGTACCTGTCTGATGGTTGTAATAGTGAGATTAATCTCCAAGCCAACACCAGCAGAATTCGCGAGGTGAGTCTCCAGCCCTATTACCTGCGGGATACCGGCGAAGTATCGCTTAAAACCACGCTGTTTGGTCACGAGTACGACGCCCCCTTTGGCATTGCCCCCATTGGTCTGCAGGGCCTGATGTGGCCGCGCGCCTCGGAAATTCTTGCCCGCACCGCGTTCGAGCACAACCTCCCCTACATTTTGAGCACGGTTGGCACCGCCAGCATCGAGACCATCGCCCAGGTCACCGAAGGTCGGGCTTGGTTTCAGCTCTACAATCCGGTGGCCGACGAGTTACGCGCGGACCTGCTCAAACGCGCACAAGACACCGGCTTACAAACCCTCGTGGTCTTGTGTGACACCCCAGTTTCGGCTATCGCTCCCGCGAAATTCGCAACGGTCTGTCAATGCCACCAAAAATGACTGCACGCAATGTCGCCCAGATCATAGCCCGGCCACCCTGGGCCCTGGCCACACTGCTGGCGGGACAGCCACGCTTTGAGACACTGCTGCCCTATATCCCCAAAGGTATGAACATGCACCACCTGGGGCTTTTTATGAACGAAACCTTTTCCGGGCGCCTCACCAATGAGAAGCTCATGGCCATCCGCGACCAATGGCCAGGCAAACTAGTGCTCAAGGGCATCGTCACCCGGGAAGATGCAGAGAAAGCTATCCGCCTGGGCGCCGACGGCATTATTGTATCCAACCACGGCGGCCGTCAGTTGGACTCCGGTTTGGCCTCGATTGATTCCCTCGCTGCTATGGCCGACGATCTGCGCGGCCGCATCACCCTGATGATGGACAGTGGCATCAGAACCGGGGCTGATGTGGCCAATGTAATGGCCAGCGGAGCCGAGTTCTGCTTCCTGGGGCGGTCCTTCATGTATGGTGTCTCAGCACTGGGTAATAAGGGTGGCGAACAGGTGGTCGCCATCCTTTCACGGCAACTAAAACAGGTGATGGAACAGGTGGGAGCCGAATGCGCTCGCGACCTGCCCGCGCACCACGCTGGCAAAAACGACTAAAGAGAAATCACATGATAAAAAAATGGCTCCTTCGAATTGGCGTTACCCTGCTGGTTCTGACGCTCGCAGCTGCAGGCTATGCTTACTACCAAATGCGCTCCCGCGGATTCTGGCGCATCCCATCCTTTGATACCGAGGCGCCGCAAGTACCTGAGCTACAACGGCCCGCTATTTTAGTGTTCTCAAAGACCAACTCGTTCATTCACAGGGAGGCTATGCCGGCCGCGGAGGCCATGTTCGAACGGCTTGGCGAAGAAAATGGCTGGTCGATCTATTTCACTGAAAATGGTGCCGTGCACAATCCAGAGCAGTTGGCAAAATTTGACACAGTGGTTTGGAATAACGTCACCGGCAACGTTCTCACGGACGACCAGCGTCAGGCACTGGCGTCATATCTGGAGAACGGCGGTGGCTGGATTGGCATTCATGGCGCTGGAGACGATTCTGCCGAGTCGGACTGGCCCTGGTACAGGCAGCACCTGATAGGAGCCACCTTCATCGGCCACCCGATGGATCCGCAATTCCAAGAGGCAACAATTCACATTGAGGCTACCGATGACCCCATCGTGCAGCACTTGGGTGGCAGTTGGGTTCGTACCGATGAATGGTATTCCTTCGATACCAGTCCTCGTGCCGCAGGCATGCAAATCCTCGGCAACCTCGATGAATCCAGCTACTCGCCGGTGTTCTTTAAAAAGGACATCCGCATGGGCGACGACCACCCTATTATGTGGAAAAACTGCGTGGGATCAGGGCGTACCTTCTACACCGCAACGGGTCATACCGCCGAAAGTTTCTCAGAAACCACGCACGTAAAAATGCTTGAACGGGCGGTTCGGTGGACAGGAGGAATGTTAGGAGAAGCGCCCTGTAATTGAGCACGGACACATCAGGCTACACGCCCTTCATACACCAGGCGACCACTTTGTTACCCACCGGGTCTCGCAGATAAGCAGCGTAACTACCGGGGATAGCGGGACGTGGGCCTGGCGCACCCTCGTCGATGCCTCCTGTAGCGATTCCACCACTGTGAAACGCATCTACGGCCTCGGCAGAAGGTGCCAAAAGGCCCACTGTACCGCCGTTTGCATGGGTAGCGGACTCACCGTTAAGGGGACGGCAGATCATGAGGATCCCGCCCTCCGCCTGATAAACGACTCTTGATCCGTCGGGGGTCACGACGCCCGGGCCATGTCCCAGCGGAGCAAGAGCCGCGTCATAAAACTTCTTCGCGGCACTGATATCATCTGCACCTAAAACTATATGACTAAACATTGTAGATTCTCCTTGGTAAACGCATGGATCACCACTCACACGCAAGCGTGCAAAAAAAGGTACCAGCGAGCCTAAATGACTCGGAGTGAGCTACATGGTGACCACAGGTAAAAGCGAGCCTAGCATGAAATCCGAGCCCCCCTCCCTCAACACCCACCGCGGCCCACGAGCCCTACCCACCAGCGGCTAAGGGCTGGTACGCCACGATTACTTTAGCGTTGCTATACTGGTTATCGCTGTTAGATCGATCAATCATTTCCCTTATGGTCGATCCCATCAAGCGAGACATCGGTATCAGCGACGTGCAGTTTGGCATGCTCCATGGTGCCGCATTTGCCGTTACCTTCTCACTTTTTGGCTTGGTCGCGGGCGTACTCGCAGACCGTTTTAGCCGCCGAGGCATCATTTTCGTTAGCGTGGCGCTGTGGTCCGCTGCCACCGCCGCGTGTGGGTCGGCGAAAACTTCGGCCACTTGCTACTGGCTCGAGTGGGGGTCGGCGCCGGAGAAGCAGGGTTGAATCCTTGCGCTACGTCCATGATCACTGACCTGTTCCCACCGGAACGCCTAACGCTGGCACTGGCGGTGTACTCCTTAGGCGCTTCAGCAGGGGCTGGTTGCGCCTTTCTGCTCGGCGGGCTACTGATCGAGCAAGTTAGCCAGCAGGCAAGCATTGTGCTCCCGCTCATAGGAGAAGTGCGCTCTTGGCAGGCAGTTTTCTACATTATCGGCTTACCCGGCATAGCGCTCTCTCTGCTGGCTTTCACTCTGTCGGAGCCGCGACGACGGGGTGTTCGCCAAACCGGTGCGGGTAAGTCTCTGGCACAGAACGTTTTCTCCGGCTATCCGGAGTTGATCCGCTTTATCCGCTCTCGGGGTCGCTTCTTCCTTTGCCATTATGGTGGCTTCGGCCTCGCCTCATTGGGCTTCACCGGTGGACAAGCTTGGTACGCGGCGCATATGGCGCGCAGCTTCGGGTGGAGCCCCGCCGAGGTAGGCACGGGCATTGGCGTGGCCATGGTAATCGGTGGTTTCGGCGGCAAGTTCACCTGCGGTCTCGGAGTGAACACCCTTTACAGGCGCGGCTACAAAGACGCCCAGTTTCGGTGGTTCGCCGGCTGCTTGGCAGTGGCAACACCGATCGCTGTCTTCGCCAATCTCAGCGGCATTCCGTGGGTGTTTGTGGCAGGAATTTGCATGTTTATGTTCCTACTCTCGCCCATCACCGCGACTTATGTCTCCTCCCTAAACCTGGTTACACCCAACGAGTTGCGCGGCGCAGGGGTTGCCTTCTTCTCGGCCACGGTGGGTTTAATAGCGCTATCACTGGGGCCTTTCGCCATCGCCGCATTCTCTGAGTACCTGTACGGTGGGACTGCCATTGGCAAGGGCATAGCAACCTTGGTAGCCATGGCCTGCCCTGCCGCTGGCGTCCTGCTTTGGTGGGGTCGCGACGCCATGCATGACGCGGTACTACAGAGCGAGGCATGGCAGTGACTATCGGTACAAACGAGTAGACTCAACTGACTACTGGCGCGCCTGCCTCGCCCCGCTAGGCGTAATCCCAAAGTACCGACTGAACGCTCGACTGAAGTGGCTGTGATCAGAAAAACCCGCCTCCAATGCCACCGTACCGATCGACTTTTCCGTCTCAAGTAACATCCGTCGGGCATTGTCCAGCCGCACCTCGTTGATGTACTGATGCGGCGTTTTTTTCAAGTGTTTGCGGAAGCGGCGCTCAAGCGCGCTGATGGAGATGTTACAGGCACTGGCCAGAGAGGCCACCGAAATATCGTCTGCAAAGTGCCGGTGTATATAATCGATGGGCGCACGCAGTTCCCGGTAGGGATGAGTGGCACCTTCGGTGCGGTTCAAGTGGCGGCTAATGCCGAAGCTGCCTATGATGACGTCTGCATTGTCGTGAATGGGCCACTTGGAGGTAAGGAACCAATCGCCGTCGTTGTTATCGCCGAGAATCAGCTCCAACCGATCAATCACCACACCTCCCTCCAATACAAAGGCGTCGTCGCTGACGTATTTGTCCGCCAGGTAAGGAGGAGCCAACTCAAAGTCGGACTTGCCCAACAATCCTTGCAAAGAGGAAAATCCAAAGCGCTCGAAAAACAGCCGGTTGCCGTAGACAAAGTGTCCTTGGAAGTCCTTGATCCAAACGTGTGTGTCGGGAATCAGGTCCAACATGGCAAAATTTTGCTCGGCGTCATGGAGCGATCCACATACAATTTTTGTCATTTAAAGGCTCTCGCGCCGAATTTATACAAATAATAGGGGAAATACTGCAAGAAATCCCACCTTCACAGGGTCAGCATTGGGTTCCACGTGCACGCTGGGCAGAACTAATGAGGGCTCTGTTCGAATGCGCGAGAGATTCAATGGCGACTAAAGTGAGTGAAGAAGCCCCCGGCGCCAACGGGATGATTAACCGCTCCTTTTCATGGCTTTACGAACCAGCGGCAGGTCCAAACGGAGCCGTGCATGAGTCAGAAGAAATGGTATAAAAAGCTGATAGCGGTCCAGCCCTGACAGCACAATAACAAGCGAGAAAATTGATGTCTGAAACCTACCAACTCCAGCGACGTGAAATGCTTCGTCAAATTATGCTGCTTGCTGGCGCATCGGCCACAGCCAGTGTCAGTTTTAGTGCCTTGGCAACTGCGGCAAAAGGTACTGAAAACTATTTCAATGCGCCGGTACTCGACATTTTATCGGCGGTCGCTGACACGATCGTCCCGGCAACTGACACGCCTGGCGCGCTAGACGCCGAAGTTCCAGCTCGCCTTGACGCCCTTATGCTTCATTGGGCCGCGCCCGAAACGAGGAATATGCTGGCCGGCGCGCTAGATCGTATCGATTTGGCGGCGAAAGCAGCCACAGGCGCGCATTTCGAAGCGCTATCACCCGATGCGCGCAAGACGTTTCTAATCAAGCACGAAAAAGCGGCCATGGAACCCGCGCCGCCGCCAGCAGATGCACAGCAGGATGGCAATCCGTTCAAAAACGCAAAGACGTACGTGGCCGATAACGGCTACCAACGGTTGAAAGAACTGATCGTTCGCCTCTATTACGTAAGCGAGATCGGTATGACCCTCGAGCTGGTTTACGAACACGTACCCGGAGCATGGGTCCCTTCCCTGGAAATCACACCTGGGATGCGGCCCTACGTATCTCGCGGCCTGATGTAATAAGAGTGAGAGAATAATGTTTGATGCAATTGTTATCGGCTCGGGAATGAGCGGCGGTATCGCTGCCAAAGAGTTGTGCGAACGAGGTCTCAAGGTGCTGGTGCTTGAGCGTGGCCGGAAGGTGGAGCACGTCAAAGACTACATGGATACCCAAATGCCTTGGGAGCTACCTAACTCCAATATGATCCCTGAGGAGGAAGCCGCCCGCGACTATCCCATCCAGAGCCAGTGTTACGCGATGAACGAGGCGACCAAGCAGTTCTGGGTCAAGGACAGCGAACACCCGTACACGACTCCCGAAGGAAAGCCCTTTGCCTGGATTCGTGGCTATCACCTAGGTGGTCGCTCTATCATGTGGGGCCGCCAATCCTATCGACTGTCAGCGATGGATTTCGAGGCGAATAAAAAAAGATGGCTATGGTGTGGACTGGCCAATTCGCTACGACGATCTCGCTCCCTGGTACTCACATATTGAAAAATTTATTGGAGTCGCGGGCTCGAGGAAGGTCTGCCGCAACTCCCCGATGGCGAGTTCCTTCCGGAATTTGCATTAAATGACGCGGAGAAGCAGTTCAAAGCCGCCTGCGAGGAGAAATTCCCGGGGCGAAAAGTCATCTCTGGCCGTGTTGCCAACCTGTCTGAGGCACAGCCCCACCACCAAGAGTTAGGCCGCACCGCCTGCCAAAACCGCTCTATATGTGAACGTGGCTGCTCCTTCGGCGCCAACCACACCAGCCTGTCGTCTTCGCTACCTGCCGCAGAACGCACTGGCAATTTGACCGTCGTTACGGATGCGGTAGTGAACAGCCTCGAGCAGGACCCGGAAACTGGCAAGATTACGGGCGTGCGAGTGGTGGATGCAAACACGCTGGAGGGCAAGGTCTACCGCGGTCGTCTGGTATTTCTGTGCGCCTCAGCTATCGCCTCCGCAATGATCCTTCTCAATTCGCGCTCCGAGGCCAACCCCCGCGGTTTGTGCAACAAGTCCGATCAAGTGGGTCGTAACTTAATGGATCATCTGTATTCGCTCACGACCGCTGGCATGTTTCCCGGACCAGAAAACAGCTACTACAAAGGGCGCCGCCCCACGGGGATTTACATCCCACGCTTCCGCAATGTCACTGAGCCCGGCGATGGTTACGTGCGCGGTTATGGGTATCAAGGGGTGTCATGCGCCTAGGCGGAAGCCCGGTATGGTGCCCGCCGGAACCATTGGCGCAGAACTCAAGCAGGCTATGCGCCAGATCGGGCCCTGGTTTGCGTTCATATCAGGCTTTGGAGAGATGCTGCCCAATCCTAATAACCGGGTAACTCTTAGCAAAACTCAGAAAGACAAGTGGGGGATGCCAGTTCCACATATAGACTGTGAAATAGGTGCTAATGAGATGGCCATGTCAACGCAAATTCTAGCCGACGGCAAAGCCATGCTCGAGGCCGCTGGCGGCTTTGTTTTCTCACAGGCAAAGGAACCCGCCGCACCAGGCCTGGGGATACACGAGATGGGCACAGCGCGCATGGGCCGAGACCCAACGACCTCGGTATTGAACGGCTGGAACCAGGCCCACGAGGCCCCTAACCTGTTTTGCACCGACGGTTCGGCCATGACCTCGGCCGGCTGCCAGAATCCATCCCTAACCTATATGGCACTCACTGCCCGGGCTGCAGATTACGCCGCCAAACAGCTCAAGGCCGGCCGCATTTAATGGCAGACCAAGGTGCATTGACCGCGCAGGGATAAACAATGGCAAAAATTAGAATGGGTATGGTGGGCGGCGGCGATGGCGCCTTTATCGGCGAAGTGCACCGCATGGCGGCGGCCCTGGACGGGCAGATCGAGCTTGTTTGCGGCGCTTTCAGCAGCGACCCCGAACGCTCACGACGCTCCGGCGCCGCCCTAAACCTTGCGCATGAACGGGTCTACGGCGATTACTTGGCAATGATGAACGTCGAGTCGACATTACCCGAAGAACAGCGCATGCAGTTCGTTGCCATCGTCACTCCAAACCACATGCACTTCCCTGTGGCCGCAGCAGCTCTACGGGCTGGCTTCCACGTGCTTTCGGATAAGCCTGCCACTCTGAACTTGGCCGAGGCACTGCAACTGCGTGAGCTGGTGGGGAGACTGGCCTGCTGTACGGACTCACTCACACCTATACCGGCTATCCCTTGGTAAAGGAAGCTAGAAGCCGGGTAATGGCAGGCGCTCTTGGTAGCATCCGAAAAGTAGTGGTGGAATATCCCCAGGGATGGTTAGCCGACCGCCAGGAAGACGCCGACAACAAGCAAGCCGCTTGGCGATTGGACCCGCTGCAAGCGGGCATCAGCAGTTGCATGGGCGATATTGGCGTGCACGCAATGAATCTGGCGGAATACGTCACCGGTTTACAGATTAGCGAAGTGTGTGCCGATCTCAGCGCCCTCGTCCCGGGGCGGGAGCTAGACGACGACGGTTCGGTACTGCTGCGCTTTGAGGGTGGTGCCAAAGGGGTGCTCATGGCGAGTCAGGTGAGCGTTGGCGAGGAGAATGCCCTACGCATTCGCGCTTATGGGGAGCTCGGCGGGCTGGAGTGGTCCCAGCAGGAACCGAACACACTGTGGCTAAAGTGGCCCGATCGGCCCACCGAAATACTGCGCACAGGTGGCAGCTATCTTGGTTCATTGGCGACTGCGAATACCCGCACACCCGGTGGACATCCAGAAGGCTATCTGGAAGCGTTCGCCAATATCTACCTGGCCTTTGCTAGCCAGCTAAAGAGCATGGACCAAGGTACCGAACTGGACGCCCGCGCAGGCGACTGTCCGGGCATAGAAGAGGCCGTGCGCGGTATGGCTTTTATCGAACTAGCGGTGGCGGCCAGTAATAGCGACACCAAGTGGCATTCCTTTCCACAACGTTAGTATCAGGAGACAAATGCATGACCAGGATGAGAGGGCCAGCAATCTTCCTGGCCCAGTTCGCCGATACCAAGGCGCCCTTCAATAATTTCGCCAATATCACCGGCTGGGCAGGAGGGCTTGGCTACAAGGGAGTGCAAGTTCCCACATGGGAATCAGGCCTGATAGACCTTGAAAAGGCGGCGACCTCGAAGGACTACTGCGACGAGCTCAAGGGCAGTTGCGCCGAGTCTGGCGTCGAGATAACCGAGTTATCAACACACCTCCAAGGACAGCTCGTGGCGGTGCACCCCGCCTACGATGAGTTGTTTGCCGGCTTCGCCCCAGCTGAGGTCAGAGGGAACCCATCGGCCCGGCAAGCGTGGGCGGTGAATCAATTATTACTGGCGGCGAGGGCTAGCCAAAACCTTGGGCTAACTGCCCACGCTACCTTTTCCGGGGCGCTTTTATGGCACACGATTTACCCTTGGCCCCAACGTCCCGCGGGGCTGGTAGACACAGGTTTTGCCGAGTTGGCCAAACGCTGGCGACCGATCTTAGACGCGTTCGACGAGGCGGGAGTAGACCTCTGCTATGAAATTCACCCGGGAGAGGATCTGCACGATGGCGTGACCTTTGAGCGCTTTCTGGAAGCCACTGGGAATCACCCGCGCTGCAATATTCTCTACGACCCAAGTCACTTCCTGTTGCAGCAACTCGACTACCTCCAATTCATCGACTTCTACCACGAGCGCATCAAGATGTTCCACGTCAAGGACGCGGAGTTCAATCCCAACGGGCGCAGCGGTGTCTACGGTGGCTACCAGGGCTGGACCGATCGGGCGGGGCGCTTTCGCTCACTCGGTGATGGCCAAGTGGATTTCAGCGGTATTTTTAGCCAGTTCGCAAAATATGGCTTCGAGGGCTGGGCGGTACTGGAGTGGGAATGCTGTCTGAAGCACCCGGAGGATGGTGCCCGGGAAGGGGGTGGATTTTATTAACGCCCATATTATTCGCACCACCGAGCGCGCCTTCGACGACTTTGCTGGCACTGACACAGACGAAGCCAGCAACCGACGCATCCTTGGGCTAGCTAACTAAGAGAGACCAACACATGAAAACGCAACTGATAACGATAACTATGGTGATCGCGATGCTGACATCGGCAAGCGGCGGTGCAACCGCCCAAGAGTTACTAGACTGCCCCTTAAGAGATGCGCCTTTCTCGACACAATCTCCGTTAATCGACCTACTACTAAACCCTACTGCACGTGCGGCGGTTGAGGAACAACTTGGCGACGTACTCCCCCACCTACCAGCCCATCTTCTAAGCCCCAAGGCGCCGTCTTTTGCTGCCATCATGACCGCGGAGTCGCTAGTCAAGATGATGCGTCTGGCTCCCGAGAGTATTCAACAGCTGAATCACCGGTTAATGAGCATTCCCGTGACAGACGCAGATCGTCGCGCCCGCTGCGCCCGCTACGATAACATTTCACCAAAGTTCGATCTCAAGCCAGGCGGCACAAGGGTACTGGTCTTTACCAAGATCAACGGCTTCGACCATGGGCCCTCGGTAACCGCCGCGACCCAGGCCATCAGTGATCTGGCCTTGGGACGGAACTGGCAGGTGGCCGTCAGCGACAAGGGTGGCGCTTTTACCCCGCAAACACTCGCAGAATTCGATGTGGTGGTATGGAACAACGTTAGCGGCGATGTTTTGACCCTCTCCCAACGTGAGGCCTTCAAAGATTACATGCACCAGGGCGGCGGCTTCCTCGGCATTCATGGCGCTGGCGGCGATCCAATGTACTTCTGGGACTGGTATGCCGATGAACTCTTGGGAGCCAGATTTACAGGCCACCCAATGGAGCCCCAATTTCAAGACGCACGAATTGCAGTAGAAGCTCACACAGGCGGGATTGGCGCGGACCTAGCGCCCGGCTGGACCATGAACGACGAATGGTATTCCTTTCAGGACAACCCCGGGTGAGTGGTGCCAGCGTGGTGGCGACTCTGGACGAAAGCACCTACCGTCCAGAGGGTTACGGCGGACAAGATTTGCGTATGGGAGAAGATCACCCTATTGCTTGGACACGTTGTGTCGGCAATGGCCGTGCGATGTACACGGCGATCGGTCACCGCCCAGAGGTCTATCAGTTACCCCAGAACCTAAAGCTACTCGAAGATGGCTTGGTGTGGGCCGCCGGTCAGCGTAATTCTGGCTGTTCTGCATCGGGCGGCAGCGACTAATGAAAACCCCTGTGGGACATGCGCAACGGGACAATGCTATCGACCATGGCAAATATTTAGCACGCTTAATACCTAGTCGTCTGATTACTCGGTAGAGCCAAACAAAAAGTGGAGACGGACACTATGACAAATGAAACTATCGATCGACGTAGGCTCTTTTACGTTGGTAACTTGTCGATTTTCACGATTGGCTTGGGCTTTGCTGTACGTGCCAACATTGCCCCTAACCTTCAAGGAGAAATCTACGACAAGATAGACCTAGCCCGCTCTGCTGCCATGGTCGGTGAAGCTCTGGGAGTCACCTTCACCGGTTTCGCTCTCACCCTGCTTTTTGGTAGCGCGCTGGTTGACTTAATCGGCATGAAACGCATGCTGCTGTTATCCGCCCTCGGCTATGTCGTTGGTTCTCTCGGCCTGTTTATGGCCACCACCCTACCCGTTGGTCCCGCCGTAGAGGCTGTGGTTCTGGCGAGTCTGCTACTCACCGGGCTGGGCTGGGGGCGGTGGAAGCCGCAGCCAACCCCATGGTGGCGGCCTTATACCCCGAGGAGAAAACCCACCGCTTAAACGTCTTGCACGCCTGGTGGCCTGCAGGAATTGTGGTTGGCGGCCTGCTGGGGGTAGCGATTGCTCACTTCAGCCTACCCTGGGAACTGAACCTTGCGGTGCTGATGCTGCCCGCTCTGGCGCTGGCCGTCATGGTTGGGTCCGCAACGTTCCCCGTTACCGAGCGAGTGGCCGCCGGTGTGAGCTACGCCGATATGCTGTCAGAACTGGTGCGCCGGCCCATGTTCTGGGTGTTCTGGGCCTGCATGTTCCTAACTGCCGCTGCAGAGCTAGCACCGGGCCAATGGGTAAATATCTCGCTGTCCAATATCGTTGGCATGCAAGGCATTCTACTGTTGGTGTATGTGAGCGCTCTCATGTTCGTGATGCGTCACTTCGCGGGCCCTATTGTGGCGCGCATCTCTTCGGTGGGCCTTATGTTTGTCAGCTGCCTGGCTGCGGGAATCGGCCTGTACCTGCTTAGCATTGCCGACTCTCCCGTGCCTGCATTCGCCGCGGCCACAGTTTGGGGGATTGGTGTGTGTTACATGTGGCCCACCATGTTGGCCATCGTATCTGAGCGTTTCCCCCGCGGCGGCGCCATGGCCATGGGTCTCATGGGTTTTGCAGGGGGCATGTCTATCCAATTCGTACTGCCGCAGATGGGCGCGATTTTCGACAATGCCAAGACCGAGGCCGCCGGTGGCGTAGACAAGCTGGCAGGCCTTACCGGTAATGCCCTTGCCGAGGTGGTGCGCTACGCCTCGGTCGAATCTTTTCAGGCAGTGGCCATCGTACCGCTTCTACTATTGCCGATATTCGGTCTGATCTGGTTAGCAGACAGTCGCCGAGATGGCCAGCGCCCCGAGTAACCGACTAACTTCAGACACTCATTAGGATACCAATCGTGGATGTAAAAATCGGCATGAACATGTTGCTCTGGGGGATCCAAATCACCCCGGAGCACATCCCCGTATTCGAGGGCCTTGCCCGAGCTGGGTACGACGGGGTGGAAATTCCTGTGGTGGGCCAGTCAGCGAAAGAGCTCAAAGCCATGGCCTCTGCCTGTGATGATTTGGGCCTGGAGCGCACCGCCGCCGCATTCGTTGGGGAGGCGGTAAACCCCATCTCGCCAGACGCGGCAGTTCGCAGGGCCGCTGTCGATAACCTGAAACGATCTATAGACGATGCGAAGCTCATTGGTGCAGACATCCTCGTGGGGGGGATCTACCAAGCGCACAAGTATTTCACCGGCTGCAGTCCCACCGAGGACGAGTGGAACTGGTCTGCTGAATATCTACGTTGCTGCGGCGAGTACGGCCAAAACGTAGGTGTGCGACTAGGCCTCGAGTTCCTCAACCGCTTTGAGGTGTTTCTCATCAATACCTCGGACGACTGTAAACGCATGGTGCAGCAGGTGGGCCTGGACAATGTGGGCGTACACTACGACACCCACCACGCCAATATCGAAGATCAACAACCGAAAGAGGCTTTGCGGGGCTGCGCTGATGTGCTGAATCACGTCCATCTCAGCGAGAGCCACCGAGGCACTCTCGGCAGCGGACAAGTAGACTGGGATGCCAATTTCGCCGCTCTTCAAAGCCATCGATTATCGGGGCTGGTTGGTCATCGAAGCCTTTGGTACCACAGACCCAGACCTTGCCGCGGCAGCTAACATTTGGCGAAATGCTTTCCGCTCCCCAGAAGAGGTGTACCAGAAGGGCATCGAGTTTATCCGCGAACGACTGTAGCGGCGCTCGGTTGACCGAGCCATGCTCACCATTTCGTCCCTGAGTGCGCATGGTCCGGCGGGTTTACCTCGCTCCCGTAGCAGCCTGAACTAAAAAAAGGCTGCCCGAGGGCAGCCTTTCTTCAAGCGTCTGTGCGCTTAAAGGGAAGCTTACGGCGCTTGGCACGATCCGTGAACTCTACGCCATCGAATCCGAGGTCAAGGACCAAAGCGACGAACAACGTCGGATGGCGAGACAGCAGCTTGCCGTTCCCATACTGAATGATCTAAAGGCCTGGCTGGACAAGAACCTGACCAAAGTTCCCAGGGGCGGTCACACTCATAAAGCGATTCAGTACATACTCAACCAGTGGGCGTATCTGATCGGTTACTGTGAAGACAGCAAGCTGCACATCATCATGCACAGCTTTTTCCAATAAAAGATGCTTGAGCGGAAACAAGGCATGTCAGGCTTTGCTAGGAAACTTTGGCTGTGCAGTTCAGCTTAGTTTCAGGTTGACACAGTAGCCTTGTAGCGGAGTCATGTGTGCTTTATCACCTAACGAAATCGATTCAGTCTTTATCAAATAAAACGTCATTAAATAACGGGGATAGACCAGTATGCGAGTTCACTCGTTTACCAAAGTAGCATTATCGACACTGGCGGTTTGTGCTATGTCATTGGGTATTACAGGCTGTCAAACCGCGGCCCGGGCTACTGAATCTAAGGGCGTTGTCGCTGTCGATTTTGGCCAGTCTCGCGGGGACTTTCTGCACCCCGAACGCTATAACAATTTCACTCGCTGGAGTCGCTGGCAGCCACAGCGCGATGCCGACATCCGGTTCCTGAATGAGCAGGGCCTGCATGGTCAGATTTACAAGGTGTGGGTCGATGCTGAGCGTATCCACGACCCGAAAACGGACAGCTATGATTATTCTGGGCTCGACGATTACCTGACCGATGCCAGCCTCGTGTCGGACGAACTGTTGATAGTGATGGATACACGCGTATCGGTGCGCGACATGGGTCGTAGCCCGTCCGATATCAAGCCGATCATCAAGCGCATCATGACCGATCTGAAGCGACGCCACCCACAGATCCGCTATGTCGAGACGTTCAATGAGCCGGATCACAACCTGGCCAAGAACGTGACCCCGGCAGGTCTCTATGACTACTACAAGGTCTATTATGAAACGGTCAATGAGATCAATCGCGAGTTGCAGCCGCAGGTGCCGTTGGAGATCGGTGGCCCGGGCTATATGCAGTACAACGAAACCTGGATGTACGCGTTCCTCGATCGCTTTGCGGCAGATCCGTCGCCCGACAAGAAACTCGATTTTCTGTCGTGGCACGCTTACGGCAGATTTCCCGAGGGAACTGGCGACAGCAGCGGACCGCGGGCATTCCATTTCTACAAGGGCGATCCCAGCGAAGTTGCCGCCGAACGCGAATTGCTGAATGCCGCACTTAAAAGCCGCGGACTGAACACCGACTTCCCCGCCTTTATTACCGAAATCGGTATCTACCCCGGCCCCTCCTCCGACCACCAGAATGATCCGCGGCCCGACTACCTTATTGGCGCGGCTGGGGTGCCTTCACTGCACTACTGGTATATGGAACAACCCAATACTTACCCGTTCAATTGGGTTGTTCGCCATTCCGGTGAGGAGCGTAAAGACCAGCTGATAACCCGAGCTCGCGACGGTGATCACATTGCAGTCAAAGGCAGCGAGAATGTGGAGGATTTGCCCACCAATATCTTTACGCCTTACGGTAATGCGCTGTTGATGATGTCGAAGTTGAAAGATGAGCGAGTTGTCGCGCAATCTTCCACCTTGAAAAAAGGCCTCGGCATTTATGCCATCGCCACTAAGGATGAGAGTGGTGCTGGGATAATGCTGTGGAACTACCAGAGCACGAACAGCCAAACCCACAGCATTACGGTTGATATGAAAAACTTGCCGACGAATCTGCACGGCAAGAAAGTCCGTCAGCGTTTATACCGTATCGATGCGCAAACCAGTAACTATTGGGCCAATCCAGAAACCGCTAATCTGCAGATGGTGTCCGAATCTGTGGTTGAACCTGGAAAAAGCTTTAGCGTGCCGCTTAGCCTGACAGCCAACGCACTGGAGTTGATTCTCCTCGAGCCGACCAAGTAATCGACTGTCGATACTACTGTACGGCGGGCGGGATCTATAGATGTACAGTGGATAACAGCTCCCAGCCACTTGGGTCCACTGCGAATATCAAGTGGCCGGCAAGCTAGATTCAATATGGATAAAATAGTCAATGAACCCAAAAATCACAGCAAGCTTTGAAATAATATTGGCGCTGATATTCTCTGTCTTCACGTTGTTGTTTGTCAGTCCTGGCGCTGTCGCGCAGAGTGTTTATATCGTTGGCGACAATACGCTGCCAGAGGCAAAGTACGCTTCCAGTAAACTCGCCAGCGCCCTGAAAGTACAGGGCTATACGTTGGTGAATTCGGCGCACGACTACGATTATCTGATAAGTCTTGCCGTCAACGGCTACCACCTACAGAAAGAGGCCTTCAGTATCATACCTGAGGGGCGCATTCTTTCGGTGTACGGTGGTGACGCGCGGGGCATGATCTACGGTGCTTTGGCCCTGGTCGAGGAGGTACAGAGAGGTGTCGGTTTAGGTGACATCAAAGCGATGTCCGAGGAGCCTCATTTGCAACTTCGGGCGATCAAACACAATTTTCCGTGGGACAGTTACCGGCCCAGCAAGGCTCTCGATCAACATTACGAAACCACTCGCGATCTGGCCTACTGGGAAGCCTTTCTGGATATGATGGTCGAGAATCGGTTTAACGCCCTAACCCTGTGGAATCTCCATCCATGGATTTATATGGTGAAACCGAAAAACTTCCCAGAAGCGAGCCCCTTTAGCGACAGGGAAATGAAAGAGTGGCGTAAGCTTTTCCATGGCATTTTCCGTATGGCAAAGGAACGTAGCATTGATACTTATCTCGTCTCCTGGAACATCTTTGTCAGTAAAGAGTTCGTAGAGGCCCACGATGTGGGTCATGTGAACACTTATCCTTATTACAACACCAAAGCCGACGGTTCGGAGCTGATTAAGCGTTATGTTCGCGAGAGCGTCGCCCAGGTGCTGGAAGAATATCCCAATCTGACTGGACTGGGCCTATCCCACTCGGAAGGCATGGGCGGATGGATGCCGGAGCAACGCGACGCATGGCTCAAAGAGACCTATCTCGCGGCCATAAAAAGTGTTGATCGGCCCGTAAAAATGATTCACAAGGTGCCATCATCGGCAGGGAAATCCATGGACGGTTCCACTAGTGTCGATACCGAGAAGCTGGTGAGAAACACATTGGAGTCCATTGACTATGTCGATGGACCAATATGGCTGGCGGGCAAATATAATTGGTCTCATGGCCACTCAACCCCGACCTTTGTACGGGTACATGGCGGTGAGTTGCATGACACATACTTCAAGCCCGAGCCAGAAAATTACAAGTTCACCTGGGTTGTACGCAATGAGGATTTTTTGCGCTGCGCTGGGGTGTGCCTTCATTCATCCGTGAGCATATCCAATTGAACGGCAGCGAGAGCGCCGTCGGTGGTTATATCATCGGCAGTGAAACCTATATTCCGGCATTAGATTACTTTACAACAGTCAAGAAAGGCATGGACTGGAGGTACGCCTTTGAGCGCCAATGGCTCTTTTACAAACTCTGGGGTCGCCTGCTGTACAACCCAAAGACCACTGACACCGTGTTTACGCAGGAGTTCGCTCGCCGCTATGGCGCTGAGGGCAACAACCTCCTGCAAGCCTACGAACTGGCATCAGCAACGCCTTTGCGCCTGGCCTCGTTGTTCAACGCCACGTGGGATCACACGCTGTATAGTGAAGGTATGCTAGCGCTCGGCGAGCGCACCATGGACTATATTTCCGTGGATCGTTTGATAGAACGGCCAGTGTTGGATCCGGCCTACGTATCGATAACTGACTACGTCGATGCCAAGCTTAATGGGACGAAGTTTAGTGTTGATAGAGTAACGCCGCCGGTTCTAGCGAAGCAACTTGAGTCGGATTCGAGAGAGGCGCTGCGTCTCGTTGAAGCGATCGACACCAGTGGCAGTGTTTCGTTGATGTACGAAGTGGCCGACGTAAAAACCTGGGCGCATTTGGGCATTCATCTCGCGGAGAAGATTCGCGGCGGTGTCGCATTACAGATGTATCGACAGAGTGGACGTGATGAGAATAAAACGCAGGCCATGACCCATCTGGAAGAAGCCCTGAGCCAATGGGATAAAGTTATCGACATTACCCGTCCTCTCTATCGCGATATGCTGTTGACGCACATGATCGGTAGCAGTAAAAACCTGAATCCTGACGGTCGATTCCACTGGCAGTTGATCCGACCACAGGTGGCTAACGATGTTGAAATAGCAAGCCAAGCGGTGAGCGGAATAAGTAGATAAAAAAAGGCTACCCTCGGGCAGCCTTTCTTCAAGCGTCTGTGCGATTGATAGCACCCGACGGATTTACATTCGGCCGACGGGGTAACTGCCATCACTCAAAACAAGCGCAAGCAATTGCTGCTTGCTGGCTCAGCTATAAGTGGATAGTGTAATCGCGATGTGACGTAGCATCCCCAATACCACTCTGTAGACGCAACGATGCCAAGAGCCAAACCGACCAAAAAAAATACGAATCTCCTAGCGTCCGTCTCCATCGACAACGTCATTTTCGGCATTAAAGATAATCGACTTAAGGTTTTACTCGCCCACCCCAACCTCAGTGGCCAGCCCGAATATTGGGCGTTACCTGGTGGCCACATCTACGTAGATGAAGACCTCCGAACGGGGGCTGCACGGATATTAGAACAACTAACGGGTCTCAAAGACGTCTATCTCGAGCAGCTTCGCGCGTTTGGCGAGGTGGCTCGGTTCCCAGATAACCGAGTCATCACCATTGCCTACTATGCACTTATAAGATCTGCTTCAACAATCTCAGCCAACGTAGAGAGCAATTCGTTTGACATTACCCACCTGCCGCCGCTGGTTCTCGACCATGAGAGAATCCTTCAAACGGGCATACGTCGTTTAAGGCAGGACGCTCGCTTCAAACCCATTGGCTTTGAATTACTGCCCAAGAGATTCACGCTCACCGAGCTACAGCAAATTTATGAAGCCATCTTCGATACGCCTCTAGACAAAGCAAATTTTCGCAGAAAAGTACTGAGAGAAGGCTTTTTGGTTGAACTAAACGAAAAGCAAAGCAACGTTGCGCACCGCGCCGCGCGCTACTATCGCTTTGATCGCAGGGCCTACCAAAAATTCCAAAAAGCGGATTTGCGCCGCTCACCTAGATCGTCACCAAGGCAATCACAGCAATGGAGGCAACCTAAGAACCCCTCATTGCAAAAAACACTGGCCTTTCAAATTGATGTTTTGTTATTGTCATTAAGACAATATGTTGACCGCGTTTTATCGATGTCGACGACACCAAAATACAAAAACGACTGAGATATAAGGTGCTGCTCTATGATAACCATCGCTATAACAAGCCTGTACTACCCAAAGAAATGGGCAGGCATCATGGGTGTTTTAGCCTTATTACTCGGCGGCGGCTGTAATGACTCGCAAACCACAGCTGACGGCTCTGTTGCCCAGATTCACGCGGACAGCAGTGATCTTGTTGACTCAACGCCGCAACTATCCCAAGCCGACATTGAAGCAGACCCCTTTTACGCCTCGGCCTACATCGACATCGACGAGTGGCGCGATGAGCCCGTGCGACATCGCTATGTTCACGGCGGCTTCACCGATACAACGGCACGCTTCTCCTATTATTTCCCGCCCGCAGCACAATACGAGGGGCGGTTTTTCCAGCACATCACGCCGGTGCCAGATAGTGAAAATTTAGCCATTAACCAACCCGCGGGCGCGGGCAATAAAATCGGCTTCTCCATTGCCAGTGGCGGCTACTTTGTAGAAACCAATGGTGGCGGAAAATTTGACCTCTCCAAGCTCAATAGAGCCGATCCTACGCTCTCGGCCTATCGCGCCAATGCAGCAGCGGCTCGATATTCGCGCGTCGTAGCACAAACAATTTACGGCGGTGATCGGCCCTTTGGCTACGCCTATGGGGGTTCGGGCGGCGGCTATCGGACGATTGGCGCTGCAGAAAATACCCAGGGTGTTTGGGACGGCTTCGTCCCCTATGTCATTGGCTCTACCATGGCGATACCCAACAGTTTTACCGCGCGATTACAGGCGCTTAGAGTACTGCGCGACAAGTTCCCCGCTATTGTCGATGCCGTTGATGCGGGTGGTAATGGCGACCCCTTCGCCACTTTGAATGACTTAGAGCGAGAAGCGCTCCAAGAAGTGACCGCCATGGGCTTTCCATTACCTGGCTGGTTTGCCTATGAAACCATGGGACTGCATGGCTTTGCAGCGCTATACGGCGGAGTAGTAGCGGCCGACCCGACCTACTTTGAAGATTTTTGGACCAAGCCCGGCCATCTTGGTTATGACGACCCCGATCGGTACAGCGAAGATCGACTTCAATTCACCGCGCCAATAGCCGAGCTTGTGACAGCGGCCGATGCAGCGAGAGCACGACTCAATATCGATGCATCGAGCGAGCGAGAGCGAGGCGAGGTAGACACTGCCTTCCAAATCCCTGAAGGCGCTGAAGGTGCGCGTGTTGTGGGTTTCCGCCTCAACCAAAAGCCGCCTTCAGTTTATTTTATGGGCGGTGACCTCATCATCAACACGGGCGATCAACAGGGTAAGCGAGTGCCGCTAGCGCGTATCATTGATGACGTGGTTATTTTTGGCTACGCAGACTCGTCGGTAATCAGTCAGGTAGAAGTTGGCGATAGCGTTACCGTGGACAACTCTAATTTCCTGGCGATCGAAACCTACCATCGGCACCAAGTACCCGGCCCCGATTACACCGTATGGGATGAATGGCGCAATAATGATGGCACACCAAAATATCCTCAACGTGATCGTTTGATTGGGCCAGGGTTTGTAAAAGCCACATCTGGCTCGCTGCAGACCGGTAAATTCACAGGCAAAATGATTGTGGTCTCCTCTCTATGGGATCAGGAGGCCTATCCCTGGCAAGCAGATTGGTACCGTCGGAGGGTCACAGATCACTTTGGCGATGATGTCGACGAGCACTTTCGGCTCTGGTACAGCGACCATGCCGTTCATGGTGACACCACCCACAAAACGAAAGAGGGCAATACCTACGTCGTAAGCTACCTGGGCATGCTTCATCAGGCACTACGCGATGTAGCGCAGTGGGCAGAAACGGATAAGGCCCCTGCAGCAAGCACCCATTACACCTTAGATCGCGGACAAGTGGTCGTCCCCTCAACCGCCGATGAGCGCGCCGGAATCAACCCCGTCGTGACGCTGCACATCAATGGTCAAAAGCGGGCAGACATTCGCGTAGGTGAAGAGGTCATCATAGAGGGAAGCGTCGCAGCACCGCTTGGTACTGGCTTCGTGACAGGTGCTGAGTGGCATATGGGTCATGAAACCAGCCAATTTACAGCGGTCGAAAATTTGCCCACAAAACAAACAGCCGTTGACGTTGAGACTCGCGCAACGTTCGACAAGCCTGGTACGTATTTTTTGACCTTACGTGGCAGCGTGGAACGAACGGGTGATACCAGCATCCCCTACACGCAACTATACAACTTGGACCGAGTGCGGGTGGTGGTGAGTGAGTAAGCCTCATACGCAACCAGCACAACGCAGCGAATCCGATACACGTTCATGGCCCACAACGCTTTCGTTGTCGGCCTGAGCTTGTTGAGTCGAGATTGATGACCAGCTTATTGATCGAAGCGATAAGGGATTGCTTGGCCTGTTAGCCGTCAGCTAATCACATAGATTGCTTGTACGCATCTTTTCGGTCATATAACGCATCCAAGTCGTGGTGATAACGCGGCCTTACGGTGCCACACAAATGATCCCACAGCGTGGTGTAACCACCATAATTAGTGGTCACAAACTTATGATGCTGATCATGGAAACTGGCGCTAATAAACCACTTGGTGGCCCAGTTCTTGTGCCACCATCGCGGCAGAAACTCGTAGCCTGAGTGAACGTAAAGACCCATCAGGATGCTCGTAGGAACCATCAGCGCAAGCGATTGCTGATGGACGGTAAACGCGGTCAGAAAGACAGGCATGAATCCACCGTTAACAAACGACTCGAGCGGATTCACCGAAAACGATGACATCATGTTAGGCGCTCTGGAGCGATGATGGATTTTGTGTACCCAGGTATAAACTGGCTCGGTATGCATCCAGCGATGCAACCAATAAAACCACGTGTCGAATAAAAAGAAATAGAGCGCGTATTCAGCCACTACTAGCCACCAGGACACTGGCTCGGTGCTGATTGAAATCCAATCATTGGCAATCAACCACTCATTGGCGAAGCCTAGAACGGCACTGCTAATCACTGTGTTGATAACGGCCATCATAATTTCGAAGCGAAATACGCTCCAACTAAAGCCGTTGGGTTGAATCTTGCGCGCGCGGAAGTAGCCCGTTACCACACCTGCGGTTATACCCGCCAAAACGAACAACACCAGCCACAGGCGAAGCAAGCCCTCGCCCGACATCAACTCCTCAAACATCCAAACTCTCCAGAATTAAAAAAATTACTCGCCTAGTGCATCGGCAGCGCTAACAACGGGTCGGCTTTCACGAGTACCCCGCATCACTTTTTGCTCAACACCAGGTAGTCCATCGTGAACAAGTAATACGTGGTGGGCCTCTACGGCAACCAACCGACCAACAAAAGGCATATCGTCAAAACGCTCGGGCACGCGATAGGACACAATGTCACCCACCTTGAAGGTGTCTGCGTCGAAATTAAATGCAAAGGGGCACTCGGTCTCATCGGGGCTCACCATGTCTTTCATAACAACTTTCGCACTCCATTCACCCTTAGCAAGCGGCTATGAACCGATCAGCGATTTCAGCGACATAGTCACCGCGTTTTCGGCCTAGCTGCTGATTGAGCATGGCGCGCTTTAAATACAAATGACAGACATGCTCTGCAGCCATGCCAATGCCGCCGTGCAATTGCAAGCCTTCTTCGGCGACACTCGCGCAAACCTCGGTGGCTAAATAACAAGCCTTCATCGTGGCTTCCGCTGCATCGGTCCCACTCAGATCAGACTCTACCAGCCCGACCGTCGTGGCCAAAAGGGCCTCGGCACCATTCAGCTGGGTCCGCAGATCGGCGACACGATGTTTAAGCGCCTGAAACATTGCCAGCGGTCGACCAAATTGGTAGCGCACCGACAAATGCTCAATGGTCGTTTCCAGTAAACCATTAGCAACGCCCGTGGCATCGGCGGCCAGTAAAATATCGCGCAAGTTCAGTAAGCGAGCAACAAGCTGCTGAGCCTGATCGCCCGTCGCAAGGATGTCGATGGATGGTACGGCGACGCTTGAGAGCGTGATCCGCGACAGGCTACGGGTCACATCCCAGGTGGGCGTGTCAATTATCTCCACGCCCGAGAGACTGGTGGGCACCACACACAGCATGGAATGGTCGGCAGTCCAGAGCAACATAGCATCAGCTCGATCCAGACAAGGCAAGGCGTCAGCAGTTCCCGTCAAAGTATCCGCAGTATGCTCAAATGGCACAATCTGCTAGCGGTACTGCCATCGTTGTGCCTGCCATTAGTGCCTCTACACGCTCTGCGTTTTGAGCATGTGCAAGCACATCAATTGCCGTGAGCGCCGATACCATCGGCAAGCGAGACACCATGCGGCCTGACTCACTCGACACCAGAACCATACTTGCCAAACCAAGCCCTAGCCCACCTAGCTCCTCGCTAGCTGCTGTCATCAACCACCCAAGCTCTACAGCATTCGTCCAGGCAGTTTCTAAATCCGCAGCGGGCCCTGCAGCCTCTAAAACCGGACGAATTGAATCTTTCAGTTCAAACAGTTCATCGCTCATCGGCTTTATCCCTCGAACACCCAGCTGCGGGGCTCACGCTGCATACCCAGCATACGCTCGGCTATGATATTGCGCTGAACTTCGTCACTTCCACCGGCTATAGTCCAGTTATAGGAGTTCATGAAATCAAGCATCCAGGCACCTGTCTCCTGTGTCGCGCCGCGCATATGAGGCGTAAGGTACTGCGCTTCAAGTCCGCCTATTTTCAGACCGAGACTCGTAAAGGCGCGCAGCGTACGCGAGTAATACAGCTTCACGATAGAAGCATCGCCCACTGCTTCGCGCCCTGATATACGTTTCAGTAAATACTGATCTGCAACCGCACAGGCGGCATCCACATGCGTGATAACATGAGCAAGCTCTGCGCGTAGAGCACTGTCGTTAATTTTTCCCGACGTCTCCAATGCACTCACCAGCATGGGCAATGCATAACGCATACGCTGTGCAAGCTCTACCAACGTCAGCCCCCGCTCAGAGGCCAGCGTAGCTTGAGCCACCGCCCAACCAGCGCCTTCATCACCGACCCGTTCTTCGATCGGCACTTCTACGTCATCGAAGAAAATTTCTGCAAACTCATCGTCCCCGGTGATTTGGTGGATCGGTCGAACCGAAACACCCTTGGTCTTCATGTCGAGTAAAAAATAGGTCAAACCAGCTTGAGGAGGACCGTCGTTACTCGAGCGAGCCAACAGCAGACAGCGGTCAGCGTACTGACCCATAGTTGACCAAATTTTCTGTCCGTTGATGACGTAGCGATCACTTTTTCGCTCGGCACGCGTTTTTAATGACGCTAAATCTGACCCCGCGTTGGGTTCGGAGAATCCCTGGCACCAAACTTCGCCGGCCAATATTTTGGGCAAATATTTTTCGTTTTGTGCAGCCGTACCACACTCCATAATGGTGCAAGCGGCGTGATACAAGGAAACAAAATAGAGAATTAAGCGCGGCGCGTCGGCGCGCGCTACTTCCTCGTAAATAATTTTTTGTTGCGCCAAAGAACGACCACCACCGGGCCACTCTTGGGGCCAATGGGGCGTTGCAAAGCCTGCACCTGAGAGTTTGAAAAACCAATCCTTCTGCGCGGCAACAAAATCTGCCTGATCCACGCCAGTCATAGCGCCGCGCCAATCTGTGGGCACATTATCAGCCAACCATTGACGCACTTGTGCGCGTAACTCAAGGTCGTTAACCACTTGTCCCGCTGCTGCCAACTCAGTCAAAACAAAGCTCTCCCACCGCTTGTGCTTGCGCGCCTCGCCCCCGAAATCCGACAGGAGCGCTTTGATTCGGTATGTCCATAGATGCAATGACATCTCCAGAGTCATACCCATAGCGCCCATCATTTGATGCATGTCGTAAGCAACGCGCGTACCGCTCTCTTGCGCATGGGATAAGGCCAGCGCCGCATCGCCGGGCTGTCCACTGTAGGCCGCTTTGAGCGCCAACCAACGCACACCACCCACCAAAACTGCACACTCGGCCATACGATGACGCAAGGCTTGAAACGTCCCCAGCTGCCGTCCAAATTGTTTACGCACACTGAGATGCTCCACCGTGGCATCGACGGCGGCTTTCAAAAGGCCAGCCATCTCTGCCGCCGAAGCCACTCCTGGTGCGCGATAACCGCCGCCGCGTCATCCGCTGCAAGTTCGGTCTTCACCGGCTCACCAACGACGCGACCCATAGGATAGGCATACAAAGAATCAACCGCCTCGGTTAACCCTTCCTCGTTGCGGGCCAGCGCGACCGAATCACCATCAATCAAAATAAGCGTTTTCGCATCGTGGACAAATCGCCCTGGTTTACCGTTTTCAACGACGGCCAGCGGTCGCTCCCATTCGCCTCCTAACTGAGGCAACACCAACATAGACAGCGCCGCTTCAACTGCGCAAGGACAGCGCGCCAGACGCTCCACCGCCATTGCCGCCGTTAAAGCCCCCAATTCCGGAATGTGCGCAATGTCGAAAAACTGATTTTCTGTCAGCTCCGTGTCTAGCGCCTCATCGGTTAACACAAAACCGTGGAAGTCGGAGGGCACGTGATCAAACTGCTGTGCAATACGATCCACAGCATCAACAATGGCGAGTTGATCATCGTTCAATTGAAAGTCCATTAGCGGGGCTCCCTTGGTAGCTCCAAAATTCGGTCGCAACATTATTAAGCTGAATCTCAGCCGCACCCGACGCAATACCCGCCACAATTGCTCGCTGATGATGGGTCAACATGGAGATATCGCCACCGGCGAGGGCGTCGGGGAAGTGCTCAACGACAAACTCCCCCACCAAACGCTCGGCATTCACGGTAGCCACGCGACCGACACTGGCCTCTGGACCCGCTTCCATGCCATGACAACGCTTATCAATAATGCTGTAACTGTAATAGCGAGATGCCTCGCAAGCCGCTTTGGCACGGGCGGCCTGTTCAATGGCGCCTGAACTAAATCGGCCTTCTGCTTTCAATCGCGTTACGGCTCGGTCAAGGGTGGACGCCGCCAGAGCAAACCGTGGAATACCCACGCGCTCTAGGGACAAGACGTAACGAATAATGGACCAAGCCTGCCCCTCCTCGCCCAAAATAGCCCCCTGAGGGACTCGCACATCGTCAAAAAAGACTTCGTGAATATCGCCTTCGCCGATAATGCTCGGAATTTCACGCACCGTGATTCCAGCGCTATCCATGGGCACTAAAAAGATGGAAATATCCTTGCGGCCCGAACCCGTACGCGCCAACAGAAAGCAGGTGTCTGCCATCCCAGCGTAAGATGTCCATATCTTCTGACCATTAATGACGTAATCGTTGCCATCGCGTTCGGCACGAGTTTTGAGCGACGCAAGATCCGACCCCGCCTCGGGCTCTGAAAACCCTTGGCACCACAGCGTTTGCCCCGTTGCCATGGATGGGATATAGCGTGTTTGTTGGCTCTCGGTGCCGTACTTCATGAGCGTGGGACCAATCCAGTTCACGTTCATGTACTGACCACCGCGGGGTTCGCCGGCCATCCACATCTCTTCGGCCATAATAAACAGGCTCCAGGGACCGGCATCGTCGCCGCCCCAGGCTTTTGGCCAATGCGGTATTAACAACCCGGCTTCAGCCAGTTTGCCGCAAAATACTTTGGAAAAATCGGTTTGCTCGCGTGAGAGCCCGGACCATGGGCCAACTGCTCCCAGTTATCCGGTAAGTTTTCCTTAATGAACGTGCGTACCCGGGCGCGATAAGCCGCCTGATCGTCACTCCAGTTGAAATCCATGTATCAACAACCTCTTCAGACGGTCAGTCTTTGCTATTTTTTGTGCCCACTTTTTCGATGTAGCGATTAATACCTTCGAGATAATCCTCGTTAAGCATAAGTGCGCTGTTAGCCAAGCGTTCAACATGCCTGGCTTGATCAAGGCCCACATCGCGTGCCATTTCGATGGCGATCTTTGCCGCCCCCATCTGCTCGCCGTTTTGCTTGGCGAGGTGGCGACAGAAATTCATGGCGTCTTCTTCGAAACTGGTATCCTCGTAGACTTCATGGACAAGTCCCATGGTTAACGCACGATCTGCGTTAACAGGCAGGTTGGCCATGATGATGTAGCGTGCCCAATGGGTACCCACCAAGCGCGTTAATCGACTGACACCGCCGGAAGCCGGTAATACGCCGAACAGGCCCTCTGGGAACGCATAGCTCGCACTTTGAGCCGCCAATCGAAAATCGCAGGATAGGGACAACTCAAGGCCGCCACCAACACAAGGCCCTTGGTGCGCGACAACAATGGGTTTCTCAATGTGCTCCATCTCGTCGTAGATGCGGTGCATGCCATTTAACTTAAGGCGATGACGCTCTCTGATAGCCCGGGCTGACTTTAGCGGTCGACGATCTTCCTCGCTACCTTGCTTAAGGTCTGCGCCTGAACAAAAGTAGCGGCCAGTCGCTTTAACCATTAACACCTTTAGATCCGCACGGTCGCGAAAATCCACGAGTGCCTGTTCAAATAACTGCATGGTCTGAGGGCTCAAAGCATTAAGCTTATCGGGCCTGTTGAGCGTAGCAATAAGAATGCCATCCTGCTCGTCAACCAATAAATGGGGGGCTTCACTCATCGTTTCACCTCGTTATCCGCGGGAGCGCGGTAAGCCTAGCGCCCGCTCTGCCACCTGACTGCGATGCACTTCACTGGTCCCACCATAAATAGTGGAGGCCTGTGCATGACGGTAGCTTAAATTGACGAAGCCCGCCGCACCCTCGCGTTTTGATAACGACAGCGGTGCGGTTAAATTGATCAAGTCGGCTGCATCTTCTTTGAACTTTTCTGATGAAAACAGCTTGCCCATAGGGCCAAAACCCATGTTCGGCATCTTGTTAGCGCCGGCCCAGAGCGCGCGATAAGTGATCATCTCAGAGAGCAGTACGTGGGTGTTGGCACGGGCGAGACGACGCTGCGCAGAGACGTCTTCAATGAGTGGCGCACCCCGATAACGCAGCTCCTCACGACAAAGTTTTTCGGCTGCCCGGACCATGGCTTTCTGGGTTCGACCAAAGCCGCCACCGCTGTGCTCGAGCTCAAGGGCACTCGCCATGACCCTAACACCACCGTCTACCTCACCCAAACGATAACTATCGGGCACAAATACATTGTCGTAATAAGTGATGTTGGTGCGCTCATCTTGAAACGTGTGCACGGCCTGCACCTCGACCCCCTCCGACTTAATCGGCACCAAGAACATGGTCAGACCGCGATGCTTGGGAACCTCGGTATTAGTGCGTGTAATCATCAGCACGTAGTCCGCAATTTCGGCACCGCTGGTCCACATCTTTGATCCATTGATACGCCAGCCATCACCATCGCGAGTGGCCATGGTCTTTGCCGCGAACACATCGGAGCCGCCGCTAGGCTCTGAATACCCCAAACTGCACACCGCATCGCCACTGACAATGCGGGTAAGTGCTTCGGCTTTTAATTCATCCGAGCCACACAGGCGAACCATGGTACCTACCATGGACGTGGTGCTAATTGCATGACTGGTCCAATTCTGATGTTCGAAGACCTCGCGGACTGCTTCCATGCAGTAGGCGCCGGCATCACGACCCCCAAACTCACTGGGCCAAGAGGGAAACAAGAGACGCTGCTCCGCCAGTTTTTTATGGATGCCAGCATCATGACCCGTAAAGGAGTAATGGGCTTTTGCACGTAACTCAGGCGTCAAGTTGTCTTCGAAGAACTGATTTAACTCCGCCGCCAACGCTCGGGCTTCATCACCCAAATCTAGATCGAGAACAACATCACCGGCATCGGGAAGTGCCGCGGTTTCACCTGCGTACAGTCGACGGCCAGCCTCATCCAAGAGCCGCTCCGGGTCACCCAATATTAATGCGTAATCTTTCGCCCGCAGGTTGTAAATGTGCACGTCGTATTCAACAGCAAGCCCGTAACCACCGTAGGTGTGCAGTGCCACCGCCACCGCCTCTGCCGAAGTTTTAGCATTCCACCATAGTGCCATGGAGACCATCGCCGCCGCGTTGCCCTGGCCGTGCGCGATGTCGTGAATCACACGCCAAACCAAATATTTACCGCCGTCAATATGCATAATCTGGTCAGCGAGCGGGTGCGAGATGCCCTGGTAGGTACCAATAAGGTTGCCAAAGGCCTCCCGCTCACAAGCGTACGCCGCCGCGCCGCGAACGGCTTCTCGTGCCAGCCCGGACAACGCCGCCGCTGTAAGTAACTTCCACTCTTCGATGGCGCTTTCAAATTGGCTAATAGCATCAGCACCATTACCCAGTACCAAGCGGTCGCCGTCGCGCAGGTCAATCTCGGCGAGGGCAGTTGACGCAAGGTTTGCTTCGACACCTTCGGATCTCGCCACACCAACCAATACAATGTCATCGCCGGCCCGAGCGAGAACGTGCTTTGCTACGGCGCCTCCGGCGACCCACTGACATGGCTGCTCGGTAATATCATGCAGGGCAAGTGATACTACACACTGCCCCTCAATCACTTCGCCAAATACCTCATCGGCACCGCCCAATTGTGCCAACAAGCGAGCCGCCACCAGAGTCTCGGCAACGGGTCCAGGCACAATTTTACGACCAACCTCTTCCATTAGCACCGACGCATCTAAAATACCAAGGCCCAACCCACATGCATCCTCGGGCACGCGCAACATAAAGGCGCCCAATTCGGCTAATCCACGCCATAACTGCTCATCAAAGCCATTGCCATTCATGGCATCGCGAACGGCGCTTGGGGAACTATTCTCCTCAAAAAAACGCGCAAAGCTTTCCTGCATCATGCGTTGGTCTTCGGTTAACTCGAAATTCATTTAGAACCTCTCAGGTGGGTAAAGCGTAGCGAGAAACGCAGAAAATTTTATAATGCACAGGCTACTACGGGGGTGTGTTTTTGGTCAACAATGCTGTCTAATAGACGCTCGACGAAACGTTGTCAAAATCTCTCTGAAAACCATACCCAATCAAAATAAATTTAGCACGGAGAATCAACAACAATGACGAAAGGATTATTCGACTTAAGCGGCAAAGTGACGCTGGTCACCGGCGGCAATGGCGGACTGGGCATGGGATTTGCCCGTGGCATCGCCAAGCAGGGCGGCGACGTAGTGATATGGGGACGCAATGCCGAGAAGAATGAACGCTCCAAAAATGAGCTGGAAGCGCTGGGTGTACGCGCCGCTACAATGGAGGTCGATGTCGCCTCTCGAGAGGCTGTTGTGGCCGGCTATGAACAAATTATGACTGAATTTGGTCGTATTGACTGTGTTTTTGCTAACGCCGGCCTACCACCACCGCGCCATCGTTCTATTCTCGATATGACCGACGAGGACTACCATAGTTTGCTCGCCGTAAACCTGCACGGTGCGGTCTACACACTCCAGGAAGGCGCTCGCCAAATGGTTAAGCGCGCTGAGGCAGGCGAACCCGGCGGCTCGCTGGTCTTTTGCGGCAGCCTATCGATGTTTAAAGGCCTGCCGGGCAAAGAACCCTACGCCATATCAAAAGCAGGCGTGGGAGAGATGATTCGCTGCCTCGCGGTAGAAATGGGCAAATACGGCATTCGCGCTAATT
Organism: Luminiphilus sp.; assembly: GCA_038141785.1. GTDB lineage: Bacteria > Pseudomonadota > Gammaproteobacteria > Pseudomonadales > Halieaceae > Luminiphilus. The sequence continues at coordinate 210,849 of JAYQIT010000005.1, read as the reverse complement.
CTGTGGCACCTGGCTACATAAAAACCGAGATGACCGGTGGGGCGATTCACGGCCAGCAGCAACCGGCCGAAGAGTGGGGTGATATCGATAAATACTTTGCCTCCAAAACCCCGGTACCTCGCCCGGGATTTCCCGCCGATTTCGAGGGCATAGCCGCCTACCTCGCAAGCGATGCGTCGAGCTTCCACACCGGCGACACCATCGTTATCGATGGCGCCTCATTAATCACTGGCTAAGCGAGCGGAGGATAAAGTCATGCGCAGAGTCTTAAATATCCACGAGGTCGATGATATTCGGCTTGACACCATCCCCCTGCCAGAGCCCGGTGACAACGACGTGGTCGTCGATGTCAAATCCTGCGGTGTCTGCGGCAGCGACCTCACTTATATCAAGGTTGGCGGCATACATCGTCAGCCCGGTGGCGTAACACCCATTGGCCACGAGGCCGCCGGTGAAGTGGTACACGTAGGTAGCAATGTTCAGGGCATCAGTACCGGGCAGCGGGTGATTATCAACCCCATGATGACACCAAGCGCCATTGGCAGTGGCGGTCCCGAGGGGGCATTTGCCGATCAGGTAATGGTTGGCCAGGCCCAATTAGGCGCAAACCTACTCGCTATTCCCGAGAGCATTAGCTACGAGGTTGCGGCACTGGCTGAACCCTGGCGGTTGCACTTCACGGTGTCAATCGTGCCGAGGCAAAAGCCGGTGACAAAGTGGTGGTATTTGGTTGTGGCCCTATCGGCCTAGGCATGGTGATGTGGCTACTCGACCGGGGGTCACCGATGTTGTCGCGCTAGATCTTGCCGAGGAGCGGCTCGAGCGTGCCCGCGCACTTGGCGCGCAAGCCGCGCTAAACCCAATGGAGGTAGATCTAACCGCCGAGCTTAAACGCTTACACGGCACCGGCAAGGTATTTAGTCGAGAAACTGTGGGCACAGATGCTTTCATTGACGCCGCGGGCGCACCCAATATTTTGTCCGATGTGATCGGCATGGCCAAATACCAGTCGCGCCTAGTTGTCACCGCCGCTTACATGAAGCCGGTAGAGATTCCGCTGGGAACCATGTTGACCACCGAGATGACCATTACGACAGCGGTAGGTTACCCTACCGAAATGAATGACGTGGTTGCAGCAATGCCCCGTCTGCAGAGTAAGCTTGAGCCCATGATTAGCCATCGATTTGGGCTTGATCAGGTCATTGAAGCCATTGATGCCGCGCGCTCACCCGCATCGGCGAAAGTTATGGTCAACATCTGAGCCAAGGAAAACCAAATGAGCGAGAGCACCACTAACAAAAAGCCCATGCTGGCAGACCTCGTTCGCGCGGGTGAAGCACAAACCGAAGCCATTGCTATCACCGATTTTGTGTATATGGCACAGGATATTTCCAACGCCTATTTGGTGACCACCCGCGACGGCGACGTCATGATCAATACGGGGTTTATGGGCAGCGTCGAGCGTAATAAAAATCTGTTCGAACCCGTGAGAAAAGGGCCGTTGCATACCATTTTTCTTACTCAGGCCCACCCCGATCACTACGGCGGCGTACCCGCTTTTGTCGAGCCAAAAACCCAAGTGGTCGCCGGTAAGTCATTTGTCGACACCTGGCATTTCTTCAAGATGCTGGATACCTATTTACGCACCCGGTCGGGGAAGATTTGGTCGGGCACCATCAAGGGGCGCGACCTTACGGTGCCGGAGGTTATTCCCGATGTTGGCGTAGACTCGCGAGAATCCTTTGTCATTGGTGAGCGAACTTTTGAAGTCATTGCCACACCCGGTGGTGAATCGCCCTGCGCTGTCGTTGTCTGGTTGCCCGGGGAACGTATTGCCTTTACCGGCAATTTGTTCGGCCCAATATTTGGCTCGGTACCCAATCTATGCACCATGCGTGGCGACAAGCCCCGCTCGGCGGTTAAGTGGCTAAAAGACCTGGAGAAAGTACGCGATCTCGAGGCAGATTTATTGATTACTGGGCACGGACAACCCATCCGGGGCGCTGCAGCCATCAAAGATCAACTCGACAACATGCACGCCGCGGTGAGTTATATTCACGACAAAACCGTTGAGGGCATGAACGCCGGCAAAGATGTGCACAGCCTCATGCGCGAGATCCAGCTACCAGAGAACATCACCATTGGCGAGTTTCACGGCAAGGTTGCATGGGCCGTGCGCACCATCTGGGAAGAATACTCAGGCTGGTTCCATATGGATTCAACGACCTCACTTTATGGTGTACCGCGATCAAGTATCAACGCCGATTTGGTCGAACTGGCTGGCGGTCCGTTGGCGTTGGCCCAGCGAGCAGCGCAGATGAATGGCGATGGAAAACCACTTGAGGCCCTGCACCTGACCGATATCGCACTTGATGTAGAACCCGAAAACCACCTGGCGCTGTCCCAGAAGAAACAGGCACTCGAGACCCTGCTTGCTCAGTCAGGCGGGCAAAACATGAGTGAGACCATGTGGTTAAAAGGACAAATCACCGCGACCGAGCAACGCCTTCACAAGGGTTGAGTCGTTGACTCGATTACTCGTCCTCGGTGAGATAAATCGCGTTAGCGGGGCAGTAAATGACTGCCTCACGCATCTTATCCTCCAACTCTGGAGGCGGTACTTGAGCCACCTTGACGATGGCATAGCCATCGTCGTGCAACTCAAAGACGTCACTATCCAGCTCAACGCACACGCCAAAACCGGCGCATAAATTTTGATCAATATGAACTTTCATAGCCGCACCTAGACCGGATCGAACTCAATGTGGATATCGGTGAGGCCACGCAAGATAAAAGTGGGAATGTAGTTGTAGTTGCGCGCATTCCTTGGACCATGGTGTGCTTCGGAGACACGGATGTCTCGGGTTCGATCAAACATTCGATTCAACGATGCCACGCCTTCTGCACGCGCCAGTGGTGCACCCGGACAAGCGTGGGCACCACGAGCAAACGACACGTGCTGACGTACGTTACTGCGATCTATCCTAAACGCATTGGGGTCTTCAAATTTACGTGGATCGCGGTTTGCCGCAGCATTGGCAACATACAAAAAGCTACCCGCGGGTATGTGTACGCCACCCAATGTGGCGGGCTTCTTGCACAACCTAAAGTCACCTTTGGCGGGTGCCTCAGTACGCAGACACTCCTCGATAAAACTGGGGATCAAGCTGCGATCGGCGCGCAACTGCGCCTGCAGCTCGGGGTTATCGCCCATCATTTGCATGGTGTAGGCCAGCAACCTTACAGTGGTGTGCTGACCCGCGGCGAATACATTGGATGCGATTCGAGCAACATCAAGGGATCGGGAGTGGATCCATCGGGAAATTTGGCAGTTGCCAGGCCAGTCAGGATATCGTTACGGGGGTTGAGACGTCGGTCCTCCACGTAACTAGAAAACGTGTCATACAACCATTCTAATGGCGAGTGTTCGACCTTTTTATCTTCAACGCTGCCGACGCCGGCACCCTCGGTTTCGTTTTGTAGCAGCTTCTTCCGAAATGCAATACGGTCCTCTGCCGGCACGCCCAATAGATCGGCCACCACCAATACCGCAAAGGGCTGCGCAAAGGCATCGTTATACTCGCAAACACCGGCATCAATAAACGTGTCAATTTGCTTATTTGCCAGATCCCACATGTAGTCTTCGTTTTCTTTCAGGCGCTTGGGTGTAATAAGCGCCATAAGCAGTGAGCGATGGGCGGTATGTACCGGCGCATCCATGGTTGGCAGCTGATCGAAAAACGGGGTCTTCTCACGATATTCTTCAATGAGCTCGGAGATATCATCATTCTCACGACCATCAAGCGGAATGGGACAACCCACCATGGGCCCAGTGGTCGACATGCAATTAGAAAACTTGTCGGGGCTGTTGTAGACCTCAAGAATTTCTTCATAACCGGTAATCATGTAGATGCCCTGATGAGGCTCTTTAAATACCGGCGACTGCTCTCGAAGGTAGTCAAAATACGCATAAGGATCTTGAACGAACGCGTTGCTACGAAAGAAGTCGTGTTTCGCAAAATCATCTTGAACGTCAGTTGCACTCATAAAGCCTCCACATAACAGGTAGGCAGTGCAAGATCACTCGCGCGTGCGAGATTACTAGGCACTACCGATAATGGATTTTATTGTGCCATGAGATTCTATTGAACAACAGTGTTGGTTTATAAATTATTATTTTTCAATCGAGCCTCGACAAGCTGACGCAACTCGGCGGTCTTTACTTTCTCGTTGGCCGTGAGGGGATATTCATCGTCAGAAAAGTAAAGAATCGTCCGGGGTAGCTTGTAACTCGCTAAATGCTGCTTTAGGTGGGTGCGGAGTGTGTCACTATCTAGCTCAACACCCGCTACGGGAACAATGCAGCTGACAATGGTTTCGCCAAGGAGGTCGTCGGGGGCACCCAAGGTCTGGGTTCGTTTAACCCCCGGGAAGCCCGCAATGGCAGTATCGACCTCTTCAGGAGAAACATTAGCGCCGCCACACTTGATAATGTCGGTGAGTCGACCTTCCCAGTACAAACGCCCCTGGTCGTCCACATAACCGCCATCACCGGTCCGATAGTAGCCCTGCTCATCAAAGCAGTCCTCCCACGGCTTGCCCAGATAGCCCAACATAAGCGTTGGACCCTTGATGCAAATCTCACCTTGCTCGCCGCAGGCAACAGGCTCGCCAGTCATTGGATCCACAACTTTAAGCGTGTTACCGGGCAAGGGACCGCCGAAACTTTGGGCATAGTCCTCTTGGGAAGTATTGGCATCGAATGACGTGCATAGCGCGAGGGTTTCAGTTGTGCCGAATGAATTCGGTACCACCCAATCAGTATCGACCGTAGGGTGTGAGGTAATGATCTCTCCCTTGGTAATCTGCTTTAGACTGCTAAGGTCGGCACTATTCCAGCCGGATGCTGCTTTCAAACGCGACCATTGATGGGGTCGCCCCATAAGGAAACTAATACGCTCCTGAGCAATCAACTCAAGCGCCACATTTTCGTCAAATACCGGTTGAATAATAATTGCACCACCAGACGAAAATGCACACCCTACCGCCATGGCGATATTTGCAGACCAGAAGAAGCCATTACCGGTCCAGGTACGCGATCCATCTCCCACCGCGAAGATGCGCGGACAGCGCTCCCACTGAATAACAAAGGCGCGCTGACTGTGAATGATACCTTTGGGTCGACTGGTGGTTCCCGAAGAAAAGAAAATACCCGCGGGATCTCCGGGGAAAAGCTGACTCTGTCGGGCAGCCAATACGGCACTTTCAACCACAGTCGAGCGGGACAAAAACTCGCGCCAAGACGTCATTTCCTCGTCAATCGATGTAGGGGCTTGAGTAGAAGTGACGCTGGATAACCAGACCATCTCGCGCAAAAACGGCAGCGATACATATGGAGCACAACCCTCACCCGCCAAGGATCGCAGTGTCGCTGAAAAATCCTGCTTGAGTATGCGCTCTTCAAACAACAATACCGCGACCGCAGCATCATTTAACTGCAGCTGAAGCTCTGATGCGGTTGAAAAGGTATTAAGCGCAACGCAAACACCACCAGCGGCGGCAATACCAAAGGCTGCAACGAGGTATTCGGTACGGTTCGACATGAGCACGCCAACGCGTGTACCCCGATCAACACCGCTGGCGATGAGAGCCTTAGCTACCTGTTCAACAAGCGCGGAAAATTCAGCGTAGCTATGTCTAACGGTAGAGCCATCGGGGCAGCGCATAACCACCGCCTCTCGATCGCCGTAGCGCTCGCAAATATCAGCGAGGTAACCCGGTATGGTTTGCTGCTCGGGTAACCGCTCGGCCTCCAGAGCCGCACCCGACTTTATCGCGAGCATCAGCGATCGCCGTGAGGCAGCTCGACGTCCGCCAAGCCGGTCACAAGTATATTGCCGTCCTGATTGGTGAGAGTGACTTTAATTTGAACGGTTGGCATACCCCATGGCGAGAGATCTGATTTGGCGACGACTTCGCCGTCACACCAAGTGACATCTCCCTCAAAGGCTGGCTGGCGGAAATTTGACTTGGTGTGCCAGAGGAAGCCTTGATGACCCGCCCAATAGGCGACGTAATCACCAAACCAGGCATTCATTGAAGCACCGTACCCATAGGCACCGCCCATGCCAATATTTTCGGCTTTCTCTGAGTTAATGTGGCCACTAGAAGGACCATAAAACAGCCCATCTTTTCTGCGCGGATCAATAAGTCCCGCCTCGTGGTCGTAGGTCATTTTCTCGTCAAATCCCGCATCCTCGCGCGCGGGATCATGCACTCCTTCCGGCGCATTCCAACGCCAGGTGCCCCAGATGTTTTGACGGTGTGCGCGACACTCAAGCGCAAACGTCACCACCGAGTGGGGGCCAATCACCCGACGTGGCAGACGATCGCCCACATTGACGTCTTCGAAGCGCGGCGAAACACCCTCACGATTTGATAACAGCCAGTCCATACGCTGTTTATGGATTTGCTCAATCTCCTCGGCTGTCCAGCGGCGTGGCGGGCGTTGCTCTTTGTCGTACATGCCCCGCTTCTTCGCTTCCTCAACAAGGTAGCGAATAGCCGTAGACCGCTCTTGGGCCACCAACACCCCGTCCTGATTACGGTGGGTGGTATCACCCTTACTAAACACGGTTGGACCGGCAAATTTTGTATCAGAGACGCTGTAGCCTGCGAAGCGTCGCTCTTGAAAAAGTTTGTCACCCGGACGAATACGATTGCCGTAGTACCACCACTCTTCACCACCAAAAATCAAATGCGAACCCGGGATTTTACCCACACAAGCAGGGTGGCAACCGTGTCCGTAATCCATAGCAACGGTGAATGATTGGGGTGCCACAATGCCACCAAAGCGCGAGCTGTTTGCAAATTGCTCATCCCAGTGAATCGGGTTGGGATAATCCATGGCCTGCACCCAACGACGGATATCCGTAGCATTACAGGGATCCCAAAGCTCAGCGTAGATAATTTGCTTACCAACCCATTCATCGAGCTCGGTTAAATCAAGTTGGGATGTAGTGTCAGTCATATAAATTCCCTATTAGCCGAAAAGATCGACTGAGTTGTAAAACACGGCCGCTGGTCTACAGCCGCCTATTACGGGTCTGGCGCAAGTGCCGCCATCCGTGCTGCAAATAGTTCTTCGAGATGGTTGACGGGATCGCCGGCGGTAATCCCACCATCAATCGGCATTACGGTGCCGGTGATTTGCGCGGCACGCTGAGAAGCCAAAAACAACACGGTTTGCGCCACATCAGCGGGACTTCCATGGCGTTTCAGGGGCTGGTTAACGTCCCAAACAGGTGCGAGCGCTTCACGAATTTTTTGCATTTGCTCTTCAGACATACCCGGCAGCGTAAAGGCCGTGAGAGGGGTTCTTATGTGGCCCGGCGCAATACAGTTAACGCGGATACCGTATTCGGCGAGATCGATGGCAGAACACTTACTAAAGTGAATGACGGCAGCCTTACTCATGCGATAACTCGCTAACGCCTGACCAGGTAGTATGCCTGCAATAGACGCCGAGTTGATAATGACACCACCTGATTGCTCGCGCATGTACCGCCCGGCAACTTGCGTCCCAATCATCACGCTGTACAGGTTGACATCCATTACCCGATGAAAGTCTGACAAGTCATCGTCAAGCAATCGGGGAATCTGCTGGCCCGATATCCCCGCATTGTTGAAGAGTATGTCGATCCGCCCGCAACGCTCAACTGCCGCATCAATCAACGCACGTACCTGCACCGGGTCAGCGACATCCGTGGTCAAAAAGTGCGCTCGCTCACCCAGCTCTGCGGCCACCGCTTCACCTGCTTCGGTAGCCACGTCACCTAAGACAACCGTCGCCCCTTCAGCCACAAACAACTCAGCCGTAGCACGACCAATGCCGCTACCGGCACCGGTAATGACTGCCACTTTACCTTCAAGCTCAACAGCCATGGCGCTAGCGCTCCCGTCGAGTCAGACGAACCGGTAGCGACTCAATCGAGTGGGTGGCTACGGTGGGCAAATAGCGGATTTCCTCTGGTGCAACGGTCAACTCTACGTTGGCGATGCGTTTAATTAATTCGCGAGCCGCCACTTTGATTTCCATACGAGCCAGAGAGACGCCGATACAACGGTGAGCACCACCACCAAAGGCGATATGGCGATTAATATTGGTGCGCTCCATATTGAAGGTTCGGGGGCATTCAAACACCGACTCATCATCGTTACCCGAGGCGTACAAATTGAGCATATGTGCTCCCTCGGGCAATAAAACGCCACCCAATTCCACCTCTCGGGTGGTCATGCGCGAAAGGCCTCGAACCGGTGGCTCAATACGCAGCAATTCCTCAACAAAGCGATTCATAAAGCGGTCGTCTTGGTATCGCTCAGCCAGTTCACGGGCAACCTCGGGCTGGGTTGCCAAGATCAGCACCAAGTTACTCATGGCTGTGGCGGTTGTCTCATTACCTGCTATGAGTAGTGCGCGAACGCAGGGCACAACCTCCTTAAATGACAGCGTCTGCTCCGCTTCGTCATCGACACGCGCATGGACAAGATCCGAGATCATATCCTCGCGTGGTTCAGCCTCACGTTCCTTCACTCGAGCAATTAAATAATTTTGCAGTTCGCAGATAAGTTTTGCATTTTCACGCATCTGCTCTCGATCCTGCATGCGCCCAATTTGCGCAGTAACGGCCAACGACCACTGCTGAATCTTTTCGGAGTCGTATTGATTGATCCCCAGCTGCTCACAAATCACTTTAATGGTGATAGGTACCGAGAAGTACTTGACCGCATCCACCACGCCACTGGCCTCACACTCCGCCAAAAACGCCTCGGTGACATCGCTGGCAATCTCTGCAATGCGCGGCTCCAAAGTAGCTACCCGATGCGCCGAGAAAGCGTTGTCCATTAGCTTGCGAATGCGCGTATGGTAAGGCGGGTCGGTCATAATAGGATCGGCGAAAAGGCCACCGCCGTCACGCTCTAGAATTTCTTTAAATTCGTCGATATAGCCCTTGGCGTATTGTTCCTGGTATCCCCGCTCCACCGAAAAAGTAATGGGGTCGCTAAATACCGTGCGTAAATCTTCATGGCGCGATACCAGCCACATATTGAGCGCCGGATCGAAATGCACGGGTTTTTCTTGTCGCAGCTGGCGAAAAAATGCATTGGGCTGAGCGAGAAGCTCGGGCTCCGACAAAGACACCTTGTCTAGATCGTATTCACCTACGGGACAAACGCCGTCTTGCTGGGTAGTTTCACTCATGGTGTTATTCTCCGCTGTTCTTCAACAGATAATCTTGGCATCGACCAACGCCTGCTGCTGCTGTTGATCCAATCCAATTATGTCGCCCAATACATAGGCATTGTGCTGTCCTAAATCGGGAGCCGATCGATGAATGGTTGCGCCACGCTCAAAAACCCACGGCGCGCTCATGGTTGATTTGAACTGCCCCCGACTATCCTCCACCTCGACGTAAAGCCCTCTCGACCAGAGGCCCGTATCGGCGATAAGGTCGAGGGAGTTACGGCTGCGCAATGCTGCTATACCGGCACTCTGCAGTAGGTGCTCCAAACTTTCAGCACTGTGTTTGACACACCAAGCAGCGATCAATTGCTCCAGTTCATCCTCGTGGCACTTACGCCCAGCCAAGGTATGAAAGCGCTCATCGGCGGCCAAATGCTCATCACCTATGATCGCCGCAAGCGCTTGCCAGTTGCTGTCATCAGTGACCGCCAGACTCAGCCATTGACCATCCGCACATTGCCACACGCCGTGGGGCGCCATGGCCCGACGTCGATTGCCATGAGGGTGGGGCAATTCATGGGTGCTAAGGAAATCCACAAACGCGTCACCGATGATTGAACTCATCGACTCCACCGCAGAAACGTCAACGTACTGACCGCCACCGCCTTGCTTACTGTGGCGCAAACAAGCTAGCGCAGCCAACGTTGCATAAGCGCCAAACGTAGAATCGGCGTAGCGTATATTCATGCCACAAGGTGGCTCATCGGCGTAGCCGATACGTGCACTCAGGCCACCGAGGGCAGCAAAACAAGGTGCATAACCGGTCTGATAAGCCAGCGGTCCGTCATTGCCCCACATACTCATCGCCACATAGACCACGTTGGGATTTACCTGTTGTAGCGACTCATAACCGAGGCCAAGGCGCTCAATGGCACCGGGACGCAGATTTTCAACAACGATATCGGCCTTCGCCACCAGCTTTTTAATGAGCTCGATACCCTGCTCAGATTTCATATCAACCTGGACACTGAGTTTTTGCGGGTTTACTGCTTTAAAGCCAGGTGCGTCGTTAATATCCGTTACACCAAACACGCGGGTCACATCGAGAGACTTTTCGCTTTCAACGCGAATGACCTCGGCACCCAGTAGCGTCAATAGCTTGCCTACGTAGGGGCCTGCCCAGACCTTGGTAAGCTCAACCACACGTATGCCGGCAAGCGGACCTGACGTGGAGCCACTGACCTTCACTGGCGACGCGAGAACGAGGCGTCCAAGGGTCAGTCAGTCGATGGTTGTGCTGTCCCAGCAATGGCGCTGTACCACCACTGGCAACCGGCGTTGTGCTCAACTGAAACGGATGACCTGGAACTCGATCGCTGGTCAATGCGATGTGCTCGCTGTGCTGGAAATAACCGCGATGTTGGTATTGCTCAGATGCGACCAGATCCGCTGGATCATTGACCGGCACCATGGTCAAACCGAGCGACTGCGCCTTTGCGGAAATATCATTGCGGTCTTCGCCGTGCAACCACGCAGACAAATGTTGTCTACACAGCGTTACGCGCTCGGGCGTACATGCCTGCTCGAGCCAACGCTCGGGAAACTCCAACATCCATGCGGGCTGCCCCATGAGTTCACCCAAGGCTTGCCAATGCTGTGGACTCGACATCCATAGATAAACAAAACCCTGTCTGCATTCGAAAATACCTGCCGGCCCACTCAGATCGAAGGCGTGTCGATCGTCACCAACTGGCATATCGCCGGCCACCATTTGAGCGATAACGTAATCGTTGCGCGACACCAAAACTGCCTGCATAGAAACATCGATGAATTGCCCTTGGCCAACCTGCTCGAGGGACAATAACCCCGCTGCCATCGCTAAAGCGGCATCCAGTCCAGCTTCAAAAGAAGCTAGATGTGGTCCGGGACCGCTTAATGGCGGTCGCTGTGGGTCACTTGCACTGGGGGTGTGATAACCCCAACCACTGGCATGAAACAAGTTCATATCCACAACGGTGTTGGGTGCGTCTGCAGCGCCGTAGCCAAATGGCGTAATCGAACTGACAACCAGATTGGGAAAATCCTTTTCCAGCATTGAAGGATCGACGCCTAAACGCTCGAGCCAACCTTGATTATGGTCATCAATGAGTCCGTCCGCGCCGGCTAACAGCGTGGCTAACGCGGCTGATTCGCGCTCGAGGTCGAGGCTTATCGAAGATTTACCCAAATTCAGGTAAGCAAACATTGCGCTGCTTTCCAGGGCGGCTACGCCGGGCGCGTGGGGTGCGAGCGTTCGTGTTGGGCTGCCGGTCGTTGGTCGCTCAACCTTAATAACATCGGCGCCAAGCGCGGCCAACAACTTGCCACAGTATTCCCCTGCCACACTCTCAGCGAGTTCAATAATTCGCAGACCGTTCAGGGCACCCTGACTCATTGCATTGATCTCATTTCATAATCACCCGCGCAGTCGACGTACAGTGTCCAGCCGGGGTAGATAACAAGGGTGCTGAAGGTCTCTTCAATAATCGCAGGGCCAGGTATGACAACACCTGGGGCCATGGCAGCACCGGTGTAGATTGGCGTGGATTGGTATCCCTCACCTAGATTTATATCTCGATGCTTAACGGGTTCGGGTTGCGCTTGTTCATCATTAAGGAACCCGGAAGCAATCGCCGGCGATGGCGTATCCACTGACGCCACCAACCGAAGACCGGTCAGCTCCGGTTTTTCATAGGATCGGGTGTGGCCATATTCTTGCTGATGTCGGTTATCGAAGAGCGCCACCATTTTGGCAGGCAAGTCCTCGCCTATAAAATCAAAATCATTGAGATCAGAAGCCGCGTGCAGCTCGAGACAGAGCGACCAGTTCTGTCCGGGATAACGCATGTTGACCCTAAAACTACCGTTAACCTGGCCATCAAACCCCGCGTCAGCGAAATGGCCACGAGCTTTTTCGGCAAGCTCCATCCAAATTTTGCGCAAACGAGCGGTGTCGATATCGTCGACAGCGGCGGCGTAGGAGCGCTCTTCATCAAAACGCGGATCAGCCACCAGGGTACCCAAGGCAGAGAAAGTTGGCGAGGCGCGCGGCACCAGCACAGTGCTAATACCCAGCGCCTCTGCTTGCTTACAAGCAAATATTGGCCCATTACCTCCGTAGGCGAGCATCGTCAGATCACGGCTGTCTACACCTTTACCTGCAGTAATACGCCGAACGCCGTTGGCCATGTTGGCATTAACCAAACGCCAGCAATCGAGAGCAACCTCCGCTGCAGACTTATCGAGTGCCTCACCGAGAGACTCGAAAGCGGCCGCAACACCCGCCATTGTTAGCTGGAAGTCGCCACCTGCGAATTCTTCATCTGGCGAAAGTACGCCCATCATTACCAATGCGTCGGTGATCGTTGGATCAATCCCGCCCCGCCCATAACAGATAGGCCCAGGGGTAGAACCCGCCGAGCGTGGACCCACCACCAATTCACCGCCCCGCAAATAGCAGATAGACCCCCCTCCAGCCCCAAGGGTTTCAACCTGCACCATGGGGATACCCACCAGGTAGCGATGGTGCAGATTCCAGCCAGCGACTGCAGGCGCTTCGCCGTTGAGTACCAGCGATATGTCATAGGACGTGCCGCCCATATCCACACACAATAAATTTTCATGACCCTTGGCAAGGCCCGTGTGCGCTGAACCAATCACCCCGCCGGCGGGTCCAGAAGCCAGCACACGAATAGGAGCGGCCTTGATGTAATCACGGGTCATCACCCCGCCATTGGCCTGCATGACCATCAGCCGCTTGCGGTAGCCTGCCTCACGCAGCTTATCAACCAGGTCTTCAAGGTAGCTGTTAACACGCCCCGCCACATAAGCGTTGACCACTGTCGTAGAGGTGCGATCAAACTCGGGGGACCTAGGCAGCACCTGATGAGAAAGCGAAACCGAGGCCCCGGGGAGCTCTTCGCTTACAATCTCAGCCACTCGCAGTTCATGCTGTGGGTTGAGAAAGGAAAACAACAGCGACACCGCCACCGACTCTACACCTTGTGCCCGCAGCCTAGCGCAGCAGGCCCTTACCGAGTCTTCATCTAGCGCTTTATGAACCGCACCGTCAGCAAGTACGCGCTCGCTTACCGTCAACCGGCGTCGGCGCGGGGTTATCGGGATGGGGGGCGGTAAGCGCACGTCCCAGATATTTTCTTTAAAGCCGCGCCGGTATTCCATTTCATCGCGAAACCCCTCGGTGGTGATTAAGCCCGTGAGTGCACCATTCATCTCGATCAGGGTGTTATCCGCAACCGTTGTGCCGTGAACAATCGTGTCACACTTGGCCAAAAAGTCAGCCAATGACAAACTTTCTAGATCGGCAAGCTGTTGCAATCCTTGCATTACCCCATCGGCTAAATTCGCGGGGGTGCTCAAATTTTTGTGCAATCGCAGGCCATCGTCAGACATCATTGCGAAGTCGGTGAAGGTGCCACCTATATCGATACCTACCCGATAAGTCACGCGCTTGCTTCCATCATTTGATTGCGTAAATCCCGAGTCGCGTCATGGTCAATGCGCACATCCCACTGCTCCAATGACCCTGTTAACACCACACCGTAGCGGTCACGGGCTCGCTCTATGGAGATAATCTCATCCAGCACATCGTCAAGAACCGCGGCTGGATCGCGCGCCAGCGCCGATCCAAATCCGGCGCCACCGCCGTGCTGATAGGCGAGTATGGAACCCGCTTTAAGCTGAGCGCGCGCAGTCAAATCAACGGCAAACTCTTCCTCGGTGCCCACATTGAAACGATTACCATACGGGCTGGCATCGTCACCACCGCAAATGCCACGCAAAGGATGCTTTATCGAGACCATCCACGCCATCGCAGAAACCGGCTCCAATACCTGCTTTACGTTCAAGCTACCTGGCTGACCGCGCCACTGCCCCGCGCCGTCAGTATCGATGGTCATTTCTCGGCTGACGTTAAGGACAGGAAAACGCGCTTCGGCATCTTCTGCCTGCGCCAATAACAAACTCCCCAGCGATACGGGACACGCACCCCAGCCATCAATACCCTGCGTAGCGGAAACATCCATTGTTCGGGAGTCGACGCCCTGATCCATCCACATCTGCCCGTTAGCATCTAGGCCGATCACCGCATTGGGCATGCCAATTTTGTAAACCTGGTGCGCAGAGCGCTCGGGCGCAACCGCCGACAGGGCAAGACATACCGCTTCGGTGATTTCACACGCCGGATGGAACGAGCCCAAGGCGGCAGGCTTATCGGGTGGAGGCTGGGCGATACAACCCTCGGGCACAATCATTTCCACGGCATTAAAAAAGCCTTCATTTTTGACGATGTCCGGATCTACCGCGGCCACGACCTGGGTCAGAATATAACTACGGGTATTGCCGTATGTGTTCCATACACCCACCAACTCTTGTCGGTCGTCGGTGCCGGTGAGGTCTACGGTAAGCTGATCGTTGTCAATAGTGCAGGCTACGCACACTCGAATATCGGGCGTTCCTAAGGTGTCGTGATCAATAAAGACCTCGGCTTCGTACCGGCCGTCAGTCCAACGGGCCACCTCTTCGCGAACACGCTGCTCCGTGTGGTCGATGCTGTGGTTAATCGCTGCGCGCATTCGATCGGCGCCCCACTGATCAGCCAGAGCCTCCAAGCGCTTAACGCCCTGTTGCACAGCACCAATCATTGCTGCTAGGTCACCCCGAAATGACGGAAAACGGTTGTTGCGTTCTAACAAATGGATGACGTCATTACGCTGCTGACCACGATGCACCAGCTTCAAGCAGGGAATTGCCAAGCCCTCGGTATAAATATCGGTCGCCTCGAGGGTAAAACCGCCCGGATCTTTTCCGCCCGTATCGCCTTGATGCGCCTGCAGGCACTGAATGAAGAGTAGTTCACCTTGGTCGTCAAAAATCGGCGCAAACACGTTATAATCAGGCAGATGTCCGCCACCGTGATCGGGGTCGTTTGCAACAAAAATATCGCCCGGCCCCCAATCGAGGGTTTCTCGCGTCTCCAAGCCAAAACGAACGGTAAACTGGGATACAAAGGTAAGGTGTGGCGTGCCAATGGCCGTGACTGCCAACCTTCCATGCGCATCCACAATGCTGGCATTGCGTTCATTGGACTGATTGATGATGTCCGACGAGGCAGCGCCACCCAAGTGCGTTGCGACCTCGAAACAAATGGTTTCCATTGAGCCGCGAATAATAGCCGCCGTCACCGTGTCAGTGGTGCTGGCGGTTGGTAGCGGTTCGCGGCGCGCCGCCATGCGGCGGTTCAGTTCAAACGACATGGCAGGCTATCACTTCTCTTTGTTACGCCCTGAGTGACTCAGACGCCAATCGGGCGGATACAACAAGTCTTTATCTTTAACAACATTATTGAGGCCCTTACCAAACGCCTCGTCGCCCAGCTTCACTTCAGCGTCACGATCTTCGGTCATCGCAGGAAGCATGCCTTCAACCCAGCCGGCCATCATGCTACCCATGTATTCCCCGCGATACTGTTTGTACATCTCGATAAAGGTTTTTTGAATAAATACCGTATCGGTGGGACGGGTATTTGCGCAGGCCTCAGCGTATTTTGCCGTTTCTGCTTCGAGCTGATCACGCGGTACGATGCTGTTGATAAAACCGCATTTATCCATCTCGGCGGCGCTGAAGGGGCGCCCGGTAAACAGCATCTCAGAGAACTTGCGCAAACCCATTTGCTCTATCCATGTCCACAGACGTGGACCCCAACCCACATAACGGAAGGCAGGATGACCAAACAAAGCGTCATCCGAGGAGACCACCAAATCGGCATCTGCCGCCTGATAAAAATGCCAGCCATAGCAATAACCTTTGGCCTCCACGATGCTGATTTTTTTGAATTCCTGAAGTGGTCGATTACCCGCCGCTGCCTTGGCATAGTGATCGGTCATACTGTGCAGAAAGCGATACGAAGATTTGGGTGGGTAGCTCACGTCCTCGTCATTGATGCCGAACTCGTGTAACAGCGATACATCGCCACTGTCTTCAGAGAGCATCTCTGCTTGCTCTGGCAAGTCACCACCCGTGCCAAAACTATCACCTGCGCCACGAATCACTAGCACTTTGACGTCATCATCAACATTAGCTTTGAGCACGTAATCAGCGTAGAGCTGACGCATGCCCATATTAGTGACGTTGTGTTTTCCCGGACGATCGAGAGTCAGCGTAGCTATACGGGTATTCTTGTCTTTCTCGTAGTGAATGAATTGACGCGCCTCTTTCTTCATTTGAGCAAAGTCTTTCATCCAATCTCACTCCCACTGTTATTGTCGTTTTTAAGGTAACCCCCCAGTAGCCACTCGTCTCCTGATAAATCGCGCAAATTGCTGAACATTTCGCGCAGGCATTGCCACCGCGGTCAAATTTGAGAGTGCAACATCATTTAGATGACTGCAAGCCATTCCGCGGTATAATTAGACATCATTGTTGAGTAATTAAGGGTGAAAAGATGACAACACGGACAGCACTAGTAACGGGAGCAGCCGCCGGCATTGGCAAAGCGTGCGCAATGCGTCTTGCTCGCGAAGGAAAAAAGGTTGGCGTACTCGACCTAAACCTAGCGGGCTGCCAAGAAGTCGTAGCCGAGATTAAAGCCGCTGGGGGTGACGCCATCGCCCTACAAGCCAGCATCGCTGACCGATCTCAGGTGCAGGCTGCCGTTGACGAACTGCGCTCTGCCTTTGGCCCCGTGACGATTGTTATCAACAATGCCGGTATCGCACCGTTTAAAAACTTTGAAGAATTAAACGACGATGAGTGGGACCAGGTATTTACCATCAACACAAAAGGTACCTTTATCGTTACCCAAATCTGCGTCCCCGACATGAAGAGCGCAGGCTGGGGCCGAATCATTAATATTTCTTCGTCGAGCGCTCAGTCGGGCAGCCCGGGGCAAGTTGCTTATAGCGCCTCAAAGGGCGCGGTAATGGCCATGACTCGCTCACTCGCTGCAGCCCTTGGACGCGATGGTATTACGGTCAACAATATTCCACCCGGCGCCGTGATGGGTACGTTGATGTCAGAGGAAGCGGCGGCGGCGGGCAACTTCCGGATGTCACTCGAAGACCTTGGCAAAATGATTCCGGTAGGCCACACCGGTGTCGCTGAAGACATTGCCAATGCGGCATGCTGGCTAGCCTCGGAAGATAGTGGCTATGTCACTGGGCAAACCATCGGTGTAAACGGTGGTCGAGTCATGAGCTAGGACCCTCGGCCCAGCGATTGCATGTGAACAAGAGTTGATTTTAAGCCGTGCGCGAAAGCCAAACGCATGAGAGCTAAACCTTGAACAGCCGAACTCCGGGAAGTCTGATGCGGCCAGCCGTGGCTGCGCTCTTGGTGCTGGGCTGTGCACTATCATCTGTTGTAAGCGTTGCCGCAGATAAGTCGCTTTATTGGGGCGATGTTCACCTGCACACCAATTTGTCGTTCGATGCCTACATCAATGGCACGCGAACCATAGGTCCAGCTCAGGCCTATGAGTTTGCCCAAGGCAAAACCGTAATCTCCAATACCGGGCTCCAGGTGCAACTAAAACGGCGCCTCGATTTTCTTGCCATCACCGATCACTCCGAAAATATGGGTCTGTATACCCGTATCGATGCGCGCGACCCTCTAGTCGTAGGCACATCAGTTGCCCAACGTTATACCGAACTGCTCAGCTTGTTTAAAGAATTTGGTCTACGCGGCGCATTTATGCGCTCCATGCGCAGCGCCGGGCCATTGCCTGACATGCCTACCTTGGCGCGCAGCGCAGTTTGGGACGACGTCACTACACTGGCAGACGACTACAATCAGCCAGGCAAATTTACCACCCTGATTGGCTACGAATGGACCGCCATGATTACAGGCGACAATTTGCATCGCGTGGTGCTCTATCGAGACGGTGCTGAACAAGCGACTCGCCGTTTGCCGCTGGAAGCCAATACCAACCCCGACCCTGAGAATTTGTGGGATGAGTTAGCGCGCTACGAGACGGAAACTGGGGGCAACGTGCTTGCCATAGCGCACAATGGCAATCTATCCAATGGGCGCATGTTTGCCGATGCTCGCGTCAACGGGCAACCCATCGACCGTGACTATGCCGAGCGGCGGGCACGCTGGGAACCGGTATATGAGGTCACTCA
This sequence comes from Luminiphilus sp., assembly GCA_038141785.1. Taxonomy (GTDB): domain Bacteria; phylum Pseudomonadota; class Gammaproteobacteria; order Pseudomonadales; family Halieaceae; genus Luminiphilus. The sequence goes on along the minus strand of JAYQIT010000005.1, from coordinate 192,426 downwards.
GGTCAAAGGTGATGGCGAAACCCATCCAATGGTATCACCCGCCGACCCCTACGCAGACTTTGAAACTTGGGACCGAGGCAATGTTGCCGGCACCGCAGCCAAGACGCCTGACATGCTAGACCGCGAATACGCGCGCTCCGCATTGAAGGCAGGGCTAGCGCATCAGCAGTCCATTGGCGCCAACCCTTTTCGCTTCGGTGTTATTGGTAGTACCGACAGCCACACAGGATTATCCGCAACCCGTGAGGATAATTTTCTGGGTAAATTTGCCGGCTCCGAACCCTCCGTGGAGCGGCTACAAACACACATGGCCGGGATGGCAGATTTTGATCGCGAGCTTGCTGCTTCGGGCTTAATCGCCGTATGGGCAGAAAAAACACCCGAGGGGCTATTTTCGATGCGATAAAGCGCAAAGAAGTCTACGCCACAACGGGCAGTCGTATTGGGCTTAGGGTATACGGCGGCTGGAACTACAAACCCAGCGATGTTAAACGCCAAAACTGCCTAAGCAACGGCTGTGCTTTGGGTGTGCCGATGGGTGCATCGCTAGGTCCTACCGATTCGTCAGACACCCCAACATTACTCGTAGATGCACTCAAGGACCCCCTTGGCGTCGATCTTGAGCGGGTTCAAGTGGTTAAAGGCTGGGTCGACAAAGAAGGCACCCCTCACGAGAAAGTCTATGATGTGATAGTAGCCAGTAGCGAGACTCAAGACGGAGTGGCTGAGCGCTCGGTGCTCCCGGGCGAAGCCGGCGACAAGCAGGACCAAGGTGCTGCCGCCCTTTCAAGCTGGTGGCAGGACCCAGATTTCAACCCAGCATGGCCGGCCTTTTACTATGTGCGCGTGCTCGAAGTCCCAACCGCGCGCTGGACCACCCCGGACGCGGCCCGCTATGGCGTGCCCGCCCCCCGGAGATGTTCCGGCATTTGTTCAGGATCGCGCGTATAGCTCCCCTATCTGGTATCAACCACCCACAGCAGACTGAAGAAAGTCGACCGTGCGATCCACGGCTTGCTGCTGCTGACTGAACAGTCCAATGCTTAAAAAGCCATGAATCATCTCGGGAAAATGCGCCAGCGAGGCGTCTACGCCCGCCGCTTGCATGCGCTCTACATAAGCATGGGCGCTATCGGTTAGGGGATCAAAGCCAGCGGTAACTACCAATGCCGGCGGCAAACCTTCCAGTGATTCAGCCCGAAGCGGCGACAAATAGGGCTCGGCGGTGTTGTCTAGGTGACCAAAATAGGCCTCACTGAATGCGAGCATGGATTTGGTCGACAGCCCGTAACCGTCGCGAAATTTTTCGTTACTCGGCCAGCTCGTGCCGTTATCGCCAAGGTCAGTCGCCGGATAATACAGCACCTGCGCCGCCAGTTGGGGCGCGCCCTTATCGCGGGCCATTAGAGCAACCACTGCCGCAAGATTGCCGCCAGCGCTATCACCACCCACCACGATCCGCTCAGGGTCGCCACCCAACTGATCGGCGTTCTCAGCGGCCCACTTCACCGCCGCATAACCATCAAGGGCAGCCGGCCAGGGATACTTTGGGGCAAGACGATAGTCGACCGATATCACGATAGCTCCGCTTTCGTCAGCAAGCTGTCGGGTCAGAGGATCGAAGATATCCACACTACCCACCACAAAACCGCCCCCATGAAAGTACACCCAAATCGGCGGTTGCTCCGATGAGGGAGCTAGCGGCCAATAAATACGAGCAGGTATCTCAACCCCGTCATTGGCAATTGTGATGTCTTGGGTTTTGGCGACCTCGGCCTTTGGTAACAGACCGCTGAGCGCGTAGACAAGATTGACTGGCAGCTCCACGGTAAAGTCTATCTCTGGATCTGGCGTGTACTCGGTTTCAAAGGCGAGCATATTTAGTGATAGCGCCGCTCGATAATCGAGTTTTCCATGCTCGGTTTGCGTCCACGTGTAGCTGTAGGCAAGAAAACCCATAATCAACACCAATAGCGCCGCGAGGACAGGATGTTTGCGTACAAAAGCCATAAAAACCTCTCTTAAACCTTGTTAATCAAGGGTAATTCCACCCAATGATGGACCGCCATCAACGCCAATTTCTTGACCCGTGATATAAGCGGCTGCGTCACTGGCAAGAAACACAATCATATTGGCAATTTCCGTTGGAGTACCGGTGCGACCCAAAGGAATGGCTTGCCCCATTGTGGCAGGGTCTAACCCCGCCGTCTGCCAGGCCGCCAGCACTCGCTCGCTGGCTATTGCGCCGGCGGCAACGCAATTTGCACGAATACCGTAGCGCCCCCACTCGGCAGCAGTCACGCGCGTAAACATTTGCAAAGCTGCCTTGGCCGCCGAATAGTGGGCACCACCCTTGACACCATGCATACCCGCACCCGAAGAAACATTAACAATGCTGCCTGATTTTTGGGTAATCATCTGTGCACCGGCTTCCCGAGTCATGTAGTACGCCGAGTGGGTGTTAAGCTCAAAAATAGCGTGCCAACCCCGAGAGGGTATCTCTTCCAGGGGACCCATACGCGTACCACCGGCGTTGTTAATCAACACATCAACTCGCCCAAACGCCTCTATCGTTTTTGCCACCAAGGCAACACAGTCCGCCTCTTTCTTGACGTCGGTGCGAATACCCAAGCAAGGCGACCCAGTTTGTCCGGCAATGCGCTGAGCAGACTGCAAAAGCTCATCCTCGGTGCGACTGGCTATGACCACACTGGCCCCCAGACTCGCCAGCTGTAAGGCCGTAGCGTAACCAATACCCGTGGCACCGCCCGTCACAATGGCAACCTTGCCACTAAAGTCCAAACTATCTTTTAGCATGTCGCACCCCTCTCAACACCGATTCAACGCCTTTAATCAAGCTTGCTTACAATAGCGATCCGCCATCCACCGACCACACTTGCCCAGTCACAAAGCCGGCGCGGTTAGATGCCAAATAAACCGTAAGCCCGGCAATTTCCTCGGGTACTGCAAAGGGCCTTCCAAGTAGGGTTCGGCGCATGCGCATGGCGCGATCGTCTTCGCTAAGCGTTGCCGAAAAGCCAAGGAACTCGCTGTTATCGGGGTGAAAACGACTGCCACGACTAAAGGCCGCCGGATCCTTTGCAAAGGTGGCATAGGGCGCAACGGCGTTTACTCTCACCCCATGCTGCCCCACTTCCTTTGCCAATACCCGGGTAAAGCTATGAACCGCGCCCTTCATGGCCGAGTAAACCGGTAGCATGTAATCGCCAACCAAACCTGCGGTCGATCCAACGTTGACAATGGCACCGCGCCCGCGCTCTATCATGCCGGGTAAGACAGCATGCGTGAGACGCAGCACCGTACCAAAATTGAGATCCATATCGTCGGCCCACTTATCAGGATCTGAGTTAACAAAGAACCCTTGATCCACGTTACCACCAACGCCATTAACCAACACATCGATGTCGCCCAAGGCGCTTGCTTGCTCGGTAATTTTGGCCGCGCTATCGGCGTGCAATAAATCCGCCGCCACAAAGCGCGCATCAGCCGCACCCAACGACAATGCCGTCTGGATCAGTTGGGCGCCCGCCTCCTCATCACGCCCAACAGCCACCACCTTGGCTCCCTCGGCGGCAAACTCAAGCGCGATAGCACGACCAATATTAGCGGTTGCGCCGGTAACAATCACAACACGACCCTGCAAATCCAACACCATAGAACCTCCCGACCTTAACTAACGTTACCCGTGGCCACCGGGTGTTCACGCAGGTAATCACTAAAGTAGGGCTCGAGGTCAGCCTTGCTAAATCCCCAATCCGACAAATTGTACTGATGCTTACCAAAACGATTTTGCGGGTTCTCATCTAGCCACGCCTGCATACCTTGCTCGGCTTCAGGCGTCCACGGATCACCGAGCCATTGATACACCTTTTTCATGGCGTCAATGGGGTTGCGCATCATGTCGTCATAGTACAAATGGTAAATATCGTCAGGTCGCTGGCTCGCCATCTCCAGTGGCCGCGATACATGCAGTCCTAACTGGAGCGGGAACTTGCAGCGCATGTAATCGACATCCACTGCATCATTAAAGATCTTTTGCGAATTGGCGCGCATGCTGAATGAACTGGCAAAGGCCACATAAGGGTCGCGATGTGTCCAAATTACTTTTGCATCAGGAAACGCCTTGAAGACATAGGGAATGAACACCGAGTCAGAGGGCATCTTTAGTACCCAGCGACCGGGGTTGGTAGACTGCAGAACCTGCAAGGCGCTTGCGGTGCTCATAAGCGGAGGTCATGTCACAGTTTAACATCCAATCGGCATAAATCGGCGTGGGGGTAATCGCCATGTACATCATGGAACGAAAATCCTGTCCTACGAGATGCACGCACTCAGTGGGGCCATCGGCAGGTTCGAAGTGGGTTTTCACGCCATCTGGGTTGCGTTTAATCATTTCCACGTCGATTTTCTTTTCTTCGAGACAGCGAGCATCGGTACGGGTTTCGCCAGGTGCTGCCGGCGGCACAAGGTTGGTGGCCTCCCAGCGCAACAGCGATCGATTGGCTGGATCGGCATCAAGCAGGTAACTGGTCATCGTGGTACCGGTGCGTACCAAACCAAGCCCGATGACCGGTCGGCGGATGGGCTGTTCGGTAACATGGGGATGACGCCGAATAAAGTCATCAACTTGCATGCGATTAACAAGCGCCCCAACATACCGACGTTTGACCAACCCCATACCGCGCTCGGTTAGACGGCCGACCCTGGCATGATCGCGCAAGAGAATATGCAGACCTTCTTGCCAACTGTCCTGATCTGGATCGGGTAAGCCGCCGCTTGCCTCACGGGCAGCGTTTACAATTTCATCAAACGTTAGCATTGGCACTCCTGTTATCGACTCGCTGGCAATGTTGGATAAACGCATCTTGATTTACTCACAAAAACTATACAACACTGTTGCATTGCAGAGTAGGAAGAGACGTCGAGAGATGACCGAACAGTCCAACGAACACCCTAGGACTTCTAACCGGGTAGCCACTATGGTGGCGTCCGGGTCGGAGCAGACTGAGGCAATTGATTGCGGCCATGGCATTTTTGAGAACAAGGATTGGCAGCAGCTACCTCGTTACCACGCCCGATGGCAACGTATTGGTCAATACTGGCACACTGCGCGACGCAAAGCGGGGAAAAGCGCTCTTTGAAGCCGTATCCGCCAAGCCCATTCACAAGATCATTCTTACGCAGAGCCACGTTAACCAATACGGCGGCCTAGAGCTTTATAAAACCATTGAGAATGAGGTTATCGCCCATCGAATTTATACCGACGATCTACGCTATAACGCACTCCTGGCCGATCATTATCGGCGCGGCTCCCGGCGAATCTTTAGGGGCATTACCGGCTCAGCGGAGGATTTACTCCCCCACGCGGACAATATCGCCCGACAAGCTGATTGATGGGGATGGCGGCTTTGAACTGGGCGGACGGCAATTTGAGGTCCTATGGACGCCGGGGGGCGAGACCCGCTCGGCACTCGTTGTCTGGCTGCCGCAAAGCCGGGTCGCCATTGTAGGCAACCTATTTGGGCCATTGTTTGGCAATCAACCCAACTTAAATACGCTGCGGGGGATAAGCCGCGCAGCGCGCTCGAATTCATCGAATCAGTTAAACGCGTAAGGGCACTTGCACCCACGCAAGTCCTCACGGGACATGAAAATATTTGTGGCGAGTCTCACATTAACGCGTCACTCACGCGCATCATTGAATCGGTTCAATGGGTGCATGATCAAACGGTGGCGGGCATGAACGAGGGCAAAACATTGAGTGCGCTCATGAGCGAGGTACGTCCCCCAGCTGAGCTTGCGCTAACCGAGGAATACGGCAAAGTCAGCTGGAATGTGCGGGCAATTTGGCATGAGTACACAGGCTGGTATGACCCCTCTAGCGGTATTACAGGGCTTTATCCCGATTCGACTGCCGCCATTGAACCCACATTAATTGCACTCTGTGGGGGCAAGATGCGCTGGTCGAGGCCGCGCGGACCCAGTGTGCTAACGACCAACCCCTAGTGGCGCTAAAATTACTCGACATACTGACCCGAGCAAATATTTGCTCTGATGACATACAGCAGACCCGTCGATTGGCGCTGGAGTTGCTACAGCAAGACCGTGACGACAATAACCTCTGGGAACGCCGGTTTATCGCCGCCGCGCTGGCAGAACTCGACACGAGCTCGCTCTAGCATTACCAACGTCGACGCCGCTGACACGCTTGTACCCGCCGAGCAATGGACTCGGCGCGCGCTTGCGCGGTGACAACCGGCGTGTCGGCCGGTAGGTGGTTGCGTAACTCTGCCAATTTTACACGTCGAATAATGGGGCATGGCTCGCTGCTGGCATCAAACCAGCGGCCATAAATGCCGCCTTCGGTGTAGCCGGCCGGATCTAACCAGTTAGGTACGCCAGGGTCCTCGAGTGCAATCACCGCACGGAACTTACCATCGGATGATAATGTTGCCTGATGGCCATTAAGGCTGGATTGACGATACACATACTCTAGTGCGTTGAAATACGGATCGTTTAATTGCACGTTCCAATAGTCCACGCGCTCGGGCACCTCGGTTTCAATAATCAACGCCTCATCGGGGTCAAAGCGAAAACAGGCAGGCCAATACACCTGCTTAGCCAATGCGCCCGCGTATTTTACTGGCTCGAATACATTAAACCCCACACGCTCGCGAACACCGTTTTGCATAGCGTAGTAGAGCTTGGTTTTGCGCGCCGGAAATTTCGCCATCTCGCCAATGCGACGATAAATGTCCTCCGCACAATAGCGTGGTTTAGGTGGTACCGAATCAAGACAGGCAATACTGAGCACCGGATCAACCTCGGTTTCCCAATCGTACATGCGGTAGCGCACCATCATCCCGGTTGCCTCGGGGTCTATCTTGGCCCAACGCCCGGTGTAACCCGCGGGTCGCTCGGCACTAAAAATAATATCGAAGTCTTCGTTGGGCTCTAGTTCAAGATCTCGACAGTCAACTTCGTTATGCCCGCTCGGCTGCGGCATAGTGTCAACAGTACCTGACAATGCCCGCTGGGTGGTAAATGACAAAATTTTGCAACTTCCCCGATTGCCAGTCACTCGATAAGTTAGATCTCCCCGAATGGGAGACTGCAAATAAATATCATCGGGATTGGGCTGCAGGGTATACACGGGATTCCACAAGGGCGCCCAGTCGGGGTGTTCGGCGTCAGCGTGAAAATACATAAAATAGGCATAGGAGAGACTGGTCATGGTCTGTCGAAACACATCCGCTCGGTAAGCCGAATCGTCAGGGCACCAGGTTTCCGACAGGCGGTCGATCGCCCCCTGCATCGGCGCTAAGGCCTCAAATAATGACGGCTCGTTAAGGTGCTTCATGGCAACTCCCTAAGCCCTAGCAGAGGATCTGAATTTTGGTATCGGCATTGGGCTGTCGCAGACGCGCCATCATAGCCGGTAAATCATTGAGCGCAGCACTGTGCGTAATGATGCATTTGGGATCCACATGCCCCTTATCCATTTCATTGGCAACATATTCGAACTCGCCCAAGGTATAGCCCACCAGAAACTGTAGCGTGGCGCACTTGTAACTGACTATTGCTGGCACGACCGGATCCGGCGCGGTGCAAAAGCCAAGACTGATGATGTGTCCAAAGGGTGCAACCAGCTGAACACTTTTCTCCAGCATGCCAGGGGTCCCAACGCATTCGAATACCAGCTTGGGCGCCTCACCGGCAAAGGCCTCGGCTATCTCCGACTGCTCGTTCTCGGAGTAACTAACAAAAGCATCGGCACCCATGGCAAGACACAACTCACGCCGTCGCGCCGAACGCGACATGGCCACAATACGTCCTGCGCCAAGGCGCCTTGCCCAGTAGATGGCGTAGAGCGCAACCGTGCCACCGCCCAGTACCAGTACCGAGTCACCCGGTTGCAAACCGGATCTGCGCACACCATATAAACTCACCGACAATGGCTCAACCAGCGCACCATCGGCCATTGAGAGGGTCGACGGTAAGCGCACCGCCAAACCTGCCGGGATCACTGCGTACTCGGCAAAACCCAACATCAGCCCGCCCTCGTTCCTGCACAAGGTGTGATTACCGTGATCACAGGCCGTGCAGTGACCACAGGCTTTTGATGGCAATACGGCAACCGAATCACCACGCTTATAGGCTTGGACCCCAGAGCCAATAGCGACAACCTCACCCGCATACTCGTGCCCTATTTGACTGCCGGCTGGAAAATCCCACTGCTCGCCGCGGGTCATCGACAAATCAGTGCCGCATATCCCACAGCGGTGCACTTTGATGAGCAACTCACCCGGCCCCGGTTCCGGATCGGGGAGCGACTCAATCCTAATAGGGCGGCCACCGCCTGGGTAGATTGCAGCCTTCATAGCGCGGGCTCTCTCATATCAAAACGCTCTACATACTTTTCAAAGGGCTGGCGAATTTGTTCTGGCGTCAGGCCGTGATCGGCCAGCGAATAACGATGTACGCCGTGGGCCATTTCGGGTTTCGCTGAGATTCGGGCGGCCATGTCAGCGCGAGTGGTGTCAGGCAACGGCAGATCAATAAACTGATAGATTCGATCAACAACCGTCATCGGGTCTTGATGGAACGCTTTGTGCACCACATCCATAATCTGATCAGGATATCGTTGTCTTACGATATCGGCCTTATGAATGGCATTGGCCCATTTGGCGGCCTCGCGCCGCAACAGTATTCGAGCGCGCTGCTCGACTCTTCCCACCTCAAATGCCGGGTGAGATTTAATCAGCAGCGAGACCAAAGAGGGAATCGCCTTGGCCGGATCTCGATGGGTTTGAATCACGCGAGCGTCTGGAAAAACCGCAAACAACAAATCCAAATTTTCTATATGGCCCGGATTTTTCAATAGCCAGCGTTTTTCGGGCTCATGCATGCCGATCAATTTCACGCAGTCGCGATAAAACGTGTAGGCAGGCCGCTCACTCTGACATTGCCACCAGGCATCATAACTCGCCGCCGACCAGCCGCAGCTCCATAGATTTGACACAAAGGACTGACGTAACAGCATGCAGCACTCGTGCACCTCCTCCGCCGCCATATGGTGAGCCGCACGCTTACCGGGCGCAAGCTCATAGCGCTGCGCCAATGCCGCCACAGTTCGCTGAAACTCAGGGTGACTTTCCCATGTATCTCTGGGTGGGCGCGGCATGGGCGCGTGCAATAGCCAGCTCTGCAACCCTTGAAAACGCTCATCAATAGCCAGCAATCGGTGTAGCGCCGTGGTACCGCTTCTGGGGATACCGGTAATAACAACCGGTGCAGTAATGTCGGCGTGGGCCCACCCCGGGTTATCCTGCATCGATTTCACTGCTTGCGCGCGGCCGCGCAGCACGTCGATGACCTGTGCCCAGGCAAGCCGTCTGCCCTGCGTACTAAAGTGCGGATCGTAGTCCATGGACTCAAGCAGCATAGTGAGACCAGGAAGATAATCTTGGGGGCCAAATTCGCTATGCCCCAGCTCGGCGGCTACTACATCATGCAGTTGTTCAATGGCTGTGGCGAAGCTGACGGGGGATCGTGGCGGCAATTCATAGCGCGTTAACTGCCTGGGTTTTGGGGGACGCTTTGCAAGAAAGACCGACCCGCCGGCTCCAGCAAAAAGTACTCCAAATAGTGTGGTAACCAGGGGACATCAATAAAACATACCTCCAAAAAGCCCTCGGTGCGGTTTCGGTAAGCGAGCTCAAAACCATGGGCCTGTGCGCTGGCCAAAATTTGATCCCACTGCCCACGATCTGCCGCCACGTAACCGAGATGATGATGAACCAGAGAGAAAGGGTCGTTAGGCCCCGGCTGCAATGCATAAACGCTCTCGACCGAATGCGTTGTTTGCATCAACTCGTACATCACATTACCTACCCACGCTAATTCCACCCGGATATGGCCACCGCTGGGAATCTCCCCTTCGAGACGCTGAAACGATTTAACCCCGAGCTGCTCGGCGAAAAGCGAGCAAGCGCGATCGATGTCATTGGTAAGATAAGCGCTCTGAAAGTGTTCGGCGTGCAAAACCGAATGGCTTTTGCTCGACTCAATTGCCTGACGATCAAACAGAAATGACATAGGGTGCACCAAAAAAATGCCGCCCCGGGGGGCGGCATGCAACGGTATTACGACAGTTCAACTCGCATCAAAACGCGTAGTCGACAGTTACACCGTATGTTGCCTCGAGGCCAGGCAGTTCCTGTTGAACGGTTCCCTGGCGGATGTTGCTACCGCGGATTCCCGCATTAATACGGTACTCCTCGTCAAAGACGTTACGTCCCCACAGGGTCACCTTCAGGCCGTTATCCAGCTCAAGTCCTGCACGCGCGTTGACTAGAGTATAGGCATCCTCTTCCGCAAAGTCTTCCAGCGTGCTGCTCAAGTTCTGATCACCGGTGTAGACAGCATCTACGCGTGCAAACCACTCGGCACCCGAAATGGCACTAAAGGCACTGCGCAACTCGGCACCCACATTAAAGCTCAGCTCGGGCGCACGGTTTAGTGTCTTGCCAGATAAATCGATCTGACCACTGCCACACAGCCGGGCTGTTCCGACCAGCCACAGGTTGAACCCTCGAAGCTGTCGTATTCGGTATCGACATAGGTCACGCTACCGTTAAGAGTCAGCATATCTGAGGCTACCCAGAGGAAGTCCGCTTCCATCCCAAAGGACTCCACCTTGGCCGCGTTGGAAATAAGAACCTGTGCCAAACCGGGAATCGAGAAGGTTGATTGATAGTCTTCGTACTCGGTGAAGAAGATAGCCGTGTTTAAACGAAGAGTTTGGTCAAGGAGTTCGGTTTTTAAGCCCAGCTCGTAGTTATATGACAATTCGGGCTGGTAAAACGCTTGACTCTCGGCAAGACAGCCGCCGGGGAATGGCACACCGGGAATCCGACCGCAGGTGCTCAACTCGCGGTTAACACCACCCTGCTTGTAACCCTTGTCATAAGCAGCATAGAGCATTGTATCGTTACTCATGGCATAGGTTGTTTTTAAAGAGTACGTAACTTCGTCAAAGGTTTTTTCGCCGCTGTGATGAATGTTAGTGCCGGCAGCGGAGTCTTCTGAGTAGCGAATACCTACTTGCAGACCTAACGCCGGCGTGACCTGATAGCGCGCGTTGGCAAAGACCGCATCGCTGTCTTCAATTACAGGAGATACTCCCTGAAAAACACCGGGAATAGTCGTGGTACTTGTGGTGTCTTGCTCTTGCTTAAAGTAACCCACAAGGTAATTGAAGGGGCCATCAAAGCTTGAAGTCCAGGTTACCTCTACCGTCTCAGTGTCTAGTTCACTTAAATTAGTGAGCGATAAAATGGGCACGGGGGTTGCATCGTAGTCCTGAACAATGACCGAGTCTGAGACCTCTTTCCCCACGATACGGTAAACGCGTGATCGGCCACTAACCAGCGGAAATTCGCGGTGTACCGGTCGGTATCATCGTCCCAAGCGCCTAGGTTATTGGCATACTTACCAATATCCTCAGCAACATAGAAGGCGTTTGCGGTATTGTATGTGTCGGCATCGCCCTTGTCTTCGGTGTGCTCAGCGCTCAGGCGAATCTGGACCGTGTCGGTTACATTCCAAAGCAGCTTGGCGCGATAACCACTGCGATCAACCTGGCGAGTGTCGATGCCACGCAAGACGTCCTCAGTGTAGCCATCGCGCTCAGCCGTAAAGCCACTGACGCGTAAGCCAAGTTTATCGTCGATCAGTGGAATATTAACCACACCGCGCAACTCAGCTGCGCCAAGGTTGCCCGCAACCCCTGCACTTTACCGGAGAACTCGTTTGTATCTGGGTTGACCGTGTTAATGCGGATAACACCTGCCGTGGTGTTTTTACCAAAGCTGGTTCCCTGCGGTCCGCGCAACACTTCCACCGTTGCCACGTCGAGCATTTCGCTAAACGCCAAACCGGGACGCACAAGGTACATGTTGTCGTAAATGACACCCACGGATTTTTTAGCTGCGGTGGTACCCTCTGTTCCCATACCGCGAATATAAATTGCCGAACCCAGCGCATTATCGGATCGGTTCAAGGTCAAACCTGACACTACCTCACTCAAATCACGTAAATCAGTGATCCCTCGATTAGCGAGATCAGCACCCGTAACGGCGACAATACTGGTCGGAATATCTTGTACACTCTCACGTCGTCGGGTGGCGGTAACAACCACCTCTTCGAGCATATTTGCACCCTCGGCGGCCACTGCCTGTACGCCAGCACCCATTGAAAGCGCAGTTAGCGCAGAAAGCACGGCCGCCGTTGTGGCCTTTACGTCGTAGTCCCGTTGGGGCTACTCCCTTCACATCTATTGCACGATTATTCATAGGACCCTCTTCTTTCATTGTGTGTTACCTCTGGTTTTATAATTAGCGATACACCTTAGCGCCGACGGGACGTCAGCCTGTTTCCCCAAAAAATTCTCGACTAACATCGTCAGCCGCTTTCCCCACAAAGTTGGGTGAGGAGAGCTGCTGCCCCATTAAACCTTGCGACCAATCAATACTCACGCCCCAGTCCTGGCTCCAGTCGTACACCATCATGCGGCTCGCGATGCGCCACTCGCCGTCGCGCTGTTCGAAAATATCGAGGTAACGACCGCCAATAACCGAGTCGCGATGCTCGCTGCCCATGTCAACTCGGTGATAGGAAATCACCTGGGTCTCGACGCGTGCTGACTCGCCACCTAGTACGATATAGCTCTGACCAAGCACATGTTGAGTAACGGGCAGTGCCGGTGAGCCAGGAACCACCCACGCTAAATATTCGTCAAAGGAGCCACGAAAAACGCCATAGTCAGTAATAGAATCCTGCCAGTAGGCACGACTGATTAAACTCGCATCACGGCGGTCTTCGCCACGCGCAAGCTGTTCTATGCAGGTCCTGATGGCGTTGCGATCTAGCAGATCAGCGACTTGTTGTTCGCGGGTGTTCAATCTTTTTTGCTCCCACCCGAGCTCGGCGTTAGCGCCAAAGCTCTGGCTTAATGTTTATTGTCGTTATTAGGCATCACTGTTGAACGATACCGTTCGTCGATTTATACACCCACCCCGTGCCATTTCTTGACATTTAAAGACACTCGCCACTTCCAAAAGATCGTCCAAAATGATCAATTTCTGATCGGCGAGATCACCGCAAACTAAGCAGTTAGCCAACCATGTTTTATGGATAAGGTGGAGTTTCTCCCGTGCCGCATTCTTCGCAAACTACCCAACCCTCTCTCGCCATCAGTCAAGGCCAACCACTTGAGGACGATGAATGCCTTGGGGTACTAACACTACCCCAACTGTTTCTCGAACTGACCGAATGCTATCGCGACAACCCGGCACTGCTACTGGAGGGAACCAGCTCCGTACCTGAATTATGGAGTTATGCAAAACTAAGAGCCGAGGCAATGGCCGTCGCGCAATCACTCATCGCACTGGGCATAAACAAAGGTGACCGTATTGGGGTTTTAATGCCCAACACGCCGCAGTTTATTGCGTCGGTTTTCGGCATCGCACTCGCCGGTGGCGTTGCCACTATGCTAAGCACGTTCTCTACTCGAGATGAACTTGCCTACTTGCTCAAGCAGTCTGCCTGTAGCGTGCTGTTATTCGAACCACAGGTAGCCAAGCAGGATTTTTGTGCCGCGCTGCAAGAAATCGCTCCCGAAATAAAAACAGGTAGGTTGCACTCGATAAACCTGCCATTTCTCCGCCACGTGGTAAGCGTCGATACCTTGACGACTGGTGCTATCACACCCTGGCAAACATTTATCGACTATGGTCGCGCTACCAGCCAGAACGACGTATTTTTGCGCGCCAAAATGACCACACCCGCCGATCCGGGGGGTGCTATTTTTTTCATCGGGCTCAACCAACAAACCCAAGGGTATCCTCAGCAGCCACCGAGGCGTCTGCATTCAGATGTGGCGTATGCAGACCCAGCAGGGGCTAGCCAAGGGCGTGCGTAGCTGGACCGCCAATGGCTTTTTCTGGTCGGGCAATTTCGCGATGGTAATTGGTGCCACCTTAGTCGCCGGCGGCGCGCTCGTCTTGCAATCGCTCTTTGAGCCGGAACAAGCGTTGCAAATTATTAGTCGTGGCCAAGCCGAATTTGTTTTTGCCTGGCCGCACCAGTGGGCACAGTTAGTTAACGGCGACAATTGGCTTGATGTTGACCTATCGTCGGTGCGCTACGTAGACCCATCGTGCCCACTGGCGACGCATCCCACGATCAGCAGTGACTGGATTGAGCCACGTTACTGCTACGGCAACACAGAGACCTTCACATTAGTGAGCGGTTTCCCTGCAGGCACAACCGTAGAGCAATCTAAAAACAGCCATGGACGCCCCTTTCCCGGAAATACCATAAAGGTTATCGACCCGCTAACCGGCGCGACACTTGGTATCAATGAACCCGGAGAGATCGCGGTGAAAGGACCCACGCTCATGTTGGGCTATCTGGGTGTGCCGTTGGACACCACGCTCGATTCAGAGGGCTTCCTCCGCACCGGCGATGGCGGCCACATTGACAGCGAGGGCCGACTATTTTGGTCCGGTCGCCTTACCGACATCATCAAAACCGGCGGCGCCAACGTTTCGCCACTTGAGGTGGACGACGTGCTCCGCAGTATGGAGGGTGTAAAGCTCTGCCAAACGGTGGGTATTCCCCACGAGACACTTGGCGAGATGGTGGTTAGCTGCGTGGTACCTGACGGCAGTCTGGTTCTTAATGAAGACTTGGTTCGCGCCTATACCCGCCAACACCTTGCAAGCTACAAAACACCTCGACGAGTGCTCTTTTTTAGTGAAGACGATATCGCGCTTACTGGGACAGCCAAAATCAAAACCTCCGACCTCCGATCACTGGCGGAGAAACATTTAGGAGCGTAAACTTTATTCAACAATGTTGTTTACATAATAATTCAAGCGAATACAAAATATGGCATTTACGACACCCAACACAAACCATCTACCCAAGACTATTGCTTTAGCGGGCGATCAAATCATTGATCAAGGCTCCGCGGGGATGCATGCTCATATTTACCCAGCCAACGGACAGATAACATCGAGCCTACAGCTCGCTGGATCCGCCGAAGTAGCCATGGCGGTTGCCGCTGCCCAAGCCGCGTTTCCTCACTGGTCAAAACACACCGGTGAGCAGCGACGCAACCTACTCCTATCATTGGCCGACGTCATTGATAAGCACACTGACGAGCTCGCCATGCTTGAAGTGATTGGCAATGGCTCGCCAATCATGATGGCGCGCTATGCGCCAATGGTTGCCGCACAGCGATTTCGCTACTACGCGGGCGCGGCAGATCGCATTCGCGGTGAAACCCTCGATGCCTGGAACGGCCCGGCGCATAACTACGTGAACTATGAACCTTATGGCGTAATTGGCGCCATCATCCCCTGGAACGGCCCACTATTTGCTGCCGCAATGGTGTTGGCGCCGGTGCTTGCCGCCGGCAACTGCGTGGTCATCAAAGCGCCAGAGCTGGCGCCCTACTCGGTCATGCGTCTTGCAGAGCTCTTTAATGAAGCCGGGTTTCCTCCAGGGGTTGTCAACATGGTTGCTGGCGGACCCGAGGCCGGCGAGGCAATCGTTGCCCATCCGGGTATTGGTAAAATTCAGTTCGTTGGCAGCGGCGCAACCGCAAAAAAAGTTTTGCAAACGGCCGCTTCCACCCTCAAGCCCTGTGGCCTTGAACTGGGCGGCAAGTCCGCGGTGATTGTTTTTGCCGACGCCGACCTTGCCGCTGCCGCAAAACGTGGCCTCAGTGGTGCTATGAGCGTGAGCGGGCAAGGCTGTGTTAATGGCACTCGGTTATTGGTGGAACGATCGATTTATGACCAGTATCTGGCAACCATGCAGGCTATCGCCGATCACATACCACTTGGCGACCCGCTGCAACCAGAAACCGTTATGGGCCCACTCATTTCTGAGGCATCGCTCGCGCGTATCGAGGGCATTATTGAGCGAGCTCAAGCGCAAGGTGCACGGCTGATCACCGGTGGAAAGCGCCTCGAGGACGATTTTTCTCAGGGCTTTTATATGCCGATCACGCTGCTAGCAGACGTTGATCCAAGCAGCGATCTTGCCCGTCATGAGGTGTTTGGTCCGGTATTGTCGGTCACGCCCTTCGACTCTGAAGATGAGGCCATTACCTTGGCCAACGATTCCGACTACGGACTTGGGAGCCTATATTCATACCCGTGATCTCAGGCGCGCACATCACGTGGCTGGCGCCATGCAAGCGGGCATGGTGCAGGTCAATGCATCCGGAGAAGGCATGCAGCCCTTTGCACCCTTTGGTGGCTACAAACAAAGCGGTTACGGCCGCCTAGGGGGCGAACAGGGACTGCTGGAGTTCCTACAGGTGAAAAACGTCTGGATGAACCTTTCAGAGGAGAGCCGCTAATGACGCTCATGGATCCTGCCAAGCGCTGCGATATTGGGCGCTCCCAGCTCGAAACGACGATGGACGGTAAGATCGCTGAGCCAAATACCCTTTATGAATCTTCCTGGCCTGACTATCTTATGGCTGAGATCTGGACACGACCCGCTCTGGACATGCGCGCTCGTTATCTTATTTCGATTGCCGGCGCCGCGTCAGCTGACACGCCCACTGAAATCATGGATGGCTATGTTGGCGGTGCACTTACCAACAACCACCTGAGCGTTAGTGAGCTGCGCGAGGCGGCGCTGCATTTTGCGGTTTACGGGGCTGGTCAAGGGGGCGCCATTATCGACCGGTCCATAAGCAGGGTCGTTGAGGAGAAGCAAATTGACGAACCCGCCTATAAACCCTTGCGCGATGCTCCTTGGGATCCGCAAGAACGATTAGCAAAAGGCGCAGCAGAATTTGATCACGTCATGACCTTTGGCGGCCCACCTCCGGTAGTGCCCTATTTCGAGGCCGGCATCCTCAACCTTGTCTTTGGCGAGATGTGGCATCGAGAGGGACTTGATCAGCGCAGTCGGCGCTGGATTACGCTGGTGGGCGTAGCCGACTCCTCCATGATGACGCCCATTCAGAGTCATATTTACGGCGCCATGGCCAGCGGTAACTGCACACCCACAGAAATGCATGAATTTGTGCTGCAGTACGCTGTCCACAGCGGTTGGCCCCGAGCATCGTATCTACAAGGCGTGGTTTTTGATATGGCAAAAAAAGTCGAGCAGGGACTGACCTGGGACGGTAAAGAAAAGGAGAGCAAGTAATGAGTCTTGCAACAGACATGCATAAAAAAACCGTTGTGGTGACCGGCGCGGCATCTGGACTTGGACGCGCCACAGCGTTAGCCATGGCAGCGGCGGGTGCTAACACCTATTTGCTGGATATCAATGCAGACGCCCTCGAAGAGACCGCCAACCTGATTGCCGACGACAAACACTGCGCGACTGAGATTGTTGACATTTCTGACGCCAGCGCCTGTCAGGCGGCGGTAGCCAGTGCAGTAGACCGATTTGGCGGGCTCGATGCCCTGTGTAACGTTGCGGGCATGATTATCTTTGCCAACGCCCATGAAATGCCGCCAGAGCAATGGACGCGTATTCTTGGGGTCAATCTAAACGGTGCCTATTTCCTAAGTCGCGCTGCTATCCCTCATTTACTTGAGAGCGACGGTGCCATTGTGAACGTGGCCTCGTCTGCTGCATTCATCGGAGAGGCCTACGCCGCGGCCTACTGTGCCAGCAAAGCGGGCATGATTGGTATGACCAAATCGATGGCCATGGAGTACATGCAAAAGCCTATTCGTATAACGGCGGTGGCGCCGGGCGGTATGGCGACAAACATCGCCACCGATTTGCGACCACCGGAGGGCGCCAATATCGATTTGATCAAACGGTTCTCGGGTATGCGTGGGCTGGTAACCGTTGAGGAAGTAGCCGCCATGATCGTGCACCTGGCAACGCCGGCAGGCAACGCGTTTCATGGCACCTGCGTGATGATGGATACGGGCATCACAGCAGGATGAGTGACACCGAGACATTACGCGTTGGCTTTATTGGGCTTGGTAGTCAGGGTGGTCCAATGGCACAGCGTATTATTGCCGCAGGCTTCGACGTAACCCTGTGGGCTCGACGCGAACAATCGCTGGCACCCTACACGAACAGCAATGCCCACATGGCTGACACCCCAGAAGCCCTAGCTAAGCGTTGCAATATTGTGTGTATGCGTTGTTGACGACGCAGGCGTTAACGAAATCTGCGCGCGCTTACTACCGGTTATGTCTGCAGGCGCGCTACTCGTTATTCATTCGACGATTCACCCAACAACCTGCGAGACCCTTGCACAACAAGCTGAGCAGCACGGTGTGGCGCTGATTGATGCACCGGTGAGTGGCGGGGGGCCTGCCGCTGAAAACGGCACTTTGACGGTAATGGTGGGTGGTAGCAGTGCTGATGTAGCTCGAGTAAAGCCGGTGTTCGACAGTTTCGCCGGACTCATCAGCCATCTTGGCGAGATCGGCGCCGGTCAGACCGCGAAACTCATTAACAACAACTTGATGGCCGCCAATCTCGCCTTGGCGCACGCAGCAGCTGAGCTTGGGGTATCACTAAATCTCGATAGAACGGAGCTACTGAAGTTAATTGCTAACAGCAGCGGTCGATCGTTTGCATTTGACGTCTACGCACGCATGCCATCGCCCGGCGCTTTCGCCCATGGTGCAGCACTCTTGAAAAAGGATGTTCGACTACTCGGCGAGCTTGCCGGTATCGACAACAAACACTATCAACAGCTTGGCAACACAGGTGGCGTTTTTATAGACGCGGTAGAACATGACGGGAGCAACTCACAGTGACCTTTAGCAACGAGAATTTTCAACTCAACAGCAAAGTCGCCATCGTTACCGGGGCCGGCGGTCGTGGCAATAGCATCGGGCGGGCCTACGCACTGGGTCTTGCCCAGGCCGGTGTAAAGGTTGTGGTTGCAGATCTTAACGAGGCTGGCGCCCAGGCAGTCGCCGATGAAATTACGGCTAGCGGCGGTCAGGCGGTAGCGATTCGCGTCGATATTGGCGACAGCCAGTCGACCCAGTCTATGGTCGAGCAAACCGTACAGGCGTACGGCGGTGTAGATATTTTGGTGAATAACGCCGCACTCATGGTTGAACTGGGGTCTGAGCAAGCGGTAGATATGGACATTGACCAATGGACAAAAATTCTTGATATCAATCTCACTGGTGCGCTCCGTTGTGTCCAAGCCGCGGTACCAGAAATGCGTAAGCGCGGTGGTGGACGCATCATCAATCAAGTTTCGGGTGGTGCCTTTCCCGCCGGCTCCGTCTACGGCATTGGCAAGCTTGCCTTGCACGGACTGACAACCACACTTGCACGGCAATTGGGGCGCGACAAGATTACCGTAAACTCAATTGCACCGGGCAATGTACGCAGCGATGCTGGCAAAGAGCTGGTGCCCGATGACTCGCCCTTTTTGCAATTTCTCAGCATGACCGTGGCGATGCGGGCGCAAGGCGAACCCGATGAGCTCGTGGGACCACTTACTCATGCTGTGCTCATCAGCGGGTGACTGGGTCACCGGCCAAGTCTTGCATGTCGACGGTGGCTGGGTGATGACGCCCTAGCGCTATCGGTAGCAAGCAAGCATCAAGCTAACAACCAGCGCTTATACGCTGTAAGTAAGGAAAAACCGGTGAGCGATTTCAAAGGCTGGCAACAAATTGGCGCCTCCATGGTTTTACAGGCGGCCTCCTCAGGCAGTATTTTTATTTCCTTTAGCGTGCTTGCAGGGTCCTACCAACAGGCTTTTGAATCCAGCCAAATGCTAGTGATGATGGCCGTTAGCGCCGTGGTTTTGGGCGCCGGCATCCTCAGCCCGCTTCTCGGTAAGGCTATGGAAGCGTCATCGCTACGCCACCTTATGGCTCTAGGCTGTTGTTTTTTAGGCGTAGGTTTTTCATGATCGCATCGCGAGCGCAGTCGATTCACCAGCTGTTGGTTATTTATTTTGTATTGATGGCAAGCGCAGCGGTTCTTACCGGCCCCATTGCCGGCTCGGCACTGCTAGCCCGCTGGTTTAACAAACGTCGCGGCTTGGCCATGTCACTCTCTGCAGCTGGCGCTGCGGTTGGCGGCCTCGTCGCGCCGCCACTGCTACAGTGGCTTATTGACGCCTACACATGGCGACATGCGCTGCAGGTTTATGGCATGGGCGTGCTACTTATTACTCTACCCGTCGCTTGGTTTCTTGTGATCAACCAACCATCCGATGTTAACCAATATCCTGACGGAGCCGATCAGGCACCCGCAACGGCGCAAGACGCGAACGACAGTCTCGGCTGGAGATTCTATCTGCACGACCGGAACTTTTGGTTGCTTGGCATAGTACTGGGGATTTTGTTTGGAAGTAGCATGGGCATTACTTCCAACCTCACCCAGTACACAGCCGAGCTAGGCATTGATGCAGCACGCGCCGCCTTGTTGCTGTCATTTTTTTCAGGCAGCAATCTTGTGGGCAAATTGAGTATTGGGGCGCTTGCCGACAGGCTTAACCCGCGGCTTCTCCTAGGACTTGCGATCTTACTGTTTACCCTTGCAGTGTTCAGCTTTACTCAGCTCACGGCCTTCACGCTGTTGGTTGTCTGCTGCGTTATCCTGGGTTTAGCACAAGGCGGTGTCGTCCCTTTGTGGAGCGTAATCATGTCTAGACTGTATGGCCATGAACGAGTGGGCAGTTCCATGGGCATGATGAGTCTGGTGGTGACGCCTTTTAGTTTGCTCGCCGCACCGTTTTTTGGCGCGGTCGCCGATCGTACCGGTAGTTATCAAGGGGCTTATCTAATCTCGGTATTGCTACTCGGCTTTGTCACCGTCCTGCTCAGGCTGGTTCGCGAGCCCGCTTGACTGAACCCACTGTCTCACCTGCACCCTGAACAACTTTTATCAGCCGTATAGGCAAACACCCCGGCCAGTTCAAACGCGTATTCCCCATCAAACCCTGTAGAAAGTATGGGCGGACCTTACCCGTGGTCTTCTGGATCATCCTCAGGGCAACTGTGACCTACTTTTTCCTCATTGAGCTTCTCTTACCAACCTTCTCTCATCCGCTTTGAAGCGAGAGGTGTAGCTTATCAATGCCTAACACCGGGGCCGTGTGGTAAGCCCAGTCTTTGCCCTCGGCAATACCGATAGCGCTGAAGCGTGACAGCATCGCCCCCAAGGCGGTGCGCAACTCCAATCGGGCGAGATGTCGCCCAACACAGACGTGGGGCCCCGAGGCAAAACTCAGTGAGGCTTCGCCGCGATTCAGGCGAAAACTAGCGGCATCGTCCCAAGATTCAGGGTCTCGCCCAGCTAAAAACAGCGGCAGTAAAACCCGGTCACCGGCTTTCATATCTACGCCATTAAATGTGAAATCTTTAGCCACCATGCGCATAGTGCCTACTACCCCGTAAAGGCGGATAAATTCATCAACAGCTTTCATGTGCAATGACGGATCGTCTCTCAACTGCTGCTGTAGCACATGATCACGCGCGATGTGTCTTATGATCCACCCCAGCGTGCTGTACACCGTATCGAGGCCTCCCAAATACAGAGTGTAGAGCAGCCCCAAAATTTCATCATCGCTAATAGCGCGTTCGCCAATCTTTGCGCTGACAATGCCGTCCAATAATTCCGTTGAAGGGCTGGACTTTTGCTGGGCGATGAAAGCCTGCAGGTAGTGCATAACACCCAGTCCACACTCGACCCGTTGCTCGATTGACCTCCCTCTAAGTAATCCAGACTCCCAGGCTAAAAACTGCTCTGCCTGATCTAGCGGCAGACCCAAGAGCGACAAAAAAATGAAAGTCGGAAAGGGAATCGCAAAATCCTCGATGAACTCACATTCGCCTCGGGTTGCAAATTGATCAATGAGTGCGTCACAGTTTGCCCGCGTCTGTGCCTCTAATTCGGCAATTCGCTGCGGCGTCAGATAAGGATTAAGCACTTGACGATACAAGGCATGCTCGGGGGTTGACTCCAACGGGAGTAAACGCCAATCCACACCCAGCATTTGCCCCAATCCCGATTTGGCGGAACTGGTGAAATGCTCAAAATCCAGGAAAGCCTCTTTTTGCAATGCGTGGCGTGTGATTAACCAACCTTGCTGATGGGGTGAAATTTCTCGCGCATAGACCACGTCCGGGCCATCAAAAAGCTGTGTCAGCACAGCGATAGGATCGTCTGAGTGACCAGTAAAACTGGCCAGCGAATGATTCCAACGAAGTGCCTGTGGTACGTGTTCAGGCCAAACAAAATCAGGTTGAGTCATGAGATCTACCTTCTCTACTGCGGTGTTACACGGCGAATATGTCCGCTATGGCGTTTAGATCCTCCTCATCGAGTGCGACCGTCGCTGTGCGCAAATTACTCTCTAATTGCGCGCTATTTTTAGCACCTGGAATAATGGCGTCGATACCAGGAACGTTCAGACACCATGCAAGGGCAATGTGCTGAATTTCACAACTATGCTTTTGAGCCATCGGCTGAAGTTGTGAAACTTTGGCGACATTGTCAGCGAAACATTGCTGAGAAAAGGCAGGTAAATATGCGCTACGCGAAGCATCTGGGGTGCGTCCGTCGGCATATTTCCCGGTCAAAAGACCGCTAGCTAGCGGGAAATAAGGGATAAAGCTAATCGCTCGCTGCACACACAGAGGTAGCAAGGTTTGTTCTGGCTCTCGCGCAAATAGGTTGTACTCGTTTTGAATAACATCCACATAACCGTCACGGTCTGCTTCC
This sequence comes from Luminiphilus sp., assembly GCA_038141785.1. GTDB lineage: Bacteria > Pseudomonadota > Gammaproteobacteria > Pseudomonadales > Halieaceae > Luminiphilus. The sequence continues at coordinate 169,638 of JAYQIT010000005.1, read as the reverse complement.
AACAATTGCTCAAGGCTAAAGTTGGAAACGCCAATAGCCCGAATCATGCCAGCTTCACGTAACCGCTGCAGCTCACCTACTGCTTCGTACTTTGGTGTTTTATCGTCGGGTAGATGAATATAGAAGACATCGAGATAATCGGTTTGTAGCCGACGAAGACTGGACTCCACACACTCACGCATAAACGCTGGGGAATTATCAATATCGCGCCCGGTAGTATTCCCTCGATGAGCGCCCTTTGTCGCAATCACCACCTGATTACGGACACCGAGTTCGGCGACCACCTCACCAATAAGCTCCTCGGAACGACCGGGTCCATAGATGTAGGCGGTATCAATCAGGGTTATCCCCTGATCAATCGCCTGCTTCACAAGGGCCTTACCGGCATCCTCATCCTGCGGGCCATAGATATTGTGCCCCCCACGGCATTGGCACCAAAGCCTACCGGCTCAACAGTAACAGCAGATTTACCGAGTTTAATTGCACTCATGCGTAAACATCCCTTTTAAAGCGGCAATATCAATTTTGTAAGGAAGGCGTTTTAGGCAGCGCGTCAACGACTCGCCAATACACGGGTATGTGCGTGGCGGGGATGTGCCGACGCAGGTCTGTCTCGAGCTCTTCAAATGTTTGAGCGTGACCGCGTTTGAGTACCACAACAGCACCAGGCACTTGCCCCAAGCGGGCGTCGTTAACGCCGACAACCGCGGCACCAGCAACCGCGGGGTTGTGCATGAGCGCCGACTCAATAACCTCGGGCAGCAGCTTAAAACCGCCACGAATAATCGCGCCATCCGAACGCCCTCGCAGGAAAGATACCCATCTTCATCGATTACACCGAGGTCTGAGGTATGAATCCAGTTGGGGCCAATCCGGCAGGAAATCACTTCAACAACCCCTTTCGGAGCCGGCAGGCAGCGGCTCGCCTGAGTCGGGATCGACAATGCGAATAGCCATACCCTCCATTGCCTGACCGACAGTGCCAGGTTTGGTCTCTCCAATAGCAGCGTGCATTTCCAGCGTCATCCGTGTTACTGGCCCGCCAAACTCTGTTGCGCCATAGGACATTAAAATTGGAATGCCATAGCGCGTCTCAAAGGCTCGGCCTTTACATCTGGATCGAGGGGCGCCGCACCCGCACCCATGGCGCGAATGGAGCGAATATCCGCCGGATCAATATTCAAATCCAAAAATCCTCGGTAAGCCGCCGGGGGCATACCAAAAACAGATGGCTGAAAACGCTTAACAAATTCGAGCCAAGCATCCAGGTTAAATCGGTCACGTAGCACCACACGCTGCCCCGATAGCAGTGCAGGCAGCGTGGTGTACAAGCCCGAGATATTGCCAATGGGAAAATAAAGAAATGCCGGAGTGATATCCGCGGCGTCGGCAGCTTCAGCTTTCGTTTCGGGTGTTGCTAGCCATCTGGGATCACCGGCGTAGTAACGGGCCACCACGTCAAAATCTAAAGGAAATGGCTTGGGTCGACCCGTCGTACCACTGGTCAGTAAGACAAGTTGTGGCCGATCAGTGCCTGCGATCGGGCGACCCGGACGATTAAAACCATCAACCAGCTGAGCATCGGCAACCGATAGCGATAGCAGGGTCGAATCACAATGACGCAATGCCTGAGTAACAGGCGATGCAATATCTTCATCGGTGAGAATGGTGAGTGCAGGCTGAATACTCTCTAACTCTGCGGCCAGGGCCTCCGACGATTGAAACGGGTAAACCATTCGGATGGTGCAACCGCGTGCCAACACGGCGAGAAAGGCTGCCAGCGTTGACGGGCGATTGCGGGCCGCAAAAGCGATCAACGGATGCTCACCCAAATCCATGGCGTCAATGGCGTCAATGACTTTGCGGGCGATGGCATTAACCTGCGATCGCGAAAACCATTGGCCATCAAACTCAATAGCCGGCGTATCGCTACACTTAGCTATCGCTGCCCCACACAGACTCTGAAGTGACACTGATTCGCCAGTCATGGATTATCGCGCTCTCAATTAATAAGCATCTAATAACACGCCTAACACTGCAGGCACCTTCGACCCAAACCCTCGTCGACCAATGTTGCCCACATAACGCACCCAACGGTCACGCCCAATCTTCACACCTATACATCACATCTGTGCATCATGCCCACGCATCACACCCACGCATCAGAGCCAAGCTTGAGGCCCGCGAAATCACACGTATGCATTAGCTCATAGCGCGGCGAACGACGACTTCACTCACAGACCAAAGCTGTGCGGCCTGCCCATCATCCTTAGCCGTTGCACTGGGCTCTACACGTTTACAATCATGCCAGTAGAGCCCACTACAGCGCCCTGGCTCAGGATCTGTTGCCAGCCACACCAGCGTTTTCGCAGGCACCTCGGGCGGATCGCCGTCTAGCGTCTCCATGTGCGCGCGCATGGTGTCATCAAGATGGCTAATAAAGTTACTCGCCACAACACCGGGGTGCATGGCGTGAGCCACGATACCGTCAGCGGCCACACGACGGGCGAGCTCTCGGGTAAACAAAATATTCGCTAACTTTGCGCGACAGTAGGCCTCTCCTGACACATAGCCATGGGCCTGCGTTGAATCTTCCCAATTAGTAGCGGGCGCGTATTCGTGCCCTGTGGATGAAACGCTGACCACCCTCACCGCGCCTTCACCACGCACCTTTGCCGTGGCTCGTAAGGTTGGCAGAAGCTGCTGGGTCAATAGGAAGTGGCCAAAATGATTGCCTGCCAGCGTGTACTCGTTGCCGTCACTGGTCAGTCGATACTGGCGCAGGCGCCACCAGCATTGTTGATCAGCGCATCCACGCGCTGCGTCAGCGAGAGAATGTCTTTCGCCAGACCCACAACCTCGGACATCTCTGCAAGATCGGCCTGTAATACAACGGCCAATGCAGGGTCAGCCGCGATACCCTGGAGCTCCGTTTGCGCGCGCGCACAGCGCTCAGCGTCACGCCCGGTACCAATGACCCGCCAACCAATCACCAACAGTGCTTTAGCTGTGGCTAGGCCCACACCGGCGCTGGCACCGGTAATAACTGCTACGGGTCGATCTGTCATGCGCGTCCTATAAAGTTCTAGTGTGCGTCGCTCTTGTTTGAGATGAGGCATGTCATACATCTTTCCGTCAATACCAATGGTCCCCAAGCCCGGCTGTGAGTCGAATGCTGCAACAATTTTTTCTGCCAGCGCAGCCTCTTCCTCGCTCGGTAGGTATTCGGCATTGATCACCTCTACCTGAGCCGGATGAATGGCCATACGCCCGCTAAAACCTTCCCGCCGTGATGCTCGACAGGCCGCAGCCAAGCCCGCGGGGTCACGAAAATCGGTGAACACCGCATCAACCGCCTGCGCGCCCATAGCGTGTGCGGCCAAAAGCGTTTGCGCGCGCACCCATTTATAGGTGAAATCTAACTCGCCGCTTTCATCACAATTAGCGCTTGCCGACAGGGCGGCACTGAGATCCTCAGCGCCCCAACTGAGTCCTTGAACGCGCGGTAACTCGCTGTGAACATAGGCACCCACTCCCAGTGCAGACGCCGGTGTTTCTGTCACTAGCGGTAGGATTCGCGTCGAGCCCAACTCAAGACCATGGGCAACCTCCAAAGCGTCCAAACAATGCGATAGACGCCGCACATCTTCCGGTCCGGCCGCTTTAGGTAGCATGATGCCATCGGGGGCACCGGGCAGAATGGCAGCGAGGTCTTCCAGTGCGTGGGGCGACTCAAAGGGGTTAATCCTTACCCAGAGCTGGCTGCGTCGCTGTGCTTTGGGTCTTGCGGCTAAAAACTCGGGGAGCATGTCTCGCGCTACCTGCTTGCGCAAAGGTGCCACCGAGTCTTCCATATCCAGTAGAAATGCATCGGCTGCTACTGAATCGGTTTTATCGAGCTTTTTTTCACTATCCGCTGGAATAAAAAGCCATGACCGCAAAATCATGACTGAGGCCTTTTGCGTTGCAATCCGGAGCGTTTGCAATGCGCCACCAAATCACCATGCTGGTTGAACGCCCGGTGCAGAAAAGTCACGATGCCCTGATCAGGACGCGAACGCCTATCGCGCAATTCAACGACCTCGGTCTCCACACGAATGGTGTCGCCATGAAATAAGGGCTTGGGGAATCGCACTTCATCCCAGCCCAGATTCGCAACCGCAGTACCCAAGGTGGTGTCAGCCACTGAGATGCCCACCATAAGCCCCAGCGTCAGGCAACTGTTTACCAACCGCTGACCGTATTCGGTCTCGTTTTTACAGTACTCTTCATCCAAGTGCAGCAGCGCAGGATTGTGGGTCATAGAAGAAAAGAAGACGTTGTCAGCCTCAGTAATCGTTCGACTTAGCGCATGCCGAAAAACTTGCCCTATTTCTAACTCATCAAAATATAATCCGGCCACGGGGCACTCCAGTTCCAAAAGTTAATACTGACAATATATCAGAGGATACGCCTTTGTAAGCCGGCATCCAAATCAACACTGTTGACTAATAATTAGTTATCATAAATACACTAGCAACGTCTTTTGGATATCTCAATGAGCGAAGAAAAATCAACCACGAGTGGACCATTAGCGGGCATTCGAGTCGTTGACCTCACCGCAATGGTTATGGGGCCTTATTGCACCCAGATCATGGCGGACATGGGAGCCGACGTCATCAAGGTTGAACCTCCAGCAGGTGATAACACACGCTATATCTCGGCGGCACCAGAGCCGGGCATGTCGGGCGTTTTTGTCAATGTAAACCGCGGCAAGCGCAGCATTACCCTCGACCTGCGCAGTGAGCCTGGCAAGGAGACATTGCAAAAGCTCATTGCAACGGCCGATGTGTTTATCCACTCCCAGCGCGGAAAAGCCATTAACAAACTCGGGTTTAGCTACGAGGCGGTAAGCGCGATCAAACCTGACATCATCTACACCAATTGCTATGGATACAGCCGGCGAGGTCCTGATCGCGATCTGACTGCCTATGACGACACCATTCAAGGCGAGTGTGGCTTACCGGCAGCACAGCAAATGCTCACTGGCGAACCCAATTTTGTGGGCACTATTCTGGCCGACAAAGTCGCTGGGATGACCGCACTTTACGCCACGATGATGGCGCTATTTCACCGCGCTCGAACAGGCGAAGGACAGGAGGTGGAGGTTGGCATGTTTGAGGCCATGGCATCTTTTATGCTGGTGGAACATGCGAACGGCGCTCTGTTTTCCCCACCGCTAGGCCAGGCCAACTATCCACGGGCTGTGGCACCCAACCGACGCCCTTATAAAACGCGCGATGGCTACATTGCAGCACTGGTATACAACGATAAACAGTGGCATCGCTTTGTGGAAGCGGTACGACCCACCTGGGCAGAATCTGACGAGTTCGCAACGCTTGAAAAGCGCGCTCAACAAATTGACCGCGTTTATGGTCTGCTGGGAGAAACGTTCCTCGAACGCACCACCGAGGAGTGGTTGGATCTACTGCGCTCGATGGACATTCCCTGCGCACCACTGCGAACACTCGATGAGCTTTTTGATAATGAACACCTCAACGCGGTTGGTTTTTTTGAAACCGTAGAATCACCCAATGGCCCGATTCGATTTCCCGGAGTGCCCACATGGTTTTCGCAAACCCCTGGATATGTGCACGGCCCGGCACCGCGTCTAGGCGCTGATACCGAGGCATTGCTGCGAGAGCTTGCCGACACGCCCGACAGCCAACAATAGCAACAAGGATTTTTTGAATGGACTTCTCTCTCTCTAACGAACAGCAGGAAATCCGCGACGCGGTACTAAAGCACTGCTCACAATTCTCTGATGATTACTGGCTCGAGCGCGACCACGACGCCGTTTTTCCCCATGAATTCCATCAGTCAATGGCAGCTGCAGGTTGGCTTGGTATCGCCATGGATGAATCCGTAGGAGGCGCAGGGCTTGGTATTACCGAAGCGGCCATCATGATGCAGGCGGTAGCCGAATCGGGTGGCGGCATGACTGCAGCGTCCAGTATTCACGGTCCGGTATTCAGCATGGAACCGGTGGCGCGATTTGGCACCGAGGAACAAAAACAGCGCATGATTCCACCGATACTCAGTGGCACCGATCGAATGTGCTTTGCCGTCACCGAGCCCAACGTCGGGCTGGACACCACAAAAATCAAAACACGGGCTGTGAGAGAGAATGGCGGCTATCGCATTAGCGGCGAAAAGATCTGGATCTCGGTCGCCCAAGTCGCCAATAAAATGATGATTCTTGCCCGAACGACTCCTATCGAAGAAGTAAAGCGGAAGACCGAGGGATTGTCGCTATTTTTTACCGATCTTGATCGAGCAAGCGCAGAAATTCGCGTGATTCATAAGATGGGGCGGCATGCCGTCGACTCCAACATGCTCTTTCTCAATGATCTGTGGGTCCCAGAAGAAAATCGAATCGGCGCAGAGGGCGACGGCTTTAAAATCATTCTCCAGGGATTAAACCCGGAGCGAATACTTCTTGCGGCAGAGGCAATTGGCCTCGGTCGCGTGGCTTTACAAAAAGCGGGGCAATACGCCCGTGAGCGCGTTGTTTTTGATCGCCCCATTGGCATGAATCAAGGTATTCAACACCCGCTAGCAAAATGCTGGGCGCAGCTGGAAGCGGCGAACCTAATGGTCATGAAAGCCGCAGCACTGTTTGATCGCGGTGAGGACTGCGGCGTTGAGGCAAATGCCGGAAAGTATCTCGCGGCTGAAGCCGGATTTGAGGCCTGCCATACCGCCATGCTCACACTGGGCGGCATGGGCTATGCACAGGAATATCACGTGGAGCGCTACTTAAGAGAAGTGTTGCTTCCTCGCACGGCGCCCGTCAGCCCCCATATGATTCTAAATTTCCTCGCTGAAAAAGTATTTGATCTGCCCAAGTCCTATTAAACAGCCCACGAAAAAGTCCTACTAAACAGCAAGGCTACCGACCCACAAAAAAGCCGCCAAAATCTAAGATTGGGCGGCTTGGGTGTGTCACCCGCGAGTCTTGCTAACAATCCTCGCGAGTGAGTAACCAGCAGTCTTATTGAGTTCCCTCGGCGTACCAAGTACGGAATTCAGAGTAATTAGGCATCTCTTCGGAGTTGATATCGGGATCTACCGGCACATGAATAACCGTTGGGCGTCCGCTTGCGTAGGCTTTTTCAATTGAGGGGGCAAGCTCGTCGATTTTGTCCACATACATGCCCTGCATGCCGAAACCTTCGGCAATGTGATCAAAGCGTACATCTTTACTCCAATGCACGCCGGTTTCCGCTGTGCCTTTACCAAAGGTGCGCTTATAGACGCCCACTTCCAGACCCCACTGGTGATCTACAGCCACCACAATCACCATGGGCATATTGAGGCGCGCAACCACTTCCAGCTCACCAATATGGAATAAGAAGGCCGAGTCACTGGTGGTAAGCATCACCGGGCGCTTGCCGCCATCGGCAAGGCTCGCACCGATGGCATAGGGTAGGCCAGTGCCTAGGTGACCAAAGTTCTGGTTCCAAATGACGTCATGAGGCTTACATTGCGAGTAAGTCCACTGGAAGATAACCGACGCACCGCCATCGCGTACCATGATGCCATTGGCGGGAAACGCCTTGGTCGCCTCAACAACCCAAGCGGCGGTGTGAACTTTCTCGGTGTCTCTAGGCGCCTCGGCAGCAAGCTGCGCCAATCGCTCGGCGTCCTCGCGTATCCAGCGCGCAAGCTCCGGATGGTCGCCACGCGGCTGGTCGCGGAACGCATCAACAAGCTGGGGCACGATGGCACGCAAGTCGCCAACCAAGGGGATATCGATGGGACGGTTAACGCCAATGGCCGTTGGGTCCTGCTCAATGTAGACCCACTTTCGGATAGCGTCTTTCTCGGCCCAATGACGGGTGCGGCCGTAGTGCACTGGCTCGCCCATCTCCGTACCAATAGCGACACACAAATCTGACGTCACCACCGCATCCACCGCAGCAGATGAGAATCCGTAGGGAATGTGCGGTCTTCCACACCCTCAATAAACGAGGTGCCACCGGAGGTTTGGATGATGGGGCAGCCGATAAGCTTCGCCAATTCAGCAACCGGTGCGCCACCGCGTGCGGTATGAACACCGTGGCCACAGAGAATGATGGGGTTGTCGGCAGCACGAATGGCCGCTACCGCACTGGCAAGTTCGTTGGCGCCGGCACTCTGATCTACCAGCCGATAACTTGCTGGCGGCAGCGGTGCTGGAACATCAAGCTCTTCAAGAATCACGTGCGATGGGTATTCGATATAACAAGGTCCGGGGACGCCCGACATTGATACACGTATCGATTCGCGCACAATTTCATCGGTCTGATTGGCGTACTCGATGCTGGCTGAGTACTTAACAAGATTCTCCAGCAGACCCATCTGCTTAATGAACTGAATGCGACCACGACGCACGCGCTGTTCGGTGATGCGTGCACGCTGCCCACCCAGGAAGATAACCGGGTGAGTTTTCTACCAACGCACACATCATTGAGCCAGCAGCGTTAGCCAGCCCAGGACCCAGGGTAGCAATACACAAAGCGGGCTTGCCGCTCATACGAGAAATAGCCTCAGCAATAAAGCCTGCTGTCTCCTCATGATGCGGTGCAATCACCGTCCAGCCACGCTTCTCTGCTTCAAGAAACATGTGTACAAAGTTGGGATCTGGGATACCAATGAGGTGACGAATACCCTCTGCCTCAAATAGATCCAAAATTCGCTCGTATACTTTTACGCCCATGACGTGCTCCGTGTTGGTTGAACGGTTAAAGAAAGATTTAATGAATTACTCGCCGTGCTCATATGCTACCGGCGATCCCGTGCCCATAAATTGCGCGAGGTTTCGGTGTAAATTGGCAGTGGCGCGCTCCATATAAGGATTTATCCTGTTGCCTTTGAAAGCGGCAGACTTCATACCTTGCTGCACCGCCGCCATGTTGGAGAAATCTTGCGCTAACACAAAGCACCACTCTTCAGCGGTGGGTCCGCAAAACTCCCAAGGCGGCTGTGGGCCTTCGTTATTGGGATAGAGCTCGTAGACGGCTCCCTCAAAAATGCACTTGTCGGGATCATCGCCGTAAGGTCTCGCCCCGTAACAGAGCATGTTGTTTACTGCGTGGCCGATCTGGAAATTTGGGAACACCTGCCAGGACGTACCGCTCTTGGCCACATGTTCTGGATCTACGGTTGGCCATACAACACCGCGGGCCTCATCGGCCGCCCGCGCCGATGCCAGCCAATGTTTGAGCACTTGATCGGGGGCGTGCCTTCGGGCAGCTCATCCTTCAAACGCTCGGCCGCGTCCACAAGTGTCTGCGTTGTGTTGGTATTGGCCTTTTCCCAGATAAACCGCTGCATCTCTGCAGTCATTGCTCGGGGATCGGGGCCATCACTGATGCGCAACTTGGCCTGTTGGTTTTTATCCATATCCTTGGGCGCGTCGTAGCCGATGCAACTGTGCAAGCCATAGGTGCGCGCCCAACCACTAAAATCGCCGTAGCGAGACACCTCGGGGTGGGTTGTGGCGACGTGATACGTCTCGTTAAAGGCCTCCATGGCCACTTTCCAGTTGCAATCGAAGACGCCCCACTTCCGCCAGCGACAGCGCATATTTTGCAGCTCAAACGGATTGAGCATCTCCGGGATAGGGCCAAGATAGTCCAGCAATGACTCGCAGTCATCGTCTAGATTAATCCAGACCCAACCACCCCATTGCTCACATCTAACTGGCACTAGGGAGGTGCATTGGGCAGACAATTTACCCTGCCAATGCTCTTCCTTTGGAATGTGCGTGTTGCTGCCATCTAAGCCATAGCGCCAGCCATGGTAGCCACATATAAATTGCGTACGCCGGCCAGCAGCATTACGCTCGCCCGGCTTTGGTTCCACCAACCGTCGACCACGGTGCGCGCACACGTTGTGAAACGCTTGCACTTCCTGTTCGCTGCTACGTACCACCACGACCGAATCATTGCCGATTTCGTAACTCACAAAATGGCCAATTTCCGGCAAGTCCTCAACGCGACACGCCACCTGCCAGACTTTACGCCACAAACGGTCCTGCTCAGCCTTGGCATAATCGCGAGACACATAAGCCTCAACCGGCACAATAACCGGCCGATCCAGATCTCTCTCTTGGATCAGATTATCATCAGACATAACACAGCCCCCGCACTAAAACCTAGACATGCATTGTTCAACAGTGCTGTTTAGCTGTCTAGACATTTTTCGACACGATGTCGCCGCAGGGTGCAAAGATAGTTGTCGTTAGCATTGAACGATCCAAGACGTCAGCAACTGGGGTTTTTCCGGCCATTGCTGCGTCAACAAGTGCCTGTCGAGCAGCCTCAGCGCTCTCTGCTTCGATTTCATACACCGTGAGATACGGTAACGGATCTGAACCGGAAACATGGACCCCCACCTGGTAACGCTGGGCACTGACAAAACCGTCTATCGCAACCACATCGGGCAGATGTGTGCTGGTACCAGTCATTAAACGCCTGCTCGCATCCCTCTATAGGTGCGCATTGCGCAATCATCAAAAACTTAGGCATGACTATTTTCCTCGCAAAAACCAGATTTTTTTATTGGTCATCACCTACAGCGTGAAAATTGGGGACACGCTTTTCGCGCAATGCGCGTACGCCCTCGCGGTGCTCCGCCGAGCGTACGGTTACCGCCTCGTAGGCAATGCCAGCCTCAAGTACTGAAGATGCGACCCGTTTAAGCTCCATATTCAAAAGCACCTTGGTGAGCCGAATAGCCTGAGTCGCGCCCTTTAGTAATTGATTGCAATAGGCGTCAACCGCCGCATCGAGATCAGCACTTGGCAAGCAATGATTGATCAGACCGATGGACTCGGCGTGCTGGGCGGTTAATAAGGTACCAGCGAGCAGGAACTCCTTTGCTTTGGCCAAACCAATGAGCTGAGGCCAAATCACGGCACCGCCATCACCCGCCACCAAGCCCAGAGCGACGTGGGGATCCCCTATTTTGGCATGATCAGCCGAGAACACCACGTCGCACAGCAGCGCCATGGTAGCCCCCAGACCAACAGCGTGGCCGTTCATTCGACAAATTAATGGCTTATCAAGATCGAGTATTGAAAAGACAATGCGCTTTGCCAGTCGAACTTCCTCATCAAATAACTCAGGGTTGGCTGCATTGTTTTCGATGTGCTCGAGATTCCCGCCAGCGGAAAAGCCTTACCTGCACCCGTCAAAACAATGACATCAGAGCCCGTGTCGCGCGCAGCGAATCCAAACACCTCGGCGAGCTCTTCGTGTAATACGCGATCGATGGCATTAAAGGATTCAGGCTGATTGAGTGTGACTCGCAGCAGTCTCCCTTCGCGTTGTAATGCAATTGCTTTGTAGTCGGGCAGAGTGGAGTCTGATGAATTCATAGAGCGGCAGTCCTGATGCTGAATTTTGTCGGCCGTAGTTGACATGCTGGTTCGCATGACAATCGGCCAGTCTATTGTATTATGGCAGTCGTTAGTCAACAGCGCTGTACAAATAAGGGTAACCCCATGACGCTTACTGATACCAGCCCCCGAATCATTGTTGATGCCCAACCAGCGGAAGGCTGGCAACTGGCAAGACTGAGTGGCCCCAGCCGCCTTTATGGTGCTAATGGACTGCGGATAGGCCCGGATGGCCGTCTTTACGTTGCTCAGGTAGCGGGCAGTGCCGTGAGCGCCGTAAACCCCGACACGGGCGCCATAGAAATAGTTAGCCCAATGAATGGCAATATCGTCGCGCCTGATGATTTGGCCTTCGACGAAGAGGGCAATTTATACTCGACCGAAATCACCCTGGGACGGGTGAGTGTTAGAGCACCCAATGGCGACTATCGCGTACTCACTGACAATATGCCCTGCGCTAATCCCATCACCCTGCATCAAGGGCATCTTTATGCCGGTGAATGCCGGCCCGACGGCCGAATTATGGAACTCGACCGAAATACCGGCGAGACCCGAGTGATCCTAGACAACGTGCCAATGCCCAATGCATTTGAGGTGGGCCCAGATGGCCTACTGTATTTTCCCGTCATGGGCACAAACGAAATTTGGCGAGTAAATCCGGCCGGTGGCGCTGCCGAGGTAGTCGCTACCGAACTGGGCGTGCCTGACTCGGTCAAATTTGACAGCGCAGGCTTTATCATTTCGACGCAAGTAGCGAGTGGACAGGTGCTGCGTATCAACCCAGCTAACGGTGAAAAAACCGTACTCGCGCAGCTGACACCCGGACTCGACAACTGTGCGCTGCTGGACGGGCGAATCTTTGTCTCCAATATTAGTGGGCAACTCACTGAAATCGGTCAAGACGGCAGCCTCCGCGACATAGCCAGCGACGGCTTGCAATGGCCCATGGGCCTTGCTGTTGATAAAGATGACCAGCTTTACATTGCTGACGGCGCCTTTGCTTACACGCTAAAACCTGGAGAAACACGCCATCTCGCGGGCATGCTATTCACACCTGGCTATCCTGGCTTCAACCGGGGAGTTTGCACCGACCCCGCTGGCGGCTGGTTAATTACAACGGCAAACGGTGATTTGGCGCGCTATCACCCTGACGAAGACACGAGTGAGATCATCGCCAGTGGTTTTGATCGCCTCATGGATGTGGGCATCTCTCAGCATGGGGCTGTCGTGTTTACCGAATACGGCACAGGCCGAGTCCACATATACGACAAGGGCACGACCGAAATCCTAACCAGCGGGCTGCAAAAGCCGGTAGGCGTTGCTTTTGCCGATGATGACAGCTGCTATATTTCTGACATAGGCACTGGGTCTGTATCGCTCATCACTCGGGGTCGCAGCGAAATCGTTCTCGATGGCCTTCAGCAACCCGAAGGAATTGTGTGCTTTGGTGATGCCCTCTACATTGCCGACGTGGGTACTCGCGAACTCATCGAGCTCAACCTAAACACGGGCAAACAAACCGTTATTGCGCAGCGCTTACCCATTGGAGGGCCGCCTGGCACTGACCGTCGACAGCTTGGTGGCGTGGGTAATCTGTCGGGCCCCATGCACGCCTTCACCGGCCTGACTGTAGACAGGCATGGAAGGTTGTATCTGGCAGGCGATGCTGAGGGCAGTGTTCTCACCCTAAGTCGATGCTGAGATTGCCCATACTCATAGATCACAGCGCTACAAATAAATGGGCAAGCTACCCCAGCAAACCATAGCGACGCTGTATGGCGTGAAACCGCTCTCGTAATTGTGCCTGCCGCTGCTGGGGTGTGACGTAAGGGGTATTGGCGGGCAAACAAGCACTCAAGTCGGACAGCCGGACAAGCTGAGTCGAAAAGCGCGTCGCCTGCTCCCCTAGCAGGTTTCGGTAAGTCAAATTGCCCTGCAGGAACCCCTGAGTATCAAGCCAGTTATGAACACCTGGATCGCTATGGGCGAGCACAAGTCGCACCTTGCCGTCGTCATCGACCGCTGTACGCGACGGGGTATAACTCACGGGCCGCGAACGAAAATCCATGCTATTAAAAAACACCCCCATATTGGTGACATTCCAAAAGCCATCATGTGCGTCAAATACCACAATTAACGCTTCATCGGCGGCCAAGGACCAACACATATGAGCAACAGCTCGCCCGCGCTTGCGGTCGGCGTCATCATCGACGCCCGGAGGCTCAGGAAAACAATTGCGGTCACTGGGATCGACAAAAGGACTATGCGTATAGGGAAAATCTGGCCAGTCTGCCATGGTGCCCAGTAAAAACTCACCCGCCCACTCGACAGCCTCAATCATCGTATCGACATTGGGTAGTGGTTTTGATGAAAACTCACCGACGCGCTCAATATGCAGCGTTGCCGGACGCTCATCCCAGCAATCAAAACCCTGGCGAATGAACAATTTTCGGGTACGCGGGGTGCTGGGCAACCAATTGCTGGCGCGCTCTGCGCCACCAATGGTCAGCTCAAAATCACCGTTTGGATCGGCAGAAAGCTGATGCCCAAAAAGATTGGCTTGAGGAACATCGCAAAAGGGTTCATGCAATTGACCGGCACCCTGGGAAGCCTGCAACTCACCTTGCACCGTAAAATTGAGGAATCGGACGGTACCCAAATTACCGCGTATAAGGTACTCATGATCACCATCAATCCACGCCTGCTGATAGATAAAGTCAGCACAGTCACTGCCCAATTTGCGGGTTGGCGAACACAGAGGATGAATTTGGGGATATCGGGCGTCGCGCGTCTCAAGCGCCAGATCAAACGCCTGACCAAGGTTTTGCGTCAGAAAACGCAGCGCATCGACCCGGTACAGGCCATCTGCCGGATTCTCTGCCTTGAAAACCGCCTCACCTGCCTGCTCTAGCTGCGCACAGAAGGCACGCCAAGCCTCATATAAGCGCGCATCGTCAGCGCCATTACCTAAAGCCATGAGAGTTACCCTTTTTGCTGCTTTATTTTTGCCGTTCTATTTTCGCCGTTCTATATCAATCCCAAACCGAGCACGATATGACTCGAACTCTTCATGTAATAGCGCCACATCGTGACCAATCATATCGGTGGAGTAATGAAAGCGACCGTAGCGGTCACTCCGATTATTTTGCAGGTATTGCTGCATGGCTTGCGCGGCCGCCGGCGTAAAGGGACGGTCGCAAAACGCATAGAACTGACGCACGCTGGCAATAGGGTCGGCCACAAAGTCCTGATAACGGCAGTGCAAGATTCGCGGGGCGTCCACCAGTGGATTGGCCATGGTATCGGCGAGGCTTGTTCGCGCGGCAGCAAGGTGAATGGCTGCCTGCTCCTCGAGCTTGGCGTGTCCAACCAGCCCCTCTGTTAGTGCCATGGCCATGGCAATACGCGATGCAATTAATTGCACGGGGTCACGATGCATCCAGATCATGCGCGCATCAGGGTAGCTATCAAAAAAAGCCCCCAAGCGTGGGCCATGAAAACCCTTCAGCACCCACTGCCGTTGCGGCAAACGAAATTGACTCTGCTGTAGGGTCATTCGATGAATACGGTACTGAGCCTCAAAGTCGGCAGGTAAGCCGCCAATGGTCATACCCATGGGCACGCGCCACCAAGCGGTGGGCGTCAACACCCGAAAGTCAAAAGCCCACGTGCGCTCGCACTCGGGCAGGCCATCGCCCAGCATATCGTTGTAAGGATGGCAGGCTAGCCACTTGGGTATACGACGGTTGATATCGCGCCAATCGTCATCTGCTTGTTTGTGACGCTCACTGTTATTGTCAGTGACTCCCGGCGGTGGTGATGGATACATAACCTGCCAAAAACGCAGCGTCCGCGCACTGGGATCAGCTGCCAGCAGCGCGTGCATCAGTGTCGTACCCGAGCGCGGCTCACCGGTCACAAAGACAGGCCGCTCAATCACCTCATCTGCCAGACCTTGGTAGCGCTTGTGATCATTAAAAAATTGCAACCGGCTGGTAAGTAAGTGATCGCAAACCTCGGCAGCAGCATGACATCCAGCATCATCCATGCCAGCACCGAGCAATCGATCGACAACCAACTCGACGCGGGCGGGCAATGTGGGATCGCCAAAATCATCGAAACCGGTACGCTGCTGCGCTCCTGCGAGCAAGGCTTGCGCATCAAGTTGCAATGTCATGAAGCCGGTCCTGTATCGCTGGCCACACTGGTGCTCATGCCACACAACCGCATTAATTCATCCTCGACGGCTCGAACTTTGGCCGGCGAGCGCGCCGCAAACTCAAGTCCGGCCATGCCACCGTAGTCGAGAATTTTGGGTACGCGTAAACCGGCGTCAACAAAACCTTTGACGGTGCGCGCGACTTTCTCGGGTGTGCCAGTAGGAAGTACGGCGCGAATACACGCCGGATCCACACGAGCAAGAAAATCGACCATGCGCTCTCGCGTAAGCTCGGAGGGGTTGATATCCACAAAGCCACGCCAATCTGGACCCATGGGATGCTCAAAGCCAAAGTCCGCCAGCACCGACGCCGACGCCTGCAACACCCACGCCCGCACAAGCGGCGCCTGCAGCATGGCCTCAATTTCGTCGTCGTCACCAATCAAGCAGGTAATAATAAAAGCAGGCGTAATGGCGAATGGATCACGTCCATGACGCTCGGCAGACTCACGGATAACTGCCAATTTGGCCGCGTAATCCTCGGGCGTCCACGCCCCAGCAGGCCACCAACCATCGGCATATTTACCAATGATGCGCAATGTCCTTGGCCCGGCACCGGCAAGCCAAATGGGCGGCAACTCTCCCTCATAGGCCTCGGTATCCATGCGCGCAGCCTCAAGCTTGAAAAACTGTCCATCAAAATCCACGGGGCCGTCGCTGTCCCAAAGCAGGCGAATGACCTTGATGGCCTCCTCAAAGCGCCCCACTGGCTTTTCAAAGTCAAATCCGTAGGGCACGTTATTTTCCGCTTCGCCACTACCCAACCCCAAAATGAAACGGCCCTTCGACAAGTGACTCAGCGTCAACGCAGTCTGTGCAAGCATTGCAGGATGGCGGCGCGAAGTATCCACCACACTGGTAGCAATGGGAACGCGCTGTGTCCTCACCGCCGCTGCCGCCGCAATCGCCATGGCATCGAGGTGACGATGAGGGGACGGTGAAGCCTTGGCCAGATCGGTAAACTCAGGTGTCCAAATAGAGTCAGGCCAGAAACTGACCATATGATCAGGCAACCACAACGAGTGGTAGCGGCCACTATCAAAATCCTCGAGCTGCTCCAGTGCAAGGGGCAAAGTTGTTCGTAGAAACGCCGCCGGCTTTAGCTCCATGGTGTTCTGCGCCTTTATTCGTGAACCGTAGGTTTTAGCTCGCCGCCCGTCGCAAAGTCAAAAACAATGTTGGCGACCTGCGCGTCAATGTAACGATTGGGCACCACGGCGGGGTGTACTGTTGAACCGCTATCAATGCCAATACCAAATGTTTCGGCAAGACCAAAATAGCGTGGCATAACAAACTCCAGCTGCTGTTTCACCGCAAGTTGGCCATCAATATGCATGGTGACCGTGTAGCTATTGGCGTCGCCTTTGAGCATCTCCAACGCCACCACATGCTCGCCCGCAACGAGCGCAGTCGGCGTTGTCACCGCCACCGCGTCACCCGGCACGGTGCGCAAGGTCAGATCGAGGTAGCCGTCGACCAACTGCAAACCAACGCCCCCATACGTCCACCAAGGGCAAAAATACTACCGGTTAAGTTATTGCGCTCAGGCGCTATGTTGGCACTGAATCGAAACCCTAAATTATTCACCGGCGGCGCGAGTGCAAAGGCGACATTGGCCACCGGACCGGTGTAAGCCCACCGGCCACTGCGACGCTTAAAATCTGCTGCCGACCGCCGATAGCTGTCGACGGCGGTATCACGAAGGTTATGGATGGGCTCCACGTTATACAGCGCTACCTGACGCCAAAATTCGTCATTCATCAGTGCCACACGCTCGGGGTGATCGCTGGCCACATTGCGCGTCTGTCCCGGGTCGGTGACCAGATCGTAGAGCTCCAGGGCTCATCGAAAGTTGGCGCCGTAATCCAGTCCCAGGTTTTGTAACGATGGGATGTCACCAACGACCAACCCTGCTGCCAAAGTCCACGGTTTCCATACAGCTCAACATATTGCGCGCGCCCGTCTCTGGGATCGCCGGGCACTGTAAATGCAGAGGTAAAACTTTCACCCTCCATAGGACGCTGAGTAACGTTGTTAACCGTCTCTGCCAGTTCTGCACCCACTGTATCAAGAATAGTGGGCGCTATATCACTTACATGGACAAACTGTGCTCTCAGCTCACCCCGGGCTGCAATGCCCGCGGGCCACGACATAAGCAATGGCACCCGTGTACCGCCCTCGTGGGTCGTTTGTTTGTAGTATCGAAAAGGCGTGTCCCCAGCAACAGCCCAGCCGTAGCTGTAATGAGGATAGGTCTCAGGACCACCCCACTTATCAAGAAAGCGCAGATTTGCCGTCACATCGGGTCGATCAGCACGCGTCACCTCAGCCTCATTGTATAGGCCGTCAGGGCCACCTTCTGCGCTTGCGCCGTTGTCTGACACAATAACAATCAGCGTATTGTCCAACTGGCCAATCGCCTTAAGGTGATCGAGAATCCGACCAAATTGTGCGTCGGCGTGGGAAAGCGCTGCCGCAAAGGCTTCCATCTGTGCTGCGTACAACTGCTTCGCGTCGGCACTCAGCGATTCCCACTCTGGCATGCCTTCGGGGCGCTGTGCCAGCGTGGCGCTTTCAGGCATCAAACCCAAGCGTTTCTGATTAGCAAGAATACGGTCTCTGGGAACATCCCAGCCACTATCAAAACTGCCCCGATACACCTCAATCCAACTTTTGGGTGCGTGATGGGGAGCGTGTGGGCACCGGTTGCCCAGTACATGAAAAAGGGGCTGGCAGGATCACGACCGCGCAGCGCATCAATCATGGTAATAGCGCGGCTGGCCATGTCGGCACTGAAATGATAGTCATCGGTGGGAGGAACAGTAATGGGGGCATGATCCTCAAAGAGCGTGGGATTCCAGTTATCGGTATCCGCCGCTAAAAAGCCATAAAACCGATCAAAACCCTGACCCGATGGCCAGTAGGTAAAGGGGCCTGCTGGCGACGCATCGCCGCTTGGCAAGTGATCCCATTTGCCAACTGCCAGCGTGGTGCCCCCTGCTGGCGCAGATTTTCAGCGAGCGTGCCGGCGCTTGCGGGGATCTTACCGTCGTATCCCGGGAAATCTCGCGCGGCCGTTGCATGGCCACCAATATGCACGCTGTGTGGCATGCGGCCGGTCAAAAACGATGCCCGAGCAGCCGAGCAAATGGGTGCCGTATGGTAATTGCTAAATGTGAGCCCGTTGGCAGCAACGCGGTCAATATTGGGGGTCTTTACCAAGCCACCATAGGCCGATACTTGGGCAAAACCCACATCATCCATCATCCAAACCAGCACATTGGGGCGGCTATTGGGCTTGTCTGCTCCAAAACTTCCACCACTGATAAAGACGGCTAATAAAATCAGAACCCGTCCTACAGGTTTAGCAACGCGCATTTTCCAACTCCTTATTGGTTGCAATGGCGCTAACAAGTGCTGTGCGCCGTTGCTGGCGACCTGAAAAGAACCAAAATCGCACACGTCTAAGCAGAGCCACTTGGGCCGCTGACTATCCATAACTATACAACTATGCTGTTCAATAACAATCCAGTAAGCTAGACACCTATTCAGCTTTGCACCTTGCCTGCAAGCGACTTCAAAGTCGATTCAAGGACATGAAAATGACAACCACTTTGCGATCAGGACTCTTCGTTTTACTGACATCTATCATCGCGCCGGCGCTCGCGGAGACAACCGCTGCTGAGCGGCTCAGTCTACCTATTGCGCCACGGCCCTTTACCAATACAGTCGCGCCCACCGAAGAGGCATCCACGCCCGATCATTACGCAACCGCGCCCAGCGCGCCTGTGAGCTCTCCTAACGTACTGCTAATCATGACCGATGATGCGGGCTTTGCGGCTTCTAGCGCATTTGGTGGCGCCGTTGAAACTCCGACCCTTGAGCGACTTGCCAATGAGGGGCTTAGATACACACAATTTCATACCACGGGCGTTTGCTCGCCAACACGAGCGGCGCTGCTCACTGGCCGCAACCATCACGCAGTGGGCATGGGCAGTCTGGTAGAACTGGATTCACCTTATGAAGGTTATGTCGGCGATATCCCTCCAACAGCAACAATAGCTCGCGTTCTCGGCGACAACGGCTACGCCACTGCGATGTTTGGCAAAGATCACAACGTGCCGATCGCCGAACGTACAGCGGTCGGTCCTTTCGAAAGCTGGCCCACAGGTCGGCTTCGCGGTTTTGATTATTTCTACGGCTTTATTTCTGGAGATACCAGCCAATGGCGCCCGTCACTGTATGAGAATACCCGCCGTGTTGATGCCCGGGGCGCGACAACAATCTGCTCGTTGATGAAGAACTGGCCGACAAAGCCATTCATTGGCTCCATGAAAAGCAGCCCGCAGCACCCCAGCGGCCATTTTTTATGTACTACGCTTATGGATCACCCCACGCTCCCCACCATGCACCGCAGGAATGGATTGATCGCTTTAAGGGCAAGTTTGATCCTGGGCTGGGATGAGTTCAGAAAGCAGGTATTCGCCCGCCAAAAAGCTGCTGGCATCGTTCCCGACAACGCCCAGCTAACGCCGCGACCCGATATGATTGAGGCATGGAACTCACTGCCTGCGACCACACAGCGTGTCTACGCCCGCTACATGGAGGTTTTCGCAGCACAGCTGGCGTTTCAGGACGCGCAAACCGGGCGCTTAATTGATGAACTCGAACGACTGGGCCTGCGCGACAACACCATCGTCATATTCATTGAAGGCGACAACGGAGCTTCCGGCAGAATCGGGTGCGCCTGGAACGCTCAATGAAATGGCCCTGTTATCTACAGGCCATGAGCACGATGTGCCTATCGATTGGCTGGCAGACAACCTTGATGTTCTCGGTAGCGATAAGACTTATCAGAGCTACCCATTGGGTTGGACCTGGGCGATGAACACACCCTTTAAGTGGTTCAAACAGACCGCTTCACATCTTGGCGGGGTGCGCAATGGCATGGTGATTAGCTGGCCCAAAGGCATCACCGCAACTGGGGAGATTCGCCATCAATATCACCATGTGATTGACGTGATGCCAACGGTGCTGGAAGTTGCAGGCATTCCCGCGCCAGCCACAGTGGATGGCTTTACCCAACAGCCCATCGATGGCGTAAGTATGACTTATAGCTTTGATAACGCTGCAACACCCTCGCAACGGGTCACCCAATACTACGAGCTCTACGGCAACCGTGGCATTTATCACGATGGCTGGCTGGCAGCGACCACCCCGCGCTACTTTCCCTGGCAGATGATAACGAGCCGAGAAAACAGTGACACCGAGGCTTATAACTGGGAGCTGTATCAGCTATCCGAAGACTTCACCCAATCCCACGACTTGGCCGAGCACTATCCAGAAAAACTGGCGCAGTTGAAAGCCGTTTTTGATCAGGAAGCGCGTCGCAACAAGGTTTATCCCATACATGACAGTGGCGCGCATACTCGGGGTGCTAAAAAGGCGCGACAACTACGCAATACGCGCATGCAAACTGAAATCTGGGGTGCTGACGTCAGCGTTGACATGGCCAATGCGCTGCCCATGTTTCACTTACCCTTTGTTTTGGATGCCGATATTCAAGTGGAAAACAACGCCAATGGCGTCATTTTCGCAGCCGGCAGTGCCTTTGGTGGCTGGAGCTTTTATCTGGTGGATGGATACCCCGTTGCAACGGCATCGGTATCACCACTGCCTGGCGGTGCTACCCGTCTGGCAGCCAAGGAGCCCTTGAGCGCGGGCACTCACAGCCTTCGTTATGAATTTATGCCCTCGGGTACTGGCGGAACACTGACGCTAAGCGTCGACGGCACCACACTCATGTCGGGCAATATTAAGGATCGACCACTCATGTTGGCGGGCAACGGTGAATCCTTAGACAGCGGACGTGATACCAACGACCCCGTCACTCGGGAATATCAGAACGAGGGATATTTTACCGGTGTGATCGACAAAATTACCCTTCGCACACTTATGCCAGCGCAGCATTAAGCGCGGGCTCGCATCCAATAAATTGGCCGGGGGACCTGGCTACTAACCGGGCAAACCATGAATACGGCAAGACCAGGAGTGACAATGAGTAACGACAGCACCAGCCAGCTTCAGCAACACTGCGCCCAATTTGGCACAGTGACTGCAACCGCGCTCTCCAAAATTCAAAAAGTTGTGGCCCAGCGAATGCACCAGTCCTGGTCGTCCATACCCCACGTTACTCATAATGACGAGGCAGTCATCGACACCCTCAATCAGGCACGCCAAGTACTGGCGACGCAACTCGGAAAAAAGGTCACGCCCCTGCCTTATTTGGTAAAAGCAGCCGTGCATACACTAAAAACACACCCCGTCTTTAACAGCGCTTTTGACAGCGATAGCGGCACGTTGATTTTTAAGCAGTACTACAATATTGGCATTGCTGTTAACACACCCAATGGCTTAATGGTTCCGGTAATTGCCAATGCCGACCAAAAATCCATACCAGCCATCGCCGATGAAATTGCTGAAGATGCCGAAAACGCACGCACCAAAGGCTTACCAATGAGCAAGATGGTGGGTGGCTGCTTCACTATCAGCTCACTGGGAAGCATAGGTGGCACATCCTTCACCCCCATTATCAATGCGCCCGAAGTGGCCATCATGGGCATTTGCAAAGCGGCCGAAAAACCCACTCGCGTCAACGGCGAGATGACTTGGCAAACCGTGTTGCCGCTGTCTTTATCCTACGATCATCGGGTCATCAATGGCGCCGATGCCGCCGCCTTCTGCCGAACCTTTGCCAACGCGCTGGCAAACCCCAACATGCTAGAACAGGAACTGTAACCATGCCTACGATCAAAACGCGAATCACAGAACTGCTGGGCATTGAGCGCCCCATCGTCCAAGGCGGCATGATGCATGTTGGCAGAGCCGAATTAGCGGCCGCTGTATCCGAGGCAGGCGGGCTGGGCATCATCACCGGATTAACCCAGCCAACACCCGAGGCGTTAACTGCCGAGATTGCTCGCTGCAAGGCTATGACCAGCAAACCCTTTGGCGTCAATATCACAATATTCCCAACAACCAATGCGCCCGATTACCAGGCCTATGCCCAAGCAATTATTGACGCTGGCGTACGCATTGTTGAGACCGCCGGCACACCCGCTGTGCGTCCCATTTGGGATCAATTACTTGCAGCCGGGGTAACCGTTATTCATAAGTGCACCAGCGTCCGACACGCCTTGTCTGCCGAGCGTTACGGTGTTTCAGCCATTTCCATCGATGGCTTCGAGTGCGCAGGACATCCAGGAGAGGATGACATCCCCGGATTAATTCTGATTCCCGCGGCTGCCGATAAAGTAAGCATTCCTTTACTCGCCTCTGGCGGCTTCGGCGATGCGCGCGGTTTAGTGGCTGCACTGGCTTTGGGCGCGGATGGCATCAATATGGGCACCCGCTTTTGCGCCACTCAGGAAGCGCCTATTCACGACAACATCAAACAGTTCTTGGTTGCCAACGATGAACGCGCCACCAATCTTATTTTCCGCTCACTCAAAAATACCGCGCGGGTTGCCAAAACCGATCTGTCTGACGAAGTAGTCAGCCGCTTGGCTCAACCCGGCGCAGAATTTGGGCATGTGGCAGAGCTCGTAGCGGGCGCTCGAGGCAAAGTCGCATTGGAAACCGGCGACCCCGGTGCAGGCCTAGTGTGGGCGGGCATGGTTCAGGGGCTGATTAATGATGTACCCAGCTGTCAGGCTTTAATGGATCGCATCATGGACGAGGCAATCGCCTTGATTAATCAACGACTCAGCGTAGCGATTGTTTAATGTCAGCGCGCCGCTAGGCCATCATTGTTCACACCCAGCGGCAGTCTGAGCGCGTTCTGAAAATAACCCACAGTTGTAAACTGGCCAACCAGTATGGGTAACTCGATGAGCTCTTCGGGTGACAGCGCCTGCTCAAGAACGGCCCATGTGTCGTCACCAATCATGGCGCCCGCATGTAGCTCTTCCACTGCCTGGATAAGCGCACGCTCCAAATCGTTCCAGCCATCGGCCCTTGAACCAATAATGAGCTGCTCAATCTCGGCGCTAGTAATACCGGCATCTTTTGCTTTTTTTACGTGCTCACCCCACTCAAAAGGGAGCCTGACACAGCCAACCGGTTCGCAGGATGACTAGCTCACGCAGGCGTACGGGCAGCGCGGCCTTACCGGTAAGCGCAATAGTCATATTTGACAACGCCCGCCATAACTCTTGCCGCCTGAGCATAGTGAAAAATATTTTCGGCGTGTTTTCTATGGGGCCGGGTTCCACAGGCATCCCCGCATAATTACTGCGCAGCTCTGTCCAGCTAGCATGGGCCTCGGCGCGCACCTCGTCTTCGGGTAGCGGTTGAATACGGGGCGGCTTACCCAGAATATCGGCTTCTCGTACGGCAACTTGTGCAGCTACATGACGGTTTTGCGTGCTGTTGGTCATGACATCACCCTATCCGTTATCCGACCGCGCTTGGGCGGCCATTTCAAAACTGAATTTTAAATGCTCGGCCTGCCCGGCCGGTATGACCGAACCAATCCGAACATCGCTCACATCGCGAATGGTTTCAATATTTGCCGCGACATCCTCTATCGTCCAGTCGTCACGATAGACACCGAGGGTTTCTCCTGCGAATCCACGCGCGACTCGTCCAGCCACCGAAATTAGCGCCTCGCCGCTCATTGAGCACGCTTCGTGAGCCATCCAAGCCACCATGGGCGCCACCATATCGGGCGTCATCGGGGGAAACTGGCTGGTATCAACCCCAGCAGCCATACGGGTAACAGCGGTGGGTATGATGGTATTGGCCTTAACGCCAAACTCGGCACCCTCAACTGCAGCCACGTTGGCCAGCCCCCATAATCCCGCCTTAGCGGCTGTGTAGTTTGCCTGTCGGTAATTGGCGTACAGGGCATTGATGGACGCGGTCATCACAATGCGGCCGTAGCCTGCATCACACATTCGAGAGAACGCTGGCTGCAATACGTTGAAACCACCTCCAAGGTGCACATCCACCACGCGGTCAAAGTCTTCTCTGTTCATTTCTTTAAGGGGAATACCATGGGTATTGCCCGCGTTATGGATAAGCACGTCAATCGCGCCAAAGTTATCCAGCGCACACTCGATGATGGCCCGCCCGCCATCAACACTGGCGACAGAATCGGTATTGGCCACCGCCTCACCACCGGCAGCCCTAATTTCAGCCACCACATCGTGAGCGGGCCCCGAGTCGACACCATCCCCTGTAAGCGAACTACCCAAGTCGTTAACGACGACTCGCGCACCGCGTGACGCGAGTAACAATGCGTACGCGCGCCCTAACCCACGTCCAGCGCCGGTAACCACCACCGATCGCCCATCAAATCGTAATTCATTCATAATGAACGCCTTTAAACTTGGATTACTGGTTGAGATGCGCGAGGCCCATTTGTGCCCAGCGCTCGGGCGTTGCCCATACATACTCAAGATAATGACCAACATAGTCTGTCGCATCTAAGTACACATACTTGAGATGCTCACTGCCGCCCTCTAGCACCACACGATAGCCACACGTATCAACGCGATGGCGAAAATCATCCCAGTTATCGATGCGCATACAGGTGTGATGAAAACGGATCGAATTGTCCGCGGGAAGGTGGTCGGTGTAGACGCTCACCAGCCCTGAAACGGGTTGAATAAGCTCATACTGCAGATTGTTGACCTGCACAAAGGCCAGCTTGTAGGTACCCTCTCCAGCACCCTGTGGCGTCATAACCGGAACGGTTACCTCAAAGCTGCTGGCGTCGATACCACTACGCGACTTGATCTCTGCTAGCGCGGCATCGATATCGCGCGTGATGTAGCCATTTTGATAGTGAATCCCCTCAAGCATCGCAGGCACCTCTTTAGCTAATGATATTCAACGCTTTGAGTGTAGCGATTTGCTGGGAATCCAAGCCGACAATTTCAGACAGGATTGTCTCCGTGTGCTGACCGAGCGTGGGTGGCGCACTGGGAGCAGGCATCATTTCGCCGGGGAACTTGAAGGGACGATTAACAATAGGTATTGAGCCCAACTTTTCGTGCTGGACATCCACCACCATTTGACGCGCCTTTGCCTGGGGCTGTGCGAGCGCCTCGTTCACCCCCAGAATAGGCGCGTGGGGAACCTCGTACTCCACGAAGAGCGCAATCAGTTGGTCCATGGTTCGAACGCTGGTGCGCTCGGTTATTAACCCATTGACCGCCTCTCTGGCCTCGCGACGCTTTTCAATCGAGGCGTAACGGTCGTCTGTTATATAGTCAGGCATATTAAGCGCCTGGCAGATTCGCCCCCAAAAGTTATTGGTCAAGCAGGCGATAACAATAGCGCCATCGGCCGCCGGGAAAATGCCATAGGGCACCAAATTTGGGTGCTGCCCCCCTTTCGGCCGTGGGTTTTCGCCGGTAAAAAATGCCAGCTGCGCTAGATAACCCAACATGCCAAGCATGCCATCGAATAAGCTGATATCGATTAATCGACCTCGTCCGGTAGCGTGGCGCTCATGCAAAGCGGCCAAAATAGCGATGGGGCCATTGATACCCCCGACCAGATCTCCCAGGGGTATACCCAACTTTGTGGGTGTTTCGCCCATCTCGCCATTAACACTCAATGCACCCGACAGCGCTTGCATAACGATGTCGAAAGACGGCCGATCTCGGAGCGGTCCATCCATGCCAAACCCGGAAATCGCGCAATAAATCAGCCGTGGATTAACTGCGCTCAAAGCCTCGTAACCCAGACCCAAGCGGTCCATCACACCGGGACGATAATTTTCCACCAAGATATCGCAGTCGGTGACCAACTGTTTTATCAGGTCAATGCCCTGCTCGGTCTTGAGGTCTACGACAATACTTTTTTTACCGCGATTAATACTCAGAAAGTAATGACTCTCGCCTTCACGCAGGGGCGGAAAAGCGCGCGTTTCATCACCGCCACCGGGGGGTTCCACCTTGATAATCTCGGCACCAAGATCAGCCAGTGCCAAGGTCGCCGAGGGCCCGGCAAGTACGCGTGTAAAATCAAGGACCCGTAAACCCTGTAGTGGCCCGCTCCAGCCAGGTAAACCACCTTGGTTGAGTTGATCGTCGGTCATACTTTTTGCTTACACATTATAGATATTACCCCGCGCAGATCGCTCTTTGCGGGGTGACACAACGGTTAGGCCGTACGGCTAGGGAGCTCAACAAGGGCAGTACCTTTGGCAGAAAGCTCCCCTCGGTGTGTCTCGGCAACCTGACTGATCTCAACCATGTGACGATTACCATCAACAAACTTGCGGGTCACCACACCGTTAATAACGATGATGTCACCATCTGGATTATGTCGGCGTATTTGGCATTTGCTCTTGGCAAGGAAGCCATCATCACCCATCCAGTTGGTCAGATGATGGGTGAGCCAGGAGCACCGCTCGGGGCCATAGTCGTAAGCACCGGGAGCGCCTACCTTGAGTGCAAAATCTTCATCCCAATGCACGCGTTCGGGACAGTCGGGTACACCAAACCGGTTTTTAATACCAAGACCCGGGTGTTTTTGCTGCATAGCCCAAGCAAGTTTATTCGCGCGGATATATAAGCCACCCCAACCCTGGGCGTAACAGATAAATCCGGTCACTGTCATTGGTCCTTTCAACATCTTGGGAAGCTCTTCGCCCTCTTGAACATCCTCCCAGTAGCGGGTGTTTGCACCGCGAATCTCTTCTTCTTCGTACAGCTTGTAAAACTCATCAAGCTGTTCTTGAGAAAACGGCTCAACCCTACCACGTGCATCGGTATACTTCGTGCCCTTCTCCCGCGCTTCATCACGATCGGTGCGGAATACGTAAGAGTCACAATCGGCAACTTTATCGCCTTCCTGGTTAAAGAAATCCACGTGGTAAATTTGCTGCACAGCACGACCAGCGAAACGCGTCTGATGCTCCACCAAATCCTTCAGGTATGCCTCGGACGTGATGGTGTCGTTACGAAACACGGGTTTATGCCAAGACCAATCGGCGCCTGCCCACATCGCATGAACGCCTGACAGCCCTCCGCAATAACCGGACACAATACGATTGGTCGTGAACAAAAAGCTCGGCAGTGCTACGACACCGCCAAAGCGGGTGTTTTTCGCATACTCGGGATCGCACCACAGCGGGTTATCGTCGCCAATGCCATGTGCGTAATGACGAATTGCGTCGCGGGTAGCCTCATAATTCCAAGGCTCAATGGTGTTGGTTATCTTGACACCAATACGTTCTCTGAGGTCTGCAAGACCCTCCTCGGTAATTTTCGGGAAGCGATTTTCTGACATAGTAGTTCTCCTCTTAATCTAAATTCTGTTACGCGCTAATCTGGGCCGCAGCCGCTTCACGATCGCGCAAAATCTTGCGATGCACTTTTCCAGCTGGGGTTTTGGGTAATTCACTGACAATCTCAATAAGACGCGGAAATTCGTGCTGGCTGAGGCGCTCTCGCGTGAACGCTTTCAACACATCGCTGAATTCGTCACTCGCCTCACGCTGGCTAACAATAAAAGCCTTCACCACTTGGCCCCGTGTTTCATCGGGCACACCAATCACGGCGGCTTCTTCGACGTCCTCATGCTTGAGCAAGGTATTTTCGATCTCTACCGCACTCATAGTCCAACCAGCCGAGATGATGACGTCATCAGCGCGGCCGCAATGGTATAAATAACCGTCTTCATCACGACGCGCCAAATCCTTGGTCGTCTCCCAATGATCCCTGCGCCACAGCATCAGTTCGCCTACCTCATTGGGGCTGGTCTCACTGCCGTCAGCACGCTGCACCTGCAATTTTAGTCCGGGCACCGGCTTTCCGAGCGAACCTGGGCGCACATCAAAATCGGCCGCACCCGGATAATTCACCAAGACCACGCCAATCTCTGTTGTGCCATACATGCTGCAGGCTGGCACCTTAAAAATGCGGTCAATAAAGTCCAGGGTATTAGGATCGATGGGCTCACCCGTAAACGACAGCTTCTGAGCGCTAAACGCAAATTGCTCGGCTGTTCCGGCATTATTCATCATCCGATAGTGGGTGGCCGCCGCCGACAGGTTGGTAATGCCATAGTCCTGTAGCGCTTTCATTAGCCGAGTCGCATCAAAGCGCCCAGCAAATGTCCCTGTCGTAACGCCTAGCGCGAGGGGGGCGAGCGTACCGTGCCACAAGCCATGCCCCCAGGCAGGCGAAGACGGGCAGAAAAACTGATCACCGGGTCGAATGCCCGTGCCATACAGTGCGGCAAACATCAGTGTCACAATAGAGCGGTGCGTGTGCTTGACCGCCTCCGGCAGCTCCCGGGTTGTTCCCGATGTGTATTGAAACACCGCCAAATCATTGGCGGCAGTATGGGTTTCAAAGCGATTTGGGTAGTGAGCGATATCATCCATCAAACCCTGATCAGCAACCACGACCTTTACGCCGTCCACCTGATTGGCCAGCTCCGCTTTCTCGGCATTGGTAATCAACAACGTGGGATTGCAGTCATCGATGCGCAGGCGCAAGCCATCCAGCCCAAACAGTGTGAACAGTGGCACACTGATGGCGCCTGTCATCATGGCACCGAACAAACAGACATAAAATGGCAGGGACGGCTCAAGCATGAAGGCAATACGATCCCCGGGACCGACGCCGTTTGCGACCAGCCAATGGGCGAATTGCGCAGAGCCTGCTGCGAGCTCATCAAAACTTAAAATTTCGTCACTGCCATCGGCATGCGCAATTCGAACCGCTGTTCGCCCATCGCCCTTTGCATGGCGCACCATACACTCGTGAGCAATATTAAGCGTCTCGCGATTTCCGTCGAACAATCGCCACAATGCCTCTGAGTTGGCGTGCGCCTGCGCATCGGCGTAGTCCGTGTACTCGGTCAGCAACGTCATTTAGCCACTCCCAATTAACTCAACAGTCTTGTTTAACTGATACACACAATGACACAAACCGAATTTGTTGTAAATACAGAATATAATTCTGTATATTGAATTGACGAGTGAAAGCCAATCAGCCCTTTCGAGCAAGAGGATGCACCAATGGCTAGCAGCAAAACCCGCAGTCCCAAAGCATCATCGACCAAATTAAGTGGTGAGCGAAGTAAGGCACCCGCCATTACTCGAGCATCCGCAATATTGAAACTGCTTGGAAAATCAACCACCCCGCTGCCACTGCAAGCCATCGCCCGCGATACCGGTTTAGTACCCAGTACGTGTTTGTATGTGTTGCGTGCATTGGTCGAAGAAGAACTTGTGGCGTTTGAGAGCGACACCAAACGCTATGCGCTGGGTGCAGGGGGTCTTGTGTTGGCACATCGATGGTTGGAGCAGGATAACTTTGCCGCCATCGCCCAACCCCACCTTGACCAGCTTAGCCGCGAGTTTGGCGTGACGTCTCTAGGCGTTCAGGTTTTTGGTCTCGACCATATTATCGTTGTGGCTAGCTCTGCGGCGGGCAATAGTTTTCAGATTAGCGCGCGCGTCGGTAGCCGCTTTCCCGCGTTAATCAGTGCCACTGGCCGCTGCATCGCCGCTTGGTCCGACTGTTCACTCGCCGAGCTTCGGACCCGATTTAAGCAATTGCGGTGGGACAATCCACCCGAGTTTAGTGACTGGTTACAGCAGGTAGAGGCCGCGCGGGAACAGGGATTTGCGGTTGACGAGAACCACTATATCAATGGCGTAACCGTCGTTGCTGCCCCCGTATGGAGCTCCCCGGGGCAACCGAGCCATGCCATTGTTGCTTTGGGGCTTGGTTCAGCACTGCAAGCAAGCGATATCACCCGCTTAGGGAAACAGCTGGACATTGAGGCAAAAGCGCTTAACGTCCAGCTCGGTTGTGAACAACGCTAACTCAAACCCGACCGGTAACCGGGATCAGCGCGCCGGTAACTGCTTCGGCCTTTTCACTCAGTAAGAACGTGATAACGCCCGCAAGTGCTTGCGGGGTGACCCAGGTGTCATAGTCGGCATCGGGCATGTCATTGCGGTTGGGCTGAGTGTCAATAATGCTGGGCATCACCGCATTAACAGTGATGTTGCGCGGTTTCAGCTCTTCAGCCAACGCCTCAGTCAAACGGGAAACCCCCGACTTTGACGCTGCATAAGCGGCAAGACCGCCCGCCGCTTTAACGGAGCCGGCGGCACTAATATTAACAATACGGCCACCCGACGCAGGAATGTGCGCAAGCACCGCCTTACTTGCATTCACAGCTGTACGCACGTTGATTTGGTAAAGAAAATCCCAGGTATCGATGGATCCCGGCTCTACCATTTCCCAACGGAAGCCACCTGCCACATTGACTAGACCATCAATACGATCATGCTGTTCGGCAATTGCTTTAAATGCCGCGGCTGTAGCATCGGCATCACCCAGATCCACGGCAGGCGCCAGGTGCGCGCCCGCGGGGGCGTCGCCGGCGACACAATCAACAGCGATAACGCTTGCGCCCTCGGCGACAGCCGCAGCGACAACAGCGCGACCTAAGGCGCCCAAGCCTCCTGTCACTACAATAACTTTACCCTCAAGACTCATGGCGTCATTACCTCAACTTCACAGAATTTCGGCGACCAGCTCACCCACTTCTAATGTGGTTCCCGCCTCCACATGAATTTTCAACGTACCACTTGCTGGCGCTTCAATCTCTTGCACCGACTTGTCGAGCTCCAGGTTATAGAGCATTTGGCCTTTCTCAACCTGAGCGCCATCCTCTACCAACCACTCTGTTACCGTGCCCTCGGTGGTACCCATACCAATTGCTGGAATACGCACTTCCATAACCAAACTCCTTATTTCCCTTCGAGCGTGTCGCGAATTGCCGCTTCGATATCGCTCGCCTTATATAAAAATTCTTGTTCCAGCGTTCGTGTAAACGGTACCGTTGTATCTTTAGACGCCACGCGCTTAACCGGTGCTTTTAAACTACTAAAAGCGTGTTCTTGAATTTGCGCGGCGACTTCCGCTCCCACACCAAAGCTGCGAACCGCCTCATGGGCGATGACGGCACGGCCGGTCTTGCGTACCGACGCCACAATGGTATCAACATCGAGTGGTGACACGGTGCGCAGGTCAATAACCTCTAATGACACGCCCTCTTCAGCAAAACTGTCGGCTAACGTTCTTATATCATGCAACGGCCGACCATAACTGATCACGCTGACATCACTTCCTTCACGCTCAACATTGGCCTTGCCGAGTGGCAGTTTATGGTCAGCGGGTGGTGCCGGACCCTTCATAACGCGGGTGACGCCGTCTTCAATAAATAAACACGGGTCGTTATCTTCGATACAGGAGCGTAGCAACCCCACTGCATCGGCAGGCGTCGAAGGAATGACAACCTTAATGCCAGGGACATGGGCAAACCATGCCTCAAGCATATCGGAGTGCTGCCCGCCGTTCCCCGTGCCGGCGCCCGTTCGGGTACGAATAGTAATGGGTACTGCCGTTTTGCCACCCGACATATAACGAAGCTTGGCGGCATGATTGACGATTTGGTCCATGGCAACGGTGACGAAATTCATGAACATGATTTCCGCAACGGGCCGCATTCCCGCTAATGAGGCGCCAATCGCTGCCCCAATAATTGCCTGCTCAGAAATAGGCGTTGTGCGGACTCGTTGATCCCCGTACTTGGTAGAAAGGCCACCGGTAACCTTAAAAACGCCACCGCCCTCTTTATCGCCGATATCTTCACCGAGTAACAGAACAGTCGGGTCAGCAGCCATTGCCTCGTCGAGGGCGCGAGTATAGGCCTGGGTAAAAGTAATGGTTTCTGCGTCGCTCATTTTTCATCCCCGTAAACATCGGTGGTCACCTCGGATACATCAATGACCGGGCTATCTTTGGCAAATTGAATCGCCTCTTCTACCTCAGCCTCAAAGGCTGCCTTCATGGCATCAATTTCCTCATCGGTGGCAATCCCAGCCGCAACAATCTGCTCCCACTTTCACGATAGGATCATTGGCCAGCGCTTCCGCCATCTCCTCTTTGGGAATATAGGTAGAGGGGTCACCAAAATAGTGACCGCTGAAACGAAACGTATTTGCCTCAAGAAGCGGTGGGCCATCACCTGCACGGGCGCGATCAATAGCATCGCGCATCGCCGTCCACATCGCTTCGGGATCGTTGCCGTTAACCGACACACCCACCATGTTGTCGCCGTAGGCCGCCGCGCGCTCTGCTACCGTTTTAGAAGCAGTCGCATCGGCGTAGGTTGTGGCTTCACCGTAGCGGTTGTTTTGGCAAAGAAAAATCACCGGCAACTTCCACACCGCGGCCATATTCAGCGCTTCATGGAACGCACCAATATTCGATGCACCATCACCGAAACTCGTCACGGTCACGCGCTTGTCGCCCTTAATTTGCGACGCCCAACCAAGACCGTTGGCAATGGGCATACCGCTACCAACAACGCCTGTGGTGACCATAACTCCTGCCTCGGGATAGGTAATGTGCATAGGACCACCTTTACCCTTACAAGAACCCGTGTCGCGGCCAAAGTATTCGGCAACAATCTGCTTAAACGGCATGCCTTTCGCGAGCTGATCGTGCAAGCCTCGATAAATGGTAACCAGATAGTCTTCGTTATTAAGCAGACAACCGGTGGCGGCAGCAATGATTTCTTGGCCGGTTGGTGGGTGCATTGCAATCATCAGGTTCCTGAGCGAATTTGCCCGCGAACACCCTCATCAGCACAGCGTATAAACAACGCCTTGCGGTAAATATCGAGCAAAATCTCCGGTGAGAATGCTTGGTTTGACATGATTTTCACGCCTTTGTTGGTCATTGTTCACCGGGCTGTACGCCCGGCCTATGCAGGCGGCACTCGCGTGCCGCCTCCAGTGTGCGCTGCCGCTTACCGAGCTTCCGAGTGATGAGCGAACATCTTGAACAGATCACCCGAGGTAATCACTCGCTTGGTGCCTTCCAACGGATTGAGACCGCCTGCAGATGTTGGCGCCACGTCCACGCCGTCAGCTGCCGCCTTGGCCCGAAGTGCACCCACCGTCAAGGACTCACGCGAGTGATGCTTGAAGGGGTCAAAGCTGTACCAGTTCATGGCATTGAGGTGAGTCACCTTATCAATGCGCGCATCATCAAGATGATTAATGGTCTCCCACAGGCGCTCGGGACATTCAGGCCACAAGGTATCTGAGTGAGGATAATCACACTCATAGGCAACCAGATCCTCGTTGACGAACTGAAGGTTCTGTAAGCCGAAGGCATCATCAATGAAGCACACCATGAAGTGCTTCTTGAAAACATCACTGGGTTTCAAATCACCAAAGGTCATTCGAGAATTGGTCCAGAATTGATGCCGGGTGTGGCTGAAATCAGCACGCTCCATGAAGTAAGGAATCCAGCCCAAGCCACACTCTGACAGACAAATGCGCATATCGGGGTAACGGTGTAATGCTTCCAGGTTGACCCAATCCGCCGCACCCACAGCTGAAGACATGGGCATGGTGGCAATCCAGGCTTCAATGGGGGTTTCATTAGAGGCATGAGGAATGGGGTTACCGGCACCAATGTGCAAGCACATGACCATGTTGGCATCGACAATCGCCTTCCACATGGGCTCCCAGTACTCGTTATGTACGCTTGGAAGACCCTGCTTGGTGGGGTTCTCATTCAGTGAGACAGCAGTTACGCCCTTAGCGGCAAGGCGTTTGATCTCTTGGACCGTTGCATCCATATCCCAAGTTGGCAATAGACCACAGGGTATGAAACGCCCCGGATAGGCGCCACACCACTCATCGACGTGCCAGTCGTTGTAGGCGCGCAAGTGCGTTAAAGCCATTGCTTTGTCGGGTGCTTGATGGAACTTACCGCCATCAAAGCCAACACAAGTGCCAAAATTGAGCGACGCGGCAATGCCGTTAGCGTTCATGTCATCAATGCGCGCGTGCACGTCGTAGACACCTTTACGCAATTGGTCAAAATGTGTGGGCTCCATACCGTACTCCTCGAGAGGGCGGCCTACCACAGCGTTGAGACCAACCGAGGGCATCTTCATGCCTTGGTACTCCCAATAATTGGTGCCCGACTCAGTCGTGCGCAGCTTGGGTGCCGTCGCCAAGTCCTCGCCGGAAAGGTGGTTGTCATACATATCAGGTGGCTCGCTGATGTGATCATCAACGCTGATAAGCACCATATCATTCATATCCATGATTGTTTCCTCCGGTTACAAGTGCTGGTGTGGCACCTGACTTACTCTGTTAATAAAACGTTATAAAAATGACTTACTGCCTAGATTTAATTTAACGACTCAGGGGTGTCGCAGCCCCCATACTGAAATCTCTAATCACGCCTACTCGTTTAGCAATTACCGCGCGTTCAGGCTGAAAGCTAAAACAATTAGGCGGCATCTTGCGTGCATCTGACTGCTGCTCAATGGGAATCTGGCGTCCATTAGCTATGACATTAGCCCACCGCAGTAAGCGCGCCAACTCGGCTTGCGTCTCGTCGAGTGAAGCTATCCAATCACCCAGTGCAAAGAGGTTTGTGCCAGCGACCTCCTCGGGGGCAGTAACCGTCATACGCGACTCTGACCATGACAAACCTCGCACGCCGTTGAGCCAAATTTCCGCGTGCCGAATACCATTAATTGGGTCATCGACAAATATATCGAACAGCGACGACCCAGCATCAAATGCGTGAGCTGCCGCGAGTACCGCGAGATCATGCAGGTGTGTACAGTTGGCTTTCTTTTCGCCACGCCGCGCAAACTCAGCAAGGTCAAACCCCTCAAAGGTCTTTGCAAGCTGCTCGGACGCGCCAGGGCAAGTCGTCCAAGGCGCCCGGGGCATTTCGCCGGTTACCTCACTGGCACGGACACCGTCGTGCACAACAGTCACTTTCATGCAGTGATAATCGTCCTCCACCGCAGCGACGACTACGCCGCGGCTGGGTGTCACTCGAAAACGACGCCAGAAGCCCTTGAATTGACCGATATCGCGCTCGCTTTGCATCATGAGTCTCGCGTCAACAATAACGCAGTAGCCAGAGGGCCGCCCCCCGACGCCGCCACGGCTACCGAGGGCTGCTTGGCAATCTGTCGCTCGCCACCAAGCCCACGTAGTTGCGTGACTGCCTCATGAGCAAATCCAAATCCGTGAAGCCGGCCCGCGCCCAATTGCCCACCAAAGGTGTTGAGCGGAAGCTCGCCATCCAAACCAATGCGGTCACCGCCCTCAATAAAACGTCCACCTTCACCCGGCGCACAAAAGCCCAGTCCTTCTAGCCAAGCCAACGCCTGAAAACTAAAGCCGTCGTAGAGTTGTGCGGTGTCTACATCGGCTGGTGTGTAATCGGTCTGCGCCCACAAATCTCGCCCCGCACTGTAACAGGCCATCCACTCCGCTTGATCCCAGCTGTGGCGCTCGACAGTACCGGACATCGCCGCAATGCGAACCGGCGTACATCGCACCTCATCAAGCGCATCGCCCGCTGAAACGATAATGACCGTCGAAGCGTCTGAATAACGATCACAATCGAACAAGCACAGCGGACTGGAAATCATACGCGCAGACAGGTACTCATCCATAGAGAGAGGCGTACGATTCAATGCGCGCGGGTTGAGTAGCGCATGCTTGCGCCCGGTTAGCGAAATCTGCGCCAGTTGTTCACGCGTCAAACCGTATTTTTTTACGTGACGCATAGCGTATTGCGCAGTCCAGGTCACCGCCGAGATGGCGCCAAAGGGCGCAAACCATTGTGAATAACCGTCAACACGATCTCGGCGAGGCATCGGATACTCTTCTGGGCGGGACATGGCCGCCGCTTCATACACGGTGCGGTAACATAAAACATGTCTGGCCTGACCGGTTCTGACCGCCATCGCTGCAGCAGTAATGGCGCCAAACTGCGACGTCAGCTCCATGCCACCCGCGTGCCAGCGAGCTTTAATACCCAGGGCATCGATGAGCTCATCGGCACCGATCGGTGAGAAGCCCAACATGCCAGCAGAACGCCCGGGATAGGTCGCCACGCCATCGATTTGACTGATATCAAGTCCTGCTTCGGTAAGTGCCTCACGGGTTGCGTCTAACGTGAGAAGAAGCGGATGCCGCTCTAGCCGCACGCCGATTTCGGACTGACCAATTCCAGTTATATAAGCATGTTCGACACTCACTGGGTTGCCGCCTCAGGCTGAAATAGCGGATACCAAACGTCATCGCGGTTTTCAAAAACAACCCGTACTCGATCGCCAATATCGACACTTTCCGGATCACAGCCGATGACATTGCTGGTCAACAAAACGCCTGGCACGCCATCCAATGCAATTCTTGCCACCACAAAGGGCACTTCCATTTCGGGATGCCACTTTTGATAATTCACTGAAAATGAATAGACTTCGCCGGTGCCTGCGACCACTGTTGGTGCCACATTTTCGGACAAGCAATGTCGACATACCGGGCGCGGCGGATGGACAAAACCACTGCAATCGTGACACTGAAGCATGCGTAACTCGCCGTGCTCACCACCGGTCCAAAAGGGTCGATTACTCGCATCCAACCGCGGGAGTGCTCGTTCATAGGCCATGATTCTTTATACCTCGCTTACGCGTAGTCAGGTCGCCTCAGCCCTTGCTCGCATTCGACATCATGACACTGAGGTCCACTTGACCAGTAGCAACACCACCCATAAAACCGCCATCCACTGGCAGCGCAACACCACTGACGAAGGTCGCAATATCGCTATTGAGATATACCATCGCGCCGGCCTGCTCCTCCGGTGTTGAGTGCCGATTGGTTGGCTGCATGGCCGCATCAATCACCTGCTGCCCCGACGCTTCAACAAAGTGACTCATCATTGGCGTTGCGGTTGGCCCAGGCATGGTGCAGTTAATACGTAACTTGCGATCTACGAGGCGATTAGACATGAGCAGCGTCCAAGCAATGATCAGCTCTTTCGAGAAGGCATAGCCTTCACTGACTTGCTCGGCATGAGACTCAATCCACGCCATTTGCTCGTCGTAGTCGGTAATCGCGATTAATTCCATTAATACAGGCATCCGACGGCTCCAACCCAATCCACCGTTGGATGAAATACTGGCAATCGCACCGCCCTCTGGCATCAGCGGAATCATGGTTTCAGTGAGCAGCCGCGTTCCTGCGTAATTCACCTTCATGACGTCAGTCGGTGCTGCCGTCTGAGGCAGGCCGGCACAGTTAAATAGAGCATCCACCGAGCCACCAATAGCGGAGGCCACATTTCTGATTTGATCAGGATCGCGCAAATCGACCTGTGTGTAAGACGCCAGGGGCAAATCAACCGGCTTGTAATCCAAGCCATGAACCTCGGCACCTAGGTCTATCAGCATGCGTGCCGTGGCATTACCCATACCTGAAAAACAGCCACTAACAACAACCCGCTTGCCTGCGTAACCTAGAATATCCATACCAGCACCTGACCATTTATTTGTCGTTGATTGGGTAGGGAGTAGCACCCGCCAGCGCCGCTTTTCCAGGCGAATTTGGCAGACACAAGACGGCGCCACAACCTAGAATAGCCAGCGACAACCGCCCCCAAAAATCGCAAGTTAACACTTGCTGAAGTATACATCAATGGTGTTCAATAAGGGTCATCTTTCAGTCACCTAATAAGCTACAAGAAAATCTACAAAACGGCTGTTTTTCGCAGTTTTCAGACGCCAATAACACGCACCACGCTGGACACAAATTCGCTTTAGTTTGTCATCAGCCGCACCCGGGGAGACAGTCAGCAATGACGCTTTGCACAACCATACACCTTCACAACGTTCCCGAGTCACAGCGGCAGGCTTATGCTCAATGGTTTGATACTAGCCATCAGCAAGCAATGGCAAACTTAAGAGGCTTTGTTCGCGCCGAGCGCTATGAAAGTACCGCCGAGCAAATCATGCCGGATATCCCCCAGCCTTGGCAGTTTGTGAGCGTTTATGACTTTGATCTACCGGATCCCACTATCGACATCCCCGCTCTGGGCCCGCTTATTGCCGAGGCACGCGATGCCGGCATGATCACAGATAACGAGACCGAACGTCTTTATAGCTACGAGCTCTATGGCGACTGGAAATTCAGCGACAATTTACACGCAGACAAACCGTTCTCAGGGGTGTTTATCATCCTTGCCAACTACGTGGCGGGCATGTTTGAGGAATACCAGAACTGGTATGAGAACGTACACAGTATTGAGGTGAGCGAGTGTCCGGGGATGGTTGGCATGAAACGCGGGCGCCTTTCCTCAGCGCAGGTGGAGCCACGCCGCTACTGCCCTGGCGATCAACTCGTAATGTGCGCCCAGCAGACTGACGACTTACTGTTCACGATTAAAGATTTCAGCGCGCGTGCGCGAGGCGTAAGCCCCAGTGGCATTGCTATGGCACCTCGCTCCAAAGCGGGCTCGTTCGCACGAACCGTGCACTTTTTCAAAAAAATCAGCGGTGATACTTTCTGGCAAGATGGAGTCGCATACAGCGGCGACATGTCAGTCTATGATGGTGCTTTTGCCGACTAACGTAGTTACAGGAGATTTCTCATGAGCAAAGTGATTGTCATCACAGGCGCCGGCGTTGGCCTTGGTCGGACACTAGCTCGTCGTTTTGCAGCCGACGGCGACGAGGTCGTGCTGCTTGGACGCACTGCCTCGAAGGTAGAATCGGCCGCTAGCGAGATCGGCGAGCGCGCCATGGGGTTGGGCTGTGACGTCGGCCAACCCGACTCGGTAAGGGCCGCCTTTAAGGCCATCGCCGATCGCTATGGACATATTGACGTACTTATCAATAACGCCGCGATTTTTGAGCCCTACAAACTCGTTGATGCTACCGATGAGCAGTTGTACAACGCCGTCAACACCAATCTTTTAGGACCCATGCTGTGTGCCCGCTCAGCCATCCCGCTAATGCAGTCTGGTGCACTGATCATCAACGTCACCAGCGAGTCCGTAGACATTCGCCTACCCCATTTAATCCCGTATCAATCTACTAAGGCTGGCGTGGAAGGGTTTACACGCAACCTCGCCGATGAATTGCGCCCCGACGGCATTCGGGTGACCGCGATTCGCTGCGGCCAGATGTTTGAAGAAGGTAAAACCTGGGACGTGGATATGAATGCGGCAATAGCGTTTCACCAGGCCGCCATGGAGCGCGGCATCAATTTGCGCGAGCGGCCCATCAGCCAATTCACGTCGCTTGAATCAATTTTCCGCACGGTTATCGACCTACCTGCGGACGTTCACAGCGAATTCATTACCGTTGGCGGTCGTCACCCAAATTGAACAGCCAACAATAAATTTACAAAACTGGAGCCCATCATGAACACCTTATCGGATGCACTGCTTTACATCGACGGAGAAGTCCGACCTGCGAGCGGCAATAGGATGTTTGACATCATCAACCCGTGGACCGCTGGAGGTTTGCGGTAAAGCCGCTGATGCGTCAACCGAAGACGTCGATGCAGCAATCGCCGCCGCTCGTCGAGCTTTCGACGAAACTGACTGGAGTCGGGATCATGATGGACGCCTGGCAGTCGTTACTCGGTTCGCTGAACTCATGCACGAGCACAAGACTGACCTCATGATGATAGCCCGGCTTGAGGCCGGTGCAGCGGTGGGCGCCGCAGCCCGCGCGCATCTCGACAGTGCACTGGTTGGCATGGACGATCTATTAAAGTGCTTTCATGAAGTCACCTTCGAAGAAGACCGCGGTCAACGCGATCATGGCGGTGCCATCAATGAACGTTTAGTGATCAATGAGCCTATTGGCGTTGTAGGGGCTATTACACCCTGGAATGTTCCGCTCTATGTCAATGTCGGTAAAGTTTTTGCAGGTCTGCTCGCTGGCTGCACGATTATTCTTAAGCCCGCACCCGATACGCCTAAAATGGGCGCCATCATGGGTGAGTTGGCAAGCAAAGCTGGCATTCCAGCCGGCGTCTTAAACGTCATCACGGCGTCCGATCCGGCTGAAGCCGGAGAGATGTTGGTGGCTGACCCCCGAGTCGACCTGATTTCTTTCACCGGATCTACCGCCATTGGCAAGCGCATTATGGAAAAGGGAGCCGCCACGCTGAAGCGAGTATTCCTGGAGCTAGGTGGTAAATCGGTCACCATTATTACCGACGATGCGCCTGACTTTATGATGTCTGTTATGAGCTCAATGGTGATCTTCCATGCAGGACAAGGTTGCGCCTACCCAACACGCTTGCTGGTTCCCCGCAGTCGTTATGAGGAGGCCTGCAAATATCTAGAAATGGCCTACCAAGGCTTCTCGGACAAGTGGGGCGTATTTGATGAACCCACCTGCATTATGGGCCCGGTAATTTCCGCCAAACAGCACGAACGAGTCATGTCCTACATTGAACTTGGCAAGGCAGAGGGTGCTCGTCTGCTGGCAGGTGGTAACGCCCGCCCCGACAAAGGCAATGGCTACTTTATCGAACCAACCTGCTTCGTAGACGTCTCCAATGATATGCGCATTGCACGCGAGGAAATTTTTGGGCCGGTTCTGGTTGTTATCCCATTTGAGGATGATGACGATGCGATTCGCATCGCCAATGACAGCGATTATGGCTTGGGTGGTGCTGTAACGTCGGGTGATCCGGAGCGCGCCATGCACATTGCGCGTAGCATCCGGGCAGGCTGTATTAGTGTTAATGGTGGTATGAGTATAACCGGCGATCTACCCTTTGGCGGCATGAAGCAAAGTGGCATGGGCCGAGAGTGGGGTCGAGAGGGCATTGAGGAATTTCTCGATGCCAAAGCCATAGCGCGGCGCATCAATTAACCGTTATGGCGGCTTATATGGTCATTGTTCGCCGGGGCGCCATACGGGATGAGGCGGCCATGGCTGAATACCAGCGGCGAACCCGCGCGCTGCCGACCACGGCACGGGTAGTACCACTGGCGGTTTATGGTGACATCATTACCTTAGAAGGGGACGCGCCCGACGGTGCTATCGTGCTGGAGTTCCCCACTATCGAGGACGCCCAAGCCTGGTACCAGAGTCCAGGCTACCAAGCCGCCATCCCCTACCGACAGCAAGCCGCTGACTATGACATGTTCATTGTTAACGGCCTGAAGACGTGAACTAGCGCCGTCGTTTCAGGCGCTTCTTCAACCGCCTACTGAGCATGCTCCACAGCGTGTTTAGCTGCGATATAAGCAAAGGTATAGGCCGGACCAATACTTGCACCGGCCCCCGGATAAACTCGACCAAATACCGATGCAGTACACACTCCGGTCGCATACAGGCCGTCAATCACCGAACCGTCTTCGCAAAGTACCCGCGCATATTCGTCGGTAACCACCCCACCATAGGTACCCACATCACCAGGAACGATGGGAACTGCATAAAATGGCCCTTGCTCAAGCGTACCCAAAGTCTCTGACGGGCCGTCTTGATTAAAACGATCACCGAGCCATAGGTCGTATTGGCGATTACCTCGACCAAAATCTTCATCGTTGTTGTTTCTAACAAAACCATTAAACCGCTCAACGGTATTCGTCAGCACCTCAGGATCACAGTCAATCTCAACAGCCAAACCGGCAATCGAATCGCTAACTTTCAAGTACCCGGCCTGTTGCCACTTCTTGAGTTGCCCAGCACGTTTTGCCCCGGCAATGCCGTACTTACGCACACATCGGGCGTCAAAATCCCCCAACTGGGTACCGATGGCACCTGAGCATTACGATCTAACATACCCCGACAGAAGGCCACATAGGATCCACCCTCATTTTGATACCGCACACCACTTTGATCGACCATGATCGCGTGAGGGGAGCACAGCATGCGCTGTGCGCCAGGTTTGACGTAGGTGTTTTCTTTGCCCGGCGGGATTGTCGATTGGTACCCCACCATCATATCCATGTTATGGAGAGCGGCGCCCTGAGCATGCATCTCTCGAATGAGGTCTCCTGTGTCGTCGTCAGTCGCATTACTCCATTCAACCGAGGTGTGGTTGATACTCGGCACGCATGGCAGAATTTTTCCCAAACCCACCCGCGTTTACGAGCACACCATAACGGGCAGCGATTCGCCAGGGCGCCCCTTCTTTTAGCGTCTCGACACCCACGACACGGCCATCAGTCACTATTAAACGAGTCACCGGCGACTTGGTACGAATGTCAACGCCGCTGTCTAGGGCCTTTTTTAACGCCCGCCCCTGAAGAGCTGCTCCCGCGGCAACGCGACGCTTGCCAGTAAACAGTTGAGCAATGAGCCGACCAACAAATTTCAGCAACATCCAACGGGCAGACCACTCGTACTTCACGGCCCCAAGATTCATCGCATCAGCAAGCATGAGGGGCAATGGCAGAAAACCCGGGCGTATCTTTTTCCGCCAGGCACCCAATTCCTTGAGATCAAATAAGTCTGCAACAACGGTCCGGCTGGTAGCACAGCCGCCGGGGCGATCATCGTAATAATCAGGCCAGTAGGGCACACGGTCAAAAGGCATGCCATGCTGCTCAATTAAATACTCCAGCATCTGAGGCGCCTGTTCTAGATAGGCGGTGCGCTTCGGGCGTAGAACCCGGCACGTTGCGCTGATCTTCCGCCAGGCTATCGATGTAGGTTAGGCCAACTCAGGAGTTTCTTCAACCCCATCGCGAATCATGAAACGGTTATTGGGTATCCACATAACACCGCCTGACTTGCAAGTAACACCACCCAGCAATTCCGATTTCTCTAGCAGGACGACGTCATGACCATGATCGCGCATAAACAACCCGGCGCACATCGAACCCGCGCCAGACCCAACAATCACGAAATCTGTTTGCTCATCAAATCCCATTCTATCCCCCAAAAAAATCATCGCTCACTGCCCCATGGGCTGCTTGAGTAATTGCATTGCATGCAGTAACTACCCTGTAGTCTAATACACAACACCGTTGAATAAGAACCATAACAGTAGTCGCTGCACTACAGGAACACACCCATGATCACGTTGGCGCTCGACAACCCTTCGACTAACGAATGGCAACAGGGCTGGAAGCTTATATTGGCGAGTCTTATTGGCTTTGGCTTCTACTCAGTGCTGATCTATTCGATGGGGCTTTTTATGGGGCCACTGTCCGATGAATTTGGTTGGAGCCGCTCGCAGATCTCTGCAGGTATGAGTATCTCCGCCATACTTTCTATACCGCTGTCACCGGTTGTTGGCGCCATGATCGATCGATGGGGGTCCCGAAAACTCGCCCTACCCGGACTAATCTTAATGACCGGTGCTGTCAGCGCCTTCAGTATTACCAACGGCTCGCTGACCCAGTGGTGGATTCTATGGACTATCTACGCACTCTGCGGTCTTGGCGTGAAGGCAACCATCTGGATTGCCGCGGTTTCCGGGGTATTCACAACGTCTCGAGGGCTGGCGCTGGCCATTGTCATGACAGGCGCTGCCTTTGCACAAATTATCGTTCCACCGGCCGCTCAATGGTTGATTGCCGAATTTGGCTGGCGTCTCGCGTGGATTGGTTTGGCACTAGGATGGGGCGTGCCGTCATTGTTAATGAGCTATTTATTTCTTTTTGATGCCCATGATCGTAAGCAAAGCTCAGTGCAAACGACGAAAACAGCCCCCCTAGGAGACCTTGAGGGGCTTACTGTTAAGCAGGCGATACGTGACCGCAATCTTTGGCTGATCGCAGGCTCCACTATCATCATGATGATGCTCACGGTTGGTGTACTCGTACATCAGGTCCCTTTACTCACAGACGTAGGACTCTCCCGCGAGGATGCCGCATGGCTAGCGAGTATCTCCGGCATT
Organism: Luminiphilus sp.; assembly: GCA_038141785.1. GTDB lineage: Bacteria > Pseudomonadota > Gammaproteobacteria > Pseudomonadales > Halieaceae > Luminiphilus. Next base: position 125,244 of record JAYQIT010000005.1, on the reverse strand, counting down.
GGCGGTATTGTCGGAAAACTGGTTACCGGTTATCTCATGGACCGCAGCAACCCCAACTTTGTTGGCGGGGCAACGATGGGAGTCGCCTCTTTGGGGTTCCTTTTTCTGATGGAGCCCTTTCGTTCAATGCCGGTGATTATCAGCTGCGCGTTCATCATAGGCTACTCCTCGGGCGCCAAGCTCCAGATTACGGCATTTCTAACAGGGCGCTATGCCGGCATGAAGCACTTCGGCACCATATTCGGCGTCATGTCGAGCCTAATAACCGTGGGCTCAGCAATTGGACCTTTTTTAGCCGGCGCAATTTTTGACTACTACGGCAGCTATGACATGCTACTCAATATCGGTGTTGTAGGCGCTCTATGCGCAGGTATTGCGCTAGCTGTATTGGGCAAGCAACCCGATTGGTCAGTAGCGACCAAAGCCAACGCGCAATCATCCTAAAGCGCTGTCACGACCTCACTAGCCGATCTCTAATACGATGTTTTAGTACCTTTCCCGCATCATTTTTGGGCAACTCTGCCCAGAGTTCCACGCGCTCGGGGTATTTAAATTTCGCCACGCCGTGCTGAGCCAGCGTGTTTGAGATGGATGCAACGCTGGGCATCGCCCCGAGAGTCGGCACAATCACCGCACAAGCCTGTTCGCCCGTTTTTTCATGGGGCAAACCCACAATGGCGATCTCTGCAATCTCCGCGTGAGCAATCAAAAGGTCCTCTAACTCTTTTGGGGATATGTTTTCACCGTTGCGAATAATGATGTCCTTGCTACGCCCATCAATGACCAGAAATTCATCATCCATCCAATGGGCCAAATCGCCGGTACGATAAAAGCCGTCTGAATCAAACACGCCATGTTCATCCTCAGCGTGCAGGTAACCAACCAGCATTTGAGGACCTCGCACCCGAACCTCGCCGTCTACTAGCTTTATCTCCGCAATACCGCTGCGACCATCAGACTCCGACGCGTGCTTTACGTCCAATCGATTCGGGGATCCAACCGTAGTAACTGGGACCTCAGTAGACCCATAAACGCGGGTAACAGCAGCATTCTCAAAATAGGCAACTGCCTCCCGAATCAGTGAGGGCGGTACAGAAGCGCCACCACAAATAAATACTTTAAGATCGGGCAAGTGTGTATTAGCGTCCTTGGCAGCCGCCAAAATACCCGTTAAAAATGGTGTAGCGCCGGCAAAGTGCGTGCAGCCATAGGATTGCAAATCCATCACCGCCGCCCTGGGGTCCCAAGTCTCATGCAAAATAGCTGTTGTCCCCAACAGCAATGGGCATTCGAAGGCGTAAATAGAACCACCAATATGACTAATAGGCGACGCAACGAGAAAACTGTCACCCGGCTCAATATGCCAGTATTTACCCAACTGTTGAATCAGCGCATACAAAGAATTATGGCTGTGCATAACGCCTTTGGGGCTACCCGTGGTGCCCGAGGTATACATGATCATATGAACCGCATCTGGCTCGAGGGACGGGGGTGTCATCAAGCATCCTCTCGGCATTGACTCAAACGACTCAAAAGGCCCTTCATCACCACGGAGCACGACGACATCGATCTCTGAGTCGAGCGATTCCACAACATCTGACATCATGGACACGTAGTCATGCTGGCGAAAACTGGACGGAACAAAAATTAGCCGGCTGCTTAAGTCTGACAGCATAAAACGCAAGTCATGAGCCCGAAGCGAGGGCAGAATAGGATGCACAACCATGCCGGCCAAGGTCGCGGCGATGTAAATAATCGCCGCCTCGTGCCAGTTGGGAAGCATAAAAGAAACGACACTACCGAGCGGGTAACGAGAGGACATTTCAGCCGCCAGCGTCGACGCACGATCATAAAGTGCTTTCACCGAAAGCGAATGCGTCCCCTCAATCACTATGACCCGATCAGGCTCCTCGCGAGCCACTTTGAGCAGCGCGTCAACGAGCGTAGAACGCACCCAATGACCATCGTGATAGGCCGCCTCAGCGCGCTCGTGATTCCACCTAATGGAGCGGCCGGCCATCGTGCGCCGGGTGATCTCTGTCATTCGACAATCCTTATACCTTATATCTATTTACTGCACAGCACTGTTGAACAGTGCCTGAGTATCCTATACTCCTTTGGCCGAAAATAAATAGCAAGGATATCTCATGACCGCCATTACCCTCGACTGCTCTGACTTAGATAACTACTTAGGCAAGCCAATCGAACCCGGCCGACTGAGAGAGCCTATCTCGGGCACAGATATTCGCCGGTGGGCGCAGGCAATGCACTACCCAAATCGCAATCATTACGACCCCGACTTTGCTGCCAACTCTAGACATGGACGCATGCATGCACCGGTATCGTTTCCTGTAGCCTGTGATGACGGCCACGGTACGGCACCCTCATGCATTGGCCTGATTCCCGAATCGCATATGATTTTTGGTGGGGACGAGTGGTGGTTTGAAGATACGCCTATCTTTCCTGGCGACGACATTACCAACGAGCGCATACCTTTTGACTACGTGATCAAGGAAACTGGCTTTGCTGGGCCTACCTGCTTTCAACGTGGTGACAACTTTTATTACAACCAGCAGGGCGATCTGATTTCGAAGCAACGCTCAACCTCTATTCGATATAACGCACAAGCAGCCCGGGAAATGGGCTCTTTGACGGGTTTTGACGATCCAGAATGGACCGATGCCGAACTGATCGCATTAGAAGATCGTAAGTACGAGTGGATCAAAATGCTCCACGATCTTGGCCACGACAAGCGTTACGCAGAAGAGGTATCAGTGGGTGATGCGCTACCTACCCGGGTGATTGGACCACACAGCATTGCCAGCTTTACCACGGAATGGCGGGCCTATCTGTTTACGCTATGGTGCGGCGTTCACCGTCGTACAGATTTGGACATGGAGGCCATGGGCTTTACCGCTGAAATGGCGGGCAAAGAGCAAGACCCTGTACTAGAATTGGATAACCCCGAGTTGACCGATGGCGCCTACATTGGTCCATCGCGAGGCCATCTTTTCCCACGCTGGGCGCGCCACATCGGCATGCCTCGAGGCTATGGCTATGGCGCCTCAATGGGTGCATGGATCCTAGACTATCTTGCCGGTTGGGCAGGAGAATGGGGACAGTTGGTTCACGTCAATGCACAGTATCGCGGGCCCGCTTTTACCGGTGATCTGACTATTATGGATGCCTCGGTCACAGAAAAATCAATCGATGACAAAGGCCGCCAGCTTATCCATGTGGACTTTGTGATGAAAAATCAATTGGGCACCGTTATGGCCAAGGCAACGGGCGAAATAGCCCTGCCATCGCGCGGCTAATACCGAGAGGAAAAAGCATGAAAGTGGCCATCATCACCGGTGCAGGAAGCGGCATAGGCCTAGAAACTGCCAAGCATCTTTTCCAACAGGGCTGGAATATTGTGGGCGTAGGCCGGAGTCAGGACAAACTAGACATCCTGCATGCCGAACTTGCAGATCCTGAGCGCGTTGCAACGCTCTCGGTCGACATCACAACCGCAGACGCGCCGCAGGCCATTGTGGCGCTTGCGTTGGAGCGTTTTGGAAAAATCGATGCGCTCATCAACAATGCGGGGGTCGGCAAGCCCAAGCCGCTGCACGAAACCGATGACGAAACCTTGGACTACTTTTTAGACATTATGCTGCGAGCGCCCTTTAGACTGGCTCGCGATGTCATTAATCAGATGCAGCCGGGCTCGGTCATCATCAACGTCACGTCGACATTTGCTGAAATTGGCGGACTGCGGGGCGGGGCATATTCGGCCGCCAAGGGCGGGCTAAGCTCGCTCACCGAGCACATCGCCTGCCAATATGGGCCATTGGGCATTCGCGCCAACAACGTGGCACCGGGCGTTACCTTGACCGACATGGTGCGAGAGCGCTTGGATGATCCAGGTTTTAAGCGCATGCAAATTGATATGACTCCTCATACCCGTCTGGGTGAAGTGGCCGATGTTGCGGCAACGATTGCATTTTTGTGTTCCGAGGGTGGCGAATTTATCAATGGACAAACCATTGTGGTTGACGGTGGCTGGACCCGCACAAAGTATCTGTCGCCGCGGGTTTTATCTGCGGATATACCCGACTAGCCATGCTAGCGAAATAAATCGCGATGTCGCTCCCTAATGAGGGTGTGGGTGCCCAGTGCTGAGGGCTCAAGCTTGGCACCCCTAATAAGAACAACCGGCACGGCTTCAGCACCCTGGCCCATCAGGTGCGATGCCGCGGCGGCTAATTCGTCGGCGACTGCCACTTCTGTTACCTCTAACTCGCGACCAAAAAGATCCTGCTCGCCCACACGGCTAACGACCGGCGTAAAGCCCGCACATCCAATAGCCATGCCCGTAATACCGTTTCGCCAGGCCCGCCCACAACTGTCATTAATCAAAACAGACGGGGCAATACCCGTGAGTGCTTCTAAATTATTTCGCAACTCATGGGCGCTTGCGTCGGGATCTTTTGGTAACAACAGCGCATGGTCAGCGCCATCGATATTTGACTGGTCAACCCCCGCGTTTGCATGCACGAACCCGAGACGATGCTCAACGATTAAGAGGCCAGGGCGGCTACGAATAACGGCCACTGATTCACCTAGAATAAGCTCAACAAGGCGTGGGTCCTTTTCTGTTTCTGTGGCGAGTACTAACGCTTTCTCGGATGGCACCACCTCAGAGAGGGCCACCTGCCGACCCTCGCTTTTGGAGACAATTTTCTGCGCGACAACCAATAAGTCCCCCGCAGCCAACACCAAATCCGTCTCCGCCAATGCTCGAGCAATAACCGCAGCAAGATCATCGCCGACCTCAATCATTGGCAGGGTAGTCAGTGGGTACAACTGCATAAGCACAAGGCCTTTGTCACATAAAAAGAACGCGCATTCTGATACCACGGATGCCGTTGAGACAACATCCTTGTTTGCTCAACTGACAAAATGCACAATAGTTCATCGAGGTTTTTAATGGCTAAAAACACCGTGCTATCCAGTCCAACCGATCAAAAAAACCGCTCTCGATGCGCCCTGGTTCCCATTAAAGCACTTATTAATGCCAAGCAGAGGCTCAACCCCGCACTAACCCAAAGCCAACGTCAGCAGTTAAGCCGGTCAATGGCGCACGATGTACTCAGTGCGTTGTCGTCTGTCCCCAATCTTGCATTAAGTATCTGTGCGGGCGACGACTATGGTGCTGAGCTAGCGCAGAAGTTTAACGCCACACTGATACGCGACAGCGAACTGCCCTGCGCCGGATTAGATGCCATTGCTGCGACTTATAGCCAACGCATGATGATACAAGGCTATAGCCATGCCATGATCGTTCATGCTGATATTCCCTTACTCACCACAAGCACCTTGGAGCTAATTTTGGAGAGCGAGGCGAACCATGATGTCGTTTTGGTAACCGATAGACACGGAGAAGGAACCAATATCATAAGTTGGCGCTTAGGATCTGGCTTCGCTACAAACTTTGGCACCGATAGCCGCGCGCGTCACCTGACTCAGTGTGCCGAGCTAAACTTACGTGTCTGCGAAATACACTGTGACAACACCGCGCTCGATATCGATACGCCCAGCGACCTACAGCTACTTTATCGTTCACGACAACTCCTAGCGGGAACGCAAACGCGCAGTTTTCTTGAACAAGTATCAACTATTGCGAGCATGCCCACGAGCGGTGAGGCGTTGTCGGTCGCCGCCAATGCCTAACTTTCAACGCAAAGCCATTACGCATAGTCACTCTGTCAGCGACGCCGAAGCCCGCCAGTTAGCCAGCCGCCCACTTAATACCGCTTTACTCCAAGAGGCCGCCGACTGCCGTGACCTTGGCTTTGGAAAGGTATTTACCTTTTCCAAGAAAGTGTTCATCCCACTCACAGAGCTTTGCAGGGATGTCTGCCATTACTGCACCTTCGCCAAATCACCGAGCCGACTTGATAGCGCATTCATGTCGACGAATGAAATTCTGACACTGGCTCGTCAAGGGGTCGCATTGGGCTGCAAGGAGGCTCTGTTTACACTGGGAGAGAAGCCCGAACTGCGCTACCGGGCGGCCCGCAATGCACTGTCTGAATTGGGGTTCACTACCACCGTCGAGTACCTCGCATTTGTTGCCAAGCAAGTACTACAAGAAACGGGTCTCATACCGCACATCAATGCGGGCAATCTCGCGCGCGACGAGATCATACAGCTGCGTGAGGTATCGGGCTCGATGGGGCTCATGCTCGAGTCTGCATCTGAGCGGCTATGTGAGAAGGGCATGCCCCACTTCGGGTCACCCGACAAAATTCCGGCAAAACGATTAGAGACCATTGCTTTTGCGGGCGAGTGTCGAGTGCCGTTTACCAGCGGCATCCTGATTGGCATTGGCGAAACTCGCTTAGAGCGCATTGACAGCCTACTGACACTGCGCGCCTTACATCGCCGCTATGGCCATTTACAAGAAATTATCATTCAGAATTTTCGCGCAAAGCCCAACACGCGCATGGCACAAGCGCCTGAGCCTGACCTTGACGAGCTACGCTGGACCATCGCCGTGGCGCGGCTCATATTTGGGCCCAGCATGAGTATTCAGGCGCCGCCCAATCTCAGCCCAGGCGTCCTTCCACTGCTTATTAACGCGGGACTTAACGATTGGGGTGGCGTGAGCCCATTAACACCGGATCATGTAAACCCCGAGTCACCCTGGCCAGAGCTGGATCAACTCGCACGCGAAACAGCATTAGCCGGCATGCATCTAGATGAGCGGTTGACCGTTTATCCAGACTTTGTGCGCAAAGCAAAGGTCTGGGTAGACACCTCCGTACGCCAGCCGCTGGCGAGACTGAGCGATGGCGAGGGATTTGCGCGCAGCGATAAATGGGTGACCGGTAGCAACCTCATACCTGACACTAAGCCCAATAAAGCCCTAGGTCAGCGGGCTTCAAGCACGGTAGAGCGCACTATTGGTGGCCTTTTAAATGGCGACCAGCTCCCGGCAGCGGCCTTGGCAGACTTGTTCAAAGCCCGTGGTGCAGACTTTGATGCGGTGTGCCACGCCGCGGACCGCCTTCGACGCGAGCGCTGTGGCGATAGTGTGACCTACGTGGTAAACCGCAATATCAATTACACCAATATTTGTGGCTTTCGCTGTGGGTTCTGTGCATTTTCCAAAGGAAAAACCCACGACGATCTACGGGGCAAGCCCTATCTACTATCGATTGAAGAAGTTGCACGCCGAGTTCAAGAAGCGCGTCAACGTGGTGCTACCGAAGTTTGCCTACAAGGGGGTATTCATCCCGAATTCGATGGCAACACGTATTTATCCATTGTGCGCGCGGTTAAGTCTTGCGACGCTGACATGCATATTCATGCGTTCTCGCCGCTTGAGATTTTGCATGGCGCAACGACCCTGGGAATAAGCGTCGAATCATTCCTTGGCCAACTGCATGAGGCCGGCCTCAATACACTGCCGGGCACCGCCGCTGAAATTCTGGATGACAAAGTTCGCAATGTTATTTGCCCGGACAAGCTCGATACCAATGCGTGGGTAAACATTATGCAATCGGCTCACGCCCTCGGTTTACGCACAACAGCAACCATCATGTTTGGACACGTCGATGGATACGATAGCTGGGCTAAACACCTGTTGACCATTCGAGAGATACAGCAAAACACAGGTGGCTTTACCGAATTTGTCCCCTTGCCGTTTGTCGCGACGGAAGCTCCCATGTTCAAAAAAATTCCCTGTAGACAAGGACCTAGCTACCGCGAAACCATCTTGATGCATGCGGTTGCCCGATTAGTCTTTAATGGACTAATCGACAACATTCAGACCTCTTGGGTCAAACTGGGTGAGCACGGCGTTAAGGCTTGCTTGAAGGCCGGTGACAACGATCTAGGCGGCACACTGATGGATGAATCCATCACCCGAGCAGCAGGCGCCACCAATGGCCAAGAATTTTCGCCCGCTCGCATGCAAGCGCTTATCAATTCCTGTGATCGCCTACCCGTGCAACGGTCCACACTGTATCAAACCGTCGCCAGTTCCAATCAAGCGCTTCTGGCGCTGAGTCGCTAAAGTAATCAACCAAACCGACTACGTAACAGCGGCATTACTCTTGATGAGAATAAATCGAGAAAGCGCGCTTGATCTGGCCCGGGAGCGTGAAACACCAAATGATCAAAACCCATGCCAATGTAGGGAGCGATACGCTCAACAACCTCTTGCGCGTCGGTACTCACAATCCATCGGGACGCGGCTCTTTCTACGGGCAAGGCATCGGCTAGCGACTCCATTTTGAGCGGATCTTCAACGTTCATTTTTTCTTCTGGTCGCAAGGCGAGAGCCCCCCAAAACCGCGTATCTTCCAGCGCTTTAGAGGCATCGGTATCAAAGGACAGCTTCATTTCAATCATGCGCTCAAACGGCTTATCCGCCGGGCGTGAAGACTCGCTCAGCCCCAGGGCTACGCCCGGCAGTAACTTTTCTGTATATAGCTCGGTGGGCTTACCGCTAGTACAGATAAAGCCATCGCCTTGTATGCCTGCCACCTTAGCAATGTACGGCCCCGCCGCGGCGACAAATAGTCTGACCTCATCCAATGGCCTGTCATAAATTGTAGCGCGCTCGGTACGATAAAATTTTCCCTCAAAATCTACGCGCTCCTCGCGCCACAGCGTACGTATCAGCTTAATGGCCTCACGTAGTCGCGCGGAACGCTCTGACTGGTCTGGCCAAACTTGACCTGTAGCAGGCGTCTCGTTAAGAGACTCGCCACTGCCACCACCAAGAATGACTCGACCCGGGGCAAGACAGCCCAAGGTCGCAAAGGCCTGCGCCACCATGGATGGATGGTGCCGAAAAGTGGGTGTGAGAACACTGGTACCAATTTCAATGCGCTCACTGGTGGCGGCCAATGCGCCCAACCACGGCAATGCGGCGGGCGCATGACCGCCTGTGTGACGCCACGGTTGAAAGTGATCAGAAATCCAAACCGAATCGAATCCGCAGCGCTCGGCCTGTTGCCCATAGGACAATAACTGCTGCGGAGTAAATTGCTCGGAAGAAGCCTTGTAACCAATTTTTAACATGAGATTGCAACCTCAAATTGGGGTCTTGGGATAACGTCTGTGCTCAAGCTCATCCATAAATTTAAGAATATGCTCTGCTAACGAACGCCGCTTATCAGGCGTTGTCATAACCGTATCGGCTATACAGACCTGCATGCCCAGCGCCTCGATATCGGGGGCAAGGGCGGCGTCTAGACGGTCTATCGCCATGACATCCACTAACCCTTGATAATATTCGGCGACACCAAGCGCACTGACAGGCAAGCCGAGTTCGGTCATGATTTTTGCGGCAGGACCTTTTATTGCCTTACCCGCGACGATAGGGGAGACCGCTATAACAGGCAGCCTTGCCAGCACGGTCCGCAATCCTGGCAGGGCAAGAATGGGGTCGACGCTGAGCATAGGATTGGACGGACAGATCACTACCCATGGGCTAGCACTGCTTGATAAAAACTTGTCGATGCGCGGATTGTAAAATGCGCTGTCAGCACCCTCGAAATTCACCGACAGCAATAACGGTTTGCATTGCTCACGCACAAAATAGTGCTGAAATGCCATAGGTCCACGGTCTGTTTGTATCGTAGTGGCCACCGGCTGATCTGACATAGGTATTAGCTCATGGCGCACACCAAGGCCCTGGCAAAGTATGGCCGTAGCCGCCGTGAGTGACTGGCCATTCGCCAGCGCCTCATTCCGCAGGACATGGGTGGCGAGGTCTCGATCACCCAACTGAAACCAGCTGTCGGCGCCCAGCTCGGCTAGTGCTTCCATACAGTGCCAGCTTTCGCCCGCTCGCCCCCAACCCCGAATCTCGTCTGAGACCCCTGCCAAGGCATACATGACCGAGTCAAGATCGGGCGAGATAGGCAGGCCGAGGTGACTAAAATCGTCCCCCGTATTGGCAACGATTAACAACTCGGAGGGTGGCAAAACCTGCGACAGGCCGCTGGCTAACTTTGCGCCGCCAACGCCACCCGAAAGCGCTAGTACACCTGTCACTAAGGACGGTTAAGAGGGGCTTAGTATTGCGCCGCAGGCAGGTGAACGGTGAGTCCATCAAGCTCATCGGAAACAAACACCTGCCAGCTAAGACGGCTATTGTCTTTGGGCTCAAGTGCACAATCGAGCATCGATTTTTCGATGGCGTCTGCCGGGGCGAGTTTTGACATCCAGGCTTCATCGACATAACAGTGGCAAGTCGCACAGCTACACGCACCACCGCACTCCGCCACGATTTCATCAATACCATTGTCCAATGCCACCTGCATCAGGCTGCTACCACTCGCCGCTTCTACCTCTCTAACCACGCCATCGTGATTCACAAACTTAACTAATGCCACTAATCAACACCTCTGTTCAATTAAAAAGACTGCCGATCATACCAGAACTTTTGAGGGGGTCACATCTATACCAGGCAGAAAAATTTAGCAGAGCTTAGCGTAATTCATCCCAGCGAAATGGCGGTGCAGCCCGTTAAATTGATGAGTCCTTGGCGTCCGTATCAGCGTAGGTTCCGATCAAAGAAATTGGCAATAATCTGATAGGCTTCTTGAGCCTCGGGCAGCCTATTTTGGTAGATGAAACAGTGGTCCATACCCTCACCGACCACCAGGGTCGACTCCACACCCGCCTTTAACAATTGGGTATTGGTGTATACCGCCGGGCTCAAATCCATGGCTCGGGTGCCCGTTATCAGCAACGTGGGCGGAAATTGTGCTATTACATCGGGATGAAGCGCCGGTGATACCGATGCATCAGCCATGTCAGCGGTATCAAAGTAGCCACGTGTCATATCGATTTGGCTGCCATCTAGTGCCGGCGCTGGAAAAGCGCCACTCACGTGCCCGGAAATATAGGCCGAATCACCGCTACTAAACCGCACGGCTCCGGCACCAAAAACACCCACAGCACCGGGACTCGGCAAGTTGTGCGCTGGCAGCCAAGCAGCTGCCTGTGCGGTCAACGCGCCACCCGCCGAACACCCGTAAATACCGATACTCGAGGGCGCGTAGTCGTTGGGCAACGCTTGGTAGACGGCCGCGACATCCTCCACCCCAGCGGGATGTTTAGCCTCGGGAGCCATACGATAATTGACACTAATGACCTTATACCCGCCGGTCACCGCAACGGGTGCCGATTCTATTTGCGAGCAGGACTCCCAACAGGTTTGAAATGCACCACCATGCAAATTAACCAACACGCGATTCGACTTAACGTCGCCATCGGCAGGCGTAAATACCCTAACGGGCACACCCGCTATCTCGGTTTCCTCAATGCTTACTGGGTAGGCGGCCAACATGCCATCGACCTGAGGCTGCAGCCACTTAGCCAGCCCCGCTCGCGCCTTGATAACGTCAGGCTCAATCAACCGCGGCTGCTCAGATGACATGGCCGCGCGGTGCTTCATAGCCGCTTGCGCTTCGGTACTCGAGAGCGACGACGGTGGTAGAGAAAATGCCGGCACATTAACCACCCCGTCGGCCGTAAATGTGGGCTTGGCAGGTTCATCACTGGCTAATAGCGCCATGGCTGGCGTGGTGAATGCAACATAAGCAAGACAGTTAGCAATTTTTTTATTCATATCCTCGTCCTTGGCGCGTGAGATCACTGAGTTCAGGGCTTTTGGTAGCGGCTTGTTAACCGCTAGTTTTCCACTCGTTATAGCAGGAAAGGCGCGATTGGTTAGTCAACCTAAAAAACGCCGATACTCCCGGGGAGTCATTCCGTCCACTGCTTGAACGCGCGGGTAAAAGAACGCGTGTCAGAAAAACTCAGGGCCTCTGCCACCTCAAATACCGAGCGTTTTTCCTTGGTCAGGAGCATCAACGCATCATCTCTTCGAATGCTATCTTTAACCCGCTGATAACTACTTCCCTCGGCCTTTAAGCGCCGATGCAGGGTTTGCTGCGTCATGTGTAGCTGATCTGCCAACTCAGCAATGCGCGGAAAACCACCCTTAAGACTGTGAGCTTGGCGCAAGAGCTGCTCCACGGTGCTCCTCAAACTGCGGTCGTGTCCCGGAATGGTCAGTAAGTTATAGGGCGACTTAATGAGAAATTGATTTACCTCGGTCCTGTTACGAATGAGTGAGCTATTCAAATACTCCGCTGGAAACACCAGGGCATTTTCTCCCGCATTGAAACAATGACGGCTCGGAAACATGGTCACCAGTTCCATGGCGTGCTCCGGCTTTGGCCCCGCAAATCGGGTTTCAATGAGAGGAATAGCAATGCCACACAACCAGCTTGCTAAGCGATGCCAAATCACCATCCAGAATTCCTGATAAAAACACTTGGCATCCAGCTCGGGATGACGAAAGCGAATAGTAATAGTCGCCTGCTCATTCGCTTCTACGAGTCGCGTTTCGATATCGTCCGTGCACAACTGATAAAAGCGGAGGCCCATGTGCAACGCCTCCCTTAAGCTGTAGCAACGACGCACACTCTGAAGCATAAAAGCGAAGGACCCACGCTTGCAGGGATTCGCAGTAAAACCCATGAACTCATCATCGAGCTCCCCCCAGATATGCTGCACTAGCGCGGCCATCTGGTCGTCATTGATTCTCGTGTTGGCCAAGTCGATTAGTGCCGGATTAATCCCCACGGCCTGCAGCAGTTGTGCACCACTATGACCTTGGCGTAACGCCCCATCCAAGCTGGCCAGTGCATGGTGACGGGATACAGTCGCCATATAATAAATGTCCTTTTTTAAGCGATAATAGCCTTAAAACCCCCCATTTTATCCATTTGAATGTCAATTTAAGTTCCTTTTTATGGCGGCTTAAGCCATAGGCCTGCACCAACTTTCCTCTACTATTGTCGAAAATGCCCTTAGGAGATAACCATGACCGCTTCACATCTAGACGATCAGGATGTTGTGATTGTTGCTGCAGCCCGCACACCCATGGGTGGGTTTCAGGGAACACTTGCCAGCAAGACCGGTACCGAGCTGGGATCTGAGGCCATCACGGCCGCCATCTCGCGTGCAACGCTGAGCGCTACAGACATCGACGAGGTTTTGATGGGCAACGTATTGGCTGCCGGCCTGGGCCAGGCGCCAGCCAGACAGGCTGCCTTGGGCGCTGGGCTCAGCGACAACACCCCCTGCACCACCGTCAGCAAAGTTTGCGGGTCTGGTATGAAAGCCGTGATGCTAGCCTTCGACCAAATCAAGGCGGGTAGCTGCACAACAGCTGTGGCGGGCGGCATGGAGAGTATGACCAACGCACCCTACTTTTTACCCAAAGCAAGAAGCGGCATGCGGCTCGGTCATGCTGACGTAAAAGAACACATGATGTTTGACGGCCTCGACGATGCCTACACGCGCGGAGCTATGGGAAGCTTTGCCCAGAAAACAGCCGATGAAAAAGATATCAGCCGTGAACAAATGGATGCTTATGCCATTGAGTCACTCCGACGAGCCAAGGAAGCTATCGAACACGGTTATTTCACTGAAGAAATCACCCCAATTACGCTCACCACCCGATCGGGCGAGGTGAACGTGCTCGTCGATGAGCAACCCGGCAACGCTCGCCCCGACAAAATTCCGCAGTTGAGGCCCGCCTTCGCCGCCGATGGCACAATCACCGCGGCAAACTCAAGCTCAATATCCGATGGCGCCGCCGCCATGGTCATCATGAGTGCTGGTCGAGCAAAAGCCTTAGGCCTAACGCCGTTGGCCAAAATCCTGGGGCATGCAAGTCATGCCAGTGCTCCTAGCGCTTTCACACGGCGCCCATCGCATCGATAGAGAAGCTTTTGGCTAAGATCGACTGGCCCAAGGAGACCATTGACTTATTTGAGATCAATGAAGCATTTGCCATGGTCACGATGATGGCTATCGACGCGCTTGGGCTGGATCATGCCAAGGTCAATGTTAATGGTGGCGCCTGCGCCCTGGGTCATCCTATTGGTGCGTCGGGGGCGCGAATACTGGTAACCCTCATCTACGCCCTCAAACGTTTAGGTCAGCATCGAGGTGTTGCTAGTTTGTGTATTGGTGGCGGTGAAGCCACTTCAATAGCCATAGAAATGTTGTAGGAGGTCTAAGTGGACCTAGCACTGACATCTGAACAAACCCTCATTCAGGATACGGCACAAAAATACGCGCAAGACAGTCTTGCGCCCGTCGCAGCCGCCCTTGATAAAGCCCGTGATAAAGAAGCTGAGAGGGCCATCTTCCTAAGTCATTTAAAAGAACTCGCGGAACTCGGGTTTATGGGGCTAAATATTGACAGCTCCTACGGCGGCAGTGAGGCTGGCGTAGTAGCCTTTAGCCTTGCAATTACCGAGATCGCCAAGGCCTGCGCATCTACGGCGGTGACTATGTCGGTAACCAACATGGTTGGCGAAGTTATCCAAAGCGTTGCCAACGAAGAGCAAAAGCAGCGTTACCTACCCAAGCTCTGCTCCGGCGAGTATCCAGCCGGCAGTTTTTGTCTATCTGAAACTGGCGCGGGATCGGATCCGGCTGGCATGAAAACGACTGCGCGCAGAGACGGTGATAATTGGGTGCTCAACGGCACCAAAATGTGGATCACCAGCGCTGAGTATGCGGGCATATTTGTCGTCTGGGCGGTGACAGATACAACTGCTCGTAAAGGCAAAGGCATCTCCTGTTTTCTGGTAGAGGCGGACACACCCGGAATCATCATTGGTAAGGCCGAGGAGAAAATGGGGCAGCAAGCATCGGCCACCAACACTGTCATCTTTGAGGACTGTCGCATACCAACGTCGGCCCTCATGGGCGAGCTCAACGAAGGCTTTCGTGTTGCGGTATCAGAATTGGCCGGCGGACGCATAGGTATTGGCGCGCTGGCGCTTGGCGAGGGCATGGCCGCCATGGACTACGCACGGCAGTACAAAAACGAGCGAGAGCAATTTGGGGCCACCATTGCCAGCCTACAGGGCCCCCAATGGATGATGGCAGATGCCTACACCCAACTTGAGGCCTCGCGGCTTATGGTCATGAATGCCGCCTGCCTAAAGCAGACAGGCCAGGCATTTTCCAAACAGGCCTCTATGGCCAAGCTTCATGCGAGTGAGACGGCTAACAGTGTGTGTTACACCGCCATCCAGCTCATGGGGGGCTTGGGTTACACCCAAGATGTGCCGCTGGAACGATACGCCAGAGATGCACGTGTCACCTCTATTTACGAAGGAACCAGCGAAATTCAACGGGTCATTATTGCCCGCGAACTCTTACAGGAGATCTAGCATGGAGTTAACAAATAAAGTAGCCGTCGTGACTGGCGGCGCTTCGGGTTTGGGCGAAGCCACCGTGCGGCGCTATAGCGCCCACGGTGCAAAAGTGGCTATTTTCGATATGAACGAGGAACGCGGTCATGCCATTGCCAATGAGCTGGGCGATGGCGTGATTTATTGCAATGTCAACGTATGCGATGAGGCGTCGGTGAGTGCCGGCATCGACGCAACGCTTGCCGCCTTCGGTGCGATCCATCTGTGCTCCAACTATGCCGGTGTAGCGGACGCTGCAAAGACCCTTGGTCGCAACGGTGCTTTTCCGTTGGCGGTATTCCAAAAGGTCATCAACATTAATCTGGTGGGCTCATTCAACGTACTCCGCCTAGTCGCCGAAGTTATGAGCAAGCAAGACCCTGTTACCGAAGAGGGTACCCGCGGCGTTATTATCAACACCGCTTCGGTAGCCGCTTACGAGGGACAGATTGGTCAGGCAGCTTACAGTGCCTCCAAAGGCGGCATTGTGGGTATGACTTTGCCTATTGCTCGCGATCTCGCGCCCTTTGGGATTCGGGTCAACACCATTGCACCCGGCCTAATTCACACGCCGATGTGTGACTCGCTCCCCGAGGAAACCGTGGAGGCATTGGCTGCTAACGTGCCATTCCCACCACGACTGGGCAAGCCCGATGAAATTGCACGTCTCGCTCAGAATATTGTGGAGAACGAGTACCTTAATGGCGAAGTCATCCGCTGTGATGGCGCCATTCGCATGCAGCCAAAATAGCCCTTTCAGCCATCACCTCATCCGTGAAAGAGCGGCCCTGGTCATTTTCCAAGGCAGTTTTGTTATTTACCACCGCAATTCCTCACCCCTGGCGGTTTCACCCAGCCTCATTACGCTACGTCGCCGCCACAATCATCCGGTCGGCTGCGCACATATTCCCTGCTTCCTCTACAGCCTCCCCCACTGGTGTCATTGGGGTAGCGGTAATGCGCATGCGTCGAGATGCATAGACAAGGACAAAAAAATACTTAAAGTTCAAAAAATTCGAACATTGAGAATTATCTCAACAGCCCCGTATCGTGCTGCCCTATTTGAAAGCAGTTCTTCAAGTGACCTAGCACACGGTGGCATCAAGACGATAAGGACACCTGTGGCTATACGCTCAAATGATGGCGGCTCACCCTTTAACCGAGGCATTCAGCACGAGGCCAAGCACAGCGCCATTCTGTCCAGAGCTGCGAAATTGTTTAATACCAAAGGGGCACGGGCGACGACGCTAAGCGACGTTGCCGAGAAGCTAGGGTTAACAAAAACCAGCCTTTACTACTACGTTAAAACCAAAGAAGACCTCATTTATCAATGCTACGACGCCGCCATGAAGCAGGCGCTAGCCTCCCTAGATGCGATTGAGCGGCGCACCGACAACCCTCTTGAGCGCACGCTGCTATTTATGCGCTCACGTATTAACACCATTCTATTAGCGCTCAAGGGCGAGGGAGACTATTACGCAGCGCCCTTGGAGCTCGCCTCCTGAAGGATCAACACCGAGATGCATTAAGCGCCGAATATCTCGCCATGTTCATTCGCGTTCGCCAATACATTCGCGACGGTATAGAAAGCGGGCTTATCAGACCGTGTCACTCAACAACCACAACGCGGGCGTTGATTGGCGCGCTCGATTGGTCGTTTTATTGGCTTTACGAAATACCGGCCGAGGAAGCGGCCAAAGCCGCTGACGCGGTTGCCGATATTTGTGCCAATGGCTTACTGGCAATACCCAGCAACTTTGAACCGCGCAATCACCCCATTACGCCAGAGTCTGTAGCACCCGCGCGTGGCTTTGACCGCGAGGCGCAAAACCGCCTTAAGCAGGAGGCGTTTTTTAAGGCCGGCACGCGATTTTTCAATCGCAAAGGATTTACCGGCACATCGCTCGATGAAATTGCCGAGCATCTCCAGGTTTCCAAGGGTGCGTTTTACTATCACTTTGCCAACAAAGAATCGCTACTTAATCAGTGTTATGACTACTCGCTCGATCAACTTGAGGCCATCTATCAAGAAGTGCGCGATAAAGAGGGCAGCGCCATCGATAAATTGGACGAAGTTTGTCGACGAATTTTCAATTTACAAAACTCCGAATTAGGCCCACTGATTCGCTACAACACCATCACGGCGCTACCCCCGCCAATCCGACGCAAAGTGCTGGCGCGCACGGAGAAGATCAACGACTACATTGGCGACTTTATTACAGCCGGTCAGCAGCAAGGCACCTTCCGCGCCGCTAACAGCTTGGTAGCGAAAAATATGCTTCAGGGTGCCATCAATGCATCGATGGACATTGATCTATGGCGCAAAGTCGACGATCTGGATGCTACTGCTATTGAGTATTTCGATGTGTTTTATTTTGGCTTAGCTGCCGAGCGTCGCTGATACCAGCGAGGAGGTAAAAGTGACGACGTTTCAAGAAGTTCTCGATTTCATTCAACCGGAGCGCGTGGGTCAGTATTGGTTTCGCGGCAATAGTATTACCCCGCAACAGCGAATTTTTGGCGGTCAAGTATTGGCGCAATGTTTAATGGCGGCCAATCAAACCGTGGACGAGTCCATGCTGGCTCATTCCATGCATGCGTATTTTCTGCGGGCGGGTGACCCCAATGAACCGATAGAGTTCGAGGTAGACCCTATTAGAAACGGTCGATCCTTTGCTACCCGGCGCGTGGTGGCGCGTCAGCACCAACAAGCCATCTTTAACACCTCTATCAGTTATCAAGTTGTCGAACAGGGTCTCGAGCATTGCGCCGCCATGCCAGACGTGATGATAGAACCCTTTGACGGCACCCAACCGGTGGGAGCCAACGGCAAAATGCGTTGGCCCCTACTGGCCCGCTATGGCGTGGAGCGAATGCGGGGCAAGAGCAATCAAAACGCGACTGATGCAGCGAGTCAGAGTAATTGGTATCGGGTAATGGGCAGCATGCGCGACGAGCAGCGCCAGCATCAAGCGGGCCTGGCACTGATATCCGATTTCTCCTGCTGGCCACCACCGTCATACCGCACAATTCGACCGACTTTGAAAAAGAATACATGTTTGCAAGCCTCGACCACGCCATTTGGTTTCATGCACCTATCGACTTAAACGAGACAATTTTGTACCACTGCGATAGCCCGTGGTCAGGCAATGCTAGGGGGTTCAACCGCGGACAGTTTTGGAGTCAGAACGGCACTCTTTTGGCGTCGACAACCCAAGAAGGGCTCATGCGCAGACGCTCTCGCTAATTCACGCGCGTTGATAGCTCACGACCCAATTCAATCAGGGTCAATGCGCCGGTAGGCGCTTTGCCAAATTGGTGGCAAGAGCCATTGTCGGGCCAACACTGCAAGGTCTCGGGCGCATTGCGAATATGGGCCACTACTGTATTGATAACCAAGAAGTGACTGAAGATCACGGTAGGCACATCAATTGTATTCAGAGCAGCAATAATTCCCTCACGCCACGCAAGTACTTCATCGGATTGTTCTGACCACGTCTGTCCCATGTAAGCCTGCAACCACGCTTGCCGCTGAGATAAGGGAACCGGAGCGGCAATCTCGTTAAACGCGCTATCTACACGCACTGAAGCGTTCAGTAGTGTTGCCAACGGCTGCGCCGTCTCTTGAGCGCGGCGCTTGGGACTGCTAACCAACTCGACGTCGCTCGGAATATGCTGGCTAAGCCATTGTGACGCCGACACCGCCTGCGCGCTGCCCAAGTCGCTCAATCCTGGATCGGCATGCTCAGACCAGGTAGCGCTTGCCTCTCCGTGGCGCACAAGCCAAATTGGTACCGTCATCGATAAGTCACCAATGCTTCGCCTAACTGGGCGCCCAACAGCTGCAGGTGAGCTACGTCATTAAAGTTTGACAGCGACACTCGCCGCGCACTGTATATAAAGCGCGTTACCGAGCAATTCATAACCGGCTCATAAAATTGATAAAAGCCGTCATGAGTCACACCTGCGACCAATCCAACCGCCGTGGCAATGGTGCCGCCTGAGGTAAAAACCGCCGTGTCCTTACCCGAGCCCACCGTGCGCATAATGTCGGCGATCGCCGCCTTTACACCGTCTCGATAGTCAGGCCACGTAACAAGACCCGAAGCGTTGCAATCGGGGCTAACCCAAGCGTTAAAAACTGCATCAATAATTTTCTGATAGTCCTTGCTCGACTTGGAGTCACGCGCCACCAATGCGGCCAGCTCAGGATCCTGAGCACAAAGCTCGGGTAGCAAAGCATTGACTTGTTCATCGTTGTCTATTTCGTTGAATCGCTCGTCAATCGTCAATTCAGGCTGATGGCTAAGACTGGCCAGTACGCGCTCTCCGGTTTCGCGCTGGCGTGACAAAGATCCCGAGAAGGCTGTATCGAACTGCTGGCCAATGGTTGCAAAAAACTGACCGGTTACGTCGGCCTGTCGCTGCCCAAGAGAAGATAGCTGATCGTAATTTTCAGCGCCGAAAGAAGCCTGCCCGTGCCGGATGAGGTAAATAGATGCCATGTTCGACTACTCCAATCGGGTTTATTCAATTGCTCTGCGCGCGCGCAAAGCGCAGTGCTGGCGGGTAGGGGTAAAAATCCTTTACCACGCCTTCCCGCAGGCGCGCCTGTAGGTCAGTCCAGAAGGTCGCGTCATAAAGGTCACTGTGCCTCGCATCAAAGGCTTTTCTCGCCCGCTGATTGCCCGAGAAAAACAGCCGAAACTCCTCGGGAAACACATCATTGGGCCCTACCGAATACCAGGGCTGACCCGACATCTCCTCGTACTCATCGCGCGGCGGCGGAATGCGCCGAAAATTGCACTCCAACAATGGCTGAATTTCGTCGTAATCGTAAAATACAACGCGACCATGGCGAGTGACGCCAAAGTTTTTGAGCAGCATATCGCCTGGGAAAATATTGGCCGCCGCGAGCTCCTTAATCGATTTACCGTAGTCATTCATGACGTCATCGACCTCATCGTCGGTCGCATCCTGCAAATACAGATTGAGCGGCGTCATGCGACGCTCAACATAGCAATGCTTAATGATTAACGCGGTACCGCTAATCTGTATTTGCGACGGACAAGTCTCGTACAACTCCTCCATGAGCTCCTCTGAGAAACGCGCTCGCTCAAAGACAAGATTCTTGAACTCCTGCGTGTCAGCCATACGGCCAGCTCTATCCCAACGCTTCACCAGCTGGTATTTGTCTTTGACCAACTGATGGGTAACTTCTTTAGGCGGCGTAAACCGATCTTTAATAATCTTAAAAACAAACTCGTAAGAAGGCAGCGTAAACACAGTCATCACCATGCCCTTGATGCCAGGCGCCACGATAAACTGGTCTTGGGTTGAGCGCATGTGGCGGTAAGCACAGCGATAATAATAGGTCTTGCCGTGTCGATGATGCCCAATGCTGCTGTAAATCTCTGACACCGCCTTCTTAGGCATGAGCTGCTGCAAAAACAGCACATATTGTGACGGGATAGCGGCATCCACCATGAAGTAAGTTCGGGTGAAACTAAACAACAAACTCACGCGGTCCGAGCCAAACAGCGCAGCGTCTATAAAAACGCCCGGATTCTCTGACTGCTCGTTATGTAGCATGGGCAGGACCAGGGGCATCTGCTGCCCACCCGCGACTAGCCTGCCAACAATATAAACCGCCTTGTTACGGTAAAAATGATGCTCAAGCATCTGAAATTCGATATCAGGGCGCGTTAAGTCAAAACGCGCCCCCATCGCTTGGTGTATCGCATCAACGACGCTTGCTACATCACGCTCGAGGTCTTCGTAGGGGATGTGTAACGCGTAGGCTTGTAACAGCTCGCGTATGGCAGCCTGCAAACTCTCGGCCGCCCAGAAACGTTTTACCACGCGACTCACATCGACAGGGGGCATATCGGCATGGGGAGAAAAAACAAACGCATGTTCATCGCGAATACGCCGATGCTCAAAGACTGAGTTATAAATAGAATTATAAAAGGTCTCGGCAATCTCAAAATTGGTCATGCCACGTACGAGTCCAGCATAGATGTCGCGGGTCTCAGACCAAAAACTAAATTCCTTTAGCCGGTCACCAGCAATATACTGGGCGAAATCCAAGGTTTCGAGCACCTTAGCCTTGTAAAGATCTATACGAGCAGTAGATACCGCGTGCATAGAACCCCACTCAGCCTGCTCAAATCGAGTGCGCGCTGCCAACGTGATATTTTCAAAGTCGGCAAAGTAAGACAAAAAGCCATTCAAAATGGTTCGCGCGAGTCGCGTTTGCTTGTCCATGCTCAAGTCTTGAGTCGTCACGGTCGTGTCATCGCCTCCGTGTAGGTAGCAGCTCCGAGAAATGCCACAGGGCTACAATAGCTGGCATAAAAAAAGCCCGCGGCGAGCCGCAGGCTTTTTGGATAGTACACCAGATTCAGGCAGCGTAGGCTTTACTGGCAAAATGATTGCGATGATAGGTCGCATCGCCAAAGGTGGCATTAATCATCATTAGCCGCTTTGCGTAATGACCAATGTCCAGTTCGTCGGTAATGCCCATTCCACCGTGCAGTTGGATAGCCTCGCCATAAACAAGTTTGGCGTTGCGATCGAGTAATACCTTGAGTGCGTGTACTGTTACGTCGGCTTTTTCTGGATCTTCCTGATACTCACACATTGCCTTGAACAGTAATGACTTTGCCTGCTCATAGGCCATCATGGTGTCAACCATGCGGTGCTTGAGGGCCTGGAATGATGAAATAGGCACACCAAACTGCTCGCGCTGTTTGGTGTATTCAAGGGTTTTGGTATTCAATGTGCCCATGCAACCCACGGCTTCGGCAGCCAGCGCAATAGTCGCCTCACGGACCAAACTATCGACTACAGTCATGGCTTTACCTTCTTCGCCAAGTAACTCACCAACGGCGCCGTCAAAGACCAAGTTTGCACAACGCTGGCCATCCATCATGGGGTACACAAAGCGGTTAACACTGTCGCCATCGAGATCAACCACAAACAACGACAGGCCATCCCGATCAAATTGCTCACCCGACGTCCGAGCGAGCACAACCGCCTTGTTTGCGTTGGCACCGTTAGATACCACAACCTTCTCGCCAGAGAGTGCGTAATGATCACCGCTTTTAACCGCTTGCGTCTTACAGTCGGCAATTTCAAAACGGCTTTGTCGCTCAACGTAAGCAAAGGCGCCAAGGGTTGAACCATCGATGATTGAGGGCAACAAGGCCGCTCGCTGCGCTTCACTACCAGCGCGCGCAATCAACCCCCCGTATAACACCACGGTGGCCATATAGGGTTCGACGATTAATCCCTTGCCTATCTCTTCCATGATGACGCTGGTATCAACAATGTTGCCACCAAAACCACCGTCTGCCTCGGCAAACGGAATGGATAACCAACCCAACTCGGCAAATTGCTGCCAAGCGCTGGCGCTCACGCCTGTTTCCGATTCAACAATCCCTTTGCGCGTCTCCCAATCGTAGTCGTCTTGAACGAAACGCGCGATAGAATCGCGAATCATTTGTTGCTCTTCGGTAAAATCAAAATTCATGCCTGTGCTCCCTCTTCAGACTTACTCAAGACCAAGCACAAACTTGGCAATAATATTTTTCTGCACTTCGTTCGATCCGCCATAAATAGTGGATGCCCGACCGTACATAAAGTTACGCCGCGCCTCCGAACCAAATGCATGACCCAATTGCTCAGGATCTAGGTCGGTTGAGAGTACGCCCTGGTAGTAAGCGGCCACTTCCATGCGCAACTCCTGAGTAGCCTGCTGCAACTCGGTGCCTTTGATTTTAAGTAGTGACGACTCAGGTCCTGGGAAACCGCCTGCAGCCATAGCGGCGAGGGTACGCAGCTCGGTGAATTCCAGTGCCATCAACTCAATCTCAATATCGGCAAGGCGGGCCTGGAACCCCGCATCGTCGATAAGCGCTTTACCGCCGTTGATTTCCTTGGCAGCGGCATCTTTGATTTGACGAATCGTGCGCTTGCTTTGGGCGACATCTGCAATTGAGGTGCGCTCGTGGGCCAGTAACGCCTTGGCAACAGTCCAACCGCCGTTAATCTCACCAATAACGTTTGCCACGGGCACCCTAACATTGTTGAACTCAACCTCATTGAGGCTGTGCTCGTTGTCAATTGAGATGATGGGATTAACTTTGATGCCTTCAGACTTCATGTCGCACAGCAAGAAAGTAATACCCTCCTGCTTTTTACCTTCGTTACTGGTACGCACCAACACAAATATCCAGTCCGCGTACTGAGCGTAAGTTGTCCAAATTTTGGCACCATTAATAATGAAGTCGTCACCATCCCGCTCGGCTTTGGTTTTCAGCGCCGCCAGATCAGAACCCGCTCCGGGCTCGAGTACCCTGACACCACCAGTCATCGCTGCTTAAGATACGGGGTAGGAAACGCTCTTTTGCTCTGGGGTGCCAAACTGGTAGATAACCGGGCCAACCATGTTGATGCCAAAAGGAACCGTGCCGGGTATACCTGCCTCAGAACGCTCGGACTCGTAGATATACTTTTGCGTTGGCGTCCAACCCGTGCCACCGTACTCAGCCGGCCAATTGGGGGCGATCCAGCCTTTGGCATGCAATTTTTTCTGCCACTCAACAATCGCCTCTTTAAAATTTTTGCCACGCAGTCGAGCAACAAGCTCATCAGTAAAGGTGTCGTTAAAAAAGCGCGAACCTCATCGCGGAACGCCAAGTCTTCGGCGGAGAATGCAATATCCATGGGGACCTCGATAGCTTGGTGGAACGTTCAGCTTACGGGCGCAAAGCAATGGCCACACCCGCTTTTTGAACCTTGAGTATGTTTTTCTACGCTTCAGAATGTAGGGTAGTTAACGGCGCTTTGCAAGCCCCGCTGACAGAAATATCACGTTCTGAGCAAACAACCCGGCTCGACTCGCGAAAAGTCTTTTTATTCATCTTTTCAGAGACTTACGAAAGAGTCGCAAAAAATTACCCAGTTGCTAACAAAGTCCTTAAAGCGCGCTGGCAACGCGTAGCGTCGTATATGGTTGCCCATCGGGGCAAATACCGGGGCTAAAAACACAAAAGTCGCCACAAGGGCGACTTTGTTTTTGGCTCTAATGGCATGTTAATACAGAATTGAAAACAACTTGCGCTGATACTCGGCCGCCAAAGGATCGCCCTTGCCAATAGTCGCCAAGGTATCAAGAAATAAACGCTTGGCTTCACCATTATTCCAGTCGCGATCGATCCGTAGCACCGTCAACAAATGCTCTAGAGCATCGCGGTAACGACCGGTGGTTGTCAGTTGCACCGCCAACTTCACCCGAATCTCGTGATTGGACTCATCGGTAGCCAGAGCCTCTTCAAGCGCCTTCACCTCTGGCGAGTCGGCCGCCTCGCGCTTTAATTCAATCTGCGCCATGAGTTGTTCATAGTGGGCGTCCTGATCTGCCATGCGGATGTCGCCCAGCACCGCCTCGGCGTCATCAAGCCGATTGGCTTCAATTAACGCACCGGCATACGCCAACGTAACCTCGGTGAGTTTATTTGACTCCTCCCAAGCACTGCGCAGCAGCGCCACCGCCTCTGCCATGTTTCCTGCGTCGAGGAGCTCCGTTGCCTCGGCAACCTTTGCATCCCATGGCGAGGGCAAATGTTTCTGTAAAATTTCGCGCACCGCCGCCTCGGGTTGCGCACCTGCAAAGCCGTCGATGGGCTGCCCGTCCTTAATAATCATAACGGTGGGCAAGCTGCGCACACCGAGTTGACTGGCAAGCATTTGCTGCTCATCGGCGTTCACTTTGGCCAATAAAAACGCGCCCGCATATTCGTTGGCTAATTTCTCCAACACCGGCATGAGTTGCTTGCAAGGTCCGCACCAGTCGGCCCAAAAATCGACCACCACGGGACGATTGTGTGACTCTTCGATGAGGAGTTGTTGCGCATTGCTCTCATCAATATCAACAATGTGTGCGCTGGCATTCATCACTCAGCCCTCATTTGTGTTGCTAAATCCCAAAACATCCTGCATGTCATAGCGGCCGGCAGATCGATGCGCTACCCAAGCCGCCGCACGAACGGCGCCGCGGGCAAATGACATACGTGAGCTTGCCTTGTGGGTAATTTCCAACCGCTCGCCGTCGGCGGCAAAGATGACCGTATGGTCACCAACAATGTCGCCTGCGCGAACTGTCGCAAAGCCAATGGTATCGCGCTCGCGTGCGCCGGTCTGACCTTCACGACCGTAGACAGCCACTTTATTTAAGTCACGTCCCAGCGTATCGGCAACGACTTGCCCCATGCTGAGCGCGGTGCCCGACGGGGCATCGACCTTATGGCGATGATGCGCTTCTACAATCTCGACATCGACATCATTACCCAGTACGGCCGCCGCCTGCGCGAGTAATTTAAAGGCCAGGTTAACTCCGGTTGAGAAATTGGAGGCTTTACACAAGGCAATTACGTCACCGTGGGCCGTAAGCGTGGCTTCCTCGGCCTCACTAAAACCAGTGGTGCCAATAACCATGGCCACGCCGTTATCCGCACAAGTTTGGGCGTTACTGAGCGTTGCCGCCACGACCGTAAAATCAATCAGCACATCGATGTTGCCGATGCATGCACTCAAATCGCTGCCAATACGCAAACCACTGGGCTCGCGGCCGATTAGCTCGCCCGTATCTGCTCCGACCAAGGTGCTTCCGGGCTGCTCGATGGCCGCGCCCAAAATCAGGTCTTCCTTACTGTCGGCAATAGCCTCAATCAGCATGCGTCCCATGCGTCCAGCTGCGCCCGTGACGCCTACACTAACCGGCATTACTTGGTCATCCCGTCAAAAAAAGACTTAACACCCTCAAACCACCCATGCTGGCGCGGCGATTGTTCATTACCACCCTCAGACAGCGTTGAGCGAAACTCTTCCAATAGCTCGCGCTGCTTACCGCTTAGATTAACCGGCGTTTCAACCACTGCCCGGCACATCAAATCACCCACGGGACCACCGCGTACCGGCTGCACACCTTTTCCACGCAGGCGGAACATTTTTCCCGTTTGAGTTTCTTTGGGAATCTTAAGTTTAACTTTGCCATCGAGTGTGGGCACTTCTAATTCCCCACCCAGGGCCGCATCAACAAAATTTATTGGCACTTCACAGTACAAATGCCGACCATCGCGCTCGAACAACGGGTGTTGCTTAACAGCCATCTGTACAAAAAAGGTCGCCGTTGGGGCCGCCTGCAGGACCCGCTTCGCCCTCGCCACTCAGGCGAATTCGGTCACCGGTGTCGACCCCAGGCGGCACCTTAACCGACAAGGTTTTCGTTTTCTCGACCAATCCTTGGCCACGACAGTCGATGCAGGGATCGGAGATGGTCTTACCTCTGCCGCGGCACTTAGGGCAGGTTTGCTGGACCTGAAAGAAGCCCTGCTG
Organism: Luminiphilus sp.; assembly: GCA_038141785.1. Taxonomy (GTDB): domain Bacteria; phylum Pseudomonadota; class Gammaproteobacteria; order Pseudomonadales; family Halieaceae; genus Luminiphilus. The sequence goes on along the minus strand of JAYQIT010000005.1, from coordinate 98,548 downwards.
CATACGAACCTGACCCGAGCCGCCGCAACTACCGCAGCTCACAGGACTTGTGCCGGGCTTGGCGCCACTGCCATCACAGGTATCGCAGTGCTGTAATGAGGGCACCTTGATCTCGGTGGTGGTACCTCGAACTGCCTCCTCTAGGGTTATTTCTTGGGTGTAGCGTAGATCGGACCCGCGCTGAGGCCCACGGCGACCACCGCCGCCACCACCAAAAATGTCGCCAAAAACATCCCCGAAGATGTCGCTAAAGCTACCACCCTGGAAACCGCCGCCACCTGCTTGCTGATCAACGCCCGCATGTCCAAACTGGTCGTAAGGCGCGCGCTTGTCGCTGTTCATCAGCACGTCGTAGGCTTCGGTAGCTTCTTTAAACTTGTGGTCAGCATCTTCGTCATCCGGATTGCGATCCGGGTGGTATTTCATCGCGATGCGTCGGTACGACTTTTTGATCTCCTGCTCTGATGCAGAGCGATCGACACCGAGTACCTCGTAATAATCACGCTTGGACATGTGATACCAACCTACTTGAACTATTCTCGCTAGCGCATTTGCGCCGCGTTGTTAATGAGTGAGCACGGACAAAAAAACACGCGGGCTTTAGGCCCGCGTCAGGAGTTGCCACTTTAACCCAGGACCAGGGTGTTGTGCTGACAATACGCCCGTCACTGACAGGCGTATTTGTACCGTTACTTCTTGTCGTCGTCTTTGACTTCCTCAAACTCCGCATCAACGACGTCATCGTGCTCGGCATCACCGGCCTCGGCACCTGCTGCATCGGCCTGTGCGCCCTCTGCAGAGGCCTGCGCGGCATACATCTTTTGTGCCACAGCGCCAGTGGCCTCGGTGATTTTTGTGGTCGCCGCTTCCATGGCGTCCTTGTCATCACCCTTAAGGGCTTCTTCGGCCTCGGCAATCGCCGCTTCAATTGCTGCACGCTCGTCATCAGTCGCGTGCTCACCCGCTTCTTCAAGGGTCTTGCGCGCGGCATGAATCATACCGTCACAGCTATTGCGTGCCGCAATGAGTTCCTCAAATTTCTTGTCTGCCTCGGCGTTCACCTCGGCGTCCTGCACCATTTTTTCAATCTCTTCCTCAGACAAACCGCCCGAAGCCGTAATGCGGATTGACTGCTCTTTACCCGTTGCCTTGTCCTTGGCCGATACATTCAAAATGCCGTTGGCATCTAGGTCAAAAGTCACCTCAATCTGCGGCATGCCACGTGGCGAAGGAGGAATATCGGCTAGGTCAAATCGACCCAGTGATTTATTCTCGGCAGCCTGCTTACGCTCGCCCTGAACGACGTGAATGGTTACCGCCGTTTGGTTGTCGTCTGCGGTAGAGAACACCTGTGACTTCTTGGTCGGAATGGTGGTGTTCTTTTCGATGAGCGGCGTTGCAACACCGCCCATGGTCTCGATACCCAAGGTCAAGGGAGTGACATCCAACAGCAGTACATCTTTGACGTCACCGGCAAGAACAGCACCCTGAATTGAGGCACCCATAGCAACGGCTTCGTCGGGGTTTACGTCTTTGCGCGGCTCTTTGCCAAAGAAGTCAGCTACCGCCTTTTGCACCATGGGCATACGCGTCTGTCCGCCCACTAGAATAACGTCCTGAATCTCACTGGGCGACAAACCAGCGTCTTGTAACGCGGTTTTCACCGGCTCTAGCGAGCGCTTAACCAGCTCCTCCACCAACGATTCAAGCTTGGAGCGCGACAGCTTAACTACCAAGTGCTTGGGTCCCGTTGCATCGGCCGTAATGTAAGGCAGGTTGACTTCGGTCTGCTGCGAGCTAGACAACTCGATCTTTGCCTTCTCTGCCGCTTCTTTCAGTCGCTGAAGCGCCAATGGATCGTTGTGCAGATCAATACCGTTCTCGTTCTTGAACTCGTTGGCGAGGTATTCGATTAACCGCAAGTCAAAATCTTCGCCGCCCAAGAAGGTATCACCGTTGGTTGCCAGCACCTCAAACTGATGCTCACCGTCTACCTCGGCAATTTCAATCACCGAGATATCGAAGGTACCGCCGCCAAGGTCGTAGACCGCGATGGTGCGATCGCCCTGGGCCTTATCCATTCCGTATGCCAAGGCCGCCGCGGTGGGCTCGTTGATGATGCGCTTGACCTCTAGACCGGCAATTTTACCTGCGTCCTTGGTTGCCTGGCGTTGTGAATCATTGAAGTACGCCGGTACCGTAATCACGGCCTCGGTGACCGTCTCACCCAGAAACTCCTCAGCGGTCTTCTTCATTTTGCGGAGCACTTCCGCTGACACCTGGGGTGGCGCCATAGAGTTGTCTTTGACTTTGACCCACGCATCACCATTGTCGGCTTTGACAATGTTGTAGGGCACCATCTTGATGTCCTTTTGAACCACATCGTCCTCAAAGCGACGACCAATGAGTCGCTTGACAGCATAAAGCGTGTTCTGTGGATTGGTAACCGCTTGGCGCTTGGCGGACTGACCAACCAAAATTTCGCCATCATCGGTGTACGCAACAATGGAAGGTGTCGTTCGACCACCCTCTGAATTCTCGATAACGCGGGCAGCGCCGCCTTCGAGTACGGCGACACAGGAGTTTGTCGTTCCTAAGTCGATTCCAATAATCTTGCCCATTTCCTTCTCCTTTCGTCCGGGCTAATCCCGGCATGCTTGCTTAGTTCTCTAGATGGGTGCGCAACTCACATTTTCAAGGGAGTAATGCGATTTATTGCGCCGCTTTGCTCACCATCACCATGGCTGGACGCACCAGGCGGCCATTGAGGCTGTAGCCCTTTTGCATCACGGCTATCACCGTGTTGGGCTCTACATCGGGGTTTTCGATCATACTCATGGCTTGTGCGGTTTGGGGATCAAAGGGTTCGCCCATAGGGTCGATACTTTCAACGCCATTCTTGCGCAAAGCCTCTACCAAACTTTTGAGCGTAAGTTCTACGCCCTCAATAATCGCTGTGTCGGCATCACCCTCACCAGCAGCGGCCAAAGCACGCTCGAGATTGTCCGCTACAGGCAGCATTTCACCCACGAATCGCTCAAGCGCAAATTTACGGGCTTTGTCCACCTCGGCCTCGGCGCGACGCTGCACGTTAATCGCATCAGCCTGTGCTCGCAGCGCCGCCTCTTTGGCTTCACCCAGATCGGCTTCGAGTTGCTCAATGGTTGCTTCAAGGGAGAGCTCAGTCGCGCCTTCTTGAGCGGCCTCGTCATTTGATGGAGCTTCGTCACCCGTCTCGGTGCTGGCCTCTGAGTGATGCTCGGTCGCCTCCTCGACTGGCGACGCGCCATCCTCTTCGACAATATCCTGCTTGTCGTCTGACATGATTTTTCCTCTGATGTGTCGGCCCCTGGAGGGCTGTTTACGCTATGGAAGGGCAGATGGGGGCGATTAATGACGCTTTCAAGGGCAAAATGACTGCTGAGGACGAAAAGCGGCCTACCCTGTGGCATAAACGAGTAAAACGGAGAGTGGGTGACCACCCAGACAGAGCAACTGGCTAGCGGACTATCTGGACAGGGCCACACTCAAAAGCTTGGCAGTGACATCCACCATGGGTATCACTCGTTCGTAGGCCATACGGGTTGGCCCTATCACGCCAAGAACACCCAGTGTCCGCGAGCCTTGTGCATAGGGAGCGGTAACCACGGAGTAGTCGCCAAAGACATCAAAGCCCGACTCATCACCAATAAAAATTTGCACGCCGTCAGCTCGAGAACTGCGATCTAGCAGGTCCAAAATATCGCGCTTGCGCTCAAAGGCATCAAACAGTTCACGCAGCTTATGAAAGTCGTCGGCGCTCGCTTGACCGAGCAGGTGATTTTCGCCAGCAACCACGTAATCATCGGTCTCATCGCCGGCATCGATCGCTTGATTTGCCAAATCAAGCGCCGTGGCCATGTAGTCGTCAATCTGACTACGCGCCTGCTGCATCTCCTGAAGAATGCCCGCTTTTAGCTCGGCCAATTCGCTTCCGGCGTAACGACGGTTTATTAGCTCAGCGGCGAGCTTGAGCTGATCCTCGGTCATGGGCCGCGGCAACTCGATAATGCGATTTTGCACTTCCCGCTCATTGAGTACCAAAATGACCAGCACACGGTTTTCGGCAAGCGACAAAAACTCTACCTGCCGAAGCTGCTGAACTTTGGGTCGGGGCACGGTGACGATGCCGGTCTGAGTGGTAATCTGGGCAAGCAGATTAGAAGCGGTCTGCACTAACTCTTTTGCAGAGCGGTTAGGGTTGAGCTCTTGCTGGAGGGTTTGCACGGCCAAGTTATCGATGGGTTGCACCTGCAGCAAGGAGTCAACAAATAGTCGATACCCTTGCGGTGTGGGAATACGCCCCGCCGAAGTGTGGGGAGATACAATGTACCCGCGCTCTTCCAAATCGGCCATGATATTGCGGATAGTAGCTGGACTGACAGCCAACCCGCTTGCGGCATGGAGTGTTTTCGACGCGACGGGCTGTCCGTCACGAATATGCATCTCAACCAGCGTGCGTAATAAATCAGATGCCCGGCTTGTTAGCTCTTTTTCCAGCTAGTGCCCAATTAAAGCCCCTGTTTATGTTTTAGCATAGCTCTTCAAGAGGTCAAAGCACGTCTTTTGACGTTCCCTCGGCGCCACGCTTAGGTTATAAATCACGCTGGTCTTGGACGCAAAACCATGCTCAGAGAAATAACCATCAAAGACTTTGCCATTGTCGACAGCCTCACGGTTGAGCTGGAGGGTGGCATGACGGTGATTACCGGGGAAACTGGCGCTGGCAAATCCATTATGCTGGATGCGCTGGGCTTATGCCTTGGCGATCGCGCAGATAGCCGCACAGTAAGGCCTGGCGCCAAAAAAGCCGACATTTCTGCGCGCTTTGACCTAAGCCAGATACCGCAAGCAAAAAGCTGGCTGGAAGCGCGCGAGCTACAAACCGATCAGGATGAATGTGTTGTTCGGCGTGTTGTTGGCGCCGATGGTCGTTCCAAGGCCTTTATCAACGGCGCCCAAGCCACGTTGGCCGACTGTGCTGACCTGGGGGAACTGTTGGTTGATCTGCACAGCCAACACGCCCATCAATCACTGCTGCGTGGGGGCGTGCAGCGGGATTTGCTGGACGCCTACGCCAATGCCGAAAATAGTGCGCGCACAGTTTATGACCTAGCGCATCAGTACAAGGCGATGGCCGAGGAGTACAGCCGCCTCTCGGGCCAATCAGACAGCGACACGGCACGAAGGGATTTGCTGGCCTATCAGGTTAACGAGCTCGACGAACTGGCTTTACAAGACGGTGAATTCAGCGAGCTGGAAAACGAGTATCGAATTTTGGCCAATGCTGGGTTTTTACTCGAAAGCACATCTTCGGCCAGTGAGGGCTGTGAGCAAGCGCAAGATCTCATTGCCAAAATACGGCAATCACTTGACGATGATCGCCATCAGGGCAACGCAATTAACAACATCCGCGAACTGCTTCTATCTGCCGACATCCAGCTTGGGGAGGCACAGCATGACCTGCGACACTACGCCGACAGTATCGAGTTAGATCCAGAGCGGCTGACCCAGGTGGATGCGCGTTTGGATATGGTAAATCGCCTAGCGCGCAAGCATCGCGTGCTACCCGAAGCACTCACCGAGCACCATGCTCGTCTCGCCACAGAGCTAGATAGCCTCTCGGGCGGCGATGAGCGACTGACAGAATTACTCACTAACCTAGAAACACTGCGAGCTAATTACCGCGTAGCGGCACAAAAACTGTCCAAGGCGCGCGTCAAAGCAGCTAAAACGCTTGCCGCCCGGGTCATGGAGACACTAGGCCAGCTTGGTATGGCCCAGTGTCATTTTGACATTGCACTGGCACCCGTCGACAAAGACGACCTAAACCCGCGAGGTCAGGAAACAGTCGCATTTCTGGTGAGCACTAACGCTGGAGCGAAAGCCGGGCCATTGGGCAAAATTGCCTCCGGCGGCGAACTGTCACGCATTAGCCTGGCACTGCAAGTGGCAGCTTCTGACAAGGTCACAGCTGCTACCATGATTTTTGATGAAGTGGACGTGGGGATTGGCGGTGGCATTGCCGAAGTTGTTGGCACCTTGCTCCGCCGTCTCGCCGGCCGGGTACAGGTGATTTGCGTCCCGCATCTGGGCCAGGTTGCCGCTCAGGGCAGCCAGCATTTACAGGTAGCTAAGACAGATAACCGCACCGGAACCCTACCCGTGCTCACCCGACTCGATAAAGAGGCTCGGGTGATGGAGGTAGCGCGCATGGTGGGTGGGGTTGAACTCTCTAAAGTTCGGTGGCCCACGCCAAAGATATGCTGGCCCGGGCTGGCACATTGCACTAAGACTTCTTGCGGACGTAGAGCACCAGCGAGTGATCGATAATTTCAAAGCCATGCTCCGAGGCCAATGCGTGTTGGCGCTGCTCAATCACCTCATCAAAAAATTCGATGACTTGATTGCTATCTACGTCGACCATATGGTCGTGGTGATCTTCGGGCGCGAGCTCAAATACCGAGTGTCCAGCCTCAAAGTTATGGCGAACCACCAACCCCGCGGTTTCAAACTGAGTCAGAACCCGATAAACCGTGGCAAGCCCCACGTCTTCACCCGAATCACGCAGGCGCTGATACACGTCTTCGGCGCTGAGGTGCTCGGAGGTGTCAGATGTCGACTCGAGCATCTGCAATATCTTTATGCGTGGTAAAGTGACCTTTAAGCCGGCTTTTCTTAATTCAACGTTCTCGCTGGGCATTGAGTATTTCTCGTCTATCGGGATTACGCGGTATGATGCCAGTGAAAGCAAACCTGTGGAACCCAAGACTGATGTCATTTAGCAATAGCAAACACCTAATGGCCCCCACCTTTATAGCCTTGTCACTTTTACTGGCAGGCTGCGGGAACAACTTTGGATTTCCCGGGGTTTACAGGATTAATGTAGAGCAAGGCAACATTGTCACATTTGACATGATAGAGCAGCTTCAGCCGGGAATGACCCGACGGCAAGTGCGCTTTATCCTGGGCACGCCTCTGATCGAGGACACGTTTCATCCCGACCGCTGGGATTACCGTTACACCCTGCGCAATGGTATCGACACGCTTGAGGAAAATCGGCTGACGGTTTTCTTTGAGGGCGACGAGCTCGTTAATGTTGTCGGTGCAGAAGTTCCAGCGTGGGCGCAGCCCCATGGCAGTACCGATGCCGACGATGGCACCTCGTAACGTCAAAACGCTGTAGTACTTAGCAGACTTAATCCACGGCGCCTGGCTCGTCATCGGCGTTTTTGTCGGCTTTGGCTTTTGCGGCTCTTTGCTTGCGAACTTCCTTAGGGTCTATTTTTAGTGGTCGGTAAATCTCGATCCGCTCTCCGACACTAAGCACATGCGACGCGCTAACGGCCTTGCCAAAAACGCCTAGCTTGAGGTCGTCGCTAATCGTTAATTCATCGAAGAATTGTTCAATCCCGGACTGCTTAACGGCGTCTAACGCTGTCGCACCCACGGGAACATCCACCGCGACAATGCGCTGCGTGTCAGGCAGGGCATAGGCTACTTCAATGGCTATCGTGTCGGTCATAAGGATGGCTTCCCATACAGAGCGGCTGCGCGCTTAACCACAGCATCGACAAGATCGAGGGCTACTTTGTCGAATAGACGTCCCGCCGCTGCATTAATAAGCCCGCTTCGAAGTTTAAAATCCAGTTGCAAAGATACTTTACTTGCCTCATCACCCAAGGCCTTAAATGCCCAATAACCCGCGAAATGCTCGAAAGGACCATCAACGAGCGCCAGCTCAATTCGATCACTGGGGTGCATGGTATTTCGTGTGACGAAACTGTGGCTAATACCCGCCCTCGACAACCCCAACCGGGCCACTACCGTGTCTGGCCCCGGATCGATGACGGTCGCTTCAACGCATCCGTTGAGAAATTCGGGATAGCGCTCGATATCGGCCACAAGCGCGTAGATTTTCTCGTGGGGATGAAATAACAAGGCACTGCGATCGATGGTGGTCATGGTAGCTAGTTTACCTTAAAGCAACTTCATGGGCCCAAACCACCAGGCGAGCAGTGCAAGCGCAACGATTAGCGGGACGATAAGCCTTATGAGCTCCCACCACAGCAAAAACAGCCAGCGAGGCTCGCGATAAAGCTCGAACGCACAATGGGTCTGGGCATTCGCCAGCCCACAAATACACTTACAGCGATGACGGCTAGAGGAATCAGACCGTTCATGAGCATTGTCGCAAGCCCGTCTATCATGTCACTGCTAGCCATTAGGCTCGCCAGCAGCAGCACACCGCCGGCCACCAAACCTGCCGCGGCCGGCCGGTGCCAGTGCAACTCCTGACGCAGCAGCATCACCGCTGGCTCCATGAGTGCCACCAGGGTAAACAGTGAGGTGCTCGCCACCAGAGCAAAAAACAGGGCGCCGTAAACATCCCCAGAAGGTAGATTGGCATAGGCGTAGGGCACTGCCACAAAGATATAAGCCAAACCATCGACCGGCTCTACGTTTACTGCATAGACAAGCGGAACAGTGATGAGTGCCACCATCAGGCCAAAAGCGATATCCAGCACAACAGCAGCGGCGACGGCTCGCAACAGTGGCAAACCTTTAGGTGATCGGCCACCAAAGCAAATGCCTACGGCCAAGCCAGCCCCCAAGGTATATAGCCCGCTGATAGCCCCAGCCACAGCGGCTGGAAAACCATTGCCCGTGTAGTCGCGCGCAAAGAGAAATTCGTCAGCCGACTGTAAGTCACCGTACTCAATGGCATAACCCAAAAGCCCAACGCACGATACCGCTATGGCTGGCAGACCGAGCCAGGCGATTAATCCCATGGCATAGGCGGGCCCAAATGTGACCAGCAGGGCCGCTAACAGCACGGTGACCAAGCCTGCTCCAATGAGACTGGCATTGTCGGCTACCATCAGCGTGAAATTCTCAGCGACTTCAATTGCGCTGGCAGAGGCCAAAACACCGTCACTGATAACTTGCGCTCTGTCTAATGCCCAGAGAGAAAGCAATAACAACTTGGCGGCGACTAACAATGCCAGAAGCGATTGAAAGCCCCCAGCCAGCTCCACCAAACCAAACGACCCGATTGGTCAGCCGCCCAGCGGATAGCACCAACCGGGGAGCCTCGGCCACTGCTACCCAGCATGACTTCGGCGGCCCAGACAGGGGCGCTCACCAACATAACGGTCGCTGCGTAGGCAATAAAAAATGGCGCGCCGCCATGCTCCCCCATCAAGAATGGCAAGCGATAGAAATTTCCCAGCCCCACGGCGACCACTGCCAGGGCAAAGACCAGCGTTGTCTGCCCCTGCCATGGCTGTGGAACATTACTGTCAAGCATGCGTGATCATCGTCTGGTTAACTTTTGTATGCGAGTCTGAGTTTAGAAAGTGTACCCTCAGGCCACTCTCAAGGTAATGGAATACACAATAAATTTCGCCCTCTTGCAGACCAACCGCCGTATAATGCGTGCCATGGCAAAATCCAAAAAAAAAAGGCGTCTGACAACACCATTGCGCAAAATCGCCGCGCCCGCTTTGACTATCACATTCTCGATACCTTCGAAGCTGGCGTAGCCTTGGCTGGGTGGGAAGTGAAATCGCTGCGTGCTGGCAAGGTGCAACTGACCGACTCGTACGTGCAAATGCACCAGGGCGAGGCCTACCTTTATGGCGCCAACATTACCCCATTAGACACGGTTTCAACCCATTACGTTACCGACCCCGTTAGACGACGAAAGCTGTTATTGCACAAAAAAGAGCTCGCGCAGATCAGCGAAGGCGTTGCGCAAAAAGGCCAGACCTGCGTGTGCACGGCGCTGTATTGGAAGGGGCACCTGATCAAAGCCAAGGTGGGAATGGCGGCGGGTAAGAAGCAACACGATAAACGCGATACCGAGCGAGAGCGAGACTGGCAGCGGCAAAAGGCGCGTATCGTGCGCGATAACGTTAAGCAGTAAATAATCTGGTCGATCCCAACGGGGTGAAACTCCCCACGTTAACTACCGGCACTGGTTATAAGGTAGCTTGCGGGATGGGTTCATGCCGACGCGCTGCGTTGGCATTGTCTTTGCTTCTGTCCAGTAAGGTTTTGGGTGATAACGGCGCTGCCATTCCTATCACTCAGCCAATGTGGCTTACAGACTGTGGCGTCATTGGGTGGTTAATGGCCAATAATTGTGGGCCTTTATAGGTGTATCTACCTCGTCTGAAAAATAAGATCGACCAACGCCTTGTTCTGACCGTATTTCAGGCCACTCAACAAATGTCGCGGCTTCGCCCGCATAGGCTCTGAGATCTCAAGCGCGCGTGTGATCAGTTCGTCTTCTGACGTTGCGGCATCCACAATTCCCAATTCAACAGCGGCTTCACCCGACAAACGGGCGCCGGTAAAAAGTGTTTCTCGAACCGCTCTCGGGCTCATGCGGGCTTGTACTAGCGCATTCATCCGAACCGTTAACGTCATGCCAATGTCGATTTCTGGCAAGCAAAAGAAACCGCGGTCGTCGCGCATAACCGCGTAGTCAGAGGCCAGTACCAGCATGGCTCCCAGCCCAAAAGCATGACCATTGACCACCGATACAACGGGCACAGGAAACGTAATAAGACGCGCCGCTAGGAACATGGTTTCCGTGACAAACTGGCTGAAAATTTCCTGATGGGCCATGAGGTACTCAAGGTCGAGGCCTTGAGAGAAATTTTTACCCTCACCCGTCATTAAAACCGCGGTAATGGTTTCATCGGCTTCAACTGCATCCAAGCGCTGATGCACCCCGGCCAGCACATCGGGGTTAAACACCCCCGTACCTGAAAACTGGATAACACTGACTTCCGAAGACGCCATCTATTACTCCTCGCCACTCACCACAGTGATAGCATCACCAACACTAATCACACCACTCTCCAGAATGCGAGCACAGAGCCCGCCATGGCCAATCATGGCCGCCACACCGCCAACACCCAGCACCTCCTCCATGCGGGCACAGGGATGGCACAACTGAGTGGCCTCGAGTAACGCGCCCCCAACCCAAAATCGCTGGCGCCGCAAGCAATTTAAGTTAATGCCAGACACAACAATGTTTCGGCGCAGGTCCGCGGGATTGATGTTATCGCGACCCAAAAAGTGCTCTATCTGGGCAATAAATTCTGCAGAAATCAGGGTGACTTGGCGGCCCGACCCAGGCGTCTTACTCATACGATGATCGCCCTCAAGGCCCATGGTTGCGACGGCCTGAACCGTGTCTACCGAGACCAGTGACTCACGTCGCTTGGGTCGTACGCCTATCCAACTCACTACACCGGGGGCTACCTGACTGGCGTATCGATCGAGGGGATTTGCCCGCTTGGGTGCTCGCGTCATCATGGCGCTGCTACCGCATCGACTAGAGCAGCTAACGCGGCATTTAAGTGCCGCGCGTATTCACTCCCCACAGCTGAAATAGCATTGCTGTGAACGCCAATTACTAGGCGTTTATCGGGGACAACAAGAATTTTCTGACCGAAAATACCGCTAGCGGTGTAGCGACCTTCGCCAAGTAGCCACCACATGTAGCCATACTCGGGCTCGTCGACAAAAGGCGTTATGCTGGCAGCCATCCAGCCCTCGGGCAGTACGCGCTCACCACTGGGTAACACGCCATCGTTGAGTGCAAACAAACCCAGGCGCGCGTAATCGCGAACGGACGCGCTAATACAACACCCGCCGGTTTCACGTCCATTGGGCTCATCGAGCAACCAAGTGGCGTCGTGTTCCATGCCAAAAGGCTGCCACACTTTGGCACTGAGATAGGGTACTGCGTTCATCCCCACGGCCGATCGCAGCAACTCACCTACCAAGTTGGCCTCACCGGTATTGTAGTTAAAACGCTCACCCGGGGGGGTTTGGCGAGGTAGTTTAGCCAGATGCTCTGTAAGTGCTATACCATTGAGCGCGCCCGCAACCGATACGTCCGACTGGGGATCTTCGTAATCCTCGTTCCAGGCAATACCCGAGGCCATATGCAACAAATCTTCTATCGTTGCTTCGCCATAGGCACTGCCCTCAAGCCGAGGCAGATAGTCGGCCACCCGATCGTCAATGCTGCGAATATAGCCATCCTTTACGGCAGCCCCGATAAGCATGGACGAAATCGACTTGGTCACCGAAAACGAGATCCAGCGGCTTTCTGGACCATGATCTGGTGCGTAATGCTCAAACAGAATCTGATTATCCTGAACCACGGCCATACCCATCAGTGAGTTGGATGCCAGCAAATTGGCAAGTGGGTATTGCTGACCATCAATCTCGTAGGTAATACCAGAGAAATCCCGAGACGCGGAATACAGTGCATAAGGACTAGCACTGGCCGGTAAACGGTTGGTAGGCGAGAAGTAGTCAATATTGGCAAATACCACGCGCCTTTGCGCTTGGGTTTGGAAAAGTGGACTGGTTGGCGCCTCACCAGATTGAATCAGCTTGGCGACCTGCTCTTTGGTTAGCAGTTCTGTGGCGGCCTGTACTGATAAGGGCGCCCACGTAGCTAACGTACACAGGGCTGCACATGAGAGTGCGAATAATAGTCTGTCGCCCATAACTCGTAGCATTAAGATGGCCCTCGGTTTGATAAAGTGGAACGTGCCGATATTACGTCAGCGAACGGCTGGCAACTGCCTCTCGCGCCTGTTTGCGTGTCAAACACTATTGTTTTGATAGCTCGATACAGCCTCGAGCAGTGCTTTTATATAGTGGCGCTCATCCTCACGCACATCGGGGCGCCAGACATCGAATAACAAAATCACGCGCTCAGAACCGCTCTCATTCCAGGCCTCATGATTAATGCTGTCGTCAAAGGCCCAGGCGCGTCCGCGTTCGGTAACGCGGGTATCAGCGCCAACGCGAAGTGCGCAGTTATCGGGCACTACCAGAGGTAAGTGGCAAATGAGACGAGCATTTAACATACCAGTGTGTGGCTCAATGCGGGCGCCGGCATCTAGCTTGGAGAATAACACCGAGGGTGCAAAACCCTCTATGAGAGTTAGCGGTAACTCTTGCATAAGGCGTGTGGTTTCCGGACATGCCGTCATATTACTCGCGTTGGGCTTGCCATCTTCCCACAAATAAGCCGAGGTCCAATCGCGACTGTCGAGCAAGGCGGTCTCGCCTTGTTGAGGCCGATCAATGCCACTGTGAATGTAAGGTGAAAACGTCTCCGATTCGGCACTGAGTAACGTTTGAAGCTCAAGGGCAATGACGTCGGTGTTGTACTCCAGTTTGGCCAACCAGGGCAGTCGTTGCTCGGGGTAAAAGGTGTGATAGTCGAGCTCGGGTAAATAATAGACGTGTGGCGCCTGCGGGAAGGCCGAGGTGTCCTCTGGTCGCTCAAGCTGCCCCAGCATCATGTCGAGAGAGGCGTTAAAGCGCTCACTTGCAGTGGATCGCAAGTATCCCGCTGTTGCCAGACATTCCATAAGATACTCGCGGAAAATATGCATCAATTGCTGCTGGCGGGCACTGATACGGTTGAGGTCTTGCTTAAGCGGTTCCGGCAGGCCCTGCTGTCGCGCCGCGATACGCAAAGCGAGGCCGTAGTGCGCAGCAGCGGCCTGGTTGTCGGTGCGAGCAAAGACGATATCACCCTTCATGATGAGCGCTCGCAGATTGGCAGGCTCTAGCTTTAAGGTGTTGTCTAGGGCTGCTTCCGCCGCGGGTAAATCGCTCTGTGATAAGCAAGCTAGCGCAAGCCCCAAATAGGAACGGCCAGTTGCCACACCGGCATCAATCGCCGACTGGAAGCTGGCACGGGCCTGCTCGGTCCGGCCTGCTTGTAGTGCTGTGATGCCGGCTTTAAACAACGGCTCTTCTTGATGGATCATCCACCCTCCTATGATTGTTCAGGGCCGCGAGGTGTTTAGCCAACGCGAACACCACCGAGTGAGATATTCGCGCTAAACTAATGTGAAAAGAACACGAGAATCATCATGCGTAAGATGACAGCGCCCTTTTGGCGTTAATGGTAACCGGTTTTTGGGGTTGGGCGGCTTTTCTTTACCTCAACGCGCAGGGAGGCGACATAGCGGCCAGCAATTACAAACTACCCGCACCGTCATTACCCGCCCTCAATGACAGCGACAAGCCAAACCAAATATCGATTGTGGAAGTGTTAGCAGGAAAACCGTACCTGCTAAATTTCTGGGCCAGCTGGTGCGTTACCTGCCAGGCTGAAAATCAGTTTTTGCGTAACATTGAAGGCGAGCTACCCATTGTAGGAATCGCGCTTAAAGACACAAAGGAAAATGCATCTAACTGGTTAGCAAAGTTTGGCTCGCCCTATCAAACCAACTTACTCGATGCTGAGGGCACTTATGCTGAAATGCTAGGTGTGCAGGGCGCCCCAGAGACATTTTTGATTGACGGTGACGGCAACGTCCGCTTCCACTATCAAGGCTTGCTTCAAGAGACCGTATGGCAAACACGCGTCAAGCCTTTGCTGAATCGATTGCGATCTGCCCATGAATAGTCAACGAGCCGCCCACCCGGAGACGCCTAATACGCAGGTGTCTATCACGCTAATCGCCGTAGTCGTGATGATGGCTGCCAGCTCCATTGCACCATCAATCCAAATTCCAAACATGGAGTTGTCGCTAATAGATCTGCCGGCGTTACTTACCTTAATTTGGTTTCGTTGGCCTTATGCAGTTGCCAATATTGTCATGGGTGCCGGCATTGGCTTAATAGCGTGGGGCATGGATGACCCCACTGCTTGGGCTGCTAGTTATGTCAATACGCTGTTGTTTATTGGCTTCATTATTGTTGTTAAGTATGCATACAGACACTTGGGGCTTACCGTAGTCGGCATTGCCTACTGGCTAGCCATTGGCGTACCACTCACGTTTGTTTGTTTCTCACTACAGTCCACGGACAACGACTACGCTATTATCGCATCGGGGCAACGCCTATTCAGTGCTCTTCTTGCTATAGCAGCCACCATCTTTGTGCACTTTGTGGTAATTCTCTCTCAACATCGATTACCCAATTTTCTTTTCGGCGGCAAGCGCCGATTTACCGTACGCATGCGTGAGATTGCTGAGACCGCTGCAACCATTGCTGCAGCAACACCCATGCTATTTCTGTTATGGGCTCTCATCGACAGAGAGACGGAAGCCGAGATTAGTGCATTATTTGCTGCGTCCGACGCAAGATTTGAAAGTCTTGCACAATCGGCTGGCGCTAATTTACAGCGACAGCGACAGGCGTTGGGCTCTTTATCCAGCTTGCTAGATGCCAGCTCGCTCACCGACAGAACAACGTCAACGAGCTTTGAGAAAAAATTGTTAACCACCTTAAATAGCCAGTCTGCTGTGGGATTTGTGTTGCAGCTAGAGCCGCAAAGTCCCGTAAGTCCCAGTGCTTCAGCAAGTAAACTCGGCCTATCCACCGCAGAACTCACCTCTTCCTTTATAAGCGCACAAGAGATTGCCGCCATTACCTTGACGAATGACAGGCAAGGCCCAACTGGGTATATGGTGAGCACGCAATATCCGAGATTAATGTTGCTTTATACAGAACCCGCAGATCTCTGGGACGCTTTGTACGGACGGGATATGCTGGGGATGATGAGCGGACAGCAGGACGCCGGCATCATTGACCGCGTTAGTCACTTTCACGGGCCCTCAGAGCAAGAGCTGTATGGCATAGCTCAGGATTCTGCAATATTGCGACAAGAGTATGACTACGCCATCTGGATTCCACCCGCCAGAGCTAACAATCTAAATCGACGCCTGAGTCGCTTAGAGGGGCTCAGTAAAAGCTACATTACCTTTCAAGCCAGCGATGAGTTAATTAACAGCTTCGACCCCGAACTCTATGACGTCGACTGCTTCCGTTACACCGTTGACTTATGGTCGTATCTGAGCGGGCCCTTGAGCAATTTATCGTTTTTTATCCTCATAGCCACGGCTTTATTGCTTCTCATGGCCTCACTCATTGAATTTGCTGTTGGGCGCTTCTCAAAACCTTTCTTGCAGTTGGCCGATGCCATGGAGCACTTTTCATCGTCACCCACTTTGAAAGCACAACCGTTGTTTACCTTTGATCTCACAACGGGAACAAGCCTGTTTAGGTACCTTGCAGCCGGCTTTAATCGCATGGAAGATGCGGTCAATGAATCGACACAGCGCTTAGTCACTTTGAATTCAAGCTATGAGAGCTTGCTCAATCGTGCGCGCATTGCGTTTATTGCCATTGATAAGGCGGGGCATATCGAATACGCCAATCCGGCAGCCGAAGCAATACTAGCCTTAGTGGACAATCTCACCGGGTCAATCGAAACCAGCATAGACATCAAAAACGAGGTAACACCGCTAGCGCTTCACGGCAAAAAAGGCGATCTCAACCTGCTTGTCAGTCAAACACCCCGCGTTAATTTGGCTGGCGATACCGATGGCAAGTGGCTTATTGCATCGGACATTAGCTCTTTACGATCGGCAGAGCGCAAGCTCCTTGAAGCGCAACGTTTGAGCACCCTTGGCCAGCTCTCAACGGGTATGGCCCATGAAATTAGCCAACCGCTACAAGCCATGACGCTTACGCTGGCCAATCTCAAGCGCAGTTTGCGAAACACCTTTGAGCAATCGCCCCAGACCAAGGAAAAAACTTGAGCGAATTGATGGCCACGTGCACAAGATTGGCAACCTGATTAAATTTATGAAGACCTATGGCGGTATATCAGCAGCCAACCAAACACCGTTTTCGCTCGAGGATTGTCTGGCCGATGCGGTGACGAGACACCAGCGCAATTGGTCTGACCAGTTAGCCGTCAATGTGACCAATCAAACCCAATCTTCGATGTCACTGCTGGGAGATTCGGAGCAGTTCACCCTTGTTCTTGACCACATCATCAAGAACGCGCGCGATGCGGCCCATACAGCAGTACAAAACAGCCCCCGCACACTGGATATCGTAGCGCTGGAGCAAGATGATCATTTAGTTATTACGTTGAGTGATAATTGTGGTGGCATCGCGAGCGAGGTTATGCCGTATATATTTGACCCGTTTTTCACCACAAAAGACCCCGACAAAGGTATGGGCTTGGGGCTTTCGGTGAGCCACGGAATCATTAGCTCAATGGGTGGAAGAATAAGCGCTGAAAATACAAGTAAGGGCGTCGCGTTTACCATTGCACTCTCTCTTGATAACTCAACTTCGTCCGTAAGCGAGCAACCATGAAAAATCTAATCGCAATACTGTTAATTTTTTCTATAAGCCCAATAAACATTGCCTCAGACGCAAGCCCCTTTGAGCACTTTGCTGTGGTTGATCTCACCCATAGCTTTGATGCCAACACCATTTATTGGCCAACAGAGGAAGATTTTCGTCATACCGAGTCTTTCTCTGGCGATACGGAGGGTGGCTGGTATTACTCTGCCTACAGCGTGAAGACCGCCGAACACGGCGGCACCCATCTTGATGCCCCCATCCACTTTGCCAGAAATCGATGGACCGCCGATGAAATACCACTACAACGACTCATCGCGCCAGCTGTCGTCGTTGACGTAAAGGAGCAGGTGGCTGCCAATAGTGACTATGAAATTTCAGTAGCCGATCTTAAGCAATGGGAAGAGAGTTACGGGCCTATTCCCCCGGGAGCCGCCGTCTTGGCGAATACAGGTTTTGCTAAATTCTGGCCAAACCGACTTGAGTACCTGGGAACAGATGAGCGGGGCCCAGAGGCTGTAAAAGCACTCCACTTTCCTGGTTTCTCACGTGAGAGTGCAGAATTTTTAGCCACCCAACGTAATATTTCAGCGGTAGGTTTAGACACAGCCAGTATTGACCCCGGTCAGTCCAAAGACTTTATGGTGCACCGCATCCTTTACGATAAAAATATTCTTGGCTATGAGAACGTCGCAAATCTTGATGCCTTACCCGCTAAGGGCGCTTGGGTCATGGCGCTTCCCATGAAAATTGCGGATGGCAGTGGCGCCCCCTGAGAATTATAGGACTCGTCCCCGAGCAATGATGAGGCAAAGTCGTGAATTCTACGACCCTGCCATTTGCGATGGCGCCGGGGTGGTCGAAATCTGGTAGACTACGCGATCCGGGGGCGTTATGGATTCGACGACGGTAACGAAACCTGCGGTGCATGCCGTGATGACAGCCAATCACGTTAATCCAAAGCTGTTAACTAATAGTTGCCAACGACGACAACTACGCTCTAGCGGCCTAAACCCCGTTAGCGGTCTAAAGCAAGGTGCCAGTACCGCGCTTGTGACTGTCATATAGAACTGGACCGCAGCAACTTATGTCTCGGGAGTTGCTGTCAAATTTTACGAGACTCGCGGTTAACGTCCTGCCCGTTGGGCTGTTAATGGCTAAATTAATTAACGGAATCTAAGCATGTAGAGCCAATGGCAGAGTACTGGCGGACGCGGGTTCAACTCCCGCCGCCTCCACCAACAAACGGAAAGGCCACCCAGCGGGTGGTCTTTTTGTTTGTCCGTCGACACAGCTGAAGGCGCGGGTGGCCGAAGCGAAGCGGAGGTCTGTCGAGCGAAGCGAAGACTCAAACTCCCGCCGCCTCCACCAAAAACAAAAAAGGGTCGCCGCTAGGTGGCTCTTTTTTTGTTTGTCTACAAAGCCTGTCCAAACCGCACCTACCAGAAGAGGGAAGCCAAGCACAACACAATCTCCTTCTCGATCTTCGCGCGTGGTTCCACGCAAGATAAAGCGTTTCAGTGTAAAGTAGCGCCATGAAGATTTGCATCAACAAAGAAGATTGCGTGGGCAATGCTCGTTGCGCCGCCGTCGCACCCGACCTGTTTCCCCTTGATGAAGAGGGCTATATTGCCGTGTCGGAAATTACGGTACCGCCCGGATCTGAGGAGCTTGCACGACGCGGCGCACGCGCCTGCCCCGAGCGCATTATCGTCATTGAAGAGTAGGTTACCTACGAACTACCAGCGCAGGCTGCGCCGATAGTTTGTAAACAGGCAATTACAACAGTCCAGCCAAGGCACAACGATAGATGCTATTGCTTTCTGGCAACAAACGCCCACTTTCCCATCATGCCGGCCTTTACCTTACCCTCAATTTCGCCCTGAGGATTGAAACTGCCCGAAAAAGTAAGCGTCATTTTCATTGGGCTTGAAATTTTGTTTACCCAAGTGACCTCACCCGATGACTCATCGTAGTCGATCGAATCAATTTCATTGACCTGGCCATCCCCGCTTTGAACGCCAGCCAAAACTCCCGCTTGATACGTTAACGACAGCAAACTATCCATGGCACCGGTGGGCCCCTTAATGCTTACAAGCCACTCGCCCGCAAGATCGGTAGTGCGAAGCCCGTGGCCCTTTTGACTCTCTAGCTGAGCTTGGCGACGGGCGCGCTGCTTTGCCAGACCCACTGGGCTTGTATAGGCAGGCATCGACTCCCACCCACGTACTGTCGACGTATTCAACAGACTGGCATTATCCAAATCTACGTCCCACTCAGGAAAGCGCTGTAGCAATTCTTCAATAACAACGCGCAGCTCTGTACGAGCCAGGACGTTGCCAATACAGGTATGCACACCATATCCAAAGGTCGTGTGGGCAGAACGCTCTCGAGTAATATCAAAACAATCTGCATCGGCGAATGCGTCACCATCACGATTTGCCGATGCCACAAGCAACATCACCGCGCTGCCTGCTGGAATGGTGACGCCGTGGAGGGTGGTATCTGTAGTAACGTAACGGCTGATGGCGGGGCCTGGTGTCTCGTATCTCAGAATTTCCTCAATAGCATCGGGAATCTTCTCAGGGTGCGCAACCAGCATTGCGCGTTGCTCGGGGTGCTCGGCTAACAACTTCCCTGTCCAGCCAATCACCTTGTTTGTTGTCTCATTACCCGCACCCGCCAACACGTTAACGAAGGTGAGTATTTCCTCGCGAGACAGCTTTCTCTCAACGCCCGTGTGATCGGTAAAGGTGACGGCAAGCAGCTCTGATATCACATCATCTGCAGGCTCCTTGATTCGCCAGTCAATATAATCACCAAAACTCTCGTCTACCTGCATGCCATAGTCGCCTGCTGGCACTTTCATGGCTTGGCCTTCTTCGGTAACAAGGCGTGCGTCAACAGAGTCTCTCACTGCCGCGTAGTCCGATTCGGGAATACCCAGCAATGCGCCAATCACACGCATGGGAATTTCGGCGCCAATGTCGCTAATAAAATCGAATTCTTCGCGCCCGACCAATCGATCCAAACAGTCTTGAGTGATTTTGCGGATCTCAGCTTCGAGATTAAGCATTCGGCGAGGTGCAAAAATTTTCTGCACAAGTGTCCGATGAACGGTGTGTTCCGGCGGATCTTCCATAATAAAAGTGCCGGGCGGAAACGGTGCATCTTGCTTGATCAATTCGAGGATATCACCGCGCGCTGATGAAAACGTTTCGTGATCTTTTAACGCTGCGCGCACGTCGTCGTACCGGCTTAGGGCATAAAAATCGACCTCGGGGTTGTAATAAACCGGCGACTCTTCTCGCAACCGTTTAAGTGTTGGGTAAGGGTCTTTAAAGATACTTGAATCGTAGGGGCTATAGTGGATGTCACCCATGCGCTCGTTTCCTTGCATAGCGCGGCTTCGCTCATATAACACGAGTAGAACCGCGGAAATGATTATTGTTTACTGACTACTCATTGCTCCATGGCTGTTTGTAGCGCTCGGGCACGCAAGTAGTAGCGAATACTCTCTATCTCGTTATCGGTGATGTAGGGCGCCGCCGGCATGCCTTTTAGGGCTATGCCACCTTTGACCACGGCGTTAAAGCCATTTTCGTCCAGTATGATGTTGGAGTAGCGGAGATCAGGCGCGCCGCCACCGCCAATGGCATTCATACCGTGACAGACCATACATGCATGCCCATGGTACGCCATTGCCCCGGCGACCACTTCGCTTTCCTGCGGCATAAAGTCCTTGTCTACGGCCGGCATACCGCGCGACTTATCAATATCGGGTTGCTGCGCAAGACCGTCAATGGCAAAGGTAAGTACGCGTCGCGGTGCACGATAATCTGTGTGAAACGCCGCGTTCCCCGATGCAAGAATACCGCCGCCTTGTGAGCCGTTGCCGGTAAGGACACTAATGTATTGTTTACCATTCACGCTATAGGAAATGGGGGCGCAACAACGGGCGACGCCGTTTCCCACGACCACACCTCCTCACCGGTAGTTGCATTGTAGGCAACAAGGAAACCGTCCATCCGACCCTGAAATACCAGGTCTCCCGCGGTAGCCAGTATCCCGCCCGGCCACACCCCGGGCAACGGCAGTCGCCAGGCTTCCTGTTGCTTGACTGGGTCCCAGGCCAAGAGCGAGCTGCTGTGTTTGTCGGGAAGCTCTGGGTCAGAAATTAACGTCACACCCATGGCCGCCGTGAAATCTTTTACGCCCGGCTTAGGCGGCCCAATCAAGCTACCCATGTGCATAATGGGAATATAAACCAGTCCCGTGTCGGGACTAAAAGCCTGGGGCAACCAACTGTGCGCACCCTGCGGCCCGGGCCACATTTCAAACATCTCATCAAAATTTTGATAACGGATGCGGGGATTTTCAACGGGACGACCTGTATCAGGATCAATTTTTTCAGCCCATGTCACCTTGTCGATTTTTTCCGCCGAAATAAATTCGCCGGTGGCCGCGTCGAGGACATAGAAAAACCCATTTTTAGGGGCCTGCATAAGCACCTTGCGAGGCACGCCATCAAATTCGATGGTGGCAATTGTCATGTCTTGCACCGCCGTACAATCCCATTGCTCAGCCGGACAAACCTGGTAATGCCAAACGTACTCACCGGTGTTTGCATTCACGGCCACAATCGACGCCAAGAACAGGTTGTCGCCACCGCCCGGACTCCGCAATTGCTGGTTGTAGGGAAAACCATTGCCAATGCCCAGATAGATAAGGTCAAGCTCGGCATCATAACTAAAGGCATTCCAAGCGGTTCCACCGCCGCCCTTGCCATACCACTCACCTTTCCAGGTGGCTCTCATTAGCGCTTCGGCTTTGGTGTCGGCGGGTTTTGTTGGGTCGCCCGGCACAGTGTAAAAGCGCCACAATAGATCGCCGGTCATGGCATCGTAAGCACTCACAAACCCTCGGATAGGACTGACATCCGCACCACCGTGACCCACAATCACTTTGCCATCGAAAACCCGCGGCGGGCCATTGCTGTTACGTAGATCGGTGATATCAAATTGGCGTGTCTCCCAAACCGGCTCACCCGTGCTATCGTCCAAGGCGATAACGCGACCGTCTGTGGTGGCCAGAAACACCCGGCCGTTCCACCAGGCGATGCCTTTGTTACCCCACGATATGTGCAGTGGAGACTGGGCAATCTCTCGCGTTTTAGCATCAAATTGCCAGAGGAGTTCGCCGGTTGCCGCATCCAAGGCACGGATATAACTGTGCCCCGTTGTGGTGAACAGTTTATCGCCACCTTTTACCGGCGATGACACCGAGAACCCCGATTCGAGGTCGAAAAACCATGCCAAACTCAGCTGCTCAATATTATTTAGCGAGACCTGTGTTAGTGGGCTGTAAGACTGCGAACTGCCTTCGCCGCTAAAGTTATGCCAATCCTGATCACGTTCAACCGAGCTGTCCTGCTGGCCAGCGTCCATCGCTGTGGCGGCGTTTTGGCTATCAACCGCTTGACGTTGATTGTCGCAACTTGAAAGAACCACCGCACAAAACAAAGCAGCGAAAGCCAGCCGATAAACACGCCCAACCAAGTTAAGGTGCTTTTGAATAGAGACCATATGGGTAACCTCGGGTAGTCAAAGACGCGCTGATCAAAGAGGCAACTCATGACTGCATAAACTGGCCTAGGTGAAACCGCTTTCCGCTTACGTCTGTTTTTTTTGTTGTTGGCGAAGCCTTAATATACATCGTTAAGGGGAGAGCCGCCTATCGTGTTTTGGTGGCAATCGAGACACGCTGGCGCAACGTGGTAAATCCTTACTACTGGATTGGCACAAAATAGGCCAGAATTAACGCCTCACCCAAAAGCCCACAAAGGAATACCTCTTGAACAACACACGCGAGTTTGAAGTCATCCTATGGGGAGCCTCGGGCTTTACCGGGTCATTGGTTGCCCAGCATTTGGTAACCACCTATGGCAAGGACCTAAACTGGGCAATGGCAGGCCGGAACCTGAAAAAGCTAGAGGCTGTCAGAGCCGACCTGGGCTGCACTGATATTCCCATCATTGAGGCCGACAGCCACGACCATGCAGCCATGGAAGCCCTCGCATTACGAGCTCGCGTAATGTGCACCACCGTAGGCCCCTACGCGCTCTATGGCACGCCGTTATTGGCCGCTTGCGCACAGCATGGCACCCACTACTGCGACTTAACCGGCGAAGTGCAATGGATGGGCCAGACCATACGCAACTATCAGAGCATTGCCGAAAAATCAGGCGCGCGCATTGTGCATACCTGCGGCTTTGACTCTATTCCGAGTGACCTTGGGGTGCTCTACACCCAGCAGCAAATGCTAGCCACGCACAATTGCTACGCTCAACGCATCAATGCACGCGTGGGCAAGTTTAAGGGCAGTGCCAGTGGCGGCACCATCGCGAGCATGATGGTGATGATGGAGCAAATGAGCCGCGATAAAGCGATTCGTCAAGAGCTGGAGAACCCCTACTCACTCAACCCAATTGACGCACAAACAGGACCCGATTGCCTTGATGACAACCGCGCTATTTTTGATGAAAACTTTCATCAATGGACTAGCCCCTTTGTGATGGCTGCGGTGAACGCCCGCGTTGTACGTAGAAGCAATGCCCTCGCTGGCTTCCCATACGGTAAGGATTTTGGCTACGATGAACGCCAGCTCACCGGCGAAGATGCGCGTGGAAAAAAGAGAGCAAAGCAAGTTGCATTAGGCAGCAAAATCACGCCGGTGGCCATGGCATTTACGCCTATCCGAAAGTTGGCCGGCCGATTTCTTCCCAAGCCCGGTGAGGGCCCCAGTCCAGAAGAACAACGCTCGGGCCACTTTGAAATGTTCTTTCATGCTGAAAGTAGTGATAGACAATGTACGCTTAAAACACGGGTTTCAGGCGATCGCGATCCCGGCTACGGCGCCACATCGCGTATGTTGGGTGAGTCGGCGGTGTCATTAGCTCGCGACGCGTTAGTATGCGGCGGTGGTATTTGGACACCAGCGACAGCCTTGGGGCAAGTACTGATTAACCGATTAGAAGCCAACGCGGGTATTCGGTTTGAGACTCTCCAGTAGGGGCCAAGTACTGCGGGATATTTAGCGCCCCCAGGCGCTAGGCGCTAAAAAGCCTTGCCCTCAAGTCGTAAGCGCAGCTTTTTAAACCACGACAGGCGATCGACAAAGAGCGTGCCTTCAAGATGGTCAATCTCGTGCTGAAGGCACACGGCATGCATGCCCGTGACTTGGGTTTCAAAGGGATTACCCAAAACATCATTCGCGCTTACCGTAACGCAGGTCGCCCGGAATACAAGACCTGAAATACCGGGTACCGATAAGCAGCTCTCCTGCACAAAGCCCCAGGACGATCTATCCAAAATCTGCGGATTAACATAGATCACTTCGCCAAGCCCATCATCGGGGACATCAATCAGTACTACCTGACTCAATACGCCCAACTGTGGCGCAGAGATACCAATCCCACCCTCTTTAGCCAAGGTATCTCGGAGGTCAACAACAAGCGACGCAAGTTGGCTATCAAACTGCTCCACCGGAGTGGAAACGCCTCGCAGTCGCTCGTCGGGTAACTCAATAATAGATAGCGCCGTCATAAGCCAAGTAACTACAGAGCCGTTGATGCATCGCCCGACGCACCACTGCCAGGCTCACCCACCAAACTGTGCCTTCGGATCATGGGTAAGGCAACAAGGACTGTCACAACGAGTAGCACCATCTCGATGGCATAAACAGCCATATAGCCCGCGGCATTGTTTGCTACTGCGGGCGCTAGCTGCGTTACCAAGGCGTCTACAGCATCACGAATAATGCCCGACAAGGCTAACCCGACACCTGCAGCGGTGGCTTGAACCGCACCCCAAGCACCCAAGGCCAATCCTACCTGCTCTTGAGGTGCTCGACTCATAGTCGCCGTGAGCGTGCCGTGGGCAAATAAAGCGCCACCCACTCCAATGAGGAAGTTGCCTACGACGAAAACAGCAGGCATTTGTAACGGTGCTGCAGCCATGACCAAAACGAATGCCGGCAGCCCCAATACCGCACCCCAACTGGCTATAGCATTGGCATCGCTGCCAGCACCCACGGCTTTTACAGCCATCGCAAAACCAACCAATCCACCGGCAGCAAATAATGCAGTTAACAGCGTTGTGGCACTTACTGATAAATTAAGAACATGGCCACCGAAAGGCTCCAATAATACATCCGCCATGCCAAACGCCATTGTGCCTAAACCTACCAATAATAGGCGACGAATGGCGTCTTCACCTGCACAGAAATGAGACCAAGACTCACTGAAGGTCGCATCCGGCGGTATTTGCGTTGCACTCCGCACTCGAGAACGAGGCTCTTGCTTCCAGACTGAGATAAAGTTGAGCGCGATCACGAGTAAAGCAACCGACTGAATCACCTTAACGAGTCGGCCCGGACTGAAATCTTGTAACAAGATACCCAACACTAGAGCGCTACCCATCATGCCCAGTAATAGCATGACGTACATCAAGCCCACGACTTTTGGGTGAGACCGCTCGGGCGTCAGGTCGGTGGCGAGCGCAAGGCCGGCCGTCTGCACAACATGGGCGCCAGCACCAACCAGTAAAAACGACAGACCAGCGGCAAGTTGGCCTACCCACGCGGGCAGCATGCCAGACTCACCCTGCCCCGCGAGCACCAGCAAGGCGAAAGGCATAATGGAAAACCCGCCAAATTGAGCGAGAGAACCGTTCCATATATACGGCACGCGGCGCCATCCCAGCGCACTTTGATGATTATCAGATCGAAACCCAATGAGCGCTCGAAGCGGAGCAAAAACAAGTGGCACAGCGAGCATCAGACTAACAAGCGACGCTGAAACGTTAAGTTCCACAATCATCACACGGTTAAGTGTGCCGGCCAGCATGACCAACGTTATGCCTACCGATACCTGAAACAGTGATAACCGAAAAAGACGACCTAAAGGTAAATCAGGGGTGGCGATTTCCGCAAAAGGGAACCAACGAGGCGTCAAATGGGGAATAAAACGGCGCATCACCAGCCTCAGCTTACTCGCATTTCACCCTGCAAAAAATGGGGGACGCCCTGAGGCATCCCCATCTTCTGACAATATGACTCAGTTGGATAATCAACCGCCGAAGAAAGCGGGGAACCAAGTCGTATTTTCGAGTACAGCAAAATGTACCGTGAACGCGATAAGCGCCACGCCACCCAACAATGCAGGAATACCAACGGTTGGGTTAACAACACACCAGATTTTTCCGTTATTCACAGCAGTCTCCTTAACCTAACCAAGGGGTGAGTGAGTAAACCAGCGCATGTGCGACCAAAGAGATCACAAAAAATACGCGAGTTCCGTCAATGATGTACTTATGAATCTCTTCTGATTCACGAACGGTCAGACCTGTTGGCCAAACCTTCTCGGTTCCGTTATCCACGTTAAATCCTCCCATGCCTCAAGGGCTTGTTTTCACAGTAGGGACCCGTAAGGCAGCTCGAATCCCACGCCTGACTACGCTAGCTAACATTTCTCGATGTGTCAATGTTTTTTGTCACTTCAATATGTCATTTATAAATGACATATGAGCTAAACCGTCAGAAAGAACTTGCGCTTGGTCAGTAGCGGTAAACCAAACAATGAAGAAAGCGTCCCACCACGCTTGGCAACCAATGGAATACCAAAAGAGGAGTTCTTGCCCGCCAGGCGATTGCTCTTTGTAGGCATACCAAGTATTGAAGACAGCGGCGTAGCCGATGCCGTAGCAAAGCCCAACCCGAGTTTTTCTGACAAGGTAAATCCGGGTGCTAGGGGTTTAAACCAACGGGAAAAATGACTCAAGCCATCCTGTTTGGTGCTTAAGCCCCAGAAATCCGAAAACGGCGTTTCAGACCTACTGAGCACCGGCAAGCCGAACAAATCGGATAGCGGTGTCGCGCGCTCCCACCAGGGCACAAAGGGCTCAGGCGCCGGCTCGTGACTCAGTGCCAGTGGATTGTGGGCTTTGAGTGTGGCCTCTGCTAAGCGCGCCATACCAAAGGGTGGCGATACAACCACCAAAGAGTGGCCATGAGCCAACTGGTCCGCATAGAAGCTAGCGTGCTCGCCCAGGAATCCACCGGCGCGCAGAGCCGATTTAATCTCGGCGGATCCCGCCGCTGGCGTTAGTGCCACAACGTTAGCATTATTAAAGCCATTCGCTAGCAAAGCGTTGGCAGCCGCTTGGGCTTGGATTTCATATTCAAACAACCGTGCTACAGCCATCATCTTGCACCTCCCTTATGGGCATTAATGTGTACAAAGCTTGTACGGCTGGTTGTTTCAGTTGGTCCACTTCATTAGGGAATATTTTTTGACCCAAGCCTCGCGCTACTATTTCGGCCAGTTTTTGTCTGTCAGGGTGCGCCGATGCTGGACTAAAAAGAGCGGACGCTCCCGTCAGGATTGAGCGGCGCTTGCTCACCCACGGGCCAGATCGCATCAAAGGAAGCAATCTTTGGTGCCGCCCTAAATGGTACTTTTTGGGCGGCGGTGGCCTCCCCTCGAAACCATGCCAAAGCGGTACTCAAGGAATCTTCATTTTCGTCGCCAAATGGAAATTGCACGCCGTCAGGCGCAGGTATGAGGGGAATTCTCCCGGTAGCAGCCAGGCCCGTGTAATAGCCACCATCGCCCAAGCCATTTTGGGTTTCAAAAGTAATTAAACGCATGCGCGTATCACAGGCTTCGTCGGTCTGGTCAAATGCGTATTGCCCAACGGCCTTGCCAAAGGTGTCAGCTCCAATCATGACCACCTCTATATGTGGGTCTAGGCTGTTAATTAACATTTCGCTTGCCGACGCGGTGCCTTCTCGAGTGATAAAGGCGATTCTTTGGGGCGTGAACGTTTGCGGCTCGGGCTGGAAAGTCGCCGTCTGGTTATAGTCCTGACGCTTGTCGTTAAAGTTAATGATGTAACTGGCCTCACCATTGGCAACGTCACCACCCAGCAGATTTAGCAGTGTGCGCGCAACACTCAATAAACCGCCGCCGTTATAGCGCAAATCCACAACCAAATCGGTAACACCCGCCCCACCAAATAAAGTGGCAGCATCACGCCAAGGCTGATCAGCGGAGGAAATAAAACGATCGGAAATTGATGTAGCCTACCGGCGCTTGTCCTTCTCGTTCGATCAATAGTGGCTCACCCGCAAGGGGTGGCGTACTCAACTGAGCTTTGGTTACGGCGATATCTCGGACGACACCACCGTCATCAACCCGAAATATGCGACTGACCGGCGAATCCGAAGGGCCAAAAACTTCCAACGAGTCAGCGTTGCGCGCATAAATGGATTCCCAGGTCTCAAAACCCGCCCCCATATCGATAGCCAATAGTTTTTGGCTTCGTCGGAGGCCAGCAAGATAAGCGGGTCCTCCTTCAAAAACATCCGAAAAATAAAAATCGGGCGTGTCGTTAACCAAGGCGTACCGAAAACCAAATCCGTAGTACGCACCAGAAGAGAATCGAGCCTCATCCTCGGCCACGGTCGTTAAATACGAAAAGCCCGGATCACGGCCAGTGCCATCGGTGGTAACCGGCGCCATTAAAGCATCCAGATAACTTTGGGCGCTGGCGTAATTAATGGGGTTAACATCAGCGAGCTCGTCGTACCAGTAGTACCACTCTTGCGTCACCGCTTGCACAAAGGTTTTTGGCTCTCTACCGTGCATTGGGATACCGGAACGGTACCGGCATCCTCAGCCCCGTAAACGCGACGGCCGTTATCCGCAGGTTCACGCGAACTGATGTTAAATAAGGATACCGTTGTTGTTTCACCGTCTTGCGCATAAACATTACTGCCTTCTTCAATGGCAACATCACTCACAGCGATATCACCAAAGTTCGCACCAACGTGAAGAGCCGACTGCCCCGCTAGGTCGACATCACTAATACTGCCCCCGCAAGCTGGACAATTAAGCGTAGCGCTATTCGCTAATGTCAGTTGGGAAATGGCATGATCGGCGCCTACGAGCTCTGCATTGCCAAGGTCAGCATTGAGCGACCCCTTGAAACCTTGCGTGTCGGTATACCCCAAGTAACGAAACAAGCTGCCGTTGCGCACACTGACCCTAAGCGCTCCTGTAGGCGAGCTCACCTCACGATCCATCCTGACTAAGCTATTGCCATAGGCCTGCACGAGCGCATCGCCATTTGCTCGTTCAGAGTCACCTATCGTCAGGCAACCCATTATTAACGCACCCAAATTATTGACGATAATATTCGTACCCGCATCGGGAACAACAGTTTGGGTAACGAGCTGAGGGAGCGGCGCCACACACGATTGATCGTCAGCGGCGACCCCACCACTTATGGCGATTAATCGACCCGCCACACCAAGTGTGCCTTCATAGAGACATTGCCCCTGTAACTGAAAACTGAGGCGATCTTTATTAAGCGATTGGCTGTAGGCCGTTTGAAATGCATAGGGATCGGCTGAGCAATCCACGGCTATTGGCGCTAATTGCCACTGAACCAATCTAGAATTGACAGGCTCGTAAAGTGTATCCAAGCGCTCCTTAAGTAAGGAGAAATTGGCATTCACATCGTTGGCGTCGGCTACTTGTCCGTTTTGAAACTCGACGATTTGCTGTGCGGATGAGAGCATCGGTAGCAAACCAAGCACCGCAACGAAAGACGCAATCAGACGCATACCAACCCCTAAACTCTCGCTTTGAGCTAATAATATAACGTGTTGTCCAGCACAGCACCAACGGGTGTTACCGGGCCTGAAAGTAAATTCACCCTCGAGCAAGCTGCTGATTTGGTACCCGAAAAGATCGCCTAACCTTTAAAGTATCAATGCATAGCTCTCTCACGAGCCATGCCTTGCAAAACCGACCCTTCAAGTGTCTTCAACTCGGCTATGACCTCGAGGGTACCGCTGATTTGCCCGTTTTGGTTAATTTGTCCGATTCGCACATTCAGGGGCTGTGTTCGTGCAGACCGCTGCAAAGCAATTACCAGCTTGCCCTCAAAATGCGGTGCTAGCTGTTTCAGATCACGCGTAAAAACTAAATCAAATAAGTCTCCAGATTCGTCAACGACCACTAAGAAATGGCCAGATCGCATTGGGCCCTCCGTGTCAGAGATAGAAAACTGAGCGTCACCGATCTTCACTTGATTAGCCACAACGTCAATGATTAACCCCGACGCAAAGATATTGGCCGACAATAACTCGGGAGTGAGCGCGGAGGACTCCGACCGCCGTCTCAAAACCCCGCCCAATCCACTGTGGTTGCGCGCATCGGGATCGCCAGAAAAACGAGCGCCCAAATCCCAGGCGTACTGTTGATGGGTATCCAGCCGCCTCTAATAATGTGGCTCCCACATCGAAATGGTTCATCTGCTTGGTCACCGTCGCGACCCTCTGCCCGGGCATGAAAAAAGTAGCCGTCGTTCTTCCTCGCGCGACACCAATCGATCGTAAACTGTATTTCGCAAAGCCAAATGATCCGAGAACACAGCCACGACCGTTTCTTCTTGGTGAGTCACCGCCAATACACTATTGATAAATTGGCTCAACAGGCGATCGGTGCATTGCAAAGCCGCGAGCATAGGCTCTTCAGACAATGCCATGGCTTTGCACTGGGGCGTTAACTCACCACTGGGATGGTGGGTAGTCAATGTCAGAAGAGACAAAAAATAAGGCTCATCCTTGGCTTCAAGACGATCTATTTCAGCTTTGCTCATTGCAAATAAATCCTCATCGTAGAGGCCCCAGGTCGACCTCCGTGATGGATTGGCTATAAATTGCTCCAAACCCTCCCCACCCCACTCAGATCGCTTTACAGGATCTGCCATCTGCGATCGCAACTCCTCTAAACCCCAAACCCGATCAAAACCGTGGGTACGCTAAATTAACTTGCCCATTCTGAAATTCAAAACGATTTGCTGGGATCCGGATCGCCCAAACAAACGGCGGCAACAATGTAAAAGCACAGTTATTGCAAAATGAATTCTCCTCGACAGCAAATCCATGTCAAATGTCCCGATACTCTTTTGAGAAGTGAAGCTAGCACCCAAGATTAATAAGCGTTTTCTTCGGATCCCAAAAAGTAAGCGAATCAAAAGACGAGGATGATATTTCTGCGCGCACGCCTGTAAGCACCTCGTATAGGGCGCCATTACCTAATAATGAGCGGATAACCATTTACTGCTGCTCTACAGCGAGGTGTAACAACTCAGCAGCGTAATCATCACGCCAATCAGGTCTATCATAACTCGGTGTCGATCTCACAGAGTGTATATACAAGAAACATGGCGGCAAAGAGCAGGACCGCCAATCAAGCAGCAACAATTGGTAGTCGATTAGCGCAATGGCCAGTGACTCGCGCGTGAGGTGCTCGAAAAAACTGAGGATTAAATCCTGTGCCCTGCGTAAAATAAGAGATAACCAGGAGCCGATTTGCAAGCGTGGAAAGTCCAGACAGGAGTGACAACAGTAACAGCCAAGCTGGCTTGCTAGGCGCCTGCCAGCAGGCGCCAACCAAGGCTGAACCATTCAGGATCGCCAGGACAACCCATTGCGGGGGCGCAAAATAATAGAGCCACCCTATAACCGGTAGGCAAACTTGCACTAGAAACAGGAGTATTGCCCATCCAAGCCTACTGCGTATATGCATTAAACTGCTCTCTAATCAGGTCCATCGCGGTGCGTGCGGTAGGCGACAGCGACGTATTAGGTCTACTCACAAAGCCCAGCACCCGTGAGACCGATGGGTTCCGAAGTGGGATAAATCGCAACAGAGAGGAATCCTCGCCAAAAGCCAGTCGGGGCAACGTGGGTGCAAGTGGTGCCGGTCTCTAACATAGCGATGATCGATATCATCTCCGAAATGAAAATCTGACTTTCCTGCAGCAAAGCCTCAGCTGCCGTTCCCTCCAATAGACGAGAAGTACCGTTACGTATCAACCGCTGGCCAACCAACTCTTGCCAAGAGAGGCTAGCAACGTTGGCCAGCGGATGCGAGTGGTGACACACCACGCCAACAGCGTCCTCAACCAGCGGCTCGAAGTCGAGATCCCCTGTTCGCCAGACCACAAAGAACAGATACCGAATTCCACCTGCCCAGTGCGAACACGCTCGACAACAAACTCTGAGGGCCCATCGTGCAGTTCCACCTCAATATTCGGGTATACGTGCAGAAACTGATTGAGAACCGCTGGTAAATAACGCCGTGCAACCGAGGGGCACAGTCGCCAATTCAATACGACCGGCGCGCTCATTCACCGCGTCATCCAACGTTGGGCTATTCGATCGTGCAGTCCCAAAAGCTCACGAAATTTCGGCAGGCATATGGCACCAAAAAAGGGGTGAGTCTGCCGGCTCCCTGCCTCTCGAAGATGGGCTCGCCAAATCGCGCCTCCAACTCTTTTATACCCAATGAAATCGCCGGCTGAGTCCGATGCAGCGCCTCGGCCGCGAAACTGTACCCACCGTAATCGGCGACAGCCACCACGTAGCGTAGTTGTTGAATTTTGAGTGGCACGTACATACCTTAACATTAACATTATTTATTTTTTTATATGAATAATTAATTTTTCTTATGTTAGCGAGCCAGTTAGCCTGACAGCCGGATTCCTTGCCAGGCTTGTTGGGAGCGCTAAATGTCCGATACCAGACCACTATTCATCGACGGGCGATGGATCAACACATCTGACACCGTTGCTAATATCAATCCTTCGGACACAAGTGATGTCATAGGTCACTATGCCCAGGCTACTGAGGAACACGTAACAGCAGCCATCAACGCCGCGCAAAAAGCGTTGTCTGAATGGGGGGACTCACCACTCCGAGACCCGCTATCAAGTGCTCATGGCCATCGGTAATGAGCTGATAGAGCGCAGTAATGAGCTGGGCGAGTTACTTGCGCGCGAAGAGGGAAAACCCCGTGCCGAAGGCGTTGGCGAGGTATATCGGTCGGGTCAATTTTTTCATTACTTTGCCGCAGAGGTACTCCGACAAATTGATGATCGCGCGGAATCTGTCCGACCCGGCATTGAAATTGAGACAAAGGCGCGAGCCGGTGGGTGTGGTTGTCATTATCAGTCCCTGGAATTTTCCCATGGCGACAGCTGTGTGGAAGATAGCGCCTGCACTCGCTTTTGGTAATGCCGTCATTTTCAAACCTGCCAACTTGGTGCCTGCAAGTGCTTGGGCTCTTACCGAAATCATCGCGCGACAAACAGCATTGCCGGACGGTGTCTTCAACCTGCTGATGGGCAGCGGCGGGATGGTGGGTAACCCACTGATTAATAGTGACCGAATCCATGCTGTTAGCTTTACGGGATCACTGCCGGTAGGCAAACAGGTAGCCACAGCCACAGCCGCAAACCTCGTCAAATGTCAGCTAGAGATGGGCTCCAAAATGCCCATATCGTCGCCGCTGACGCCGATCTCGATACAGCCGTCAATGCCGCATTCGCTGGAGCCTTCAGTGGCACCGGACAAAAGTGTACCGCCTCCTCGCGCCTTATTGTTGATGCATCAGTTCACGATGCTTTCATTGAAAAGCTTCTCGACAAACTGCGAGGAACACGAGTGGGCCATGCTCTCGAGGAAGGTGTGGACATGGGGCCGGTCGCTTCTGAAGAGCAGTTCAATGCCAATTTAAAATGGATAAAACAAGCGCAAGCAGAGGGCGCCGAGCTGGTGTTTGGCGGCGAGCCTCTCACACTCGAAACCAACGGCTACTTCATGTCTCCGGCGCTATTTATCCATACAACTAACGACATGAGCGTCAACCGCGAAGAGCTGTTTGCGCCCATTGCCTGTGTGATCAAAGCGTCCGATTACGAGCACGCGCTTGGCATACTTAACGATACTGAGTTCGGCTTGACCGCCGGCATCATAACCCAGTCGCTTGCCACTGCAATGGACTTCAAGAAACGCGCGGTAAGCGGATGCGTAATGGTTAACTTACCGACGGCAGGTACCGATTATCACGTTCCCTTTGGCGGCAGAAAAAACTCGAGCTTTGGGCCGCGAGAACAGGGGCAGTATGCCCGCGAATTTTATACCACCGTTAAAACAACCTATCTGCAGGCGTGAGGAGGAGAATCCCCATGCATGAAGAATGGACAGTGGTCGACGGCTTACAGTACTCGGCCTGGTCGCGGAGATTTTTGAGCAGATGTTACAGGGGGTCTTAATGCTGTACACGTTACCCTTGCTTATCACGAAAATACACGTGAAACGCTAACGCGCATTGGCGAGTGGAACAACCGCTTTGAGGCGATGCCCGATCTCATTCGGCCTGTGCGCGAACCCGAGGACATCTGCAAAGCAAAGCAGGAAGGTCGAATTGGCATTATTTTTGGTGCTCAAAACTGTTCACCCATTGAGGATGAAATTCGCCTGATAGAAATCATGCGTCAACTTGGACTCATGATAATGCAGCTCACCTACAACAATCAGAGTTTGCTGGCCTGCGGCTGCTATGAAGAGGAAGATTCGGGCCTCACGCGTTTTGGTAAACAGGTTATCCGCGAAATGAATCGCGTTGGCATGGTCATCGACATGTCTCACAGCGCCGAACGTTCCACGCTTGAAACCATCGATCACTCAGAGCAACCCGTCATCATCTCCCATGCCAACCCGAGTCATTTCCACCCTGCTTTGCGCAACAAATCCAACACGGTTATCGATGCCATTGCGGCCAACCATGGACTCTTAGGGTTCTCTCTCTACCCGTTTCATTTTGAAAGAACGGTCAGATTGCACCCTGGAGGATTTCTACGGACATGGTGGTGTGGAGTGCCGAACGATTAGGCGTGGAACGGATAGGTTTTGGTTCTGATCTCTGCCAGCACCAACCCCAGACGGTCTTGGAATGGATGCGCAACGGACGCTGGTCTAAAACGATGGACTATGGCGAAGGCTCATCGGGAAATGCAGGCTGGCCCAAGGCCTTGAGTTGGTTTAACGATAACCGTGACTTTCCAGGCATAGCCCGTGCATTAAGTGATCGTGGATTTTCGCATCAAGAAATGGCAAAAATCATGGGCGGTAACTGGATTGACCTCCTACAGCGTGTCGCAACTGTTGGGTGTGAGCATCGCGTTAGCGCTCGAGATGCCGCCTAATGGACTTGACGCTGCCAAACTCAATCACGCCAGTTGCCACTCGACCGCCCGCGTTGGTCATGGACCTGGAGCGACTCGGGTCGCTCAATGCGAGTCGACTGAGTTTTGCGCGCACACTGGTGCGCATGATGGGTCGGCAGCGCTGGCAGATCACCTGCGATAAATTTGCTCTCGACGCCAACGGATACGGCGAGGTTATCTATCGGGTACAAACACCAAATGGCCGCTACCACGTGGTGATTTTTCTCAGGCGCTCAATGATGATGAGCGTTCTGATCGAGTTATAGCCAACAGATGGGATATCACCTTTGGACTGGTGGAGGGCGATGTTGAAGAATCTCTCATGGAATCCCTGGCTGAAAACATCCGCTCCAAGAGGCTGGGCGTCAACACCCCCGACTGTTAGTCATTTCGCGCGCCAATAAAGCGTGCGCAACTTCGACGGCTTTGTCACAGCGCTAGCACAGGGTCAACAACCCGACATTCAGACGTTGACAGAGGGCGGGTACTTGTACCGAACCACAGCTGTATACGGAACGGGAAATTGGCATTGCCGACTACGGACGCCTCCGCGCCAACGAGGACTTTCGCTATCCATTTACTGCGCAAATGACCGCGGTCTATGTGCTGCGACAATTCTCAATAGACCAAGTGGAATTCCTGGCCCAGGCAAAGGCACCTAATACAGCCGTCCCTCTCGATGAAAAATATTCAACGTTACTTGGGCATTGGCAATTCCACGGGCTTGGGGATGGCACCGTTTCTGATCAATCACCCACAGCTCATTGACCAATGGATCACGTCTCGCGAGACCGCCCTTGCGATTGCCAAAAACCAACTGCCGAACGAGCAGAGTCGTGAACGCTTACGAGAGCTGTGCACTCGCGCCCGCCAGTTCTTTAAGGAGGCTTGTGTTGACGATGCCGATCAGTCGGGTCCGCAATGCCTGTGTTGTAGAGGAACCTGACCGCATTATCATCTGGCTGGAGCAAATCCCTCTCGAACCCGACTTGTGGTTACAACTGGCCGACTGGGGTGAGGCCGCACTATCACTTGAGAGTCAAGAGCTCATCAACAGCTTGTTGATTGAGATGTATCCCAATCAGGTCGACTTTTTAGAAGACGCCATGGCCGTCGATGAGCGCTTAGACCTTACCCCCGACATGCCCCTGATTCAGTTGCAGCAAGTTATTGAGACACACACTTGACTGGGCGCTCGCCGAGGACTTTGAGCAACCCGAGGCCAAACACTGGTTTTGTATCGATCTATCGAAAAGGAAGAGAGCCACGCCTGGGTATGCGAGGTGTTGATCCTGGGGCAGACAAAGAACTGTCTCTTTACCAGCACTCCCGCGTGCAGCGCACCTACCAAAAATAACCGCTTTTGCCGAGCAAAATCCGCGGGCCCTAACCGTAGAATTTCTCATGGCGGAACCCAGTTTGGTGGATATTGTACGACGGCAAACCATGGCGGCCACACAATATGGTGAAATCCGTGCCAACCTATGGCATCGGGACATGAAGCTATGCATTTGCTACGTGCGAAATTGTCTTTTTTAGAGCCGCCAACCGATTCGATCCTCGGGGCGATCGCTGGGTGCGCGTCACCTTTTTTCAAGGCGCGCCACGAGTCGCTGAACTTAATCAAGAACCCTGCGACATCAATGCCTTTGATGACTGGAGTTTTCGGTCGCGCCAGTGCAAAACGCGTCACAAGGAGGCATCAGTGAAGGTTTCCTTAACGAATTACAGGGCTTATCTCGCAAAGCCTTTATAGGCATTGGTTTCTCCGAAGGACACGCAGAGGATGCCATTGATATGGTGACTTGGATGGAGAGTTACGATCTCCAAGGTCTAGACGCACTCTACAAAGGATTAGAGCACCTCATCCGTAACGACCCCGAAACGCTACCTCGAATTGTTTATCAGGACGGCGACCTTGCTGTTGTCGATGGTCAAGATCTGGAGTGTTTTACGCCTGAGCAATCTTGCATTAGAACTGGCCTTCGCCAAGGCCGGCGCGCGGCTTGTCGGTGATTAAGATTCAACGATGTCGGCAGCGGCAGCTCATTATGGGTTATCTAGCACGACTGGCGGGCCGAGGTATGAACGTCACGGCTTTTTGGCGTAATGCGCAAATCCCCTCGGAGCAGAGTGGTTGGTTTCGTGCCAACTCGACGGTACCGTCCATTCGCGTGTACTCAGTTGAAGAAGTGCCCGAGGAAAACGAGCCCAACAACGGAGTCACTATTGTTATGGCCAACCACGTCGATCTTCTACCAACAATGCGCTCTGACTATCGCTACGATCTGCTCGCCAAGCACGATGAGGTCGATTTGCTGGCCGCACGGGAACGAGCGATGACCAACGGTATTGATGTTAACGCTGAGGTGTGGGAGCGTCTGAAGCAACTGGCGCAGGCAACCCTAGTGGAAAGCTTTGATAACTCGCACCTTGGTGCGGGACCAGCGGATTGAGGCACCAGCACGCGCCGATCACCACACTTGTGAGCCAATGGTTATACAAACCTATGCCAAACGTCATGCAAGCCCGTACATGCAAGCCCATATAAGGCACGCTATATGCCGTCCATACGCATCAATTATCTAGGAAGTCAGGATGTCACCAGAAGTAGAGGCCATCAAGCAAGCATCTAGCAATCATCGAGTCACTTTTATATCGACGGTGCTAGTAGTCGTGGGTTTTTTAACGGTTTTCGTAATTAATCCAAGCCTGTTTGGCAAAGCAGTTAATCAAAGCTATGCCTGGAGCGCCAAGCATTTGATTGTTTTGGCAAGTATTCTTGGTAGCTAACTTTCGCTTGTAGCGTTAATTGCCATGACGCGTCCAGGTGCCGCTCGCCTACTAGGCAATCTTGACGCGCCTGAATTTCCCACATTTCAATGGGTGGCCATGGTGTTGTGTACGCTTCTGGCAGGTGGCGGCGTATTTTGGGGCTGCCGCCGAGCCCATTGCGCACCTGGTCTCACCACCTCCCGTTTTTGGGGAAATAACGCCACTATCAAACCAAACCATCAATATCGCACTGGCTCAATCATTCCTGCATTGGGGCTTTTAGCATGGTCAGTGTTGGGAGCCACTGCGGCCATTATTCTCATGCACCATCACTATGAGCGAGGGCTACCGCTGGCACCGCGCACACTTCTTCAACCACTCATTGGCGACGATGGAGGTGAAGGTTGGCTCGGTGATTTAGCCGACGTAGTTTCCGGCGCTGGCGGTT
Organism: Luminiphilus sp.; assembly: GCA_038141785.1. Classification (GTDB taxonomy): domain Bacteria; phylum Pseudomonadota; class Gammaproteobacteria; order Pseudomonadales; family Halieaceae; genus Luminiphilus. The sequence goes on along the minus strand of JAYQIT010000005.1, from coordinate 59,983 downwards.
TTTGCAGGCACCCTGGGCCCCATTGGTTTTTTAGGCCTCCAGATAAGCTACGGCCTTAGCGAATTTCTGGGTACCCCAGATACCGCTCTCTATGCAGCTGACCACCATTGCGGCACTCATGGTCGTTTACCTAGCTTCCGCGGTCAGTGGCATGCACAAAGGCATTCAAATACTCAGCCGTCTGAATATTGTTTTGGGCTACTGCTACTTGGCATTCCTGCTTGTGACTGGACCCACCGCATTCATTATTGAGCATTTCTTTGGGGCACTGGGAACTCATCTACAGTGGTTACCTCGACAAGCGTTATTCAGAAGCGACACAGGCTGGCTATCGGCATGGACTGTCTTTTTCTGGGGCTGGTTTATTGGCTATAGCCCCCATGATGGCTATTTTTATCGCCAGAATCAGTCGCGGTCGGAGTGCACGTGACGTGATCTTGCTCATGTCTATTGGTGCCCCTTTGTTAACCATGGCGTGGTTTAGCATTTTGGGGGGAACTGGGCTTGGCTTGGAGGTTGCCGCTCCGGGTACCGTCACCGATCCATTTCAAGGCTTCAACCTACCCGCTGTGCTGCTGGCCATTACCAGCGCCATGCCTTTAGACACAGTTGTTACCGTAGGCTTTCTTATCCTAACCGCGCTGTTTGTCGCCACGACCGGCGACTCCATGACCTATAGCCTAGCCGTTGTCTCATCAGGGCAGCGACCATCCACCTCGCTGGTTACGACTATTCTGGGGGCTCGCCATGGGCATTACCGCTATGGCGCTACTGAGTGGCAGCGAAGGAGGTATTGGTCAATTGCAAAGTTTTATCGTGGTTACCGCGGTACCGGTATCACTACTCTTATTACCCTCTGTGGGGTGTCTTCCGAGTTCTCAAGGCTTGAGTTCGCCAATCAAACAGCAGCGCATTTTTCACCGTCCCGAAATGCTATCAAGGCGGAGGCGTGCCCCATGCCATTTGCACTCCTGAAATACGGCCTCAATGCCGACTATCCCTACGAGAGCGCGAGCCAGATATTCCAGCACCTACTGAGCTTAAATCACACTATGATGTGGTCATTATTGGGGGTGGCGGTCATGGTGGGCCACCGCGTACTATCTCGCCAAGTACCACGGGATTACCGACGTCGCAGTCTTGGAAAAAGACTATCTGGGGCGGTGGCAACACGGCCTCGCAATACCGCTGTCATACGCTCCAACTATCTCTGCTCCCCGAGGGCGTCAAATTCTATAGTGCATCGGTCTGTCTCTACGAAGGGCTGTCCAACGAATTCGACTTCAACATTATGTACTCCCAGCGAGGGCAACTCACGCTCGCCCACACGGATGCCACGGTCCGCGCGTTCCGACAGCGCGCCGAGGTCAACAAGCATTTTGGCGGACGAACCGAACTGATCGATCCGCAAGAAATCGCCGAGCTCGTGCCCACACTGAATCTCAATCCCGCGCATATGCCTGTGCTTGCAGGCTTGTGGCATAAAGACGGCGCGACGGCACGACATGACGCAGTAGCCTGGGGTTATGCTAAGGGCGCAACCCAGCGCGGCGTTGAGCTTCATCAACAGACAGAAGTCACCGACATCCTCAGCGACGGCAACCGTGTCAGCGGCGTGATAACCAACCGCGGCAAGGTGCGTTGTGGGTGTGTGGTGCAGGCGGTTGCCGGACATAGTGCACTGCTCGCCCAAAAAGCGGGCTTCACGCTGCCACTCGTGGCCTATCCGTTACAGGCCATGGTGACTCAACCGGTTAAGCCATTTCTCAATCCGCTGGTCAGTTCTTCAGCGCTACATTGCTACGTGCAACAAACAAGCCGCGGCGAGTTAGTCATTGGTGGCGGGTCAGATCCCTACCCCTTGTACAACACACGCTCATCGCTGGAACTTAAAGAGAGTCTTATTGCTCACGCAATTGAGATGTTCCCCTTTATTAGCGAAATGCGCTTACTGCGTCAGTGGGCCGGCATTACCGACATGACCACTGACTATAGCCCCATTATGGGTTTGAGCCCTTTGACAACTATTACTTGGACGCCGGCTGGGGTACATGGGGCTTCAAAGCCACTCCCATATGCGGCAAATCAATGGCCGAACTTGTGGCGAGTGGCGGACGTGTGCCAGAGCTTATAAAACCCTTTGCGCTTGAGCGGTTCGCTACGTTACGCCAAGTCAACGAAATGGGCGCAACCGCGGCCAGCCACTAGCAGGAGGACTTTCATGAAACGCATGCAGTGCCTGAACGGGCTTCGCAACATCAGCGAGTTTGTTTATGGCGGCCAAGTCACCGATATGCCCAACCCCAATACCGTGAGTAACGAGGATTGGGCGAAGTACGTTTTCTATGAGCAGAACCATATTGGGATTATGCGCGAGTGGTGGCTGCACGCGCCTAGCGGCTATTGGTTCATTGCAGAACGACACAACGCCAGCGATGAAATCGTGCGGACCTACGATGCAACGGAGCTATACAGCACTCGCGTCGCTACTGTTGTGCCCGAGGAACTGTCATGAGTTCGCGTCTGCCACCGCCGTTTGGTACACGCATCAACCGCAAGCGTCCCAAATCAGTCACCTTTGAGGGAAAGTCTTTTGCTGGTTTTAAGGGTGACACTGTTGCATCGGCACTGATCGCTAATGACCAATGGGTGTTTTCGCGTTCATTCAAATACCACCGCCCGCGCGGGCCATTGAGCATGGCCGGTCACGATTCAAACACGCTGGTACAGACAGAAACGGCACCCAATTGCCTCGCCGATGAATTAGCTATTGACCTGGGCGAAGCCGTAAGTGGTCAGAATTATGTAGGTTCCCTAGAAACTGACCGTATGCGAATCATGGATTGGCTCGGTCGCTTCCTCCCCGTGGGTTTCTACTACAAAGCCTTCTTTAAACCCTTCGGTATTTGGCGATTTTTGGGAACCCATGATTCGTCGCATGGCAGGACTCGGCGTTGCTAATCTCACGGTCCGACCTCCCTATCGTGACAAGCAGTATCTGTTTTGTGATGTTGCAATTATTGGAGCTGGTCCCGCTGGGTTAAGCGCAGCACTCGAAGCGGCTGCAACCGTGCGTCAAGTACTGCTAATCGACGAAAACCCCACACTTGGCGGCTCGCTCACTTATCACCGATTTGACATTAGTAATACTGTTGCCCAAACCACCTTGAGCATTTATCTACTGCTGTCGCTGCAACGCCCAATATTCGCGTCCTGAAATCAGCTACCTGTAATGCCCGGTTCACCGATCATTATTTGCCGGTGCTTCAGGGGTAACCGGATGTATAAAGTTCGAGCAGAAAGCCGCATTCTGGCCACCGGGTCGAGCGAGCAGCATGTGGTATTTCGGAATAATGATTTACCGGGCATTGTGTTATGCAGCGCCTCGATCGTCTGATCCAACATTTCGCGATTGCCCCTTCAGGCTCACTGGCTTGTTCTAGCCGGCAATGATCTTGCGTACTTTACTGCCCCAGCCGCCAGCGACGCCGGAGTGCATGTCGGTGCAGTGATCGATATGCGGGTCGCACCCGACAACAGCTCCTTGATTGATGCATTGAATGACCGTGGTATCGCACTTGAATGCGAAGCCACGGTATGGGAGGCCTATGCAAACCCAGCCGGTAGCCGACTGGCTGGAGTAAGGATTCGCACCATCAAGCCGGATGGCAATCTAGGGGAGGCCCGCGGCGACATAAAATGCGCTACACTTGCCGTATCGGCGGGCTTTATGCCGGCATATCAATTAGCCTGCCAGGCAGGGGAACGCTGCACTACGACGACAACTCGGCACACTTTCATATTACTTGGATTGCCTAGCGGCCTCTTTATCGCCGGCAGCGTGAACAGCGTTTATGACTTACCTGCTGTACTGGCTGATGGTAGAAATGCCGCGCGCTCTGCCGTTACCTCACTCGGCATAGAAACTTCGCCTCTCGAACCCTGTGACAGCCACGTTGCGGTTAATCACCCTTGGCCTATTTTCAAACACCCAAAGGGTCGCGAATTTGTGGACTTCGATGAAGACCTACAAATCAAAGATATCATCAACAGTACGCGACAGGGCTATCGCGATATCCAATTGGTGAAGCGATTTTCTACGGTTGGCATGGGGGCCCTCCCAGGGACGTCATGCAGCATTACCTACTGCTTCAGACGAAGTTAAAGCGACCCAGCGCGCCGTTATCGAAACGGGCGTTACAACCGCCCGCCCACCGGTGAAACCTGAGTTGCTGGGTCTCATTGCCGGACGGATTCGACCCAATACGACTCACTGCGCTGCATGAGCTACATACGGCAATGGGGCGCAGTTCATCCCAGCTGGTATTTGGCGTCGCCCGGCGTACACATGGCCCTGTTGAACAGCGCGAGCGATGGATTAGAGAGGTCTCAGGCCGTTCGTTCCAACGTGGGACTTATTGGATGTCAGTACGCTCGGGGGCATTGAACTGCGCGGTCCAGGACGTCATGCGAATTCATGAACCGTTTGTATACCTACGGGTTTGCCAAACAGCCCGTAGGCCGGTCCCGATACGCAGTCATGACCAATGAGCAGGGGTGGTTATTGATGATGGTGTTTCGCCAGATTGGCTGACGATCATTTTTATGTCACCGCAACCTACAACTGGCGTTGAGCGCGTTTATCGCGCCATGCTCAAATGGCAAGCGCAATGGCGCCTTGACTCGATATTGCCAACGTCACCTCGGCTTTTGCCGCCATTAACATTGCCGGGCCGAACGCCCGAGACCGTGCTAGAAGCCGCCGGGCTGTGACCCTGATCTGTCCCTACAAAAGTTTCCTATCTCGATTGCCAAATTGGGCGCATTGGTCACTGCCCTGCTCGATTTATGCGCGTAGGGTTTGTGGGGGGAGCTGGCTTACGAAAATTCACGTCCCCACACTTCATGGCAGCCAGTGTCTGGGAGACACTCATGACTGCCGGCGCGGCTTGGCAGATCTCGGCCCTTTGGAGTCGAGGCCCAGCGCCTCCTGCGGTTTGGAAAAGGGGCACATCATTGTTGGCCAAGATACCGATGGCATGAGAGCCATCCGGGGAGGTTCATCTCGCTTAGCCGTGAGCCGCACAAAGCCCTTCTTCGTGGGTAACCGTTCGGTTGATATCCTTATGGGGCATGAACCAAAGCGTATGCTTGTTGGTTTCCGACTCAGCAAGGAGGCACCGCAACCCAGAGAGGGTCACCTTGTGTTAAAAATGGTGACATTGTCGGCAACGTCACCTCCTGTGAATACTCCCCACCCTTGATTGCATCATTGGTCTCGGCTTACGCCCATCCCGGCGATGCCCAGCCAGGCAAACTTTTAGAGATACGCACAGACAATGCCGTCTCAGTATCCGCACCTGTCGTCGAATTGCCATTCTATGACGCTGATAACTTAAGGCAGCAACTATGACATCGACACTCAGAAGCCCACTTGCCAGTGTCGCTCCTAATGGTGCATATCACACTGGGTCTCCTCTCGTTGATCGACCGTTCACTCGCCATGAGAGCCGAGTGCGCGGGCGCAAATGGCATCGCAATGGCTTGTTGATAATGGCCTCAATAGCCCCAACCCCAATCGTATTGCCCATGTTAACGACGACCGCCAAGTAATGGCTTTCAGTCACCGGAGTTCTGATACTTAATTGCCTTGAAGCGAGCGGCACCACTTTTTGCCAGCGATAGATGGCCTCGAGTGCATTGAGGAACGACAGCGCTACCCCAGATTTGGCCGCTGTACTGTCAGCACAGCCACGCGTGGTTGGTATTACGTGGTGAACCACGCAGCGAGATGATGGCCAAGCTTTGTGGTGTCGATTTGAGCGGCCACGCATTCCCCGTTGGCTACAGGTCGCTCAAACCCAGATGGCTCGAATTGATATCATTATTGCGCACCACCAAATAACCGATGATGCTGTTTTTTCACTGTTTGTCGACAGTGCGGCGGCACAATACGCATGGCTGGCACTGATTGATGCCATGCGCGAATTCGGTGACTCAACTGATTAGCAAAAAGGCCTTTGGGCTATTCCTCGAGAGAGCTCAGCAATTTGATTGAGTAAAGACTGGGGCACATCGACACCCTCGACGGCGAATTGTCCTCGCAGTGCTGCTCGCTCGCCAGGTACACGTACATCATTGCCATCGGTCATTGCTGTAATCATTGTTTCCAAATGATCGACAAATCCGTCACTGTAAAACCCCGGATCTATGGCGATAATGGTTTGCCCCACGTTGGGCGGTCCGCCCTCGGTCGTGGCAAACATCGAGGCTTTCGTAGGAACAGTTACTACCGGTTAACACGCCACCAAGAATATCTACCATCAGGCCTAACCCGAAACCTTGGGGCCACCCACTGGCAGTTGCGCACCTTTAGCCCTCGGCTGGGTCTGTGGTGGACCGTTCTGCGTGCGTCAATGGCATGGCCGAGATCAATCTCACGACCTTGCGAAGCGTACTAAGTTGGACTCAGTTGTTGAGTCGCCCGCCATATCGACGACTAGCGGTTCATCGCCGGCTCGGAGCCGCAAAGGCAAATGGATTGGTACCAAAAAAGGAACCTTTCCGCCGTGCGCTGCGACCGCCTTGGAGCTATTGCAAACATAAGCGCTACCAAGCCATGGCGAGCAAGGCGACGAACAAACCATCCCAACACTCCTGCCGAGGACGACTGGTGAATCGCCATGAGGCCCACCCCTTGCGCTTTGGCCGTTTCTATCAAGTGTTCTTCTGCAATTACATAAGCATGGTGGCAAAAGCCAAAATCGGCATCGACCACGGTTGCAGCCGCTGAGGCTTTAACAATACGAGGCTGAGCGTGGGCCTTAACTTTGCCGCAGTGAAGATGCTTCAAATACAAGTGCATATAGCCAAGACCTACATTGCGAATGCCCTCGGCTTCGGCGTCGGTGACTTCCTCGGCGACGATTGCGGCTTGAGTCTCACTGGCCCCAGCTGTTAATAGGGCGTCTCTACAGAGCGTTTCTATTTGTTTCAGTGATAATGTGGGCATGACTTTCTCCATGCAGATCTGTATCGCTAATGGCTGGTCGTGACGCGGTTAAGGCCAACCAAGTGCACCAAGGAATATAGTTAAGCAATATACCGTTTCCTGAGCAGATCTATCACAGCACAAAATGCTCACGGGTGCTCTCCTCATTGTGTTGAAGATGTTCACGCACTTGACGATTGAAGCGGGTTAACGCGCCTTCAAAGCGACCAAACAGCATGCGCTCGGTGGCGCCACTGTCCAAGCCCATCTGTAGATCTTCACCTAGATCGAAATCTTCGTTGAGCGTGGTTTCCGTGATCGTGTGGTTGCGCCGCCAATAGGCCGTCTCACCGCTCCGGGACTTTGGCGCCAAGGTAACTAAACGGAGTTGTGTGCTATTGCGCGCTGTCGGCTCTTGGCTTATCCAAACCACGTGATCTTGTTGGACTAGCAGTTGATTGTTAGGAAACAGCGAATAGAGCACATTGGCAACATCGCGAAGGCGCCATTGCTTTCGGTCAATATCAGGCAAGTTGTTCAAAGATGTGCGTGGCAAAATAGACCGAAAATGATTTCCCAGCTGTTGGTAAGACGACAAATTGTTTTGAAAGTGGGGCCAATTGTGTCGCGGTGCGCCACTTTAAAATGATAAGCCTCAAGCCCACCCTCCACCAGCAGCTTCCAATTAGCCTGCCGTGTTTGTTCAGTTTCGACGGCCACTATTGCGTGGTCCAGCGCTAAACTCGCCAAGTCCTCATCTATGGCTGCCAAGTATTCCGCAATGTCTGTCACTGCTGTTGGCTCAGCAATAACCCATATAAAACCATGGCGCTCAAGACATGGCAGGGCCGTTAGCCCCAAAGTGTGTTTTTCGAGATCGGGAAACCCGGCGTCAAAGTGCGGCGCTGACACCAACTCGCCCGTAATGGCATAGGTCCATGCGTGATAAGGGCATGTGAATCGCGCCTTACAGCCGCTGCCTTCCTTAACCAGCGTTGCCCCTCTGTGTCGACAAACGTTCAAAAAAGCATGAACACCGCCATCGCTATCGCGCGTCACAAGAACGGGGCGACCAGCGAGTCTGCGCTGAATAAAGCTATTAGGGGTATCAAGCTCGCTCACGTGCACCAACGGAGATGGCAGACACCGAAAAATCATTTCCTGCTCTGCAATAAAACGCTCCGAGCTGGTGTACTCAAGCGCAGGGTTTTCACAGGCAGCGTCGTCGAGATAATGGCCTTGCTGATGACACAGATCCAAGAGTTCATCGAGCAGTGCCAGCTCTGTTTGTCGATTTATTAGATGGCCATCCGTTGTTTACTTACCGATTGGTAGGCGTAAAATACTTACCAATCGGTAGGCGGTCAAGGAGCCAACAAACGATGAGTCGGACAACCCGGGAGCAATTACTTTTGCAAGCCCAAGCTATTCGCTTGCTGCGCGGTTTCTATGGAGTGAGCATTGCTTCCGTCGCCGATGAGCTAAAGCTGACAAACAAGCGCTGTTGCATCACTTTGGTAACAAAGAAAAACTCTACGGTGAAGTGCTGCAACGAGTATCCGACGATATCGAATCAGTCGTGAAAACCGCTGCAAATCCAAGCGCAACAGTTGAGGTGCAATTTCAAGCCGTTTTTGAGGCATTACTGACTCACAGCTTCTCAAAGCCAGAGCAAACCACCCTGCTGATGCGTGAACTCCTCGATAAAAAACGTCGCGCTGATAGCGCGCAGACATGGTACCTAAAACCTTTTTTGAAACGACTCACGTCAATGCTTGGGCGTACAGAGATATGGCAAACTGCGTCGGAACCCGAATTATTAGCAGCCGTTTATCTGCTACTGGGTAGTTTTAATTACGTGATTATTTCAGCACCCACCCTACAGGCCATCTTCGGCAAATCGACGCATGCACGATTCAATGGTTTGGCTCTAAAGCAACATAGAGCACTGGTAAACGCCACCTTATCTCGATCGGAAGCGACTCATCGCTAAGTTACCTTGGCACGAACTTGAAAGCGCGGTGCAAGGTAGGTTTCCTTACTCAGCGACTCGGCAAGTGCATTGAGTGCCGCTAGTACGTCGCTAAACGTGTTGTACATGGGTGCAAACCCAAATCGGATAATATCCGGTGCACGAAAATCAACCACAATGCCCCGCTCTATCAGGTCCTGCGCGATGGCGTAGCCCGCGGGGTGACAGACCGCAACCTGACTACCGCGATGCGTGTCCTGCTCGGGTGTAATCAAACGCACTGTTTTGAACGCTGGGTGCATCTTGAGCGCATCGATAAAAAATGCGCTAAGTGTCAGAGATTTTTCTCGTAACTGTATGAGTGACACGCCATCAAAACAATCGAGGGCAATATCGAGCGCTCGCATGGCCAGGACAGAGGGCGTACCGGTTTGGTAGCGAAGCACACCGCTCGCCGCACGATAACTCGCCTCAAACTCAAATGGCGTTTGGTGACCCAGCCAACCAGCGAGTGGCTGAGACACCTGGTTCTGATGACGCTTTGCAACATACAAAAAAGCCGGCGCACCCGGCCCGCCATTGAGAAACTTGTAACCACAACCTACGGCAAAATCGACACCTGTTGCGTCAAAATCTACCGGCATTGCGCCCGCCGCATGAGCCACGTCCCAGCAGGTCAACACACCCGCTTGGTGAGCGCTAGCGTTGATGAGACGCTTATCATGACGCCGACCGGTTCGGTAATTTACCTCGGACAAAAGCACCACCGCCACCTCGGAGCTCATTGAATGGATGAGCCGATCACCGGGCACCTCTCTGACCTCGCAACGTTGACTACCGAGTAACTGCGCAAGGCCTTCTGCCATGTATCGGTCGGTGGGAAAATCATTTGACTCGATTAAAATAATGCGTCGATCCGGCCTCAACGCCAACGCCGTGGCGAGCAGCTTAAAGATATTCACCGAGGTGCTGTCGGAACAGAGCACCTGCCCAGGAGCCGCACCCAAGAGTGGGGCTAACCGTTCACCTAAATGCTCAGGCATATCTATCCAGGCGTGCTTGTTCCAACTGCTTATGAGGTCGTCGCCCCACTCATTATTCATAAGTCGGGCCAAGCCTTCTGTCATCCCACGCGGCAGCAACCCCAAAGAATTGCCATCGAGGTATACCTTTCCATGGGGCATGTAAAACCGCTCGCGTAAATGTGCTAGTTCATCATGCCTATCAAGCTCAAAGGCTTTGTTCTTTAGTACATCTAGGGCACTCATGCGTTCAACATGCCCTCAATACAGGTGACTGCCTGCCCACCTACGCCAATCGCCTCAGCAGAGATGGACAATGCGATACGTCCCTGCCGGCCCACACACTGACCCTGGGACGATAAAATGACTCGCGCTGGTGTGGCTCCGTGATGCAGGCGCATAAAGGCGGCGACACTGCCATTACCACTGCCGCAAACTGGGTCTTCTTGCAAACCACAACTGGGGGCAAATGATCGAACTTCAATCGCGTTGTCGTCATTGGGTTGGTGGGCATAAATGCTGCTACCCGTTGCCGCCATCGCAAGTTCTAACGCCTCGAGCATGGCGTAGTTGGGGTTAGCGGCAAGTAACGCCTCGACGCTGGCGGCCTTGGCAACAATCCAGCGGGGCCCTACGTCTACAAGGTGCGGTGGCAATGTGAGGTCTAGCGTCATTCCTAATCCAGTAACAAGGCTATCAACTTCCTGTGGATTTAATGGCGTTGTTACAGCTTGTGGCAGTGTCAGCGTAATGGTGGGCGCACCAGGGTGAGCACTGTCATCAATATGTAAATTCACTAGGCCCGCGCCACACTCCTGAACCAGCTGCTTGTCACGTGGGGTAACCAAGCCCAGCTCCAGTAGCGCATGGGCCGTACCAATGGTGGGGTGCCCGGCAAAGGGCAACTCACTGCGGGGGGTAAAAATACGCAGTTGGTAATCTGCCGAAGGGTCTGACGCCGGCAACACAAAGGTAGTTTCAGACAAGTTAGTCCAGTTGGCTATCTGTTGCATGGTTGCTGAATTCAGCCCCTCAGCATCAATAACCACCGCCACCGGGTTGCCTCTAAAAGGCTCGTCAGTGAAAACATCAACCTGCCGAAAACGGCGCTTGGCCATAGCACATCTCCCTACACCGACTCTGTGCGCAAGGTCGATGCTGTTTGTTTGCCGCCATTTATACTGGCATGGTTGAGACCAAGTGAGTAGCTTTTGCGTATAGCTGCTTACAACAAAAACGCGATTTCACAACAGGATACCTACTATGCTCTCGAATGCACTGACACTGCCCTGTGGGGCCGTCCTATCCAATCGTCTGTGCAAAGCAGCCATGACCGAAGGGCTCGCCACCGTGGATGGCAGGCCCACCGACGCCCTTACGCGCCTGTATGGCGTTTGGAGTGACGGTGGCGCTGGACTGCTACTTTCGGGCAACGTACAAATTGATGCTGACCACCTTGAAAGACCAGGTAACGTGGTTATCGACCGCGAGCCCGATGATGCTATGTGCCAGCAATTACAAGCGTGGACCACCGCAGGGACACGCTCAGGCAATCACTTTTGGGCGCAAATTAGCCATGCAGGGCGTCAGACGCAAAAAATGGTCAACCCCCACCCCAAAGGCACCCTCGGCCGTAAAGTTGGGCTTACCCGGCGGCCAATTTGGCGAGCCGGTGGCGATGACCGAGTCTGACATAGGGGCGGTGATTGCTGGGTTCGTTCGCTGTGCCCGCGTCTGTAAAGACAACGGCTTTACAGGGGTGCAACTGCATGCGGCCCACGGCTATTTGCAGTCACAATTTCTTAGCCCGCGCAGTAATCAGCGAACCGATCAATGGGGCGGCAGCTTGGAAAATCGAGCACGACTGTTGCTCACAGCTGTCAAAGAAGTACGCGCAGTCGTTGGCCCCAACTATCCGGTGGCGGTGAAATTGAATAGCGCCGATTTCCAACGCGGTGGTTTTGAGTTCACAGACAGTATTCAAGTTGCCCAGTGGCTTGAGGACGCTGGCGTGGATCTTATTGAAATTTCGGGCGGCACCTACGAGCAGCCCAAGTTACTGAATTTGGAAGGAGTGGAACCAGTCGAGGCGCAAGCCGTTAAAGAATCGACTCGCGCTCGCGAAGCCTACTTTGTGGATTTTGCGCAGGCCATGCGCCAACAAATCAATATTCCACTCATGGTAACCGGGGGGCTGCGTCGGTTAGACGCCATGGAAGAAGCACTTGGCTCTGGCAGTGCCGATATCATTGGGATTGGTCGTCCCATGTGCGTGATGACCGATGCACCCACACAGTTGTTGGCCGGTACGCCAGAGCTCCCCGCTACGAAAACGAGTTATCTCTGCTACCCAGCTGGCTAAAAGTCCTGGAGCGGTTTAACTTGGTACGCACCATAGCCACCTTTGCAACCCAATATTGGTATTACGAGCAAATTGCGCGTATTGGACGCAACGGTGAAGCCAGCGCGTCGTTGGGTGTCTTTGAAGCCACCCGAGAACAAATGCGCGAGGCGAGTTTACTTGTGCGTGGTCGCAATAGCAGGTCTACCCAAAAACCGCTATAACGGCGAAACTCACTTTCTCAAGGATTTACGCAACCTGGTAGATGCGCCTGGCTGCAAGGACTTTAACCATGACAGCAGTACTCGCCCCAACGGTCAGTGACACCCCCGAGAGTCGGTATAACCAGCTTCCCGAGCCCACCTTTGAAGATTTGGCTCACTTTCCGGGAGCGCCTAAAAGCGATCGAAGCCTGTGGCGGCTATACCAAATCATGCGCGACCCTTGCGCTTTAGCTGGCAGGGTTATCACGATTACGGACCCATTAGTCGCGGCATTAATTTCAAGGGCTGGGGCGTGACGTTGGTGGGGCCGGAGGCACAGGAGCTTATCCTCGTTAACAAAGATGACATTGTCTCATCGGAACAGGGCTGGCACACCGTGTTGTATCAGCTGTTCCCGCGCGGACTTATGCTGATGGACAACCCCGAACATCGCAGCCATAGGCGCTCGCTATCGGTGGCGTTTAAGGTAGAGCCCATGCGTCACTATTTTGGCGGCTTGCACCGCGGCGTAGAGCGCGGCTTAAACAACTGGGGCTCTCAGCTCAAGTTTTATCCGGCCATCAAACAACTCACACTAGATTTAGCTGCGGACGCATTTTTGGGTTTGCCCTGGGGGCCAGAGGCTCAAAAAATTAACCGCGCCTTCGTTGATATGGTGCAAGCATCGGTCACCGTTATACGCCAGCCCATACCGGGCACACCCATGTGGCGCGGCATGCGGGGCCGCAAGTTTTTATGCGAGTTTTTTAAACAGGAAATTCCCAATCGCCGCGGCGGCAATGGCGAAGACTTTTTCAGCCAGTTTTGCAACGCCCGTGATGACAACGGTAATTACCTGTCTGATCAGGAAGTCATTGACCACATGAACTTCCTCATGATGGCCGCCCACGACACACTGACCTCATCCCTAACTTCTGCGGTGTACTTTCTCGCCGCGAATCCTCAGTGGCGGAGCTGGGCGGTTGAAGAAGTCGATGCCAATCCCGAAGTGAGTTATGACAATCTCAACGACTTTGTCCGCCTTGAGATGGTATTTAAAGAGGCTATGCGCTTAAACCCGCCGGTCCCTGTTATTCCGCGGCGAGCACTGAAAGACTTTGAGTTTGGTGGCTACACCATCCCCGCAGGTGCCATGGTGAGCATTAATACCATGCTCACTCATCGGTTACCCGAGCTGTGGAACGAACCTGAGACCTTTAACCCTGAGCGCTTTAGCCCCGAGAATAGTCGGGACCGCCATCGCTACGCCTACGTGCCCTACGGCGGTGGTGCGCATATGTGCTTGGGGCTGCACTTTGCCTATATGCAAGCGAAGGTTTTCTTGCATGCGCTGCTCAAAGCACGACAGCTTGAGCTAAAACCCGGCTATGAACCCGATTGGGCACGCTTCCCCATTCCTCGACCTCGAGATCAGCTGCCTGTTACCTTGCGACTACGCTAGACGTGGTGATTAGCGCTATAACTCCAGAGCAAAGTCGTCGGCATCTTGATGTGCCGGAAATTGCTTGCGCCAATTATGTAGCTCTTCACCACTTAGACTCATAGTGGCCACCTCCTCGCGACTTTGCAGATCCAGGAGCAGTTCACCTTTGGCATTAACAAGCAAACTATCACCCGAATAAGCCAAACCATTAGCATCGCTACCAATGCGGTTAACTCCCACCACACAGGCTAAGTTTTCAATGGCGCGCGCCACCAACAAACTGCGCCAATGCTGTGCGCGAGGGGCCGGCCAATTGGCCACGTACAACAGCAAGTCGTAGTCGCCGCGGTTTCGACTGAATACTGGAAAACGCAGGTCATAGCAGACCTCAAGCTTAATACGCCAGTCGCGCCAGCTCACAATAACGCGGTCGTTCCCAGGGGTATAACGTTTGTGCTCACCGGCCATGCGAAATAAATGCCGCTTATCGTAGTGCGTAATGCCATCGGGGTCGCAAACAAAAGTCGGTTATAAACCGCCCCCTGCTCGTCAATAGCCACGCTACCGGTAATTGCCACATCCAACTCGCGAGCGAGCTCATGAAGCCATGTATAAGTAGCACCGCCAACCGGTTCGGCATTAGCAAGCGCGTTCATAGAGAAACCAGTGGTAAACATTTCGGGTAGCACAACGACATCGCCAAGGGCGGCTTGCGCGCGAATAAGCCGCTCAAAGTGCGCTCGATTATCGGCCGGCGACTCCCACTGAAGCTGGGTTTGGACAAGTGTGACAGTTAAATCGCGCATAGCCGCTCCACAGCTTGGTCTAGCGTTGACGAATTCTTGGCAAAACACAGCCTAAGTTTACGCTGTTGTGTAGGCGGCTGTTCGTAAAAAGGCTCTAGGGGAATGGTGGCTATGCCCTGTTCGCGGGTCCACGACATTGCCAATTCGAGACCCGAAACATCGCTGATATCACTGTAATCAATGAGCTGGAAAATAGGTGCCACTGCTGGGCGTTACGCTAAACCGGGAATCTTTCAAGCCATTAACTAACTGGTCTCGCCGCCCTTGATAATCGGTGGCCAACTGACCTGGGTACTCAGGGTGCTGATGCATAAACGTGGCCAGCGCCGATTGGATGGGTGTCACACCCACAAAGCAAACGAACTGGTGCACTTTACGCAGCTCACGGGTAAGCACTGCTGGGGCCACACAGTAGCCCGTTTTCCAACCCGTTACGCTAAACGTTTTTCCAAAGGAAAAGTGCGCAAAGCTACGCGCTCTCAATCCTGGGTATTGCAGCACACTGTGGTGGACATGGTCATCGAACACCAAAAATTCGTACACCTCATCACTGCAGATGAGCAGGTCGTGTTGCTCGGCAAGCAAATCGAGCCGCTGCATATCGGCGCGCGACCACACGGTGCCCGTGGGATTATGGGGCGTGTTGATGACTATCATGCGCGTACGCGGCGTAATCGCAGCCTCAATCCGCTCCCAATTAGGCAGATAAGTATGCTCGTTTAATGCTACGTGAACCGGAACCCCGCCACTTAGCAAAACTGCCGGAGCATAGCTGTCATAACTGGGATCAAGCAAAATAACCTCGTCGCCCGCGCTAACCGATGCAGTAATTGCACAGTAAATTCCCTCGGTAGCGCCGGGCACCACGGTGATCTCATTGTCTTCATCTACGGTCACGCCTCGATAACGCAGTAATTGCTGGGCTATCGCTTCTCTCAGTGTCTGCAGGCCGATCATCGGCGGGTATTGGTGATTGGCCTCGCCCGCTGCACTGGCCAACGCTTCCAAAAGCTCGGGCGGTGGCGGAAAGTCGGGGAATCCCTGGGACAGGTTTAACGCGCCGCATTCATTGGCCAAGCCTGACATCTGCGTAAATATGGTGGTTCCAACGTGTGGTAATCGTGATCGCATGCTAGGGTATCAATCCTCGTTACAAGACATAGCGTGTTAATAACGCCTGAGCTACTTTATGTGTTTGGTAGGTATAGCAATAGCACATTATGCAGACTTTCCGTTGGTTATTGTGGCCAATCGCGACGAGTTTCATAACCGGCCAGCGCAGGCTTTGCATCGCTGGAAGGATCAGCCGGGTATTTTTGCTGGCAGAGATTTACAAGCGCAGGGTACCTGGTTAGGCGCCACCACCAACGGCCGTATTGCCGTACTAACGAATATCCGCGGCTATCCTGAACCACCTGCTGACGCCATTTCTCGCGGTGCGCTGGTAACCGATTTTTTAAGAAGTGAGTTGAGCGCATCGCAATGGCTACTCACATTACAAGACAAACTGTCGAGCTATGCGGGGTTTAACCTGATCGTAAGTGACAACCTGCGAGATGTTTTTTTAACCAGTAGCTATGGCGGGATTAAACCATTGGAATCGGGTGTTCACGCACTATCTAATGGCCGCTACGGCGAGCCATGGCCAAAAACCCAAAGGCTCTGTGAGGCGCTCGCCCAGTGCGCTAATCCGGCTTCGGCTCAAGATTTAAAGGCATCACTAGAAAGTCGCTACCAACCCCCGATGCCGATCTACCCAATACGGAGTAGATATTAATAAAGAAAGATTATTAGCACCTGCGCTGATTGTCAGCGATGACTACGGCACGCGGGCAACCACCGTGTTTCAACTTAATTACCATGGTGAAATAGTACTGACCGAGTACACCCGTGACAGACATGGCCATGTGACCAGTCGCGCGCTTGAATCATGGCGGGTCGGTGAGTCCGTCGATAATCCGAGCTCGGTACGCTAACCATGGCAGGGTTAGCTTTTTTTATTGACTGGATAGGCTGAGCAATACCTGGCTGCAGCACGCCGCCGCTCAATTGAGGTCAGTTGATAAAAACCGCCTAGCCAACTTTGCTCAACCTAAACGCCAACGTGAATTTATCGCGGCACGCACGTTACTCAATGCCCTTGCTGAGCGTATGGAGTGCCCCGGACAGGTGGCTTACTACCCATCGGGAAAACCCTACTGGCAAACAAAAGCAGAAAACGGTCACTGCGCCATATCCCACAGCCACAACGGCGTATTAGTAGGGTTAGACAACCAACACAGCATTGGCGTTGATATTGAAACCCAGCGCGCACGCAGCCTTGAAGCATTAGTAGACAGGCACTTTCACCCTGACGCGCGCAATGACTTTTACAGAGCCCAGGGTAAAGAGCAACGAGATGTTTTTTATCAATGGCAGGTGCAGCCGCGAGGCACTTGTTAAATACGATGGCGGCACGCCTCTGCTTACACTTTTGAAGAACCCGTGGCCGGAAAATCTGCCGGCAAAACTTTGGCATTGCAAGCTATCGCATACCTACCTTAGCGCTGTTTTCAAAAAGCCATGCACGTGGTTTACAACGGCAATCAACGATGACGGCTTCGACCTCACGCTTATGGAGAGTGCCTACCACAGTCATCCCTGATCAATGTAAGCGCCCTGATCTTTTGACAACACCCAACGCTGACAACGACTGAGCGAGCTTTATGGACATTGGATATCTAGAAAATGTTGCATCAATTAGCCTACTCGAACGCCACCACCCACTTGTTATTGAAGGTATGGGGCAATACGACTCGCGCCCAGCAGATGCGGTCGCCGAGACAATTACAGCCCAGCTGAAGCGATACTGGCGTGCACACCCTCCCTCGAAACCCATTGCACTCGTAGTGCAAGGTGACCCTATTGCGAAACACGGGATTTCCGCCATAACACGCAAAGTGGCCGATCTACTCGACATACCACGAATCTTAATATTCTTAGACCCCGAGATTGCCGATTATCATTGGCTAAATGCCGATCGTTACCGAGTAATCGGTGAAATCCCGTTTTCACAACTTTACAACGTTCTGCATGCGAAAAAGCCGGACCTGCTAGTCGCTTTGGAACGGCAGTTACGGCAAGCACTCGACGAAAAAATGCGCGCCGGGCATCCATAGGGAAACCGGGCTTGGCCGATTATTTTTATGACTTCGCACGTTTACAGGAGGTAACCAAGGGCGCGTGCAAACAGATATGTGGCGAGATCACCTTCGCGCAAACGAGCAGCAACATCGATCAGTTTTCAGTTACAAGTTTTTATGAAACTGGGCTGCTTCTAGGCTTAATCACCCATCGAGAGCGGGTTCCCTATCAAGGCCTTGACTAGTTGAGTGGCGTGGCAGGCTGGCTATGCTCCTATCGCCAGTGATTCTAATTGGCAACCAGCCGGTTATGTATCGAAGGCCAACAAGCGCACAATTTCAACGCGCTTCACAGCACTGAAACTTAGATTCACAGCTAATGAACCTCAGCGCCCCAGGGCTTGTTTGGCGGCATTGGGCAGCATTAATTGGGCAGCATTAAAAGACGCGAGAGAGAGGTGCCCTGGGGCGTCATCACGGTGACTCGTGCTGCGGGAACTTATCCGCGGTAAAAATGGCATGATTGATTTTCTCAATCAGAAAGCGGATATCGTTACGATGGCAGTCATTCCAAGGGCGCTAAGCCTACGGCTGGGCCGTATTAAACAACACTGTTGACTTTTAAATGCAAAAAAAAGACTATTGAAAGAGAAGAAGATAATCATTGACTACCGTGTGGGAAACGCCGGCCAACTTACCGCGTAAAGAACAAGTCGAGCGGCGAACACAAAACGAAAAAAGACTACCTTTATCGACTTCACGAATAAGCGCATAACGATGGTTAAAAAGAGCGCATTGGGAACGACAAGACCGGTGAGCGCAGCTATGCGATTGCAGACTTTTGTACTAACACAATGAATAAAAGCGAACGATAAACCACCCAGAGGATCAGACAGATGGACCACTTTTACCAACCCACTAAACAAAAGCGTTTTGCTCTCAAAAAGTCCGTTCAGGCAGTGTCGGGAGTTTTGCTCGCAACTCTCGGCGTCGCAGGCGCGACGGCGCAAGAGGAAGAAGCGGCTCTTGAAGAAATTGTTGTGACCGGAACCCTCATACGCGGCACCGAAGCCACGGGCTCACAAGTGATCAGTCTCGACGCAGAAGCTATCTCTGATGTGGGTGCTGTGACCACTAACGAGCTCTGTCTACCGTGCCACAAATCACCAACTTCTTTAACGAGAGACCGGAAGTAGACCCGCGTGCCTCCGCCAACTTGGTGGTGTCTCGCCCCAATCTGCGCAATATGCCCGGCTTAAACTCAACCACCAGTTCAGTTACTCTGGTGTTGATGGATGGTCACCGTATAGCGCCAGTAGGCGTGCAGGCGGCGATTGTTGATGCAGACGTTATCTACGGTTCTGTGCTGCAAGGCGTCGATATTGTTACTGACGGCGGCACTTCCCTTTATGGCGCCGATGCCGTTGCAGGCGTCATCATCTTTCGCACCATGGTCGAGTTCGACGGTGTGAAAATTGACCTTGATTATGGGTCTGCCGACGACATGAATACATCCAATTTCAACATTACTGCTGGCACCAGCTGGGACACTGGCTCAATCTATGTCGCAGCGGGGCACAGCGAGCGGGACGGACTCCAAAACGGAGACCGCGACTGGGCCAAGATCGGCACCTACGATGCGGATACCGGTAGTTTCGTTGCCGCTGGGGAATCGGCCAGGACTGAGTGCCGTGACCCGGTACGCACCCTTTTACGGCTGGTTCAATTATGGGAGAGGCTGGACAGACAATCCGGCTGCGCCGGGCGCCGGACCCAAATCTGCAGGAGATCCGCCCTGTGATGCTTTCGCAGAATCTACCTTGATTCCCGAGCAAGAAGCCGATCATCTGTTCCTCGGTTACAAGCAAAAATTGGCCGACAACATCACGCTGGGAGTGAAGGCGTACTATTCAAGCCGCGAAAACACCTTTTTCAGATACCCGCTGGGCGACGTAGCGCCTGCGCCGTTTGATATTTCTGTCAGCCCCCCGGACCTGGACCCCGCAATTATCGAGGCCTATGATCTTCCCGATCCCTCTACCGTCGGCCCCGGCAGTGCTTACGACTACCCGGCGGGCGCTGGCTTTTCCTACGGTGTACACCCAGATTACGAGGGGAGAACCCAAGAAACCGAGATGTCCACTTGGGGTATTGCACCAACGCTGACCCTCGATTTTCGGGCGGGTGGCAGTTGCGTAACACGCTCTACTTTGGCCGTTCGACCAATGAAAACCTGCGGCCTGAAAGCAATCGCCAGCGCATGGCCGCTGCCGTTACGTCAGGGCAACTCGACCCATTGAACGTAGCCGCTGCCGACACCGCCGTGATCAGAGACATTCTGAACTGGGAAACTGAAAAAGAGACCGTCCACGAGCTGTTCCTGGCGCGCGCGGTGGCTGACGGGCCGATCATGGAATTACCTGGCGGTGAACTGCGAATAGCGGCAGGCTTTGAGGTGACCCAGGATCGCGTCGAAACCCGATTTGGCACTGGTAATATTGGCAGTCTTTCCGCCAAGCCCTACGCCGAAAACAGCCGGGATAACACCGCGGCCTTTATCGAAGCGAACTTGCCTGTAACTGACTCTCTGGATTTGTCACTGTCAGTGCGTCACGACAACTACAGTGACTTCGGCACAACCACTAACGGTCAAATAGGCTTTAACTTCACCCCCACCGATTGGTTAAGGTTATATGGCCACTGGGGTGAGTCCTTTAATGCCCCGACCACATTGGACAGTCTAGCGTTTGCAACTGGCCGTTCTGCCATTCAAACAGCCGGGCAGCTACAGTCCGCCGATGTGTACGGTGAGTGGAATGGCCAGGGAACCAACGTCGTGATTACGGAAGGAACCGCGCCTGGCGTGGAACCTCAGACCGCGCAAAGTTGGGCAATAGGCCTCGACCTGCAGCCTACTCAGGGGTTGATGTTTAAACTCAACTACTACGAAATTGATTTCTCGGACATCATCGGCGGTCTTGGTGTACCCACTGAACAGATTCGCCGTGACTTCCCCGACAAGTTTATCTGGCACCCAAGCGTGGACGAATGGGCGCAATTCTTGACGGAGGTCCAAAACCCAGAAGCCTTTAATGGTGTTATCGATCCCGCCGACCCCAACGCAACGCTGGCCTACATCTACGATCGCCGAGTGACCAATTTCGGTGAGGCACAGATGACGGGTATCGATTTCGGTGTCAGCTATTACCATGAAACTGCGTTCGGCACGATGAGCTACGGTATCACGGGCAACAAACAGCTAGACTTCGATCTCACGGAAGGCGGCATTAGCAGCGACCAGCTTCTGTTCGCTCCCGATTTGCGGATGCAGGGCACAATCCGTTGGAGCCGAGATAATATGAACGCCAAGCTGACGGTGAACTATACGGACAGCTTCGATACCAACAATGCAGATAACCAGAGCTCTGTGGATGAATACGTTGTGACCAATCTGTATGTAGGTTACGACTTCCAAGATGGTGGTGTCGCTGACGGCTTATCATTACGCTTTTATGTTGACAATGTGTTTGATGAAGATCCGAGCGAGTTCCGCTCTTACGACGTCAACGCGGTCAAATACAGTGGCTTCACGTTCGGACGTATGTACAAGGTGGGCTTGAGCTACTCGTTCTTCTAGTCACAACAGACTTAACTCCAAGCCGGGACAGTAACAATACTGCCCCGGCTTTTTTTATGCTCGGACATAAGCTAACGGGAGGCAGCGCTATGCAGGCTGCTATCATTGTGTAAGAGCGCGCAACTTCAATCAGGAGGGGATATGTAAATGCGAGAACGTTGTGCGTATTGATACTAGACACCAATGGAGCAATTACTGGCGGCAGGGCCACCTGACGTCTCTGCCTAGTGGCTTCTCCTCAAACTATGACGGTGAGTTTTTAGGCTTCTGGGAGCAGCAGTTTGCGTTGCTCAAACCTGCAGGCCACATGCTCGACGTCTGCTCGGGCAATGGCTCCATAGCACTCCTCGCTCAGGATTTCTCCGATCGCCACAACCTGAACCTGGCTATCAAAGCTGTTGATGCCGCTAATATCGACCCTCTAGCGTTGGCTGAAAATAACCCGGGGTTTAAAACGCAGATTGCGGCGATCGAGTTCGTACCGAACACGTCATTTGAAAATTTTGATGGGAAAGCCGCGTCGGTTGATCTTATAGCGAGTCAATACGGCATTGAATATACCGACTTGCATCAGGCTGCCGAAAATGTGGCTCGTTTGCTGCGTCCCGGCGGTTATTTCTCTGTGGTTAGCCATTGTTTGGAATCAAAAATCATGGCCGAAATGGAAGTTCAACAGCGCGACTATGCCCGATTGGTTGAGATGGACCTGTTTGCGGAGGAAATTGTGCTTCAAGATGTCGTGGCCGACCCGAATAAGTTCGTCGAACAGCTGGATGCTACTCTCGATAACATCTATGCAATTTTCGTGAAGGATCGCTCTTCAGACGTTCTTTCTGCCGCAGGACCCGAGTTAGAAAAGATCCGTCACGAGATTTTGAAAGATTTTGACACTGGATTACGCCAGTTTACTAAGCTTGTCCGGGGTATACAGATTAGCTTTGCAACATCGAGTGATCTGCTGAGTGTGAATCGTAAACTACGGCAATTCCCAAATTGGATTAGCGTCTTTACCGATAAGGGTTTGGAATTAACACACACCGGCTACATCCATTACCAAACCAAGGAGCGCGCAGGCAAGTACTACCAGCTCTGCAAGCCAGCCTGAAGCGCCTAACGGGCAACAATGCCTTTGCTGATGGCTACGTTGCATGCATCGCGCGACGCCTCACATTTCTTGCATTTTACGTAGAAATCATTAATGATACTGATGCGTTTCATTAATACAGGCTCAATGCTCGGGAGAACAACCTCATGGCTTCTGCTATTAAAAAACTCACCAGCCTTGTGAACGACCCCCACAGGTACAACATTCCGCACGCGCAAATTCAGGCCACGCAAATAGAAGCGGTCAATGAACGTTTTCAAAGTCTTAAAGATAAAATCAAACTTCTCTCCAAACGCGCGAGGTGATGCTGGGTTGACAGAGATCCGCTCAATGGAAGACATGGTGCAGGTCCTGTTCCCTCACACGGCTTACAAAAGCTATCCGGAAAGTTACCTATTGGGCGAGAAGTGGGACAAACTTGGCAAATGGCTGGGCACCATCTCCCCCCTACCGATTCCAGAAATTGACCCGTCAACGGTAAAGGATATTGACGACTGGATAGATAAGCTAGAGCAACAGGGAATCTTTGTCTCCTGCTCAAGTGGGACCACTGGTAAATCAGCGATGCTAGTGGCCTCAACGGCTGATATGGACTTTTGCAAACTCGACACAATTGCCGCCTTCACGTGGGGTTCAGGGGTCTCTCCAGCAAATGACCGCCGGTTTTTCGGCCTTGCGCCAGTTGCCAGTGTAGCCAGAAACCGCATCACAGGTCAGGCATACATTGACGCCTTACAGGCACCCGACTCCAAGCCCTTCAGCTACCCTGTACCCCCCATGACCGTGGGCGGTCTCACCCACATGATTGTGTTACGAAAAAAGATTGCGGACGGCACTGCCACCCCCAATGAGCTGCAAGAGTATGAGAACACCTCTGCCGAGCGGCAGCGATATATGGATGATGCTGTAAGAATTTCAGCAGACGCCATCGTCGAGGCGCGCCATGATAAGTTACAGATCACCGGCATGTGGGCAAGTCTTTACAACATTGCCAAGTTGGTCCGAGACAAGGGCTACAGTAGTAAAGACTTCAATCCGCAGAACTCATTTTATGTGGGTGGTGGATTGAAGGGAGCACAACTACCGGATAATTACCGCGAGTTCATTTACGAAACGTTCAATATAGCCCCCGAGCGCAATTACCAGATTTATAGCATGCAGGAGCTCATGTCCGTCCTTCCGCGCTGCCAAAAAGGTGGGCGTTATCACCTGCCGCCGTGGATAGTGCCACTGATTCTCGATAAATCCGGCGATAAATTGCTACCCCTTGAAGATGGCGAATACGAGGGACGTGCAGCATTTTTTGACCTTTCTTTGGAGGGACGCTGGGGTGGCGTCATATCTGGCGATAAGGTTGCCATCGACTTCAATCCCTGCGCATGCGGCGCAGCGAGCCCATCAATCCGCGACAATATCGCGCGCTTCTCGGACCTGGAAGGGGACGATAAGATTGGTTGCGCGGGAACCGTCGATGCCTACGTACGAGGTGTATCATGAATTCAGAACAAAACAGTTCGCCCATTTCTGCCCCATTCTTTCTCGCCGGGGAGCTCATCGAAGGGGCCGATTCTATTCAACGATCCCGTGACTTAGGAGTAGATTTCGCCACCCCGAAGATCAACCTCAACGAGGTGATTTATCCGCGCACACAAGTGCCTCCCCTGCTTAACGTGCCGACCAGCGAAATCATCGATTTCCTCGTCGAGGCGGGACAACGGATTGCAGATCCCAGCAATCCTCATATGCGGGAGTGCTTTGAGCGCATGGCGTCTACCCACATACTGCCCCGTGAATTACTGGAAGCGGTATCGCACCATTCAGTCATCTATCTGAACAGGGATATCCTGACACGGGAGCTGGAGCAGAACTTCCCAGATCCCAAAGCACTTGACCAATGGATTCCGAAACAGGATTTCACCGGTCGGAAAAGCTTCGTGCGCGCTTTTGGCCCGCGCCTGATTCATGTGCTTCCAGGCAACTCTCCTGGGGTAGCAATCAAATCAATCGCTCAGGGTGCCTTGGTGAAGTCGGTCAACCTGTTCAAAATGTCCTCAGCAGATCCGTTCACCATGGTGGCCCTATTGCGCACTATGGCCGACGTAGACCCCAATCATCCACTCGTCAAATCTATGTCGGCCATCTACTGGCGGGGTGGTGACGAGTCGATAGAGAATATCCTCTACCGACCCCAGTATTTCGACAAGATTGTCGCTTGGGGCGGGGGAGATGCGATCAACAACGTGATCAAATACCTTGGCCCCGGCTTCCAGCTGGTTTCTTTCGACCCAAAAACCTCTATCTCCATGATAGGTCGAGAAGCCCATGCATCCAAGGAGACTCAGGAATTAGTCGCTGACCTCGCCTCTGCCGACGTGATGATGCTCAACCAAGAAGCGTGCGCCGCCAGCCGTTATCAATTTGTAGAAGGTAGCAAAGAAGAAGTAGATAGTTTTTGCGAGGCCTTGCATCGCCGGATCGCAGAGCGGGCTGCAGCCTCTGCTGATACGCGTCCGCTGGAAACGGGCATGCGCGAAGAGATCGAATTCATGATGCTGATGGACGATGAATACACTGTCTTTGGAGACACCGACGGTAAGGGCATAGTCATCCACTCCGAAGAGCCGGTGGACTTTCACCCTATCAACAAGACGGCCAATGTGGTCCGGGTTGACTCCCTTGACGACGCCATGAAGTACGTCAATGTCGCCACCCAAACAGTGGGTTTCTATCCCTTCGATCGCATCGCTGACTATCGTGACCAATTGGCGAGCGGCGGCGCACAGCGTGTGACACATCTTGGCGAGGCGGGGCCCTCCACCATTGGGAACCCTTGGGACGCCATGTACCCGCTGCATCGCTTCGTTCATTGATCGCCCATGAAGACGGTGTCTGTGAGCCTACTTCTGACGGACAAGCGGACCCCGACATCTGGGCTCTACCCGAGTCAACAAATCAGACGTCTTCGGTCGAAGCACAGTAGAAATATGGATCGAGCAACATGACAAAAATGGATTTTGCCAAGATGGGTGGCCGTGATTAACGGTATGCTTAGGGGTACCAGTACATAAAACTGCACGACAACTGTGCGAGAAAAATGAAGGATTGGGGGCCAAGTACCGGGCCGAGCGAGTGGGTCTCCTAACAAAGGTCACCAGCAAATTAGCGCCCCGCACCCTTACCGTGGAGGTAAACCGTGACTGATAGCGCAAAAACATTCTACCGTGGCTGGTGGGTTCACGCTGGCCTGTTCATTTGCGCAGCTTTGGTAGTGGGTTCGTCCTCCTACACATTCGGACTGTTTGTGGTACCCATAACAGACGAGCTGGGTATGAGCCGCGCGACCATCAGTAATGGCTATATCGCTTTATTGCTAGGTGTTGCGCTTATGTCGCCCCTAGTTGGCCGCCTGCTAGATACGGCATCCGCTCGCCTGATCGTATTTTCAGGTGGCGTGACCTATTCAGGCGGGCTTTAGCGCTCACGCTGACCGAATCAAACTGGCTACTGCTACTGATCATCTTCATCCCTATAGCTTATGGCTACACCGCCTGTGGCACGCTCGCAATCAATACGATAATCGTACGTTGGTTCCAACGCCGGCGAGGTACTGCCCTGGGCATCATGGCGGTTTCAACCTCTGCCGGCGGCTTTCTGATGGCTCCGTTCACTGCGACCATGATCGAAAATTTTGACTGGCGCAACGCCCTCCTGATTAACAGCGCCATAGTTTTCACCGCTATTAGCCTGATGACCCTACTGCTGGTGCGAAACAAGCCGCTAGGATCGGAAGTTGGTTTTGAGAAGGAATTCCAGACGACACCCGACGACTCGTCTACACCGGATACGGCTGCCAGCAACGAGGAACAGGAATGGACCTATGGCAAGCTCGTCAGCAATCGTAATTTCTGGTTGTTAACAGGCGCGATCGGTTTAATGTTGTTTTGTGATCAGTCCATGGTCACCGCTCAGGTGCCTTACTTTCAGGATATCGGTATCGAGCTTTCGGCCGCGGCACTGATTATTTCCTGTATGACAGCCTCCGCCATCTGCGGAAAAATTCTGGTGGGCTACCTCGCTGATCGAGTCGACCTACGCTTTGTCTTTATCACCATAGCTCTAGTGCATATTGCTTTACAGGTTTTGTATATCCTGCAGCCCCCCTACTGGGTTCTGTTGTTCTTCGCCACGTTGTTTGGTGTTGCCATCGGCGGCGTATTCCCAGCTTGGAGCACCCTGGTGGCCTGGCTATTTGGCACCGAAAATTACGGCATGGTGCTGGGATTAATGACTATCCTTACCAAGGGCATGGCCATTATTGGTGTGCGCATGGTCGGCGAAATTTATGATGCCACAGGCAGTTATGTTCCTGCGTTCTATATCTTTATAGGAGCGGCCTCCCTGTCAGTGCTGCTGGCATTGCTGTTGAAACCGCCAAGCGAGAACAGCAAATCTTAGTTATGGCCAAAAGATCCGCTGATAATTACCGCGGCGCGGGCAGACCGACACAGTTGCAGTCGCTTAAGCGACAGCAAGCATTGCTGGAAAAGGCCCTAGATATGTTCCTAAAGAAGGGTTTTGCGCAAACAACGCTGGATGATATTGCCGCAGCGATGCGCATGACTAAGCGCACCATCTACAGCGCTTACGGCGGCAAGGAAGCATTGTTTAAGGCAGCCGTTGCGCGTGCGATTGAAAAAAACCGGGTGCCAAAGGAAACGCTGCTGGATCTAGAAAGCGAGGACCTGAAGAGGACACTCATGGGGGTTGCGAACCTGAGAGTGCAAATACTGCTCAGCCCCGATGGTGTTCGCCTACAGCGCATCGTAAACGCAGAATCCTATCGGTTTCCAGAACTGTTACAAATGGTCTACCGCGACAGCACCGGTCCGACCATAGAATTCCTCTCTCGGATCCTTGCTAAGCATGCCGCCACCGGCGAGATTAAGACCGCCCACCCGGAGTCTTGCGCCGGCATATTTCTAAACATGACCGTGGGCACCTTTGGTCGCGCCGCGCTTGCCGGTATGTTGCCGCAATTCAGTATGTCGCAGGAGCAGCACATCGAGTACTGCGTGGATCTGTTTATCAACGGCATAGCCAGTCGCTAGCGCCAAGCTTAATCGCTCTAACCTAGGCTAAAAGGTATACCCGAGTAAAGGACCATGCCGGTCAGCGGATCTACCTTCGCAGCGTCCGTTAGCAAATTGACATTGGCACTCTCGTGTCCGTGAGGAATAGAGGCGACACCGGGACGAACATCGTCACTAACATTGGCCGTAAGCTCTATACAGCCCCTGTCAGTTATTACCTTAACCTGCTGGCCATGCTCAACACCCCATGCTTGTGCATCCTGAGGGTGCAACACAATATCGGCGGGGCTGCCCAGAAAACTCAATGATGCATTTAACTTGCGGCGCTGACGTCGCGGAATAAAACACAGCGATCTAGACTTGCCGATACCCGCCATATCGACCTGCAGCAGCTCCTGCCACTGCTGCAATAACAATTGTGGCGCCAGACGCCAGCCACCAATACGCTCGATGTGCCGATTTACCCAGTCGCCAGGCACCTGTAATGCTCGACTTACAACGCCTTGCGCCTTCAACTCATCAAAACTGCAACGAGCACCTTGCAACTGGGCCGCCAACAAAGTTTTGTCCGCATCACTGCCCTCGCACTCAGGCACGTTTAGTGGCAATTCTAGGTCAAGTCTTTCCATCAGCTGGCTGATCACCCACCAAGCGGAACGACGCTCTCCTAAAGGTTCAACCAAGGCATCGTTGTAAAGCAGTGACAGACTGCCACAAAGCGTATCCCAAAAGAAATTTCAGGGCGCTCCACCTGGTCTTTAGTAGGGAGCACATGGCTTGAAAGCGCTGTGGTTTCATTGGCCACAATCTCAAATGCCACATTGAGTTCGAGTTTTTCCAACGCCGGTTGCAACCGGTTGGCGTCGGGGAAAGAGCGCAAAATACTGCCGCCAAGATTGACCAGCGCGCGAATATTGCCCGCCTCAATTTCACCAGCCAATGCGGCGCAGGGCCATTCGCCTATTAGCCCCGAGACCTCGGGCATGGAAGGGGCGCCTGGTGTGAAAGGGTTATCCATTAGCGGCAGTTCGAAACTATCGAACTGGTTGATAAATCCCGGATGAAACCAGCAACCGCCTTTCTGGTTAATAGTGCCAGTAAGAATCATCAATACCCAGGCAAACCAATGCGTCAAATTAGCACTGTTGGTCATCGAAACCCCAGTACCGGTTTCTACTACCACGCCTCCGTGCTCGTTTATGGCGGCGAGGAGTGCATGCAATTGCTCCTCGGGAACACCCGCAATGGCGGCCGCTTATGCGCAACTCAAACTCGCTAGTGCCGTTGCGAGCTCCTCTCGGCCGGTCACGCTCTGTTCAGGCTGATACCGAGGGTCTGCAAGAATCTCCCGCACCAACCAGGCCAGTATCACGTAATCCTTACCTGGATAGGGGGCAATATGTGCGGAAGAGAATTTAGCGGTTTCGGTGCGCAAGGGGTCAATAGTCCAGACCTGCCCACGCTTGGCAATGGCCCGTATTTCTTTTGCAGGGTTAAACATGCCAGTGTTGTGGCCGTGGCTTACCATGGGGTTGACACCAACGTAGACCAACATCTTCACATGTTCGTTGTCGGTTTTACCATTCAGGCCCGGAAAGCCTCCCACGAGACTCGATACCAATACTTTATTGGCGCCATCTATCGTCATGGGTGAGAACTTTGGCGGGCTCCCAAGAGACCGGTGAAACGCTTCAGCTATGCGATAGCCCGCTGCGTCCATACCAAGGCCGCTGCCAAAAAAGAAAGCAACCGCATGGCTACCGTGTTCATCGATTATCGCCCGCAACCGACCTGCAATATTTTCGAGGCAGCTGTCCCAGTCCGTCGCGACTAGCGACTGGCCGCGGCGTATCATCGGTTGAGAGATCGCCTCTGGATGGTGGTGCAGTCGTCCTAATGCACGTCCTTTAGGACAGGTATAACCCTGGCTAAGCGGATGATCTGGGTCGCCCCTGACGCTTATGATGGCATTGTCCTCTACCTCGACCAGCAGCCCGCATTGAGCCGTGCAGATTTTACAATGAGTGCGTTTGCTGGTGCGTTCTGGCTGAGTCACAAGCGTCTTACCTACGGTGATCCGATTAGTGGAGCAACAACCGGCAGCTCGAGGTTAGTGACAATACCCGGAGCCGCCTGACAGACATAAGGCACGGCATTCACAGCCGGATGCGCCGTTAAGCCCGACATTTGGTCCGCGTAATTACCACCAGCCTTAGGAAAGTTAATGTGAACATCGACCGGGGTATCACCATCTACCTGGACGCGCCAGCCCGACTCGCCAAGCTCCCAAGCCTGGTCCAGCGCCCGGGTGCAATACCAATTGGCACGGAACTGCAACACCGGCTTACCATTGCTCATGGCCGAAATTGTTATTCTCTGCCCACCTACCGTGCCCGGCTCTATAATATAGCCGTTGGCTAATTCAACCGCTTCTTCGGCGACCGCAAACTCGCCCTTTGATTGAAATTCATCAATTGTCATATTCATCGCCGCAGCGAGGATCTGCAGCGACTGAGAAAAACCAATGGCGACATGATCTACACGTCGCTGGTCGAACGGATCCATAAGCGGCTTACCAAAGCCCATCACATCGGTGATCATTTCTGGTGTCGTTGAAGCGGGTATATCGGCAAATTCGTCAATCGTGATGCAATCAATCCGGCGAGAAATGTAGGCTAGCGCCAAGGGCAGAACAACGGTAGAGAAACCCGGGCTACTGCCAGTGGCAAACAAGGTTGCTTGACCATTTTTACAGGCCGCCTCAATCCGCTGCCGCAGCGCCGCGTCCATCCCCTGCGCGTAGAAAAATTCACTGCGCGTGGTGATGATGTTGATACCCGCATTAAGCAGTTTTTCCAGCGCGTCAATGTCGTAACCTTCGGGCATGTACAGCACACAGTCGGGCTGGCTGTGAATCAACTCATCGATGCTGCTGGTAGCCAGTACGCCCACCGGCGAGGCACCGCATAGCTCTCCCGCATCACGTCCTACTTTTTCCGCCGAATGTACATGCAGGCCCACGAGTTCCAGCGTGGGGTGATTAATGACGGCGCGCATCGCGCTACGACCAATGCGGCCGGCAGACCATTGAGCAACACGGCAGGGCTGCTGATTTGCTTGGATATTGGTGTTAGACATTATTTCACTCATTTATCAGACGTTAGAATTTGTGCTTCCCCTTAGCATGCGCGGGGACTGGGTATTGTGCCAGGCTCTTTTAACCACCTCTTTCACTTCTGCCACCGAAAAAATATCCATCATCGATCGCCTGCTGAGACCAATGGCTCAACGTGTTTTGTAGGCCAAGGCTGTTGGCGAGATTGTCATGCGTTACCGACATATCGCTGTAATGAGGACAATTAATGGCGCTGGCAGCTTTCTCTGAAATGTTCGTAATCATGGCAGATAACGCGTCCATTCATAGGGCACGATTGCCTGAAACGGTGCCGCTAAAAGCGGCCGTGCCGGGGATGTCTTCCAATGTGACTCGAGCAGAGGGCCCAATTTCATCGCTGTTTCCACCGGATCGCCGTCAAGAAAATACAGACTGAGGTGATGGCCGCTTTCAATGCTAGCGTACGGACTATTAGTTGAATCGGCCCGCCAAACGCCTGCCACCCCTGCCACATCCAGCAGTGAAAGCGGCTCTGCCTCACCCTGCTCGATCACCAGATATGCGCCGCGCAACGGTAACCACGGCAGCACATCGGCGCCGAGCCGTGCACGCAGCGCCGCCTCTCGCGGAAACTTGGAACACACCGCGCGCCACCGGCGGCAAGATAAACGGCGAGCGGCCAGCGTCACGCAGTGCTCCTGACAGCTCACCAAAACCCGCGAGGCTAGCAGCGTCAGCGAAAAAATAGTGCATCACATGATCCACTTCGTCGTAGTCGCCGACGCTGGCCGCCCGAGCAGCACGGCAGGCGGGCGTAGATACCACTCGAAGCGAAGCCCCCAAACCAACCAAACGATGTTGCTCGGGCCTGTGGTCCATACTGTGCCAGCGCAAGTAATCGGCGTCGGCACCATCTGGGTGGCGCCGGGCAAAAGACAGAAACAGGGTTTCAATGCCACTGTCGCCCGCACGAAGGATCTGGGGTACCTGGTCCGAGGGCGTTCCGGGCAACACTGGGTTACTGTCTGTCATTTGGCGTTGCCATCTGCCAGACACAGCTCTGGATGGCAAGCCTGCACCATACGGCGCATGCCCTCTTTCCAGGGAACTGTGGTGCGGCCCAGGGTTTCGTGCATATGAGTCACGTCAGGCCAAAGAGGCGTGTGAGCATCCTCGCTGTATTCAAATATGGGCTCCCTACCTACCAGCTCACCAAGGTAGCGACAGTAATCCTCAATGCTTACGGTTTCACTGCCAGACCAATTAACGATCAGAGGCGGCGTGGACGCACAGTCCATGGCACGAATTCCAAGCTCAACATAGTCGTCTTCGTAGATCGGGTTGTAGTTGTTGGGGCTATCTGGGTGTAAGCGGATAGGGCGCCCTTCGAGGATCGCCTCCAGCCTATCGACAGGCGCGCCTCGTTCTTGGCCGTAGGTTGATCAAATGCGGATGATCGTTAGGGGAATCCCAAACTCCTCGGCGATCCAGCTGCAAACCGCTTCACCCGCAACCTTGGAGAAGCTGTAGTTAGCCCGCAAAGGGGCTCCAGGCGGGTCACTCTCGGTGAGTGGTCGCTGGCCTTGGTAGGCATAAATTGAACCGGTAGAGCAATATACGAAGCCCTTAGCCGCGCTGCAGTGGCGCAGCAATTTACCGGAATTGTGAGCATTAGTAGTAAGGCAGGCCCGCCAATCCTGCTTGCCAGCGTCGACTGCCGCATGGAATACATAATCAAAATCTGTTGGCACCGCGGTAAAGTCGCCTTTTGAAAAATCGAGTTTTAACGGCCGAATACCGACGTCCTTTAATCGCTGTTCATCATTTGGATCACGCATGCGTGCTAGCCCCCACACTTCATTGTCCGTCGCTAGCTGACGCGCAATAGGGAAGGCTATTTTGCCTGTGACACCAGTGACCAGAACCTTTTTATTTTTCATACTGGGCATTGAAACCTATACAACTGATTTACCATCGAGTTTAACAACAGTGTTGTTTAATTAGAAACTTTTCGGTTACCTTATCAGTGAAAGAACCAGCAGGAAAATAATTTTGGATCTCAGCGAAGTTCTGGCTCGCGAGGCGATACGCCATACCATGGCCCGCTATACCCATGCCGGCGATCGCCTGCGCGTCGATGATTTTATCGCCGTCTTTACCGAAGACGGTATCTTGCAGTCTGAGGGGGTCGAAGATATCGATAGCTTTCACTACCAAGGCCGTTCCGAAATCGCCAGTTGGCTAACCCGCTGGCCCGAGCGCGCCGCCGATGATGCAGCACCCACCCACGCCGCCAGTTTTGTGCGTCACCACCTTTCTACTTCTCTCATCGAATTTGACGACCCGGGCACAGCCCGAGCGCGCACCTATTGGACTGCCTATACAGACATTGGCCAGGATCACTGCGGTATGTACTTGGATAAATTCAAGCAAACTGGCAACGATTGGCTCATTGCGCATCGCCGCATTCGACTTGACTGGCGCGCCTCAAACAGCCTTTTTACGACCGCTATCACCCGCTCGCGCTGACAGAGCAGTAGAAACTGATCACTTCAAAGGATCAATAAGGTGCTCTCCCCGGTAATACTCAGGGCAAGGGCATTGTATTCAAGGTCGCGACCCGTTTGATCTCCACGGTATTCGCTAGCTTGTCGTACCAGCGTGGCTTGCGCTATGGCGTTGGCTTCATATTGAAAGCCCGCGCGCGCAATCTTGATGCATTGCTAAATAGGTACTTTCACTTTGACGTGCGTAATGCCTTTTACAATGTCCAAGGTAAAGCGCAGCCAGATATTTTTTATCAATGGTGGTGTAGCAGCGAGGCGCTGGTGAAATACGATGACAGCACAGCACTCTTAGCACGTTTAACAGCACCTTGGCCTGAAGAACTGCCCGCCACGCTTGTACAATTTCCAGCAAGGTGATGCTGACTTAAGTGCGGTATATGAGATGCCCTATCTCTGGTACAACGCCACGCCTACAGAACAAGGATCCGCGCTTCCCCAACACCAACCCAGTCGGCGGCGCTAATCACCCCTACATTTTGCGGGGCCTGATCAGGCCTGATTGAGCGCTATAGCCAAGGCTTGGTCAACAGTTCTTTCAATCAACGCATCAAATGCAGCCTGGTCGTCATGGTGTGTGCTGATCACAATCATCATGCCTTCGATTAAAGCGGCCAACAAAGTAGCGCGCACGCGTAATTCAGCAGGGGAAGTCGATGGCGACATAGCTGCTATGGCCCGACCAAGTTGGTCAATATCCTGATCGTATAAAGGCTTCAGCCAACGGCCAGTGAACCCATCTTGTGATCCTGCGAGTTCCCATGCCCTGAAGAAAAGCTTGCGGGTTTGGATATCTTGGATATCTCGCAGATTAAATCTAACAATTGCCTCAAACTGCTGTTGTGGCGTATGAGCAACGTCATCTTCTTCGTTGCAAACAGATTGATAGCTCGCCTCATATCGACTCGCGATTTGCTCGAATAGAGCCTTCAACAATGATTGAAGATTCGGGAAGTAGTACTGAACGTTTGCAAGACTCAGCCCCGCTTGCTCGGCGACACCTCTAAGACTAAATCGCTTGTACTCATCGTGTTGAAGCAATTCAAAGGCGGCTTGGATTATGCGCAGAGCCGTTAGCCGCCCGCCACGCCGGGTTGCGGTGCCGCTACGCACTGCCGTGACCGCTTTGCCTGATCTTGTTACCACACAAATGTTCCCACCAGATTCACTTTAAACCTACTGCATCTTAACCACAGCTTTTTTATTGGTCGGTTGACAAAAAATTATACAGCATTTAAAAAGAGCAAAACAATAACAAAGGACAATACATAATGGTTATTAACCGTCGAAACTTAATACGCGCAGCAGCCACTGGGGCAACCGTTGCGTCTCTCCCCACGGCTCGCGCAGCAGGCGGCGATAGAAGCGACTACGATGTTATCGTGGTTGGTGGGGGATTCGCCGGTGTCACAGCCGCTCGCGACCTCAGTCTACGCGGTCGGCGCACGCTTCTACTTGAGGCGCGGGCACGTCTTGGCGGACGCACATTTACCACGCAGTTTGGTGATCATGATGTGGACATGGGGGGAACTTGGGTCGGTTCGTCTCAACCCTTCGTTTTTAGCGAGCTAAACCGTTACGGCATTGACCTCGTTGAATCCGCGGCTGCGGCGGCAACCGAGGTTATCTGGTTCGACGGGGCTCAGCGTATAAAAGGTTCCTTCGACACGTACGCGTCGATCTATGGTCCTGCGGCTGAAACATTTTACGCGGCTGCCAGGCAGCAATTTCCGCGGCCGTTTGAGCCACTCTTTGCACATCCATCAAGGAGCCTCGACGCCAAAAACGCGTTGGACGCGCTTGAAGAAATGTCGCTAACACCTGTGCAGCTAGACATGATGAGATCCTTTTGTGCCATTAATGGTCACAGCGACCCGGCGCGCAGCAGCTACCTCGACCAACTGCGCTGGTATGCATTGGGCAACTTTGACCTTTGGAATCTGTGGGACAATCTTTCTAAATACCGAATATCGGGTGGCACAGGTAAGCTGCTAGAAGCGATGCATAACGACAGTCGCGCAACATCTAAGTTAGGCGCCCCTGTACAAAGCGTGCGGCAGAGCCCCGAATCTG
The DNA here is from genome assembly GCA_038141785.1 of Luminiphilus sp. Taxonomy (GTDB): domain Bacteria; phylum Pseudomonadota; class Gammaproteobacteria; order Pseudomonadales; family Halieaceae; genus Luminiphilus. Next base: position 24,498 of record JAYQIT010000005.1, on the reverse strand, counting down.
TCGAAGTGATTACAAAGGCTGGAGACCGCTACCTCGGAAAGCAGGTGATAATAGCGGTGCCTTTAAATTGTCTTGTGGATGTGGATTTTTCGCCGAGCATCTCGCAATTGAAAATCGATGCTAGCCGCGCACGACACACCGGATCTGGCACCAAGGTCTACCTTAAAACCGAAGGCAAGACACCGGTGTATTTCGGTCACGGAAAAGTGGGCATGCCACTTTGCTTCACCTGGACTGAATATGATGATACCGACAGCCAAATACTTTGTGGTTTCGGGGAAAGCCCTGAGCTATTAGACATCAATGATGATGACGCAGTGCTAGCAGCGTTCCATGAATACCAGAGTGACATCAAGGGCTACAGTGCCTTTGGTTACGACTGAATCTAGATCCATACAGCAAAGGCACATGGTGTATGTATCCTCCCGGCTTGCTCACCGACGGGTTAGAAGAGCTCCAACGGGCTGAGGGCCGGGTCCATTTTGCCGGTGCGGATATCGCCGATGGTTGGCGTGGTTTTATTGACGGCGCCATTGAGAGTGGCGCTCAGACGGCCCACGTAGTTTCTCAACTGCTCAGTAAGGAGAGTCAGGTATGAAGCCCTTAGCACAGACGGTTTGCTCGCTATTTTTTATGGGAATCTCAAGCGCCTACGCCTCCGATGTAACGCTTACAAGCGGTTTTCACGCGACTGTTAGCGAAGCAATAGAGGGCCCCAATGGAACGAGCATCTATACCTACGTGGTGCGCGGTGGATCCACGCTGACACTCGCGAGTGGCGAGCAAATAGATGTTTCCATCGACTGCTTGGGCACCGATCAAACGCTTGGTGAGACAGTAAGCGGGGCGGGAAATTGTGTTTGGCGAGCATCTGAGAAAGATCAACTATTTGTCAGTCTAGCAACAGAAGAAGGGGCCAATACTTATACCGTGACCGGCGGTGCTGGGCGATTTTCTGGTGCCACCGGCTCGCTGACCACAAGCTTTGTTTATTTGCCCAGCCCAAAGAGTGTCTATTTGGGCGTCGAGCGTGGCCATGGGTCGCTCAATGTTAACTAGGTCGGTACGACCGCTTGCAACGACGCTGTTGACGAGTGTCTTAGTAATCGCTACGGCGGGATACGCTGAGGGCAGTGAACGCAATTCGTGCGATTTAGCGCGGGGGCAAACGATTTGCCAATGCGCCGCCTGTCACTTACATGACAGCAGTGGCAAGCATTCAACCGGGCCCAATCTGTTTAATGTTGTCGATTCAAAGGTGGGTAGTAAGTCTGGGTATCCCTACTCCCAGGCATTGAGCAAGTACTTTGATTATTGGACCTCAGACGCTTTGAATCGCTTTTTAGCGAATCCGACGTCAAGTGCACCTGGAACCACCATGGCATTTGCCGGACTCAAAAAAGCCGAGGATCGTGAGGCTGTAATTTGCTTCCTTTCGAAATCTGGCCAGTGAAATGGGCGCGATAGGCAATTCTAGACAACCGCTGAGCTTACAACCACCGGAGGGACTCACCCATGCGCGTCACTTCATCTGTTCGCTCGTCAAACTGGGCTGCACTGGCGACTATGCTACTCTGGTGTCATACGGCCTACGCGAACGACAACGAAAAACGTAAGCAGCTACGCGAACGATCCGTTCATTAAACCAAGTTCAATCACGCCACTCACGTTGCCCGATGCATGGCCTACCAATATCCCTCGGGATCCGCACAATCTCAGCGCTAAAGAAGCCAAGAGCAAGCTTGTTGTTTTGGGCACGGGGATGCCTCTTCCCAATCCTTATCGATCTGGGCCAGGTTACGCCGTTGTGGTGAACGGCCAGCCATACTTGGTGGATGCCGGCGAGGGTATTTGGCGATCCATTGCCCGAGCCGCGCTTGTTAATGGCGATGAGTTCGTTGCAGCGCTTGCGCCCCATAAACTGAAAAATCTCTTTATCACCCATCTTCACGAGGACCACACGGTCGGCATCCCTTCTTTGCTGCTAAATCCATTTAAGCTCAACATACCAACTTCCAAACAAATTTATGGGCCTGAAGGTATCGCGGATATGGTTTCCCACATCCTTGAGGCCTGGAAAATTGACATTGCAGCCGAGCTCTCTGACGGATACGACCCAGAAGGCGCTAGGGCCGTGGGTCATGAAATTGATGTCGCTACATCGGCAGTGGTATTTGCTGATGCCAATGTCACCGTGAAAGCCTTTCGAACTATACACGGCCCTTTGGAGAATACGTTTGCTTATCGCTTCGAAACCACAGATCGAACAATTGTTTTTACCGGTGACGGTGGTCCGTACCACAAAAATATTGTGGCCGCGGCAATGAATGCCGATTTACTGGTTGCTGAGGCCGTCACCGAGGCCAACATCCACTACGCACCATGGGGCGGTGAAACCGTTGAAGACAAGAAGCAGCAAATTTTCCGGTATCACTTCTCACCGACTGTTCTGGCTCGGATTGCTACAGAAGCAAATGTTAAAACCATCGTCTTATCCCACGAGCAGAACTACGACAACGGGCAGGACTATGATCCGCTTGGGATTGTTAAAGAGGTTCGCGCTGCAGGCTTTACAGGCGTAGTCCACTCTGCCATGGACGCCGATGTGTACTAAGGTTAACGACGCTGCGTGCCGCAATGACTCTTCCTGGGAAAAGCTGAATCGGCTTCCTGAAAAAGCACACCACCCATATTCTTTAGAGACAACATGGCACGCTTATAGCGGGCACTTTGGTTGGTGTATTGTTGCGTTAGCTCGCTGGTTTATGTTTTTCGGGTTCCCAACCCCAGCCTGCGAGCGTGCGCTGAGCCACCCCGCCGGATGCTCTTCAAGTTCTGTAGCCAGCGTATCGTTCCAGCGGTTCAAATAACCAAAAAGTCCAATTGACGCCACAATTTCAACAATTTGACCGTCGTCCCAGTGTGCTCGTAAATCGTTGAAATCTTCTTCATCACAGATGTTAGGCAGTTGTCCTGCCTTGCACGCTACGCGCATTGCTGCACGTTCAGCATCTGAAAATAAGTCACTTGTTTCAAATTCCCACAACTGCGCAATTTTTGCGTCCGACGCGTTGTAAATACTGCTCAAATTGGCCATGTGCGACTGGCAATAGCGACAGCCGCTGGCCTGGCTTGATATTAAGGCCACGAGCATTTTGGTTTCTTCGGGGACTGTGCCCTCGTAGAGAACCGCTTGATTAAGCGCGGCAAACGCCTTTGCAATTGCAGGCCGTCGCGCCATTGTTAATACGCTGTTAGGTATGAATTTTCGGATTTGCAGGTACCGCTCCAACACGATCTGCAGTTCATCGTCGGTTATGTCTTCACGGTTTAGCGGTTGCAAATGTGCCATAGACATGCGGCTCCTGATTTCAACAATGCAAGTCGTTTGTACGGGCTTGAATCCACCTCCAAGTGAACACGTCAGCTGGTGCAGTAATACGCGCGCTTACCTCCTAGTAACCGCTATTCCAATCCGGGATGACCACGTTGTTTTGCGCGGCGTATTCCAGCCAGAGTGAGATAAGCTCTTCCAGCTTGTCGGGGTGAGTCTTGGCCAAGTCTTGCTGCTCGGCGAGATCATGCTCAAGGTTATAAAGCTGCCACTGTCCCGTACCTTGTGGCTCATACATCTCTACCGCCGACCAGTTACCCTGGCGGAGGCTTCGTTTACCAAACAGCTCATAACCCAGCACTCTGGGAGGCTTGTTATCTTTGGCGTCAGCACGCTCTTCCTGCAGGATAGAAAGCATCGACTCGCCGGTGATCGGCACAACCGCTCGGCCTTGGAAAGTACCTTGCGGTCGGGATATACCGGCGAGGTCGAGCAACGTTGGCGCTATATCTTTAACGCTCAATAAATCTGATCGTTGCGCCCCGCTCATCAAATGCTTGGGGAAACTTATGAAGGCCGGAACGCGAGTACCACCTTGCGTCACATAGGCCTTGTAACCTCTAAATGCCGAGGTTGCTGCCCAGCCCCAACCCGGCCCATAAAGCACATAAGAGTCTGCCGATCCCAACGAGTCGTATTCGTAAGCAAAGGTTCCCAACACCCATTCCCTCGCCTTTGGGAATACGGTCTCCGGGAACAGGGCATCAAGACTATGACCCTCGGCACCGTTATCGGATAAAAATACAATGACGGTATCGTCAAACAGCTTATTGGCCTTGAGGTATTCGATGAGACGACCCACATGACGATCAACTTCATCAATCATCGCCGCGTAAATCTCCATACGCCTCGCCGATAGCGCCTTTTGCTCCGCCGTTAGATCTTCCCATGCAGGGGCATCAGCGGGTCTTGGGCTAAGTGGTGTGTCTGCTGGCAAAATGCCCAGGGCGATTTGGCTTGCTAGTCGCTCTTTGCCAGTTGGTCGTAACCCAGATCATATTTTCCTTTATGTCTTGCAATAGCTGCTGGTGGCGCTTGCAGCGGAAAAATGAGGTGCCGAAAACGCGAGTAAGCGAAGAAGGGAGACGTTTCGCGAGAGTCACCGTTGTGCGCTCTCTAAGTATTCAATGAGTTTGTCGACATAAAACTGGCTTGAGTATTCAAAGGACTCGGGCAGTTTGTCGAGCATAACGCCGTTTTCTCGATACTTTGCCTTACCGCGGTTGCCTACTTCTGTTTGCCACAAAGACTGCATGTCGGCGAAATGCCCAGCACCCCCCTCCAAGCAATGCGAATGCCTTATCAAAGCCGCGCTGGGTTGGCGACTTGATCATCCTCTAAGCCTAAATGCCATTTGCCGCTCATCAAAGGTTTGATAACCCGCGTCCTTGAAAGAGTGCGGGTAACGGGGGCCACTCGCTCGTGGTGATAACCCTCGTAACCTGGTTGCCCTTTTGATTGGGTGCTAGCTCCTCAAACATATTACCCAAGCCCGCCTGATGGCTATCGACACCCGATAGCAACATTGATCGCGTGGGGAACAGGTAGGTGCTACGTGAAAATTGGTAAACGTGATACCGCTTGTGGCGAGACTATCTAGCGTCGGCGTAGGGATTTCACTGCCAAAAAAACCGAGATCGGAGAAACCAACATCGTCGACCACCACCAGTAGGATATTCGGTCGCGTTTCCTGCAGGGGTTGAGCCTCTGTAGCGTTGAGAGGCTTGTCAGCCTCACAACCTGTCGGAATAGTCCAAAAACGAGATACCTCACCCACTGACATGCAAGGATAAAAAAAATGGAGGACACAAGGTCCTCCACTAGTACGCCATTGGCTCATATCAACTGGTTAGAAGTTGTATGTGCCGGTGAAGCCCCACCACTGTGGCGGTCCATAAACAGCCGTTCCACCAAGGAAGCCAAGGTCAAGTGCATACTGTTTATATTCCTCGTCCCCAACGTTTTTAACCCAAGCCCGTAGGCTCCAGTCATCTGTCGCATAAGTAGCGCTGATATTGGCAACGTTATAGGACGCCTGAAAAGCGGCGGCGCCGTTGGTCACTTCTAAATACTGGTCACCGTAGTACGCACCATCAAGCTGGAACGCCAGGTTGCCCGGGCCAACGTCAACGTTATAGCGCACCAAGTAGTTGAAACTAATATCTGGCGCATTGGGCAACTCCATGCCATCCAAGAAATCAATAGGCCAATCTACGGAGAAGCCCACGGGCGTGCCCTGCTCTTGTGGGGTTTCAACGTTGTCCACTGACGAGTCCTGCAGCGACAAGCCGAGGAGAATGTCCCAATTGGGCGTGGGCATCAATGTCAGCTCAACTTCACCGCCTTGGTTTTCGGCTTGGGCGTTACTAACGCTAGGCGTGCCTCCCGAGAAGGTAAACGCCTGATAGTCGCTGTAGTCGTAGTAGAACGCCGTCGCATTCAAGCGCGCTTTACCATCGAGGAACTCGGTTTTTTAACGCCAAGCTCAAACGCGTCGAGCACTTCTTCTTCATGCCTAATTTGGTCAAGGGTCACGTTAGCCGAGGGTGCAAAGTTCCTCCTTTGATGCCTCGGTTGTACGAAACAAAGATCAACGTATCGTCGCTAGCGCGATAGTCGAGCTGGAGCCGCGCGGCATAATCGCCATAATCCACCTCGTTCTGAGGGTCACCACCAGCAGCCGCTACAGCATTACCTAAATTCAGGGTTTCCACCGCCACCGGGTTGCCGTCGGTTTGACCCGTTGCCACATCGGTAACCAACGCATCCGCTTGGAAAGTTGTGGTGAAATCTAACTCTTTATCATCTTGAGAGTATCGATACCCACCAATAAGCGTAACGTCATCGGTAAGGTCAAACTCTACCTGGCCAAACACGGACCAGTTCCTTGATTCAAGTAGATAGTCCTGTGCTACACGCGCATTCACAGCCAGGTTGTTACCCATGTCGTCAAAAAAGCCCAACTCAGCCGCCACGCCACCAACTGGGGCGCCCACTGTAATGACATCGGCATCGGTTTCCATATCCAGGAAGTAGGCACCTGCCGTCCACCGCATGCGATCAGCTTCGCCCGACAGGCGTATCTCTTGAGGAGATTTGCGAGAAGTCAGCCACGGTCGTGAACTCAATGATGGGCGCCGGAATGCCGTCACCGTCTTCTGTATAGAACTTATCCGTCGCTGAGTAATTAGTAATGGACACCAGCTCGATACCATTACTGAGCTCCCAATCCAATCTCGCTGTCAGATTAGTGTATCTCGATCCATGTAGCCGGGGTAATCGGAATAGTGTTTAAACGGTGTTGGAGAGTCGCCGCGGTAGGTGGTTCGACCCGCTTCATCAACCGGTGTAAAACAGTTGATCTGATCGTTACAGAAGAAAATAGCGGATGTTGCACCGGCTGGTGCACCAATAACGTCGGTTACGAAGGCAGTAAACTCGGGGGGTACATAGGCGTTGGGGTCAGCCGGGTCTGTCGCCGGAATACTTGGATCCCCGTACGGCAGAAAAACGTATCCACCAGTGGGTACGTCATTGTCTTCCGAGTACTTTGCGCTCAGCGATAAGGTTGCGCTATCGGAAAGATCAATTTCAAAGGCGGCCCGTAACGCAAAGCCATCCGAACCGCCAAGATCTTGACCACTTGCGGGTGGCAGAACCTCTACCGGTACAACGGTGAGATCTTGCGGGTAGGTATTTCCTTCAATGTATCCGTCAGACTCTTCTTTTCGCCCTGCAATGCGAAAACGTACCGACTCGGAGATTGAACCACCGACGGCACCTTCAATACTGTATTTGGAATAGTCAGCGTAGGTGCCTTCGATGTAGCCGTTGAACTCCTCGTCGCTCGCCCCGCGGGTCACATAGTGAATAACGCCGCCGGTGGCATTTCTGCCAAACAGCGTGCCTTGAGGACCCCTTAAGCACTTCTACCCGGTCTATATCAAATAACTGACCGCTAATGGCATTCATGCTGGCGACATAAGCATCGTCAATATAGACCGCAACCGGCGCTTCGTTGTTATCGGTAAAGTTATTCTGCGATACGCCGCGAATGTTAAACGTCACCAAATTAGGCGAAAAACTGGTCATCTGCAGGCCAGCGATTTGCTCGGTAATTTCCGTTGTATTGGTTACACCCAGGGCCTTCATTTGGTCACCCGAGTATGCCGTTACCGATACACCCACGTCCTGCAGATTTTGTTCACGCTTTTGGGCGGTAATAACGACTTCTTCTAATACGGCGGCTTCTGTGGCTGCAGCAACGGCAAGCGCCAACACACCCAGGCTGAAACCTTGCGCGTAGCGAGAGGTACGTGTGATCAATATTTTGTTCATGATGGGAAATCCCCTTGTTTCTCGCCGCTCCACCAAAAGCTATTACTGTGGATCCATACGCGGCACGATTTTTTTATTTGCTTGTAAACTGTATTGACAACCGCAAGTGTCAACTGGACTTATAATACGTAACGCGTTAAATTTTTCAAGCAATACGCCGAGTATCGTGGACAAAAAAATAAGCCCAAATCTTGGCCCCTTGGGTTCCCCTTTCCAACGCAGTGAGGCAAATCGCATGTCACCAACAGATGGAATCGATCATAGCCTCCGGCAAACAACACTCATCTCAGCAATATACCCTATAGGCCCAGCGGCGATTATCTTAATGCCCTTGATCGTTGGCGGATTAATCGATAGTTACGGCTTCAGCGACCAACAGGCTGGTGCGGTGGCAACAGCGGAAGGTCTAGGCCTGGTCTTGGGTTTACTCACAGCGGCGCTTTGGGTCCGCTCTGTTGGCTGGCGGTCGGCGTTGTTAGCGGGGCTCGCTATCTACGCAGGTCTGAATTTTGGCAGTCCTCTCATCGAGAGCCACACGGGTATTGTGATACTCCGCGCGCTTTCGGGGTTTGTTGGTGGCGGCGTATTTGCCATTGTGGTGGCCGCGTTAGGCGACAACCGTGAACCTGACCGCGCTTTTGGTATTGCTCAGGCGGTTCAAGGGCTGGTTATGGGAGCGCTGTTTGTATGGGCGCCCGCACTCATGTCGGACGCAGGTATCAACAGCCTCTTTTACCTCATGGCGTTTTTAGCGCTAATCGCCATACTATTTTTGCCAAGGTTTCCGCGATATGGGGTTGTGGATGCTACCCCCGACACCAAGGACAACCTCAAATAATCTGCCCCAGTCGGGGGTACCAATAGCGCTTTACGCAGGCCTCTTTGGCGGCTTTGCCTATTATTTAGCGGTCTTTGGTTTTTGGGGTTTCATTGAGCGCATGGGCGTGCAAGCAGGCCTTGAGGAAACCACTATCGGTTATGCGCTTGGCGTTTCTCAGCTAGCTGCAATTTTTGGCGCACTACTCGCTGCCGCCGCCGCTCAAAGATTTGGTCGCGTCATACCCATGTTAATTGCCTTGATTGGTCAGCTATGGGTCCTCTGGGTGTTGGTGGGCCAGTTTTCCGCCTCGGCATTCTATGCCGGAGCTTGTCTCTATCAAGGTCTCTACGTTATGGCGACCGCCTACCAGCTTGGGGTTATCTCCCAGTTAGATTCAAAGGGCAAATTTATTGTGGTGATGACGGCACTGCAAGGATTGGGCGCGGCACTGGGGCCATCCATTGCAGCAGGGCTCATCAATGATGGCGACTACTCGAGTATTAACATGGCGGCGGCTACTACGTTAATCGTAAGCCTCGGCCTGTTTTTATTCTTAGCTCACTCTGCAAATAAGCATAAAACTCTGTGAGGTAAACGCGGAAATGAAAATTGATCTTAACGATCGCGTCGTTATTGTCACCGGCGCAGGACAAGGGATTGGAGAAGGCATTGCAAAGGTTTTTGCTCGCTCGGGTGCAAGAGTGGTTGTTGCCACTCGCTCTGCGGACAACGGCCAGCAAACCGTAGATGACATTATAGAAAATGGCGGGGAAGCCATGCTCATTCAGTGCGACATAGGGCAGCGCACAGAGGTAGAGCGAGTGGTAGCTACAACGGCTGAACGCTGGAATCGGATAGACATTGTTATTCACAACGCGGCGATCTTCCCAATCCACAGTGTGGAAGAGATGCCGGACTCAGTGCTCGACGAAACCCTGTCGGTCAATATGAAAGCAGGGTTCTGGCTGACCCAGGCAGCTCTACCACATTTTAGGCAACAGGGTGGTGGACGAATAATTTTCACCTCATCAGTGACGGGGCCGACAGTGGCCATGCCAGGCACCTCCAACTACGCGGCCTCAAAAGGGGGCATGAACGCATTCATCCGTACGGCCGCTCTTGAATTGGCCCGAGAAAACATCACCGTCAACGGTGTAGAGCCGGGTTATATCATGACTCAAGCAATGGGCTTGCTCGCCGACGAGGAAGAGCTAAAAGAGATGGCCTCCCTAATACCCGCTGGCAAGATCGGTGTTCCAGAAGACATTGCCTATACCATGTTGTTTCTAGCCAGTGATCAAGCGTCTTACATCACGGGGCAAACCATCATTGTTGACGGCGGCTCTACTCTACCCGAAAGCCCCGTCGTACTTCGCGCCTTTTACGAAGAAAGGGGGCAAGGATGACTGTGCAAGGAGCGAGTATCAATGCAAGCGAGTCAATCGGTGGCTTGCTACATCGTAGAGAAAGCTCCTTGGAAAGAACGCACCGCTGTTTTATGACACGCCACTCCACTTAGTGCGAGGAGAAGGCGTTTACCTTTACGACGCGCAAGGCAAGCAATATCTGGATGTATACAACAATGTTCCTAACGTAGGCCACTGTCACCCCAAAGTAGTAGAAGCGCTCACAAAGCAAGCATCTACGCTAAATATTCACACGCGCTATCTGCATGAATCGATTTTGGACTACGCCGAGCATCTAACGAGCACTCTGAGTGCTTCGCTGTCTTCAGTTATGTTTACCTGTACGGGGAGTGAAGCCAACGATTTAGCGCTACGGGTTGCTCGACATGCGACCGGCGCGATGGGGATTATTTGTTCCGACGAGACGTACCACGGTAATACCACCGCCGTTGATGAATTGGCGACGCTCTTCAATAACGGTCAATCAACGGGGGTCAATGTTCGTTCGGTCCCATTTCCTGACACCTATCGGCCATCAGTGGCAGGCAGCGCCGATGAACTCTGCGCCCACTACCTAGCGTCAATTGACGCCGCGATAGATGACTTTCAAAAAAATGGGATTGGTCTCGCAGGCGTGCTGTTGTGCCCCATTTTTGCGAATGAAGGCGTACCCGTACCCCCAGAGGGCTATCTACAAGGCGTTGCTGATCGGGTTCGCGCCGCTGGCGGGTATGTCATTTTTGACGAGGTGCAGTCAGGTTTTGGTCGGTCAGGGGAGATGTGGGGCTATGAATATGCAGGGGTGACACCCGACATAATAACCATGGGCAAGCCCATGGGTAACGGGCACCCAGTCGCCGGTGTAGTTTTATCACCAGAGCTGGTCAATAGCTTTCGAGAAGATGTTATGTACTTTAATACCTTTGGCGGCAATCCCGTGTCGTGCGCGGTCGCGCATGCCGTATTGAACGTCATTGAAAAGGAACAGCTGGTTGCCAACGCCCGCGAGGTAGGCGCTTATTTGCGGCAGGGGCTCATGGAGCTTCAAGCGCGTCATGAAATTCTGGGGGACATTCGTGGCCCCGGTCTGTTTATTGGTGCCGAACTGGTGGACGATCGCCATTCAAAACAGCCGGCAACTCAAGTCGCATCAAAAATTATCAATATGATGAAAGACCGTGGGGTTTTGATTAGCAAAATTGGTCGCTTCGACAATATTTTAAAAATTCGACCGCCCATTGTGTTCTCCAAGCAAAACAGTGATCAAGTGTTGGAAACACTCGATGACGTGCTGACGCAAATCAAACACGAGGGACACGCTTGATGCAGAGCACGGATCAAACCACGGTCGCCGAGAATAGCTTATCCGTTCTCGGTGAAGTCGCCCTAGCCGCTACAGAAATGTGGGGGTTAGCCACGAAATCACTGTCACTGATAAAGCATCGGGAAAATGCGGTTTATGAGCTACATACAGCGGATAATCTGAAATTTGCGGTGCGGGTACATCGGACCGGATATCACAGTAATGAGGCCTTGCAATCCGAGTTTGTTTGGATGGAAGCCTTACGCGAATCGGGAATCAATGTGCCACGGTTCCTGCCGCGCAACGGAGCTGAAATTTTTGCACTGGTGTCGCATGAACACCTGGCCGCTCCCCGCCAGGTTGATCTACTGCATTGGATTAATGGAGAACAGTTAGGGTCTGTTGAAGACGGCCTAGGCGAAAATACCGAACAGATCTGTCGTATCTATGCTGTCATTGGAAAAACCATGGCGCATCTGCACAATCACAGCAGCGCATGGACGCCGCCTGCAAATTTTGTGCGCCATGCCTGGGACCTTGACGGTCTTGTAGGGGAGTCGCCATTTTGGGGCGCTTTTGGGAGCTAGAAGCTCTATCGCCCGAGCAACGCGATCGAGTTACATGGGCGCGAGATTCCGCGGCTACACAACTCGCGCAGATTCCACGCACGCCATCTCACTTTGGAATGATTCACGCCGATTTAGTGCCAGAAAATATCCTGTTAGAAGACGGCCAAATACGCATCATCGATTTTGATGACGCGGGATTTGGCTGGTATCTATTTGATATTGCGACTGCTCTTTACTTTATTCAGGACGATCCCAATTTTGAGGTGGCAAAATCAGCGCTAATCACCGCCTACCGAGAAGCAAGGTCACTGCCTGAGAAGGACTTAGATAAGCTACCTCTACTCATGCTTGTCAGAAGTTTTACCTATCTGGGATGGGTTCACACACGCAACGGCCAGCAAGAAGCGCAAGAATTGACACCGCTACTTGTTGATATGTGTCTGGGGGCAATACAGCGCTACGAAGAATGGTTGGGCTAGAAACCAATTAATGCGATTGCATCATCTACAGCGCATCGCGCGACAATTCATTGCCGCTAATTGCCGCGCATGTCGTCAAAGGTAACGGGCTCATCGGTCATATTTCTAATCACGACGGTACCGGCCAACTTGTCGTGCCAACCCTGCTTACGCTTATCAATAGCTATCCACAGGTAACCAAGACCTAGCGGTAAGCTGGAAATAATGTACCCCACATAGCGAATAATCGCCTGGCCCAAGCTCAGCGGGCCACCAGTTTTAGCATCGACAATAGTCAGCTTAGTTGCCATCTTGCCGGGGGTGGCCTGAAACCTCAGCCAAAGCCAAATGATGACCACAATGGGTAAGATATAGTTAAACAGAAAATCTGCTGTGCCCAATACGACCTCCTCACTCATGAAATAGTCCTCGCCGTAAATGAGGTACATGAGCGGTACAAGAACAATGAGAAACAAAAAAGCATCGATAAGATTTGCGCCAAAGCGTATCCAAAAGCCAGCGTATTGCACGTTATTCATAAGAAGTCCTCTCGTATTTTTATAATTCTATTGGCTAACAACCCCGCTAGTGTAAAGGATGAGGGCCGACTGGGAAAACGTGCGCCGTGCAGCACCCGATCAACGCGACACACAAATCGACATGTGAACTTTGTCCTACATGGGCACCGCTCGGTCATTTAAGATGATGGTAGATCCCGTGTCAGATGCGGCATCTAGTAAATGCGCCAAAGTGCGCTCAGGCAGTGTAATAAACCATTGGGCGTGTGTTCCCTTAATACCGTGCACTTCTGGTGCCACCTGCCTAAATGACTCCGGCACCTCTGCGTCAGCCAAGCCAAAGAGTTGCAACCGCGCATCGTCAGCGAGAGTAAAGCTCGAACTGACTGAATCAAACACAAAGCTCGCATCTTCGCGATGATAAACCAGACGGATAGCGCCATTTTTCACCGCGGCGGTGAATGTATTTGCGTCCATAAATCGAACTCCGCCGTTGTCAGTCGTTGAGCCTGGGGTCTGCACAACCTGTTTCTTAGGTTTTTCATCAAGGGGAAGAGATAAATTCGGTGGAAGAGATTCAGGCACCTTTACCGTTTTTTGTGGCGCAGACGGCATTGACGGCTGTGGCGCGACACGCTGTAGTGGCTGGGTTTCGCGTATTGGCGTTGGGGCTTCGGTGTGCGGCAGTATGGCAAACAGACACAGCGCTACAATGGCAAAAAACGCATGACATCCACATGCAGCTCGGCATCGTCCACATGATTTGCGGCTAATCGTCCGTGACGTCTAGTCGACATGAGGGGGTTTAGCCTGCTTCAGTTCAGACAGAATTTCTTTAAGCAAATCTTCTCGACGCTCAACTGATTTGAGGGCCTGCTCTGAATAGTAAAGTTCTAAGGCATGCCCAACGCGAAACAACTTGAGCATGCGTAATCCGTAGCCAAGCACGCCACCAACCACAGTGGATGTCATGGCGCTCAAAATGCCGCCATTAACAAGGGCGGCAAGCATGCCAGAAGCTGATTGTTCAGAAGGACCATCGATTGCCTGAACTAGGGCACCTCGGAGTCCAACCGCGGTATACAACACACCCACACCGAACAATAGGGCAACCACAAGATCGATGCGCTGCTCCAAGTGAGTAATTTGAGCCTCGGTTTTCATGTCTGCATTCAGCGCTTGCTTCAGCGATTCGAGATAGCTCCATCCCATAACCATTAACGCGGCGAACAATGGGGCACTAAGCCCCAGGTTCACGTTAAGCCAGGCAGTCATTCCACGGATTTGGTCTAAAGAACCAAAGGCGACACTTAATATAAACGCCAGCGCCATGCCCACAACAACGGCCAGACTAAAACGCACTGCGGTTATCGCCTCGCCAAAGCGGCGTCACAGGAGTGTCTTACCGCATCCATGACAACAGTGAGATCTTGATAGAACTGCTGAGACTGACGAAACTGCTCCTTGTCTCCAAGAATATCCAATAAGCCCGTACGCTTTTTGCGTAACTCACTATCGAGGGCGTTGATGTCGTTTTGGCGATCACTAAGCGCTACGCAGTTCGAACGTACATCGGTTTTTAGAGAGTAAAATTCGGGTTCAAAGTACTCGTTGAAGCGCGCCATTCCCTCCCGCTTTGAGATTGCACCGTTGGCAATACCAGCTCTAATGAGATCAGCAAATGCCTGCTTGTTAGTGGCATCGGGGTTTTCTCGCGACAGGGCAATGAGGCGATCGAAGTACGCGTCAAAAGACGTGCTGCAGCGGCTATTACCTAAGTTATATTCTGCTGCCGTGAGAAAGGTATCGACGGTTTTTGCATCAGGTACCGCGCAAGCACTGCGATTTTGAGGAACTGAGGAACAGGCAACTGTTGAACCCAGTGCCACAGTTAGCATGACTATGTTGGCTATTTTCATGGTTATCTCCTGGATTTAATCGACGTAAAGATCAGCGAAAGCTTCTTTGGGTTCGTTGGCCTGTAGCCCAACATTTAAAATGTTTTGGCGCATATCATCACTGCCCCAAAGGAGCTCTTTAACGTTACCCACGGTGCCCGTCATTTGAGCGGTGAGTTCACCCCACTCCAGCTCAAGCAGTAGTTCTGTGTGCTGCGAGTCGATTTCTGCACCAATGAGGTCGAGGTAATTGGCCGAGTGAACGGCATCAATGTATAGCTGCGAAGCGAGGACAGTGCTGTTGCCCGAGGAATTACCGCCCCGGCGAACAAGGTTGTAATAACCCTCAAACAGGCCGCTTAGGCGCCCCGCTTTGGCAGACCCAAGTGCTGGAGCGCTTGGCGTCATCTTGCCATGACGCCCGGCCAGTAAGCGCTGTAAGTCGCCTGGCGACATCTTGCGACCAAGCTCCGAGACCATTTGCTTGCCTAGGGCATCACGAGTTTCTGAGATATTGCGTTTTATCTCGGGTAACTGCGCCTGAATTTGATCAAGCAGCTCGGCGTAGTTCTTTTTGACGCCCTTTCTCAGTTGTACACAGCCTTTATCATTTGAGCTTGCGCAGCCAGCTGATTCATAGAGTGCCGTTTGGGTTTCGAGTTGATTAATGACCGTTTCGAGGGATGATTCAAGCGCGCGCGCCGTTTTAGAGGTGTTCGATAAACTCTCTATGGTGGCGGCATTGAATAAGTTAACCGAAGGACCTGTTGCTGTAACGGCATGAGCAGTGGTAACACCACCGAGCGCTGTTATAGCCAGGGCTAGGGAAAACCTCTTAGCGTGTGTGTGTTGCATAGGACATAGTGTGCCTCCTGGGTGACTATGATTGGGGATAAAACATTGAATTAATGTGACGAACCAGCTCGTAGGTATCGCCGCTTCCAGACTGAGCTAGCACGGTGATCTGACCCGATGTTTGACGCTGGAGCGAGAAATGGGTGCTTGGAAACTGCCGGCTTAATACGCGCACCCACCGATTGGCAGCATGCGCATTGGCAACTTCAAAGAGTGTGAGCGGATTGGTCTTGAGTGCATCAAGGCTGAGGTAGCGCCGGTAAATATAGTCGCTGTAGCGAACACCGTGCGCCGGAACGATGCCTTTCTTAACTCGCTCGGGGCCCATGTTATATGCCGCGAGCGCATGATGCGTATTACCGTTGTAGCGCTTAAGCAGCTCGTTAAAGTAGCGAGCGCCGGCGTGTATGTTCTGACAAGCATCGAACAGACGCGACTTGTTGCCAACACCCAGATGTCGTGCCGTAACAGGCCACATAATTTGCATGACACCTATGGCACCCGCAGACGATACCGCTAGGGGGATTAAAGTCGCTCTCGCCAGCGGCAATGGCAGCCAATAAACGCTGAGGGCACGTCGTATCGCTCTGCTGCGTCTTCAAAACATTCCCTAAAAGGGTGTGGCCGGATGCAGCGGTCGTACCATTTCGTTACTCACCTGGCGCCACTGACCGCAATCACCTTTACAAGATGAGACGCTCATGGCTGAAGCGGTTACCGAAATCGAGGCAATCAAACTTACGGCAAACGCGATGGCAGTGAACATAGCGGATTGTCGATAATTCATCGTATTAACCCCGCATTGGTCGGCCCGGCCAGATAGGCCGCGATTTTTGCTTCGACGTCGTCGCACATCACCTGTTGGGTGCAACGCACAATGGGCACGACTTTGTGGTCGGACTGCCGAAGGGTTTCAAGCTCAATGCCCAGAGCTTCTGAAACCGTTGCAGCAAACGCGTGCGCCGCCGATTCCGACGAGAATGGCTGCCATACTTCGCGGGTCTCGGCCGTGATGGGTAACAGAGAGTTCATGTTGGGATCGTCAAAACGCGGCATGTTCTGTATAGCCGTTGTGGGTTTTGCTATCGGTGGATTACCGCCATGCGGTATTACACGGCTTTCAGCAATGCCGTTGTCCGCTGCTGATATGGGCAGCTCGGGAGTTGAAGTGGTTTTTGCTTGCGGCGCTATGGCCTCTGGCTGCGTAGATCTGTCTTCGGAAGCTGGAGCCACCGGGGGCAGTTCGCTGGTTAAACTAATGTCATGCTCGGCAAGCAAGGCTCTCACCGGGCCTTCTAAATGTGGCCACTTAATAAGGGCAAGCATGCCCAGACACAAACCCAGCAGCAAGCCGATAAGGGTAGATCCACCCCACTGCCTTTGGAAAATAGTCGTACTCGTTTTCATAGCTTTCCTATTACCCTGCGCCAACCGATAGAACGGTTTTGGCTATGGGAATAGTGTTAGCTGTATTGGCTGAACGATTACTGAATAAAACGACTTTTTTAGAAAATTATGCTGATGCGAGCGCCACCCAAGGGTGACTTATCAAATCGTAATTGCCCATGATGGGCGGCAACAATATCTCGGACAATGCGCAAGCCAAGACCAAAACCATCGGCTGAGCCCTCACTCACCAAGGTGTCAGTGGCTAGATTTCGAAGCTGCGTTTGGGTAAACCCCGGTCCGTCATCATCCAAGGTAAGCGCTACCTTTGAATGATTGTCGGTAGAAATACCAAGCCTAAAGCGAATTGTCGTTCTGGCAAAACGCATGGCATTCTCTAGTAGCGTGCCATAAAGATCTTGTAAATCTTCTCATTACCCGGGAAGACCGCGTCTGCCTCATCAAACACCATTTCAAACGTAAGCGTCTCTTGATTAGCGCCAGAACGTGGGAGTAATTGATAAGCGCGAGTAATACGCTCAATGACAGGCTTGATGAGCGTGGCGTCTTGTAACACACCGGTGTTTTGTTCACTCAGCGTAAGCTTGCGCAACTCGGACTCAACAATATGTAGCATGCGATCGGCCTGTTCAGCTGCCGCGGTTTGATCATCGGCATATTTAAAAGCGCGCGAACCTAGCACCGCAAGAGGGGTGCGTAACACATGAGCCAGTCGCTCTAAGGAGTGACGCAGTCGCTATTGTCTTCCCTGCTCATGCGCTATGAGTGTATTGAAACTGGTCACCAACCCCGCTAACTCTTTGGGATAGGTGCCCGATAGGCTGGTCTCTAGCCCGCGTCGCACGTTATCTACCCCTGCTTGCACGCGTTTGAGCGGTCGCAACACCCACCATAGTGCCACGGTCTGAAGCAATATAAGTATCACGCCGAGCACCAACAAAATGACGAGCAGAGTTTCTTGTAACTGGTGTGCATAATCGGCTGCGCTATCGTTTTGCCAGGCCAGTAATAACTGAGCAGCCGGTTGAGAAGATTCGGTGTTAAAAGCCTGCCGAGTACAGATGGCATCGCGATCAATGCCGCAGCGCAGGTGTTTGACCGCTAGCTCGGGTCCTTGATGAGTTGCATCAATCGCCTCCACCGACTCAAACACCTTGGCACCCTCGAGGGAAGGCGACCGCCAAAGTATCGTGTCGTCACCACTCAGTAACAAGGCTTTGAGATCACTGCCCGCCGTAAAGGGAGTCGCTGACTGCTCGGCCAGAATGGGCTTAACAGATTCGACCGCATCTGAAGACAGCCACAAACCCGCCTGGGCTCTACCGGGTGTAGCGGGCGTCGCAGATACACCAACGTTGCTGGGCAAAAACTGCCTCTTTGGTCGAAAAATCCACTCGTCCTGTTCCCAGGTGAGCGACTCGACAACAAACGGCGCAAAGTCTGCCAATGAGCTCTGATACGAAGCCTCGAGGCGTTTGTGTAGCTCGATCCTTGCTATCAAAAACAGCACCGCAATTGCCGCAGCAGTAACAACAACAGACGTAAGCACTGCCACGGCGCGCATGGAAACTGGTTTCTTCACGGGTGATTACCTTCAAACCGATAACCTTCGCCGCGAACCGTGACGATGGGTAAACCATGACCCTTTTTGTCGACTCCCGATTTGCGTTTGATTCGACCAATCAGGGCCTCGACGCTGTTTGCGGACATTTCGATATCGGGGTCACGCTGGTAGCTCTCGGCTATTTGGCGCTTAGAAACAACCGCGCCTTTTTTGCTCCACAGCAGTTCCAAAATCGCGTACTCGGAGGCAGTTAACGCCACTGGCTGGTCATTACACAACAGTCGCCTGCCCTTGGTATCCAAGGTAAACCCGTGGTGAGTCCATTCAGTTTGAGTTAAATTCTCAGCGTTACCATACCGTCGTAACACGGCAGCTATGTGCGCTAATAGCTCGTCTGGATCTACAGGCTTCTTTAGGTAGTCATCGGCACCTGCTTCCAGTGCCTCAACAACTTGCTGCACCCGAGTACGCGCAGTGAGCACGACAATAGGTGTCTTATTTCCTTGTTGGCGACATTGCTGAATGACATCAAGGCCGCCAAAGCCTGGCAACCCTAAATCTAGCACTGCCACCGCGTATTGGAACTCTTGTATCTGAAACAGGGCCTCAGGCCCATTATCAACCGCATCGACCGTGTAGCCCGCTGTACGTAATACACGCTCAAGCTGCTCTCTCAGCGGTGGTTCATCTTCTGCAATGAGGCAACGCATGGGCTTAGTAACGTCCTAAAACTTTAGGGTCAATTAGCCTGGCAATAGCGACCAAGCACCATCTTAAGTTCCTGTACCGGTGTACTCAGGACTTTAATAAAGTGGCTACGCGAGCGATCGCTATAGACCATTTGCATAGGTAAACCCGTCACCTTAATTGACTGAGCGGGATCAACATCAGCGTTCCGGGCTATGCAGATTTCATGGGTAAGCCCCTGAAGCTGCTGTGTGAATAGCGAAGCAGAAGTAATCGCAATATGCAGATCCGCCTCATCACGAGTGGCGCTGGCATCGATATCGACTGCCAGTGGGAACATTTGAAAACCGTCAACAGACAGCGCTTGCTGACTGGCCAGTATCGACTCTTTGTTCTCACCGAACGCGGTGAAAGCGCTTAACACGGCGTCGTCAGATATACATACGCTCGAGAAAAGACCAAAAAAAACACCGATCACTGATCGGTGTTTTTTTTTGTTCGGTTGAAACATATCGATCTCTGTATTCAACAAGCTCAGAAATCATCCTCTACATCAGTGTCATCGACAAAGGTGCCCGATTGGGTTTGACCCGTTGCTGTCGGTGCAGGTGCCGGCATGGGACGCTGAGCTTCAGGCGCTGGCGCCGCAGCGGCGCGATTAGCCGCATCGGTGGATTCAACGCCCGCTTTACCTTCTTGGTAACCCTGTGCGTAGGCCTTGGGATCGTTCTTTGTTGCGTCAGCAGCAGCCTTGCGACCCGCCTCACGTCCACGCTGCGCTGACTGATCCTCGTTAATCCAGCGCTTGAGTGCGTAAGTTTCCTCGCGGAACGCTTCAGACTTAGCAGCAATATCACTGTTAATGTAGGCATAGCCGACAAAAATAGGCTTGCCAGAAGGGACGTGCATGGCTCTTCTGGGACTGGGTGACACCATCCCACTAACCGCCACCGCACCCTCGGTGCTCTGCATCATTTGTTCTGACATGTTTTTAAACGTGAAATCTTCGCGGCCCTCTGCTGTATCTACACCAAAAGACTTAGTCTCAGCTAAACGCTTCACTTCGACATCGGACTTCATCGACAGTACAGCCATGCCTTTAGCTTGTTGGCTAACGAATGACCGTTTTTCAGCTTCACGGCCCACATCATCAGGATCATACTCGGCGGCTGCAAAGCCAACAAAGTTGATGCTGCCATCCGCTGCGAGATAACGCCGGGTACCAATCATCGTTGACATATCAAGCGCATTAACCCACTCGGTGAATGTTTGTTTGTTCGGTCGTGGTTTCAGCTTTGCGTTACCCAACATTAGGGTAGCGGCGTCTTTCTGTAACTTTGGACTCCACGCCAATACCCCCGCCATACGATAATCGCGCTTACCGTCATAAGACTCTGCTGTTTTCAGCATCACAGCACCGAGCAGAGGCATCGCTGAAAATGACTCAACTGACGTTTCCTGCGACTTTGCAAATTCTCCCTTAATAGCCTTGAGCTCTGCGCCGGCCTGCTTCTCGACTTCTTTTTTCAAGTCAGCAGCGCGGGCGACCCCGTTGCCCAGCCTCATCAAGCTGCGCCTTTAACTCGGCAGCTCGATCCTTTTTGCCTGCTCAATCTCTGCGCTGCTGTAGGTCTCATCTAGTCGCTTTGCAATACCATCCAAAATGGCATTCCAGCGATCGAGCGCCGTTACGCCCTCTAATGCCTCGAGTGAAGCAACTTCTTCGGCTGCCAACACGTCTTCGTAGTCATCAATAGCCGCGTAGAGCGCTTCATCCGCAGCGGCCAAGGCGTTATCGTACTCGGCCTTGAGCGCTTTAAATTGGGCCTCAAGCGGGTTACCCGGCACTTTGATAATTACCGAGGCGTCGACCTCTTGGAATATCGACTCGATAATTTTAGCTTTTAAACGAAGCTCTAGCTCGGTATATAACGCTGCCCGCTTATCAAGAAAATTACGCTGATTCGGCCTAATTCTACCGCTCACTTCTCCTACCATAATGAAGCGATTCTTGGCGCTATCCCAGCCTTCGGTCCATCCTTTACTCGCCACCCAGTCAGAGAGCACCTCCTGCGGATACGGTGATGCCTGTACCGGTGCCGCATCGGCTTGCGCCGCTAGTACCACGTCTGCACCGCCATCTTGTTGAGCCACGGCCAGCCCACTTAAACACCATCCGGCAATGGCAACTGCAATGCAGCCCCGTGCTTTTATTTTACTGAACATACCCTTGCTCCTTTCGCTATCTAGTTAGCGTAATAGCCTTCTACTGAACAAAAGCTGAATCGTAACTGGCTTCACCAGTCATCATCCGTCGCTTTTTTCTTGTCTTCAATACTCTTTTTCGCCCGCGCAGTCGCTTGACGTTTCTGGGCGACCTCCGGTGTGTCGCCACGCGATTTCATACGCAGCACCAAACTTTTAGGCTTGAAGCTGGCTCCCAAGTCTTCTTGAGTCGCCGAAAGACGACCTAACGATGTCTTGGGATTAACCCGCTCAACCGTCAGCACACCCACAAGCGTCTCTGATCGCCCCAACGACTCGCGAGAATAGGGATCGATAATTTTTTCGCCATAGCGGTACACCTCGTAGGCGCTACCCACTTTCACGGTATCGCCGCCTTGGTTAATCGTGGCTACATTACCATCCACACTCACAATCAACAGTGGGTAGATTGCGTCTATCATGGCTTCAACGATACGATCGGCGGCCAAGTCGAGTACCCGAGTGCCCACAGCAACCGGACCACCGTTACTTGGCACCTCGGCGTCACGGAAGGTAAATACCTCGGTGCCCGCATACTTCACTTGGTCAGAACCGACGTCGATCACCCTAAAAGCGATGGTGACCGTAGCCGTAGTTTGGGTGATTTCCCGTTTAATAGCGTCAATGTACGTGCTGCTTTTCTGAACCGACAGACTTTCCAGTTGACCAACAATCATGTACTCAGCTACCAAACGGTTAGCAAGCTCCATAAGGGTGGTCATGGGCGTAAGGGGATTATCAACTTTAAGGCTTGCTTCTTGTTGCGTAACCGCCACAAACTCTCGGTCGATAACAGCAAATCGACGGGTGCTGGTAACCTTATCAACCAACGCTTGCGTGAGAAGACGCGCGGCGTCGTTGGCATCCCAGGCATCACCAAAGACCGTGACGCCTCCGCGACCTGCTGTAAAGGGAATAATAGCTAACGGCTTGCGCTTGCTGGCACCCTTAACGAGCTTGGCCACATTGGCACGCACCTTTACCTCCCAACCACTCCCGTCAGGGGTTTCTGACACAATGCTATAGCTATCTACAACGCCACGTAACGAATCGCTTACTTGGCTTTGCAACTCTTTACGCCACTCATATGACTCTTCGTCGTCAGTGCCCTTTTCCACCGACGCACTCTTCATGGAGTTTGCAGCCGCCACGGCTCTGCCGTTAACTTGCGCAATGGCCTCACCCAGGGCGGCGAGTGTTGCATCACGCTTGGTTTCGCCCCAGGCCGAGGCCTCTACCTCAACCAACACCACTTTATCTTTAGCGTGTGCCGAGATGGGCAAGTGCAATGCAAAAAAAACAAAAACAGCCAGCAGTCCGTTAAGGACTGCCGGTATTTGGCGGAGCTGTAAAGAGTTATACGTCACCGAAGTCAAACTCGTCGGCGCCCGAGGTATCGAGCTCCTGCTCTTTGCCATAGCTCAATAGGCCCTTGGCCAATTTGCCCCAGTCGATGATGAGGGGCAAACCTTTGGTAACCACCAATTTACCGGGCGCCAACAGATCGGCAAGTTTGCCTGCCATTGCTTCCATAGCGGCGTTAGCCTCGGCCGCTTGCGCTTTCTGCGCTTCACCCAATGCGGCTTTTTCTTCCTCGCTCATAGAGGCTGCCAGCTCTGCTTCCATACCAGCGGTAGCCGCACTCAGTGCACCCGTAATGCCAGCACTGGTTTCTTCTGCAATAGCGTTAAGTGCCTTGGGGCCTACTCTGCCGCAACAGGAACTACTAAGATGGCATTGGCCGTGCCCAAAGCAAAATCACCCCACGCCTTGTTGTAGCTGGCTTTGCCTTCTTCGGTCATTGCTCCTTGTTGTCAGTGAGCTCGCTGATCAGCTCAGTAGAACTCGCAGACTGCTCAATAACACCCTCAAGACAGGCAGTATCGCAGTCTGCCGCGGCCAATGCGGCACTGGCTTCTAGTGCAGCCGCTTCGTCATTGCGGTTAAATGCGCGAAGCAACTTACTCTGGCCTTGAGCCACCTCAATGGTTGCCGCCTTAAATACTTTGACCAGTGCTTCTTGCTCGGTGGCTAGCGCATAACGCACGCGAGCCTGCGGATCCAACGCCAAGTAAACGGCCAGTTGCTCGTCATCTAGCCCTTTTACCAGCTCACCTTCGTCAACACCTTCACTGCCTCCGCCCAGCATTTTGATGCGCCAGAGATGAAACCTAATGCCGGAATCTTTTTCTTTCGGCGGCCTCTGCGGCTTCCCTTACTGCCAATGGGCGGGTTCTGTGGATACGTCTCTCGTAGTTCAGCTACATAGGCCGCCCTGCCCATCGTCGTCCATGGCAAGCCAGGCGGCCGCCGAAAATAAGTGCAGGCGCTGTCGGCTTCTTCCTCGGCGTCATCACCACCGCCACCTAATAAGCCGCCAAAGGACTTGCTTTTTGGCGCTGCTGTCGCCGCTATCTTTGCTTTCTTCTTTTTGGAGCCGCCGAGGAGCCCACCAAATGGCGCATGGGGAAATGCTTGGTAAGGTTTAGGCACGCTGTGCTGAGTAATACCGCTAATAATTTAAGATTCATTAGTAAATCCCCTGAGCATAAAGTTGATTAATAATTTCTTCACTGGCTTGCTCTGCCGCCTTAATCAGCGCAGCCGTCTCTGCAGAAGTCTGACTGCGTCCCTCTGCGGATACCTGTGTGGGAGCCACAGAAGCCACCACCTCATAAAACAAACCGTCGTCCTGATAGACAGTCCCTTTAACCTTTACCGTACTCACCACGTTACCTTCGGCGCCTGCGGGCCATAGCCACCTCTACGTCAACGGTGGCGATGACAAGCAGTGGTATCTTGCCAGCAATGGCGTTAAATGCCGCGTTTTTAGTTTCGGGACTCAAATCATCGCCCACCGCAAATTCGGCGCGCAGAGCATTCCAAGTCCAAAATCTGGGAATCGGCCGGCCGCGGGAGGCGTCAATGGCGCGATAGCCGGATGAGGCAAAGGTTTGGTTTACAGCCGCGTCCAAACCATCAGCTTGGAAAACATCGTAAGCAATCTTATCGGCCT
>JAYQIT010000004.1:0-54891 GCA_038141785.1 Luminiphilus sp. | reverse complement strand
GCCACATTGCTGCATGAGACACATAGAGTCTGATATGGCCTGAATGCCATGGGGGACCTTCCCGGGCTCTGCCCATCATCAATGTAGGCTACGCCTGTTCATGTCCAAAGCCACCAAGAACAGCTCCAGATTCAGGGATGTCTATACCCACTATAACTCTGAAAACCACACATTACTTGGTTGATGGCAGGTGGTAAACGCTTGGTTGCTAGGAAGGCAGTTGTTGATGCATTAATCTGGGGTTTCATCCTGTGGTCGGTTACCGAAACCATCTACCGCCTGGAAAATAGCGGTCCATGATGAAACCAGATTCATGTTACGCTGCGGCGCTAAAAATAAGTGAATTCCAGATAAGTCGAGCAGTGGCCAATATGGATGGATTCTGAAGTACCTGGGAAGTCCGCCGTGGTGCTCAATCACATCTCAGAGTCACCTTGTTCACAGGTCGTGATCAACATATTTATTTGTCCACGCATCTGAGATGCCCTATCGAACTCTGGGGTGAACCGGCAGCATTATCGCCCGGTGATCGCTCTGACTGAACTGCAATGCCTATCTGCCATTGAAGGGAACAGCTACCCCAGATTACCGACCCATGGTCAAGCTTTATCGAGCGTGACCAACCAAACCCCTTACTAGTCCGACTGAGGGCAGTAAGAACCAATCCCGCCGACAGCCCTGTGGAACCATGGGTGATCGCGCATGACCACCTGGTGCATCCTGGTGCCTTGAGCGGTTTGCGTGCGCGAGTGAGTTAACGAGGCCACTTTATGTTTACAAAGCATGACGCAGTTACTCCAGCAACCATCGCACATTTCTCAAGATGTGCCGCCTTCCAGCGAGGATGGCTGCTGCAAGAGGCAGATGATGAATCATGAACACTGGGGCAGAGCCACCGAGCATAATAATCGTGGCGCACTATTGGGTGTTGGTGTACTGCGCGCCAGGTGATGTTCGAGTCGCAAAACCGCAACGCCAGATCCCAAGACCACCCTGTCCATCAGGATAAAGTCCGACGGCTGATAGCTAACACCACATGCAGTAGTAACCGCCACGGGCGCGTAGTATATTCACTCAACGTATTGCAGCAGGCCCTTGATAATGTCGGTGCGCCCACACCATACCCATGCGATCATCGCTGGTTGTTGGTGATATCATCACTGGTCTGGCTGTAACGCGATTGGTGTTAAGTACATCCGTGGTCCACCACGGCAACCATTTTGATGACCTTACGCACCCTCATGCCCAGAGCCAAGTGCACGACTTTGTCAATGAGGTAATGTAAAAAACTCCTTTTTGACGCTGACCACCGCGCGCCACTTTATAGAGCGCCGCTATAAGGTTAGCAACGCGGCAAACTGAGGCTTATAATAAACACGGCTCAGCCGACACCGTTCGAATATGTTGGGTGCGATAGCAAAAGCGCAACAATACAAAATTGATATTATGGAAGGTGTAGTGGTTCAATGAGGTTGGACACACTTTTGGGTGGTCTACCAGCAGCGCGTTTTAGAGAGCGAAAATACAAGAGCGTCAACAGTCAGTCATAAGCGACATAAAACATATCTCACGGTGACGCGAATCAAAATCCTTTTTGGGAGCGCGGCCATAGTCATGGCCTCAGCATGTGGGGGGGGCGGTGGTGGCAAGTCGAGCGACGCTGGCACGAACGCCCCTACTCTCGACAACAAGCTGCCTGTAGCTGTCATTGATTCTCTAACCCCTGACTACATCGCTGGTACTGTGGTACGAGTGACATCAGCCTCGAGTACTGATGCGGATGGAGACGCACTGTCCACGCAATGGGAGTTGGGCTCACCCAGCGGGAGTTATGCCTCACTCAAAAACAGTTGACACCAACGTTGTGGAATTTGAGCCCGATATGGCCGGCACGTTTACAATTCAGCTTGAAGTCAGCGATGGGCGAGGTGGTGTAGATCGAACTTCTCTTGATATTACCCCATCGCTGCCTGTGCCGGATGCCCTGCCCTTTTCGAAAACACCGCTCCCCCGCCACCGACGATAAAAGATCGAACCGATGCGGTTCGTCTAGTTTATCAGGGCACCTTCGGACCCAGAGACGGCGACATTGATTCAATGATCCAGCAGGGCGCAGCTGCCTGGTTTGAGGAGCAGGTTGCTATGGATCTACGCTCTTATACCAGCGCCTGGCAATCAATCGCTACTGATTTCAATGATATTGATAGCGGTGAGAACGCCAATTTCACGCAGCTAAGCCATGAAACTTTCATGCTAAATGCCCTCTCCTGTCCAGACCAGGTGGGGCAACGGATGACCTATGCATTAAGTCAAATGGTTGTAATTTCAGATCTATTTGATTTTGCGGGGCAAGATGAATTGATAATGGGTTACGCCGACACCCTTCATCGCAATGCCTTTGGCAACTACAGAGATCTGCTTCGTGAGGTAACGTTGCATCCCGCAATGGGGATGTTTCTCGCCATGCTTGGCAATGAAAAATCGGATCCCGAAAGAAACATTCGACCCGATGAGAACTTTGCCAGAGAGGTGATGCAGCTGTTCACAGTAGGGTTGCAACTTCTTAATCAAGACGGCACACCGATAATTGACGAAGAAACAAACCTCCCAGTACAAACCTACGGCCCGATAGACGTTCAGAACTACGCCGCTGCATTAACTGGCTGGTACTTCGCAGATCTACCATCGTACAAGTTTGGCGACACCTTTCATTCGGTAGACTGGCAAGCGCGACTGGCGCCAATGACTCCGTACGACGAGTTTCACCAAAAAACTCAAAAGAAGCTTTTGCGGAATTATTATGTGCCAGCTGGGGCATCGGCGCGAGACAGTCTCGAAACAGTCCTTGATAGTTTGTTTTACCACCCGAACCTTGGGCCTTTTGTCGCTCGTCACCTGATCAAGAATTTTGTTAGCAGCAATCCATCGGCAGATTACCTAGCGCGAGTAGTTGCCGTTTTTAACAGCAACGCAAATGCAGAACGAGGCAACTTGTTATCGGTGATACAGGCCGTGCTTTTTGACCCCGAGGCCCGCAAAGCGCCGCAAGAACAATCGGAGCATTTTGGCAGAGTTAAAGACCCTCTTTTAAAATTCGTGAACTTTAATCGCCTGTTTAATGTCGCGAGTTACCTGCAGAACAAGAATTATTTAGGGAACCGACCAACTCAAACGTTTCTCGGCGCGCACAGTGTATTTAATTTTACAGCCCCACCTATACACCGAACAATCAGTTCGCTGAACTAGGATTAGTAGCGCCCGAACTCCAGGTGATCACACCGGAAACTATCGTCTCTGATGCCTCGTTAGTGGCTTACGTCACAACTCGAGAGCAAATTGCACATTGGCACTCTCTCGATCCTTCGGATCAATTCACAGAGCATCTTGCCTACGCAGTGGTCCACGACTTGGCACCGTTGGTCGAACGCCTAGAGACATCCGGCTTTGACGACGTCATTGACTTCGTCGACGAATATATGACGCAAAGACAGCTCTCTAGCGCAATGAAAGCGAAGCTGACAGAGTTTTATGCGTCCAAAATACAATGGACACTGACGGCGGATTACTTTCAATCACAGGCGCATCGAAGCGCCGACCTTCACGGCTTACTCGGCAGCTTAATCTATCAGATTGCGCTCACCCCAGAGTACTCACACCAAAAATAGGGGATACGGGCCATGAATCGCAGGAACTTTTTAAAATCTGGATTTGCCTCGTTGAGTGTTTCATCCAGCAATCTATTTTTAAGCTCGGGCCTTGGTTTGCTCAGCAATCTATCCAATGCCAGCAGTTTAGCACCCACTGACTTTAAAACGCTTGTTATGGTCTTTCTGCACGGTGGAATGGACTCGCTCGGTTTAATAGTGCCTACACAAAACGAGCCTTACACGCGCTACAAAAACATCCGACAGAATCTTGCTTTGCCCAGGACACGCTCATTGATTTTGGGCTCACCGACTTTGGCGCACCTGCCTTCTGCCAAAACATGGCAAATTTATATCAGAGCGGCAAGCTCGCTTGATGGCCAATGTTGGGCCTCTTCGTCAGCCAACAACAAAACAAATGATTGAACAAAATGCTAATGCCATGCCCATATTCATTGGCTCACACAACTCTCAAGTTAATCTCTGGCAGAGCGGTGGCATGAATCCTAATGCGCGAGAGGGATGGGGTGCCAGAATGCTGGAGCTCATGCAGCTACGACCAACAACCATCACTCCCAATATCTCTTTGATAAATCTCAACTTTTTACTACGACGCTGAATATGCCGACCTTTACTGTAGATCCGCGGGGCGTGAACAACATCCCGCGAATTTATAACGAGGATAAGATTTCCGACGAGCAAGCACTTTTTTTATGACCTACAAGGTCAAACTCGCGCCAACCTCCTTGGAGCTGAGCTTGCAAGCCGCAATATTCGCACCCTCGAGAGCTCAGCCGAGCTAGCTGCCATACTAGCAAACACAAACGATACGTCCGTCATGTACCCAGTTACCACTGGACACCCTGCAAGCAACTTTCAAGAGCAGCTTAAAATGGCCGCCCGCTTAATTGAAGCTGCGCCAAGCCTGAATCAAAATCGACAAGTCATCATGGTTCAAATGCATGGTTATGACACTCATGACAATCAGGACAGAGACCTACCCTACTTGGTGTCGGCATTATTTGAGAATTTAGAGTCCTTTCAAAAGGACCTTGAGACTCGAGTGGTAGATGATCGCGTAGTAACCTTCAGCCAGTCCGACTTTGGGCGCACGCCTACGATTAACGCAAATGGCACAGACCATGGCTGGGGTGGCCATTACTTCGTCATGGGATCCCCCGTGAATGGCGGACAGTTGATTGGTGAAATCCCTGCATTCGACGTTGAGACCGAGAAGATGCTCTACAACTTATCGATTCCAGACATTAGCGTTGAACAATACGCATCGAATTTGGCCAAATGGTTTGGCCTGAGTCAGTCAGACACCCTTGAAGTGTTTCCAGGGTTGGCTAACTTTGACGACGTGGATTTTGGCCTGTTCCACTAAAACAACCGACGCCGCAGTCTCATTATTTAAAGCGACTGTGCGATGCATATGATGTGCAATAATCGCCTCCGCTTGTAACTTTCCTTGCAAAAACGCCCCAAAACGGGCCTCTTTGCAAGTACTGCGTGACTAGGAAATACATATAAATCGATAATTTAACACCACTATATTACTCCCACTCAATAGTCGACATGACTCAAACCCTGCGTTTAAAGGGAGTAGAAATTAGCACTGAAACTTTGCTGGTTTCTGCTCGCTTGAAATGAGGAAAAGATCGTAGTGTAGTGCAACCAACGATCACCCAACCAATAGGGAACCAAACTGTGAGCCTAAGACTTGCGCACATCGTTTTTCAAACCAATAAACTCGGAGCAATGAGAGACTTCTACATAGCTCTACTTAACGCCACCGTTGTCTTTGAGAACGAAATGATGTGTTTTATCACGTATGACGAAGAGCATCACCGTGTTGCCTTCATGAAGGTACCTGGTGGTTCCAATGAACGCCCCCTAATAGTGTCGGTCTGATGCATGCTGCGTTTACCTTCCCAACCTCGAGACACTTCTGAAACGGCAACAGGAACTGCAATTAAAAGGCATCGAGCCAACAGCACCGATCCAACACGGTCCAACCACCTCGATTTATTATCGCGATCCAGACGGTTGTCTAGCAGAGCTGCAGATAGACAACTTTGATTCGGCTCAGGCTGCTACCGACTATATGCACAGCGACGCATTTATTAACGACCCTCTTGGCCCCGTCTTTGATCCTTATCGCATGTACAAAGCATTTATCGATGGTACGCCGCTTGATGTGCTGCTCACCCGCGAATGGGCCGCTGAGTGTAATCAGGAGCCCCCTGCTATTGAGCGACTGTCAGGAATGGCAGATCTGTGAGGACCGTCTCGAGGCTACTTATGAGTTGTCGGGTTTAATTGAAGATATTTTTAATATGGATCTCCAGGTAGGGGTCATTACAGATCCATCTGCAAACCTGCAACGCATTGTCGAACAGATTGAATCCGAGCGTCGTTGCGGCATCGCCAGAGTCTCGTTCAACACCATTCATGGTGAAGACGCGTCAATCATTCAAGCGTCTGATTTTTCAGTTGGCACGATTTTTGACCCAACGGCCGTTGATATGGGTGCAAAAAGGACGGCCAGAGATCAGCAAATCAACACCGTTTTGTTGACCGGCCTTGCATTGAGAACCAGGACATCATCGACAGAATCCTGGCTCATCTTCGCGAGAAGGAACAGGAAGCCCCTGCCCGGCCCCTCCTGATACCGCCAACCAGGGCGTCACCTGCCACGCTGTCTTTTTCCGCTTGGAAGGGCGCGCGCTAGCAGATTCCAGTCCAACAGTACTCAGCCATCAAGGAAGCCAGTGGAAACCGTGTGGCATGAGCTGTTGCGTGCCGTCGTTCAGGATTGAACGGATATGAATGGCATGCCCAACACAGTGAACAGGGTTTTGAGGTCAAAAAGCGCGAACTTCTTCAGATCAGCAAGCCCTGTCGACAGAATCAGCGAGCGTGTGTACTCCCATGGGTGCCTTTAAATTTCCTATACTTTGATCGACGGCGGTTTCACCGCGCACTAATTCGTTTTCCTGGATAAGATCACCGACACTGATGTCGGTGATCCATATTTTAAAAATAAAAGGGGCTTAGCTTATTGCAGAGGACACTTAACGTCATTGTCTTTGCACACGAAGTCCACTTGGCCCGAGACAATGTTGATAAGTCCATTGGTCACCACATCCAGTGAATACATATCGAATACCGTGGTTTTTGATAAACGCCTGTCGCAAGGTAGCTCGTTCGATCTGCTCACCATTCTGCGTCCAAGCGTAACCCGTAAATTCACCCATCGTGCCCATTCCCAGCTTATCGGTGAACTCATAGGAAAGGTATACGCGACCATAATCTCCATTTTTTACGCCAGTGATCCACGCTGTAGTTAGTTCCATCGGTCGGTGAGCTCATCAATGGTACAGGTGGCGGTGAACTCACCTCGCCGTAGTTTAGGTCCTGTCCAAAACCAAACGGCGCGGCAAAAGAAGGAGGTTAATATCAAGATTTTGCGAAGGGTCATGGTTTTCTCCTTATTAGATTGACGACGAGGCCGAGGGTCTCGCCCTGCTACGTGCCGATTGACACTACTCGACTTTTTTCAGGTGCCTGACAGCTTTAGTCGCAATACCAATATGGCGTCTTTCGTAAGTTATTGGCGCTCAAGCTATTACGTCTATCGCGACAACCGACCACCTCGGTTTCAACGCGTCAAAGCGCCGGATAAAAGAGAACTGGAGGATCTGGTTCAGGTGATCAGTCAGCGCGCAGGTCGCTGCCTCGAGCGCCAGGGCTAGCTAGAACAGGACACCGAGAGTGCCTGGCTGGACCTCGACCCCGCCGAGGATACCGATGCCATGCCGCAGATTCTGGGCAGTTCCATCTCCTACCGCATAGCCGTCGGCCCACAGCAGGGACGTAAAGCTTTCATGATCCGCACCATCCGTCCGCTGGACAGACCTGATCCTGGACTGGAGCGGGTGGCCAGGGCCAATGGTTTCTCTCTCCACGCTGGGGTCAGCTGTGAGGGGAATCAGAAAGACAAGCGTGAGCGCCTGTGTCGGTATATTTCCCGCCCTGCCGTGGCAGTTCCTCGCCTCTCACTGAGCTCCACGGGCAAGGTTGTTTACACCCTGAAGACACCGTACCGGGATGGCACGACCCAGGTGACCTTTGAACCGGTGGATTTCATCGCACGGTTGGCGGCACTCGTACCAAAACCCAGGGTCAATCTCACTCGCTACCACGGCGTACTGGCACCGAACCACAGATGGCGTGGGGAGGTCGCCCCGGCCAAACGTGGCAAAGCACATAAGATGGGCAAATGCGGAAGTAAAGACCCCGATCGAGCGTCATGCTGCTATGACCTGGGCGCAACGCCTAAAGCGGGTTTTCAATATTGACATAGAGACCTGTGGCCGGTGTGGCGGGTCGTTGAAAGTCATCGCTTGCATTGAGGACCAGGACATCATCGACAGAATCCTGGCTCATCTTCGCGAGAAGGAACAGGAAGCCCCTGCCCGGCCCCTCCTGATACCGCCAACCAGGGCGCCACCTGCCACGCTGTCTTTTTCCGCTTGGAAGGGCGCGCGCTAGCAGATTCCAGTCCAACAGTACTCAGCCATCAAGGAAGCCAGTGGAAACCGTGTGGCATGAGCTGTTGCGTGCCGTCGTTCAGGATTGAACGGATATGAATGGCATGCCCTACACAGTGAACAGGGTTTTGAGGTCAAAAAGCGCGAACTTCTCCAGATCAGCAAGCCCTGTCGACACAAATAGGTTCACTTGGCTTCAGTAAAACCAGCCTAGACCTATCCCAGTGTGGAGGAATCGACTCGAGGGACGTTTTGTAGATGGTTCGGGGTGTGTGGAAAATCGGGTTAGGAGCGCGCATCGATTGAATGCGAAAGAATGCCAGCGTCTCCCACAGCAGCCGGTGCCAGGCGTTCATTTCTTTATTGGGACGTTCCCGCTCCATATGCCGGACTATCGGACGGGCAAATTCTTGCTCAGGGTCCTCCACCGGCTTCATCAGTAGCATGTCGTCATGCCACGAGATCCAGCGATCAAACCGCGAGGCGAGTACCTCCTGATGTTCCCAAAAGCCGCTTCTGTTTGTTGGCGCCTTCGAGTGAGACCAGTCCGTGATTGGTGCAACCGCGTTACCCACTAGTCATTTTTCAGGCGGTAGATGTTGCTCCTGTGTGATGAGGTAGATAGGCCAGTCACCGAGATGACGGCGAATCGCACCGACGATAGAGGGTAGATAGTCGACTGCCTTCGGCAGGTAAGAGATCGCAATCGGTGCACGGCTGTTCTGCATACGCAATTCCAAAACAAAATTCCCGGTGTGATTAATGGGTTTTCTGTTGCGCTACACGCAACAACTGCTGTAGTTACCACCATGATTTTGTCTTGGGGAAAAAGCAAGGGAAAGCAGCCGAGAGCCTTTTTTCATTAACGGCTCCTCAAGAGGCTTCCGGGCCGAGCACCTCGACAAAATTGGTCGACAGCTGGACATGTCTGACGCCGCCGTAGCCGTTTCGGACATGGATAAGTCTGGCTTGATTTACATCCCCTCAAGGGGGATAGCGACGGGGAGCAGCATATCCTTGGGGTCCACCAATACGGCCCCAACACCTACGGGGCCAAAATTGCTCAGCAAAACCGAAAACTCAGATCAACGCAGCCATCCAGCTTGCTTGATTAATGGCGGCTTTGGCGTCAAGTTCCAGTGCCTCATGGGCACCCCCCACTAGCTCAGACGACACCCCCAAACCTTGGAGTTCGTCGTGCAGCTCGCGCAAAGGGTCCTGACCTGCACAAATAATAACGGTGTCGACACCAAGCGTTTGCGGCTGATTACCCACCATAAGGTGCAGTCCCTCATCATCAATCCGCACATACTCAACACCATTCATCATATTGACACCACGCCGACCCAAGGTAAGCCGGTGCGTCCAACCGGTGGTCTTACCCAA
Organism: Luminiphilus sp.; assembly: GCA_038141785.1. Taxonomy (GTDB): domain Bacteria; phylum Pseudomonadota; class Gammaproteobacteria; order Pseudomonadales; family Halieaceae; genus Luminiphilus. The sequence continues at coordinate 45,305 of JAYQIT010000004.1, read as the reverse complement.
TCCACGGCCGACGGGAGAATCTTTACGTTGCAACAAGAAAACTTTCGCGATCGGCACGGGCCACTCATGGCTCCACGCCGGTCACACCACCACGGGGATGATTATCAAAGTCAATGCCCCACTCGCGAGCGAAGACATCAATATCTAGGGCCGCTGAAGGCCCTTCGTGGGTTATTAAATCGGTAACATCAAAGCCAATGCCACCGGCACCACCATTACCGCACCTCGCTTACCAATGGCTTTTGTGCCGGTAATTGCATCGATGTAACCCATCACCATCGCGATCAATACCGGCAATGTCAGGACCCTCGGCGTGATACCTGTGGCCACAATCACATGATCAAAGTCAGCACCAGCGAGCATCGCGGCATCCACACGGGTGTTGAGCTCTACACGTACGCCAACCTTGGCCAACTGCTTGTTGTAGTACCGCAGGGTCTCGTAAAACTCTTCTTTACCCGGGACTCTTTAGCAAGATTGAATTGTCCGCCTATCTCAGCTGCAGCATCGAACAAAGTGACCTGATGACCACGTTCGGCAGCCACACAAGCATAAGCAAGACCCGCGGGGCCCGCACCCACCACCGCAATGGCTTTGGGTTCCTCGGTAGGCAGGTAATTGAGCAAGGTCTCATTACATGCCCGTGGATTCACTAAACAAGAGGTCGGCTTAAAGCTAAACGTGTGGTCAAGACAGGCTTGATTACAGGCAATACAGGTGTTGATCTCGTCGGCTCGTCCCTCGGCGGCTTTACGCATAAATTGACTGTCCGCCAACATGGGGCGGGCCATCGATACCAAATCGGCATCACCGCGCGCCAACACTTGCTCGGCCACATCGGGCATATTGATGCGATTTGAGGTAATCACAGGGATGGACACTTCGTTTCTTACTCGGTGGGTGACTCTGGTGAAGGCGGCTCGCGGCACCATGGTAGCAATGGTCGGTACTTGCGCTTCATGCCAGGTGAAATGTGTGGAGATAATGGTCGCGCCCGCCTTTTCGATTTCCCGGGCAAGCAAGGCGACCTCATCCCAGCTCATTCCCCCTTGCAGCATATCCATCGCTGCAATCCTAAAGATGACAATAAAATCATCACCCACGGTTGCTCGAATGCGGCGGATAACCGCCAGCGGAAAGCGCATCCGGTTTTCGTAGCTGCCGCCCCACTGATCAGTCCGGCGGTTGGTTTTCTCCACAAGGAACGTGGATAACAAATAACCTGCAGAACCAATCACCTCAACACCATCGTAACCGGCCTGCTGCGCAAGACGCGCACAATTGGCGTGGTCGGCAATCTGCTTCTCGATGCCTGCCTCATCCAGTTCATGAGGTGAGCTTGCTGATGCGTGAGCGGATAGCCGAGGGCGCAACCAGCCCATCGTTGTAGGCTAGCGGCCCCATATGCAGAATTTGCAGGCAGATTTTGGCGTCTGGCGCGGCAGCGTGCACCGCGTCGGTTACCCGACGGTGGCCTTCTGCCTCGGCGTCGGTATTGAGCTTGGATGCAGAAAAAGCCACGTTACCGTGCTCGTCTTTAACCGCGAGGCCGCCCTCTTCATTGGGTGGGATACCACCGGTAATAATCATGCCCACGCCACCGGCAGCTCGCTCAGCATAAAACGCCGCCATGCGATCAAAACCATCAGGCATCTCTTCAAGGCCCGTATGCATCGAGCCCATGATTGATCGGTTGCGCAGTGTGGTAAACCCAAGATTGAGGGGCGTAAATAAGTGCGGGTAAGTGCTGTGAGACTGTTGAACGCTCGCGCTAGACATCATTATTGCCTTTCTAAAATAAGCTCTTCATTACTACGCGCCAAGCCAAGAAGCGGCCCAACACGCCTTGATCACTAATTTGCGAGGAATGCGCTGAGACTTAGTTAGATAACACCTTTTGCGCTTAACTCATCACTGTTAAGTCCCAGTTCCGATACGATTGTCGTCGAATGCTCGCCGCGGACCGGACAGGCTCCCACCGTTGGCTGACTCTTACTAAACCGCGGCGCCGGTGCTGGCTGGACAACACCACCGCGCTCCATGAACACTTCCCTCGCTACATTATGGGGATGCTGGGTGGCCTCTGTTAAATTGAGCACAGGCGCAAAACAAACATCGGTGCCCTCTAGTAGCGCACACCACTCGTCGCGGGTTTTTGAGGCAAAAATTGTTTTAAAACGCTGCTTACCCTCGGGCCATTGTGAGGTGTCCCACTGGTTAGCAAATACCGGGTCATCGGCTAGCCCTAAGTAATCCAACAGCTGATTGTAAAATTGCGGCTCTAGTGGGCAAACGGTAATGTGTTTGCCGTCGGCACAGCTGTAGGTCTCATTCCAGGGGCGCCAAAATCGGCCCATCCGGTTGCCCGGCTCATCACTCATCTGGCCCGTGTTATGCATCATGCGCAGGAGTGCGGAAATATAGGCAGACCCGTCGGTAATCGCCGCGTCAATCACTTGGCCTCGCCCGTTTTCTGGGCATGAACCAAAGCGCTCATCACGCCAAACAGCAACACCATGGTGCCGCCACCCACGTCACCCACCAGAGTGAGTGGCGCCGTGGGGGCTCTGTCGGCACTGCCGCCGGGCCACAGGGCACCACTGAGTGCAATGTAGTTGGGGTCATGACCCGCGGCCTGAGCTAGGGGGACCTGTTTGCCCCCAGCCGGTCATACGACCATAAACTAGCCTTGGGTTACGCTGTAGAGCCACGTCAGGGCCAAGTCCAAGACGTTCCATAACACCCGGGCGAAAGCCTTCTATGAGGACATCGGCTTGCTCAACCAAAGCCAGTACCACCTCTACAGCCTCTGGCTGCTTTAGGTCGAGGGCGATAGAACGTTTACCGCGGTTATAAAAGGTTTGATCAGCTTGCTCTTGAAAGTTGGGCGCGGCATTAGCACTGGGGACACGACGCTCAACCAACACAACGTCGGCACCCATATCAGCCAGCATCATGCCTGCACAGGGGCGGGGCCAATACCCGCAATTTCTACAACTTTAACCCCTGCAAGTGGTCCGCCTGACATAAGTGCTCTCCTCAAGTTATCGACTGGTGTGACGTTCGCCTATCTGTGCGGCCCCTTGAATACCACATTCCATTGTCTGTTGCGACGCTCTATAAATGAATACAAGGGTTACCGTGCGTCGAGAACCTAACCAATAGTGGGGGTTGCACCTTGCACCTTGGCCAATGACACTAGCGTCTGACAAACAATGAACCCCATAAATTAACATCATGAGGGGCGAGTTGCCCTAAGGGAGATGTAAGAATGAACGGAGCCGATGCACTAATTCGGGCGCTGGCGGACGCAGGTGTCGAAGTGTGCTTTGCCAATCCCGGCACATCAGAGATGCAATTGGTGGCCGCTATTGATGGTGAGCCACGCATACGTGCGATTCTTGGGTTGTTCGAGGGTGTTGTTACAGGCGCCGCCGATGGTTACGGGCGCATGACCGACAAACCTGCGCTGACCTTGCTCCACCTTGGACCGGGCTTCGCTAATGGTAGCGCCAATCTGCACAACGCTAATCGGGCACACTCCCCTATCATCAACATGATTGGCGACCATGCAACCTATCATCGGCAATACGATGCGCCACTGACTTCCGATATCCATGCCTTTGCCTCGCCGGTATCTCAATGGATTGGCGATTCGGAGAGTCCTGAACACTTGGCTGAGGTTGGCCTTCAAGCTTTTGAGGCTGCCTGTGTTTATCCGGGTCAAGTGGCGAGTTTTATTGCACCCGCCGACCATGCTTGGGAGCCCGCGAGAGAAATCAGTCGAACAGCGCAAGCTACACCACCGCCAAAGGCCTCGGAGGCTGAGATCACTGCCGCTGCTAAGCTACTTAAAAGACACGCCAATAGTGCGTTATTCATGGGTGGTATGGCGCTGCGAGAAGATGCCCTTGTGCAGGCGGGACGCATAGCCGCAGCCACGGGTGCGCGCTTGATCACCGAGACTTTTTTTACTCGCCTAGAGCGCGGCGCAGGGCGCGTGCCCGTAGAGCGGCTGCCCTACTTTGGTGAACAAGCTTATGACTATCTTAAAGACTTTGATGGCTTGGTGATCGTGGGTAGTAAAGCACCGGTGTCGTTCTTCGCTTACCCCGGAAAGCCAAGCTATCTGGTGGCCGAGCAAACGCAAGTTCAGACACTTACGGATGTTCACACCGATGCTCTCGATGCGCTAACACGGCTTGCCGACGCACTCTCAGCCCCAGCAGAGCCTGCCAACCTTCAACCTCACGCTGTGCACACCCTGGAACCGGGCCCTATTACGATGATCGAAATGGGCAAGGTATTGGCCAACCACTTGCCAGAAAACGCGATCGTATCCGATGAAGGCGCAACCAATGGCTTGGGTGCGTTTATGTTTACGGGTTGCGCCAAGCGCCACGACTGGCTGACGCTCACCGGCGGCGCCATAGGCCAGGGATTGCCCTTGGCAATTGGAGCGGCGGGCGCCCATCCAAACCGCAAAGTGATTGCCTTACAGGCAGACGGTTCGGGTATGTACCCCGTTCAATCCTTGTGGTCCATGGTTAGAGAAAATACGGACATCACTGTGGTGCTGCTAAACAATAGCTCCTACGCCATTCTCAATATTGAGATGCAGCGGGTCGGTGTAGACAACCCGAGCGACAAAGCCAAATCATTACTTGATCTCTCCAACCCCACCATCGATTGGGTGAGTCTTGCAAAGGGCATGGGAATGCCGGCTACGCGAGTGGAAACGGTTGATGCCTTTGATACTGCCATGGCACAAGCCGTTGCCAACCGAGGGCCAGAACTGATCGAGGTGATCCTGCCCGGATTCGAGGGCAGCACCCCATAAAATAAACGCGTTTTACAGCCAAAAAACCATCCGCGACTGGAGCATTTATGGGCACTAACACCGGCACTATGAATCTCGTTCCGGCATCCTACAAGGACTACCGACGCGAAGCCGAGCGTAAATTGCCGCGCCAACTATTCGATTATGTGGATGGTGGCGCCTACTCGGAACTGACATTACGACGCAACGTCGATGATTTTGAGCAGTTGGCGTTAAAGCAACGCGTTATGCGCGATGTGAGCGAAGTCAACCCCGCCTGCACCGTAATGGGAAATGACTTGAGTATACCTGCTGCGCTTGCCCCGATTGGGATGGCGGGCATGATGGCTCGTCGCGGCGAGTTGCAAGCAAAACGCGCCGCCGATGCCTTTGGTATTCCTTTTACGCTGTCTACCGTGGGTATTTGTTCTTTGGAGGAAGTGGCTGAGGTATCTGATACCCCATTTTGGTTTCAACTGTACATGCTCAAGGACCGAGGCGCTGTCGTCGCGCTGCTCGAACGCGCCAAGGCCGTGGGCGTAAATACGCTCATGTTCACCGTCGACCTAGCTGTTGTAGGGGCGCGCTATCGTGATGTCCGCAATGGCATGGGAGGCGGCACATCAACCTACGGCAAGCTACGAGCCGGGCTTATCGACTATTTGCTACACCCACACTGGGCCTATAACGTGGGGCTCAGAGGACAACCCCACGCCTTTGGCAACCTGAGTGACTTTGTTGCCAAAGCAACAACACCCGCTGACTTTAAAGCCTGGATAGATAGTCAAATTGACGCCAGCGTAACCTGGCGAGATATTGAATGGCTGCGCAGCATTTGGCATGGCGAGCTTATTATTAAAGGCGTTTTGACCGCTGAAGATGCAAAAGCGGCTTTTGACACGGGTGCAGATGGTATCGTGATCTCAAATCACGGCGGTCGCCAGCTCGATGGCGTCGCATCAACAATCACCATTCTGCCACGGGTTGTAGATGCTATCGGTGGTCGCGGCACGGTGATCGTGGACAGCGGTATTCGTAGTGGTCAAGACGTCTTAAAGGCACGCGCTTTAGGCGCCGATATGGTGCTCATAGGCAGACCTTGGGTGTATGCCAATGCCGCGCGGGGCGAGCAAGGTGTCAGAGCGTTGTTAACGACAATGCAAGGTGAAATGCGCGTCTCAATGGCGTTGACCGGTGTTAATAATCTATCGGAAGTTGACCACCAAATCCTCGATTGGGGTTAAACTCTGCGGGCCTTCGGAGGCAAGTGCCCGCGACAGATAGCAAGGCTCCCTCCTCACGGAAAGTCGAGACATAGGCGTGGGGCTTTTGGCCACAAGGCCATCCCTTGATAAGGCGCGTAAATAGTGTCTGCGATAAATGGCAAACATGGCGATATCGACAGGAAACAAGACATTGAAGACAGATTATGGACTGCCATGGATTCCGGCTTCCTATCGGCGTGCTGCATGTGTGGGCCTTGCCAGCACGTGCTTGTTACTATCACAGGGCTGCAGCGAAGATAACGGCTCCAGCGCGCAGGAGGGCCGCGGCTTTGCACGCAGTGTGAGGGTTGTCACCGCACCCGTCCAGCGCGAACAACTCAAGGAATCCGTCACCGCGGTAGGTACTGCTCGAGCGCAAAAGAGCGTTACCTTGTACGCGGAGTCGGCGGGTATTGTTACCGCCATATCCTTTGAGCCCGATGCACTGGTGCAAGCAGGTGACGTACTACTGCAACTGGACAATCGCGATGAGCAATTGGCGTTGCGACTGGCGCGGGTACAACTTGCCGACGCCGAGCGCCTGGTGACGCGCTACACCTCGGTCAACCGCGACAGCGCCAACATTGCCCAAAGCCAGATTGATAGTGCAATTGCAGCAGTCGACGCCGCCCGCATTGCTTTGGAGCAGGCACAACTGGACCTTGATCGCCGGCAGATCGTGGCGCCGTTCACGGGCCGGGTTGGTATTACCGATATCGACGTGGGCGACCGCATAGACACCAACACACTCATTACCACGCTCGATGATCGCGCGACGCTATTGGTTGACTTTGCCGTGCCCGAATTATTCGTAGGTCAAGTCAAGCCCGGTGTAGCCGTCGATGCTGAGTTGTGGAACAGCGGTCGTGATGCCTTTACTGGCCAAGTTGTTGCGGTGGACTCGCGTATTAATGAGAGTTCGCGCGCATTCACAGCCAGAGCTGCCATCGATAACAATCAGGATCATTTTCGCCCGGGCATGGCCTTTGAGATGGTCATCAATGTTGCTCGCGGTGAGTTTTTGACAGTACCCGATGTCGCCGTGCAGTGGGGAGCCGATGGCCCCTACGTTTGGATTGAGGATAACGGAACGGCGGCGAAACGCGAGGTTGAGCTGGTTAAGCGACTACCCAATCGTTTACTGATTGAGGGCGACATCCCCCTAGGCACGCCTGTCATTACCGAAGGTGTTCAGGCAGTACGCGCTGGGGTCACCATAGACAGTATCGACCCGGCCAAGATTGGTCTGCCCAGCAGCGCAAGGCCTGACACGCCAATGAACTCTAACGAGGCAAGCCGTGACTGAGCGTTCCCCAGACTCGCAACTGCGAGGAGGTCTGCCTGAGTTAGGGGTGAAACGTCCTTGGCTAGTCGCTGTCATGAACTTGCTCATTGTGCTTGCTGGCATCGCGGCCCTGCTTGCCATCGAGGTGCGCGAGTTACCCGACGTAGACCGGCCGCTAATAAATGTTCGAGCCCAGCTGCCGGGCGCCTCGCCGGAAACTATGGACGCCGAGGTTACTCGCATTCTGGAATCGGCCGTTGCGCGCGTCTCTGGCGTAAAAACCATTGACTCCTCCAGCGAAGAAAACAATGCACGGATCTTTGTCGAATTCAGGCCCGGTACCAATGTCGATCAAGCCGCGGCCGACGTACGTGAAGCGGTCAGTCGGATCCAGCGCGAACTGCCCGATAATCTAGAGCAGCTGTCGGTCTTCAAAGCCGATCAAGATGCACAGGAAATTGTGCGCATCGCGGTCAGCAGCGACAAGCACAACGAGCAAGAGCTAGCCAGGATTATTGAGCAAGACATTGTGCCGTTGTTTATCTCGCTACCAGGAGTAGCCGACGTTCCCCTTTTCGGCAGCCGTCGGCGGGTTCTGCGTGTGATTTTGGACCCTTTGCGGCTAACGAGTTACCAGCTCACTGTGGCCGATGTCACGGCAGTGCTTCGCGATGCCCCCTTAGATGTCCCGGCAGGCAGCTTTAGAGCAGGTGACCAACAGCTCCTCGTTCGCGCAGATGCAGCAGTTACCCGAGAAGACGACATAGGCTCGCTGGTAATTCGCGATGATATTCGTTTGCGCGACATAGCACACATTACGTTTTCACCGGCTGATACCACAAGCATTTTTCGGCAGGATGGTCATCGCGTGGTCGGAATGGGTGTAGTTCGACAAGCGGGCTCTAACACCATTGAGATTTCAGATGGCATTCGAGCAGCCATCGCGCGCATCAACGAACGTTTCGACGACGTAACGCTTACCGTTATTTCTGATGATGCGGTATTTATTAAAGGGGCTGTCGAAGAGGTGATTAAAACCTTGCTGGTGGCCATTGCGGTGGTCATTGCGGTCATTCGACTGTTCTCGGGCTCTATGCGGATAACGCTAATCCCTGCCATTGCAATCCCGGTATCGCTGCTCGGCACGCTAGCCGCTTGCTGGGCCCTGGGTTTCTCTATCAATATCTTAACGCTGCTCGCATTGGTACTAGCCACGGGTTTAATCGTAGACGACGCCATCGTGGTGCTTGAAAGCGTTCAACGCCGGCGGGGAGAGGGTCTGGGCTCAAGTGCCGCAGCTGTCATTGGCACACGTCAGGTATTCTTCGCTGTGATCGCCACCACAGCGGTTCTGGTGGCGGTCTTTATACCCATTGCGTTCCTACCTGGCACCGCAGGACGCTTATTCCGCGAGTTTGGTTTGGTGTTGGCTGTGGCGGTGGCAATCTCGTCCTTCGTAGCTTTAAGTATCGTCCCCGCCGCCATGGCGCGCCTGGGTCCCCACCAACAGCGCGTGCGAAATGTTGAAAACATGGGCAATAACCTGGTTAGGGTTTATGATGTAACGCTTGGTTGGGTATTACGCCATTCTTGGATCACGCTGCTTCTCTGCGTGATAGCTGCCGGCAGTGCGGCAACAGCATACACACAGCTCGACAAAGAGCTTTTACCTCCTGAGGATCGCGGAACAATCAATATTTTTTCGCGCGGGCCGGATGGCGTTGGCCTTTCGTATGCTGAGCGTCAGGGCGATCGCATGGAAAATTTGCTACTCCCGTTAATTCGTGAAGGCGAGATAGAATCCATGTACACCGTCATTGGCCGGTGGGATCCTAACATCGTGTTCATCATTGCAAGACTAGCGCCATGGGATAAGCGCGACCGCTCTCAGTCAGCCATTGCCGAATCTCTCAAACCATTTTTCGGTAATATCCCCGGCATGACCACCCGCGTTTTCAGCGCGAATTCATTGGGGCTTCGCGGCGCTTCCAACGGCGGTGTCAGCCTTGCCCTGCTTGGCACCGACTACGACAGTATTTTTATTGCAGCTCGCGATTATGCAAATGCAATCAGAGAGCGCCTCGACAGCGTGAGTAGCCCACGTGTGAGCTATCAGCCTAGCCAACCGCAGTTAGCCGTTAAGGTAGACCGCCAACGCGCCTCAGATCTCGGCGTACCACTAACAAGTATTGCCCAAACCCTGCGCGCTATGGTTGACGGGGTAGAAGTGGTAGACCTAAATGTTGAGGACCAGACCGTACCTATTATTCTGGAAGCGGGTAGCAACAAAATCGACGATCCTAGCGACTTAATTAACCTCTATGTTCGAAGCAGCAATGGCGCACTCATTCCTCTATCGAGCCTCGTAACCCTCGATGAACGTGGTGTGGCAGGTCAGCTTGATCGTCGGGCCCAGCGACGTGCCATCGAGGTTGACGTGGAGATTGCGCCAGGCGTGGCAATACAAACCGCGGTCGATGACCTTATGGCACTTGCCAATGAAGTATTACCCTCAGACATCACCGTTATCACCCGCGGCGAGGCAGCGGCACTGGATGAGACCACGCGCGACACCATAATGACCTACGGCTTTGCCTTGCTGGTGGTCTTTCTTGTCCTGGTTGCTCAGTTCGAGAGCCTGGCGTCAGCCCTTGTCATTATGACCATCGTCCCCTTCGGGCTAGCAGCCGCTATTTTTGCATTGTTTCTCACCGGAACTTCGCTGAACATTTACTCCCAGGTTGGACTGGTCATGTTGATTGGTCTGATTGCCAAAAATGGGATCTTGCTGGTGGAATTTGCCGATCAGCTGCGCGATGAGGGGCAGTCAGTTGGCGAAGCCATTGCTAATGCTGCCCACACCCGTTTACGCCCCATTGCCATGACACTGGTGTCAACTATTGTTGGCGCCCTACCGCTTATTTTGGCAACCGGTCCCGGTGCCGAGGCGCGCTCTGCCGTTGGCTGGGTGGTGTTTGGTGGACTGGGAATGGCGGCGTTGTTCACGCTCTATCTTACACCGGTGATATATCTTGGCGTCGCGCGCTTTTCCAAGCCGCGCGCCACGGCTAAACAACAGCTGCACACTGAGCTGGAAAATATCGGCTAAGTCGGCTTTCCAAGATCGAGGATACGCCAAGTTTCTGCAAAATTAATCGAACAAATCCCCCCAGCGCGTTGTCGGCTGGCGGCTTACTTAACTCAACAGGAGCAATCAACGCGGGCGAGTCATTGCTGGGTCGATTTACCGCCATGCTTACGGGATGGCACAGCACGGCACGGCTAATTGCGCTAGCAAATAAGTCATGGCCCTCCAGCCAATGCCCAATTGCGCGCTGGTCGAGTAACACGGGCTGCCGGTGATGTATTTGAGCGATATTAGGGTGAGCTGCGCGCGTGACAATGGCACAGCCCACGGCGTTATAGATGCCGGCAAAAAACAGTAGTTCACCTTGCATGTGGTGGTACCAAGGTGTTTTTTGACTCGATGTGCGCTGCCACTCATACCAACCGTCGGCAAGAAATACACAGCGGCTCGCGCCCTTGAACGAAGGTTTCTCGCGCAGCGTCTCCGAGCGGGCATTACTGATGTGCATGGGCGCTTTGGCCCAGGGCGGCGAATAGTCCCAGCGCATCAACACGGGAGTTTGCCTTTCGTTTAGCACCACGACCTCGCTTTGGGGCGCAATGTTATAGCGATCTGATCGCTGCAAGCCCAGTTGCTTGAGCTCTGTCCTGTGATTGACGGTGAGTGTATAGCGTCCACACATAGCGGTAAGCGTTGTCTACAAAGCCCTTTTCTCTCATTGCCTGCCAAGCCAGTCAATGGTCAAAGCTAACGGATTTTCATCCACGCCGATCGTCACCCATGCAGCCCGCCCTTTTTTTGACAACCAACAAGGTGGCATAACCCGCGTCTTCATACCAAAAAAAAGCGGGCCGGAGCCCGCTTTCATAGCCGTTGATCGCTCAGTTAGACAAACTGCTCACCCGCTGCGATTTTCTCAGCCACAATGGCGGGCGCCTTAAAACGCTCCCCGTAAGATGCTGCGAGCGCATCGCAGCGGGCTGTGAAGCGCTCAAGTCCGTAGGTATTCACAAACTGTATCAAGCCACCCGTCCATACAGGCGCGCCAATACCCATAATCGAGCCAATATTGCCATCTGCCACGGTACGAAGCACGTTGGTTTCCAAACATTTAAGCGCCTCAATAACCTGCCTAAAAACAGCCGGTCTTTAATATCTTGCTCGGGCACATCTACCTCAGGCCGGTAGTACAACTCAAAGAGCTGGGCCAAATGGTTTTACTGCCATCGTCGTTGTACTCATAGAATCCGCCACCATGGTACCGACCACCGCGACCATAGTCATTGATCATGGTGCTCACCACGCCGCGCGTTACGCTGCCGTCGCCCCATTTATCACGTACACCCATTTCGGCCCAAGTTTCATCGGCTTTGCGGTTGAGCTCCATGCTGACTTCATCAAACACAGCCAATGGACCAACCGGCATACCCACCTGCTTGCCGAGGTTATCAATCTGTACTGGGTGCACGCCCTCGCTCAGCCAACGAGTGCCTTCGTCGAGGTATGTGCCAAACGTACGCGAGGTAAAGAAGCCGAGCGAGTCGTTAACCACAATGGGGGTCTTGCGAATCTGCTTGGTGTAGTCATAGGCCTTTGCCAAGGCGAGGTCGCTGGTCTGTTCACCCATGATGATCTCGACGAGTGGCATTTTGTCTACCGGCGAGAAAAAGTGAATGCCAATAAAATTGTCGGGAGCTTTACTGGCCTCTGCCAGCTGGGTGATGGGCAAGGTCGATGTGTTGGATCCCCACACACCACCCTCGGCCAAATAAGGCTCTAGCTCCTCGGTGATCTGGTGTTTGAGCTTAATATTCTCAAATACCGCCTCAATAATAAGATCGCAGCCTTGTAAGTCGTCGTTGGCCGCTGTGGGCTTGATCAAGTCCAGCACGGCCTGAGCCTTTTCTTCCGTCATACGACCTTGGGCAACGCGCTTTTGTAACAGCTTCTCACTGTAGCCCTTACCTTTTTCTGCGGCCTCTTGGGATATATCCTTAAGAACAACCTCAATGCCCGCCATGGCAGACACATAGGCAATGCCCTGCCCCATCATACCTGCGCCCAATACCCCTACCTTCTTGGTAAGCTGGGGTTCGATGCCCGCTGGTCTAGAAGCACCACCATTGATTTGGTTCATCTGGAAGAAGAACGTGGTGATCATGTTTTTCGCTTGCGGGGTTTGCGCGAGCGCCGTGAAATTGCGACTTTCGATACGCATGGCGGTATCAAAGTCGACTCGCATCGCCGATACCGCAACGTCGAGAATTTTAGCCGGCGCAGGCAGAAGACCACGGGTCTTCTGGTACAGCATAGCGGTTGCCGCTGGCAGCATAGGTGCTATAGCCGGGTGGTTGGCATTGCCTCCAGGGATCTTATAGCCCTTGGTATCCCAGGGCTGAACAGCCGCTGCTTCGTTGCCCGCGTTCTCGACCAGCCACGCCTTGGCGCGAGGCAGTAACTCGTCCAGACTTGCCACCGTTTCGTGGATCAGGCCCGACTCACACGCCTTGGCTGGCGCAACCCGCTTGCCCTCGATCAAATACTCATTGGCCGCCATGAGACCCAGAAGGTAGATGGCTTTGACAACACCGCCACCACCGGGCAGCAAACCAAGAGTGACCTCTGGAAAGCCAATTTGTACGCTCTTGTCAGCCCACGCAATACGGTGGTTACAAGCGAGCGCCAACTCTAGGCCGCCACCCAAAGCGGCGCCGTTGATGGCCGCCACAAACGGCACTGGCAGCTTCTCCATGCGGCGGAAAACCGCTTTAATCGCCTCAACGTTGTTGAAAAATTCCTCTGAATTATCGGGGAGGCTTGCACCAGAGTCTTAAGATCACCGCCTGCAAAGAAGGTACTTTTTGCCGAGGTTAATATAACGCCCTTGAGGTCGCCTTCAGCCTCTAGCTTGCTTACCGTCTCGTCGAGCAGTGGCAGAAACGCGGGACTCATGCTATTCACCGGCCCCTGCATATCCATAGTAATGGTTACGATGCCGTCGGCGTCTTTCTGATAATCAAATTCACTCATTGTTCTATCAATCCTTGTCGTCAGCCGGCGTTAAACACGTTCGATGATGGTAGAGATGCCCATACCGCCGCCTACGCAGAGCGACAACATCGCCCGCTTGGCATTTCGGCGTTCGAGCTCATCGAGCATGGTGCTTACCAAACAGCCTCCCGTTGCGCCAAGCGGATGCCCCATGGCGATCGCCCCACCATTAACATTGGTCACGTCGAGATCCAGATCCAGATCTTTCATGTAGCGCAAAACTACCGAGGCAAAGGCTTCGTTAATCTCCCACAGATCAATATCGGCCTTGGTCAACCCGGCTTTATCCAAGCATTTGAGCGCGGCAGGACCGGGGCCGGTTAGCATAATGATGGGGTCGGTTGCGAGAACCGCTGTCGCAACAATGCGGCCCCGAGGAGTGAGCCCCAAATCTTTGCCGGCCTTTTCGCTGCCAATCAGCACCGCTGAGGAACCGTCCACAATACCCGAGCTGTTGCCCGGTGTGTGGACATGATCGACTCGTTCGAGCTGGCTGTACTTCGTCAGGATGACATCATCAAAACCTAAACCACCGTGCATCTCAAAAGACGGTTTTAGCTTGCTAAGACCCTCTACCGTAGTGTGCGGTTTAATGAAATCATCGCGCTCCAAAATCACCATGCCGCTTTCATCGCGCACTGGCACCACCGACCGGTCGAACCACCCGTTATCACGCGCATGGGCGGCTCGCTGCTGGGAGGTGACCGCAAAGCGGTCCACGTCTTCTCGCGACCAGCCCCCAAGTGTGGCAATGGTGTCGGCGCCAATACCTTGAGGCACAAACCCTGATTTCAGTGAAAACGCCGGATCGCCACCCATAGCACCACCATTGGTACCCATGGGGACACGGGACATGCATTCCACACCACCGGCCACCACCAAGTCTTCCCAACCCGAGGCTATTTTTTGTGCGGCAATATTTACGGCCTCAAGACCCGATGCACAAAAACGATCAAGCTGAACGCCCGCCACTGATTCGTCCCAGTCGGCGTTTTGCACAATCATCTTGGCAATGTCAGAGCCTTGCTCGCCCACGGGGGTAACACAACCCATCACCACGTCGTCAACGTAGGCGGTATCGAGATCGTGGCGTGACTGGAGTTCTCGCAACAAACCCGCGCCCAAATCAACCGGCTTCACCTCGTGTAACGTGCCGTCTTTTTTCCCTTGCTGCGCGGCGTTCGCACGGCATCATAGATATAGGCTGTGTGAGTCATTGCTCCTCCAGATAAGCGGTGTTACCGCCGCGCGCGAATGGCGGGCGTCGGGGTAAGATATAAGCCCAAGATGTACTAACAAACTACAGAGAAGAAAAACATACTCAAAGTTCAAATTCAATAGTTAAGGCGATGTTTTCAAAGGCTGCGGTCGTTTAATTTGCAATCCGGAGCGAAGTGCTAACCCACAGGTATCACGGTGCCCTTGAGCTCGGTGGCAATCACAACTCGGACCAAAGCGGTGAGTTCACGGTAAAAAGCTCTGGAGGGCGCATTGCGACGATAGAGCAGAGCATGCTCCCTAAATAAGCGTCCACCCGACAGGGGTTGAACACGCAGCTCCTCCGGACGGTGAATTTCACTGCGAACATACAGGGCCGGTAGAAAGGCTAAGCCCATGCCCATCACCACCATTTGTCGAAGGGTATCAAGGCTTGTACCCTCGAAATTGCGATTCAAACGTGCACCGGTCTTGTCACAGATGCGCTCAACCTCTCGGCGTAACGCATGGCGCTCATCAAGTGCCAATACGTCTAAGCCGCTCAGATCACTCTCTCGCAAGTCATCACCCGCCGCCAACTGCATCTCCGCAGGACTCGCAAGTAACAGCGGCTCGCGAAACAAGGGCTCGTGCTCCAGAGAATCAGAGCTGGCCGAAATAGGCCCAATCACCAGATCGTAGCTACCCTCCTCGAGGCCTTGCACCAATTTATCTGGCACCTCTTCGCGCACATGGAGACGCAATTTGCTAAATTCCTTGTGGATGAATGGCAGCAAGGTGGGCAGTAAATACGGCCCCAGCGTTGGTGGCACACCCAAGCGATAGGTCGAATGCGTGTGGTCTCCCAGTACGTGAGCCGACTCAATCAGGTTACGCCACTGACTCATCAACTCTCGGGCATCGGGTAACAACTCGCGCCCAGCTGGGGTAAGGTGCGTGGCGTTGCGGCTGCGCTCGAGCAAGGTAACGCCCAACGCCTCCTCCAAGGTCCGCAGCTGCACGGTTAATGTGGGTTGCGTAACCCCCAAACGGGCTGCCGCCTGCCGCAGTGAGCCCGCGTCGGCCACCTCAAGAAAATACTCCAACTGCCTCAATGACGGCATATCGTTACCTTACTGTGTGGGTGATAGCTTAAATCTATCTCCCAAGGAACTGTAAGTCGATATCTTTTAGTCACAATTTTCGATCATCCTCACCACCATCATCTAACGGAGTTTAGGCATGTTGTCAGCGTTTAAGTTTGACTTTTCACACTTGCGTGGAGACATTTACGGCGGCTTGACCGCTGGAGTTGTTGCTATTCCACTCGCCCTTGCCTTTGGCGTGGCGTCAGGGTTAGGACCCATCGCCGGCATGTATGGTGCCATCATAGTCGGTTTTTTTGCCGCCTGGTTTGGTGGCACTCCAACCAATGTCTCAGGCCCAACCGGTCCCATGGTGGTGGTCCTCGCCGGGCTTTTTGCCAGTTTGTCGGGCGACGTAGGGCTCATTCTGACGGCCGTTATGCTCGCCGGTGTGCTACAGGTTGTGTTTGGTATTTTCAAGCTCGGTGACTTTATTCGCCTAGTACCCTATCCGGTGGTATCGGGCTTTATGAGTGGCATCGGGGTAATTATTATCATTCTTCAGCTAGACGCCACACTCGGTCACGCAGCCCCTGCCGGTACCGTCCCCGGTATTACCTACTTACCCACAGCACTGGCCAGCATAAACTTCTCTGCTTTGACGGTTGCTATTGTCACCTTGGCAGTGGTGTATGGGTGGCCTGCCGCCTGGGGCAAATACTTACCCGCACCACTGGCTGCCCTAACGGTCGGAACCGGTGTCTCGCTCGTTCTGGGACCCATGTTAGGCACCATGCCCATCCTGGGAGATATCCCCAGCGGTTTACCTTCCTTACATTTTCCGGTGTTCGATCAGTCTGCGGCAGCCCTGGTCATTGAGGCGGCGTTTATCCTGGCCGTGCTCGGTGCCATTGACTCATTGCTCACATCACTGGTTGCCGACAACATGACTCGCACGCGGCACGACTCCAACCAAGAGCTGATTGGCCAGGGCATCGGTAACACGGTAGCCGGCTTGTTCGGAGGCATTGCCGGTGCCGGTGCAACGATGCGAACGGTTGTCAATGTGCGCTCGGGTGGGGTTACCAAACTCTCTGGCATGATCCACTCGGTTGTATTGGCCGCCGTAGTACTCGGGGTGGGGCCAGTAGCCGCCTACATTCCACACGCCGCATTGGCGGGCGTATTGATCAAGGTAGGCTTGGATATTATCGATTTCAGCTACCTCAAAAACGCCCACCGGGGCCCGCGTTGGGATTTGGCACTTATGGCCTTGGTGCTCGGGCTCACGGTGCTGGTAGACCTCATCACGGCGGTAGCCGCCGGTGTGGTGCTTGCAGCCTTGGCCTATGTGCGCCAAGTGGCCAAAATCCAGCTCGACGACTTGCTGTCGCGCCCACTTACACCCACGAGCGACGAAGAGCGCGACTTGCTGGCATCGCTACGCGACTACGTCTCCGTATTTGAGTTTGGCGGACCTCTGAGTTTTGGTGCAGCCGCTGACGTTGGCCACAAAGTGCGAGAGCGCTATCGCGACGATTTGCACGCCATCGTACTCGACTTTCAAAGAGTGCCGTTTATGGATGTATCAGCCGCACGAGCGGTTGAAACCATAGCCTGCGACGCTCAACGGGCGCACAAGCGTGTATACGTAACGGGCATGAATGACGAAGTGGCAGACACCCTGCGAGGACTGCAGGCCGACTGCTGTTTCGACTTGGACAAGGACCGTTTTGATAATCGCCTTGAGGTACTGCGCAACGTTAAGGCAAATTTGCCTCAAAGCACCTAGCGACAATACCACGCTTTGCTCAAACCCAAAGCCCTGCCACGCAGGGCTTTTTTGGTTCTTCAGGGCCAGCTGCGCTCTTATAGACCGAGCCTCATGTCATCACTAACACCATGGGTAAAGCTGCGGGTAAACTCGGCATACCACGACTGAGACTTTGCTGTGTTACGCCAGACCCTTACCGCTTTATTACTACTATTTGCGTGCCAACTTAGCGGCGACGTTATCGCGGGAGTCCTCAACCTGCCCGTCCCCGGGCCCGTGATTGGCATGCTATTACTACTTATCGCACTCATCGTGCGCAAGCGTATGCCTCAGGGTCTTGCTCAGACGACTGCACCGCTCCTTAGGCACATGTCGCTGCTTTTCATACCCGCGGGCACTGGCGTGATTTTATACGTGGAGCTCATCGCAGCCGAATGGCCAGCTATTGTGGGCGCCATTGTTATCAGCACTCTAGTGGCTCTGCTGACTACGGCAGCCATATTTCGCTTGTTTCAATCGGTCCCCTTACCAACCGAACAAATGGCTACCCAGCCCACCACACGGATAATATCGGCAGACAACTCAGAGGCATCATCAAACCAGCGTACGCCACAAGGAGACGCTCATGATTGATTGGCTAGTCGCGGGGCCATTTAGCGGTATTGGCATTACCCTCTTGGCCTATTGTGTTGCGCTCGGCGTGTACAACCTAAGTGGACAATCGACGCTGGCTAACCCTGTGCTAATTGGCATGGCGATTGTCACTGCCTACCTCGTAATAACCGACACACCCTACGAGTGGTATTTTGAGGGGCACAAGTCATCCACTTTCTACTGGGCACCGCCACCGTAGCTCTCGCGGTACCGCTATATCAATATATCGATCATTTAAGGCGCGCACTTGTACCTATTTTGCTGAGTGTTTTTAGTGGTGCACTCTCGCCGCCTCGCTGAGTGCCGTGGTCACTGCCGCTTGGCTGGGTGGATCCACGCTTACGCAACTGTCACTTGCGTCTAAATCCACCACGACACCTGTTGCCATGGGGATTACCGAGCAACTGGGTGGCCTGCCAGCTTTGACGGCCGTCGCTGTCATTGTCACCGGCATTCTCGGGGCCGTAGGGGGGCTGACAGTACTGCGGCTCGTTGGCGTTAATGATCAAAAAACTCAAGGGTTGGCGCTAGGCGTTGCCGCTCACGGTATAGGCACGGCCCGTGCACTACAAGTTAGTCGGGAGTTGGGCGCCTATGCAGGATTAGCAATGGGGCTAAGTGCGCTCTTTACCGCGCTATTGGTACCGGCGCTTTGGTATCTGCTAGCCCCATTACTCGCGCCGTGAATTGCGCGCAATCGACGATCTTGCATTGAGCCAGGGTCGTTCGGCAGCTGCTTGCTGGCGTATGCGAATGCCGTGGAGCAACTGCCAGCAAATAGCTGGCGGGCGGCCCGGGACACGCCTCGCATCGATTTTTTATGTCCGCTTCTGCCAGAGGCGCGCCGAAATTTTTTGATTTTTAACCGCGCATATTCATCAGCGTGTCGATCATTTTCCGCGCAAAGTTGCTGTAAGGCGGGGTCATAAACTTCATGGCCGTCGTTTTGGCCTGATAAAACACCGGCCGCATTTTAGAGCAGGATACAAAGCCTTCATAACCGTGGTAATGCCCCATACCCGAGGGTCCAACACCACCAAACGGTAGGTCATGTTGTGCCACATGGAAAAGCGCATCATTGACAGTCACACCGCCCGACATAATGGTTTTTATGTATCGATCTACCAAAGTCTTGTCGTTACTGAAGGGGTACAACGCTAACGGACGATCATGGCTGTTGACATAGTTAATGACGTCCTCGGGTTCCTCATAGGGCATCACCATAAGTAGCGGCCCAAAGGTCTCGCGTTGGCGAATAATCATCTCCGGCTGTGTGTCTAGTACAAGGTGCAATGGCATCTTGCGTGTAGTTTCGTCGGGAGACTGCGCGCTGAGTTTTTCGATGCGGGCACCCTTCTGCTCGGCATCGACCAAGGTATCTTGCAAGCGCTTAAAGGAGCGATCGTCAATCACTGCCGTATAGTCTTCTGCCTGGATGTCGGGGCAATGCGCATGCGCCCAAGCTCTTGCTTCGGTTACGAAATCTTCGATTTGCGAACGATGCACAAACACATAATCCACGTTGGTACATATCTGTCCGGCATTAAAGCGCTTTACAAACAGGATGCGCTCGACCGCTTTCTTCATTGAATAGCGCGGATCAATGATCGCCGGCGCTTTGCCGCCCAACTCAAGAATGACGGGGGTTAAATTCTGTGCTGCCGAGGCCATTACCTTACGACCCGTAGCGCCCGAACCGGTAAAAATAATGAGATCAAAAGGTATCTGCGAAAACTCCACACCTACCCCACCGGTCTCTTCAAAAAACTCGAGTTTCTCCACCGGAAAATAGCTGGGCGAAATTTTCTTCAGCAAGCGGCTCAGTGCAACGGAGTTCTCGGACATCTTCACCATGGCGCGATTACCCGCGGCAAAAACAGCGGCCAACTGCGACATGGATAAATTGATGGGAAAGTTCCACGGGATAATCAATCCAGCAACACCCAAAGGCTGGGGGATGAGCCGGTTTTTAGCACCAAAATACATGGTGATATCAATCGACCGACGCTGGGGCTTCATCCAATCTTTGAGGTGTTTCAGCGTGTGGCTAATCGTATCCGTAGCTGTGATGATCTCGGCAAACTTGCTCTCAAAGTCGGATCTATTGCCATAGTCCTCGCTAATCGCGGCAATAATCGCATCGCGGTTTTCAGTGATCATGCGCTTGAGTGTCAGTAGATCCTGTTTGCGCTGCTGATACTCGGGATAAGGATCTTGCAAATAGGCTTGCCGCTGACGTTGAAAGGCGCTGTTAAGCATTGTGCGCGTGGCGTCGGCATTCTCACTAATCTGGCCTGCATCGATATTGGCTACCTGGTTCATTCTTCTCTTCTCCCAGCCTTTTTTAGGTTCTGTCTACTAGCGGATGGTAATGGTAAGTGCAGACAACTGCCAGTCGACCGTTGAGCGCTTCGCGTGCGTTAGTGAAGCGCTTTAATCAGCTGCTCAGCATACTGACGCACTGCATTCGGATCGTCGCCAATCACAGTAAGATGGCCGAGTTTGCGGCCTTTTCGGATGCCTTTACCGTAAGTTTGAACAAGCATTCGCAGCGGTGCCTCTGGCATGGTTGGCGGCAACTTGTCATCCAATAAGTTAACCATTGCAGCCCCACCCTGAAGTTGCGGTGGCGAGACGGGGGCACCTAACACAAGGCTCACATGCTGCGTGAATTGATCAGCGCCAATGGCGCCAATACTCCAGTGCCCCGTATTGTGTACGCGCGGTGCAATCTCATTGACGATGAGCTCTCCGCCCGAGACAAAAACTCGATTGCCAGTACACCGACATACGCCATACGATTAACCAACCGCGCAGCGTATTCCTGCGCCTCGGCGACTAGCAGCTCTGGTACGTCAGCGGGAACAAAGCTACCAATCAGAATGCCATCGCGCATGGCGTTCTCGGTCATCGGGTAGCAGGTGGTGTTTCCCTGGTCGTCACGCCCAATAATAATCGCGAGCTCTCGCTCAATAGCGATTTCAGCCTCGGCAATCAGTGGATAACCGCCTTCAGGGATGCGGTCTACCGACAACTCACCACCCACTCGCCATTGCCCGCCACCGTCGTAACCGCCCAAAATACGCTTGCAGCGGGCGTATTCACTGCCGACATTGGCAAGCACTTGGGAAAGCTGTTGGGCGTCGCCTGCGCTAGCCCAAGGTGATGTAGGAATGGCCAGCTCATCGAGCATGGCTTTTTGCGTATCGCGTTGGCGCAACACCACCAGCGCGTCGTAACCCGGCGCCAATCCCACCTCATCGGCAGCACGACGCAAAATCTCGTCAGGGATACTCTCCCGCTCGACGGTGATGGCATCGCAAGCAGCCAAAAACTCATCGAGTTCCGCTGGTACGTAAATACGCCCCAAACCGCCAACAACTGGCGTCTCGTCAACACAAAGAAAGGCCACTTGGGCGCCCAAACGACGGGCTGCCTCGGCCATCATCTGGCTTAGTTGGCCGCAGCCTATGATGCCTAGTCGCTGTTTCATGCCTCGGGCTCCAGCGGCACCTCGTCGGTCTGCTTGGCTCGGAAGGCATCTAGCGCATCGCGAACCTGATTATCGGTTGTCGCAAGGATTGCCGCCGCAAAAAGCCCCGCATTAGCCGCTCCGGGTTTACCAATGGCAAAGGTTGCAACAGGCACACCCTTGGGCATTTGTGCGATCGACAGCATTGCATCAACGCCATTAAGGACCGTTGCAGCAACCGGCACCCCCAAAACAGGAAGACTTGTCATGGCTGCCGCCATACCCGGCAAATGCGCGGCACCGCCGGCGCCGGCAATAATAATTTTTAAACCCCGGTGACGCGCGCTGCGGGCATAATCATAAAGGCGGTCGGGCGTCCGATGGGCCGACACGACTTTGGCTTCGTAGCCAATGCCTAATGCTTCAAGTACGGACGCGGCTTCTTGCATCACACTCCAGTCGGAGCGCGAGCCCATGATAATTCCTACTTCGATGTCTGACATACCCACCTCCAGTGGTTGGGGACAGATACCACGTAACTCTTCTGCCCAAAGAGCACAAACGAAAAAGGGCCTACAAGGCCCCTTACAACTGTCGATGCCGCGCTTTTAACGGTTTGGCGTTAACCGTTTCGTCATTGTTGACGCAAGCCGCAAGCGCTTGACAAAAATGGCGGAGAAGGAGGGATTCGAACCCTCGATAGAGCTATTAACCCTATACTCCCTTAGCAGGGGAGCGCCTTCAGCCACTCGGCCACTTCTCCGGAAGGCGCGCAGACTACCATAACTCAGCCCACGCGAAAAACATTTTACCGCCTTTGTAAGCTATTCTTCGGCCCCATTCCGGGGGTTCACCCTTTGGGGGCGATCTAATATCTCCTCGCGGTGCACGGCCACTTCACGAGGCGCATCAACACCTATCCTAACCTGATTACCCTTAACCCCGAGCACTGTGATCGTGACATCGTCGCCGATGATCAGCGCCTCTCCTACTCGTCGCGTTAATATTAACATCGCCTACGTCCCTGTGTTCCGATGTCGGAGATCGCTACCGCGATCGCTCACATCCTATTGAGTACCCGCTTGGTCCTCGGGCTCAGCATCCAATTCGAATGCGGAGTGCAGCGTACGCACCGCCAACTCTAAGAATTTTTCCTCGATGATTACCGAAATCTTAATCTCTGAGGTGCTAATCATCTGAATATTAACACCGACTTCGGCCAATGCGCGAAACATCTGTGAGGCAACGCCCGCGTGGCTGCGCATGCCCACCCCCACCACAGACACCTTGGCGATCTTGGCGTCCGCCAGCAGCTCAGCTGCGCCCAACTCCTTAACGGTGTTTTCCAAGATACTCTTGGTGCGCGCCAGATCACCACGGCCCACGGTAAAGGTAAAATCCGTCTTACCATCTTCGCCGGTATTTTGCAGTATCACGTCTACTTCAATATTGGCCTCACCAACCGGGCCCAGAATGCTATAAGCCACACCGGGTGTGTCAGGAACACCGAGTACAGTCAATTTTGCTTCGTCTCGGTTAAACGCAATACCTGCAATCGCGGGAGCTTCCACGTTCGCATCCTCCTCCATGGTAATCAATGTGCCCGGGCCCTCTTCGAAACTACTCATTACCCGTAACGGCACCGAGTATTTTCCGGCAAACTCGACAGATCGAATCTGTAGAACCTTAGACCCCATACTCGCCATTTCTAGCATTTCTTCAAAAGTGATTTTTTCGAGCCGGCGCGCACCATCTACAACACGCGGATCGGTGGTGTAGACCCCATCCACATCGGTATAGATTTGACACTCGTCGGCTTTAAGAGCGGCAGCAAGCGCCACTGCGGTGGTGTCCGAGCCGCCGCGGCCCAACGTGGTGATATTGCCCTCTTCATCCACACCCTGGAAACCGGCAACCACCACAACATTGCCCTTGGCTAAATCTGCACGCATTCGCGCATCATCAATGTGTCGGATACGGGCTTTGGTATGGGCATCATCTGTGAGAATGCGTACTTGGCCACCGTTGTATGAGCGCGCGCCCACTTCGCGTTTGTGCAGTGCCATACAAAGCAAAGCGGTGGTCACTTGCTCGCCGGTAGAGACCAGCACATCGACCTCACGTGGAGTGGGTTCGGCCAGAATATCATTCGCCAAACCAATAAGCCGATTGGTCTCGCCTGACATAGCCGAAACCACCACAACTATATCGTGGCCCTCACGACGAAAACGGGCCACTTTCTCGGCCACGCGCTCAATACGCTCAACCGTGCCGACCGAGGTTCCACCAAATTTTTGAACAATCAGTGCCATGCAAACTCGTACTTAAACGCCAGTGCGTTGGATAACGCCAAACTCCCAGAAGGCTTACCAAAAGCCCGCCACCGCGGGCCATGAAATGGCCGCGGAGAATACCCGAAAAACCGCGTGAGATGAAGCGCTGTCTAGCTAAGTTGCTCGGCCACCCATGCAGGGAAGTCAGCCAACGCACCCGCCAAGCCAGCAACATCACTGCCGCCGCCCTGGGCCATATCGGGCCGACCGCCCCCCTTGCCCCCTAAACGCGAAGCATAGGTTTTTATAACGTCGCCAGCTTTTATACGATCGGTCGCGTCTTTGGTCACGCCGGCAACCAGCGAAATCTTGTCGCCGTCCACCGCCGATAACAGCACCACCGCCGTGCCCAGTTTATTTTTCACCTGATCGAGGGTGTCGCGCAGCGTTGCAACATCGGCCCCATCCAGATTTGCGGCCAATACCTTAATACCCGCCACCTCAACCGCAGAGGCAGTGAGGTCACCCCCGAGGAGGTAGCCAGCTTTTGCTTCAGCCGTGCGACTTCCTTCTCGAGCTCACGAGCTTCATTACGCAGGCTTGCCACACGATCAACCACATTTTCAGCGCTCGCTTTCACCACCCCAGCCACATCGTGAATGGTCTGAAAGGCCTGTTTTGCGTAATGCAATGCAGGCTTCGCCGGTCACCGCTTCGATACGTCGCACACCCGAGGCAACACCCGCCTCAGACACCGTAAAAAACAGACCAATATCACCGGTGCGATCAACATGGGTGCCGCCACACAGCTCAACCGAAAAGCGATCGGTACCCATAGCGAGCACACGAACTTCTTCTCCGTACTTCTCGCCAAACAGCGCCGTTGCGCCCGCGGCGATTGCCTGGTCCATGCCCATGGTTTGCGTTTCAACCGCACTATTCCCTCGAATGTGCGCATTAACGATCTCGGTAATGGCAATCAGGTCATCGCTTGACAGCGCCGCGTGATGTGAAAAATCAAACCGCAAGCGCTGGGAATCCACTAACGATCCCTTCTGGGTTACGTGATCGCCCAGCACCTGCCGCAGTGCCGCATGCAACAGATGGGTAGCCGAATGGTTTAAGCGGATTCGCTGGCGAATACCCGAGTCAACCACAGCATTTACCGATTCGCCTACCCGCAGTGCACCGCCGGTTACCGCCAAATGATGCAAATGATGGCCCTGAGCTTTGGTTGTGTCAGTGACATCAGCCCTGTCTCCCGCAGCACTTTCGAGTACGCCGCAATCGCCGACCTGTCCGCCGCTTTCACCATAAAAAGGCGTTGCATCGAGCACCGCTATACCCTGCTGGCCCGCCGCCAGTGTATCCACTCGCTCACCCTCGTAGAGCAACGCAACAATGCGACCCATGGCCGTGGTGGTTTCATAGCCGACAAAGGTTGTCTCGCCTTCAATAGCCACCATATTGCTGTAATCCAGCTTAAAACTCCCGCCTTCTTGCGAGCGCTTGCGCTGCTTTTCCATTTCAACTTCATAGCCGTCCAGGTCAAGGGTCAGTTCACGTTCGCGCGCGATGTCGTTGGTAAGGTCGACCGGAAAGCCATAGGTGTCGTAAAGCTTGAAAATAAGATCCCCCGGGATAACGCTATCATCGAGGGCCGCCAAGGCCTCGTTCAATATCGCCATACCGTTGTCGAGGGTCCGTGCAAATTGCTCTTCCTCGGCCGACAGCGCCGCCATAATTGCCCCTTGGCTGTCTACTAGCTGTGGGTAGGCATTGCCCATCTGCTCTACCAGCACGGGCACAAGCGAAGCAAAGAACGGTTCACTGGCACCTAGCTTATTGCCGTGGCGCACAGCCCGGCGAATGATGCGGCGCAATACATAACCACGCCCTTCATTGCTGGGTGTCACGCCATCGGCTATGAGGAAGGAACACGAGCGCAGGTGATCGGCAACCACGCGTAGCGACTTTTCCTCGAGATCAGAAACCGCTAGTCGCTCGGCGGTAGCCTTGATAAGCGCCTGAAACAGATCGATCTCATAGTTGGAGTGAACGCCCTGCAATACCGCGGCAATACGCTCAAGCCCCATTCCGGTATCGACCGAAGGCGCGGGCAAGGGGTGTAACTCACCACTGGCATCGCGGTTGTACTGCATAAACACTAGGTTCCAGATCTCAATATAGCGATCGAGATCGTCGTCGGGACTGCCCGGAGGTCCACCCGGCACATGGGGCCCATGGTCATAGAAAATCTCGGAACTCGGACCGCAAGGACCGGTGTCACCCATTTGCCAGAAGTTATCTTCATCCAGCCGGGACAGCCGCGTAGGGTCCACACCTATCTCGTTTACCCAAATATCAGCCGCTTCATCGTCGAAGATATGCACGGTTACCCACAGGCGTTCCTTGGGCAACTTCAGCACCTCGGTCAGAAACTCCCAGCCAAAGCCAATCGCGTCGCGCTTGAAGTAGTCACCAAAACTAAAATTACCCAGCATTTCAAAAAATGTGGGTGTCGGGCCGTGTAACCAACGTTCTCTAGATCGCTGTGTTTGCCGCCGGCTCGCACGCACTTTTGGGCGGTGACTGCGCGTTGATAGTCGCGAGGCTCCAGACCCAAAAAGGTTTCTTTAAACTGATTCATACCCGCGTTGGTAAAAGCAGTGTGGGATCATCAGCGGGCACGAGGGAACTCGAAGCTACACGCGTGTGTTCCTTGCTTTCAAAGTAGGACAGAAACGCTTCGCGGATATCAGCGGTATTCATGGTTGTGTTCTCTAAAAAACATACAAAATAAAAAACGAACCCCAGATGTTCCGGGGTGCATTGGGAGGCTAGACGGTTTATGTCCCGTCAGTCTATACCTTGAGACAGCTCCCTTCATCCATTGGACGACCGGCCAGCAGGTGCAGGTGCAGATGAAAACCGTCTGCCCACCCCCTTCGCCGTTATTGACCACCAATCGAAAGCCGTCAGCAACACCCAACTGCCGGGCAATATTGCCAACAGCGAGCATGAGATGACCCAGTAACGCTTGGTCATCAGGTTCTGCGTCGGCGAGTTTGACGATCGGTTTGCGCGGTATCACCAGCACATGTACAGGCGCTTGGGGGTTAATGTCATTAATGGCGACGCAGTGTTCGTCCTCATAGACAAACTCCACAGGAATCTCGCCACGGGTGATCTTACCGAAAATCGTATCTTCCATAGCCACCTCGTTCAGCGCAGTTTTTCGTCGCTGGTGAGCGGCCGAGCTTCGCTTTCCAGCATCACCGAATGCCGTCGCGAACAGGGTAGGGCCAGTTGCTAGCGCGGCACAGTAGCTCCTGGTTATCCTTGTCATACTCCAGCGGGGCTTTGGAAACTGGGCAAACCAGAATGTCCAATAATTTAGGATCAAGCACAATTACCTCTCCGAAGATCTTTGCAAAAGCGCACAGTATACGGACTTAGGCGTTTTGGGCATGGGGGGCACCAAACGTTGAGGATCAATCCGTTGCGCTCCCCAACTCATGCGCCAATCCAGATGTGGGCCGGTTGCACGCCCCGTTGCACCGACCCGCCCCAATAGCTCTCCCGTTGCCAGCTCATCACCCACATTCACCAAGATCTCGCTCATGTGTAAAAACGACGAGGACAACCCGTAGCCATGATCCAATATTACCGTACCGCCCGAGTAAAACAGATCGGGCTCGGCGAGCGTCACGACACCCGGCCCAGGCGCCCTAACCGGGTGACCGGTTGGTACCGCCACATCAACACCGTAATGCGGAGAGCCCGGGGTGCCGTTGTAAAACCGCTGGCTACCGTAGACGCCACTAATGCGCCCGCGGGCTGGCCACGCAAAACCCTGCTGTAAAGCCATTAACCAATCGGGGCGCTCATAGCGCTGGGCTTTGCGCTGCGCACCCATTCACGCTCCCGGGCTATCCGCTCAAGTTGCTCGGATGGTGGCGTCACCGTGCGCTGAGGTACCCCATCAACGCGCGAAATACGGTACTCGCGAGAGGCAACATGCAACTCCCGCCGGCAACCTCCTTCCCCATGAATGACGAGCTGCTGGGTCGCCGGCGCATCGCGACCAAAGCCAAGTAAGAATTGGCCGTCTGGCATGGTGAGCACGGCGGTTTGGTCAAGTGTGACGGTTTGCTCAGGTGCAACCTTCCCCCAAACCAGTCCGCCCTGCACAGGTGTGCCGACAATAGCACCACAATCTACCGGCGCAGTTCTCGACGAAGTACCCGCATAGGCCCACTTGGAAAATAGAACGCAGGCAATAATCAGCGATAAACGCACTGCTTTGGACACATCGATTCTCATGGTGGCCTCGCTTGTGGTGCCGGTCGTGTGCAACAGAGGCTACACTAACGTTATGGGACGATACAGACCACCTCGCGAAAAAGGATCACCTTACATCACGCCGGCAGGCGAGGCTGCGCTGCGCGCCGAGTTGCAACAGCTGTGGAAACAAGAAAGGCCAGTAGTCACAGCGGCAGTGCAGGCAGCCGCGGCCAACGGTGATCGATCCGAAAACGGCGACTATATTTATGGCAAAAAGCGACTCAGAGAGATAGATAGTCGAGTCCGCTTCCTACGCAAACGTCTCGATGAACTTATTGTGGTTCGCGAACCGCCCAGCGATCGCAATAAGGTCTACTTTGGCGGCATTGTTACCCTGGAAGACGAAGCGGGTAGCACTCACGAATGGCAAATTGTGGGGCCCGATGAATTTGATGTCAGCGCCGGCAAACTGAGCTGCGATGCGCCGCTGTCCCGGGCGCTTTTAGGCCAAAAAGTTAACAGCGAAATTCAGGTGGGAGCCCCACGGGTATACGGACTTGGTTTATCCTTGCAGTTCGCTACGATTAGCAGTTTTTTTTGCGCCTGGTGGGGCGCCCCGCTAAATTTTGATACACTTATTGACAGATATTTGCATTTCTCGTATCGGTTTATGAAGGGATAAATCGCCCTCACCGGTGCGCGTTTTCTTTAACCGCTTTTGCTTACCGAGGCCCCGCTCAATGCCCCTGAATTCTGCAAGTTCATTGTCACAACCTGCCGATTTTGATACCCGCCATATCGGTCCCAATGCGCAACAACAGGCAGAAATGGCAGCCGAAATGGGCTACAGCAGTATTGATGCGCTGATTGATAAAGCCGTGCCCGAGCAAATTCGTCGCCGTGAGCCAATGGCATTACCCAGCGCCCTCACCGAACAAGAAGCATTGGCGAAGCTTCGAGCCTACGCCGACCAAAACCAAGTTATGCGTTCGTGCATCGGCATGGGCTACCACGACACGTTCACCCCAGGCGTCATTCAACGCAATGTGCTCGAGAACCCCGGTTGGTACACTGCTTACACGCCCTACCAGCCCGAGATCTCCCAAGGCCGCCTTGAGGTATTACTCACCTACCAACAAATGGTGATGGATCTAACGGGCATGGAGCTCGCCAATGCCTCGCTCCTCGATGAGGCCACCGCGGCGGCAGAGGCGATGACACTGATGCACAGAGTCAACAAAAAATCGCGCTCACAGCGTTTTATTGTTGCCGCCGACTGTCATCCGCAAACCATTGCGCTTGTGCAAACCCGGGCCGAGCCGCTTGGCATTGATGTGGCAGTGGTTGAGCCTGACACGCTGACTGACGCCGGTGAAGCCTTTGGCATGTTGGTTCAATATCCTGGAACCTGGGGGATATCCGCAGTCTTGAAGCCCTCACGACTGCCGCGCACAACCGTGACACATTGGTGTGTGTAGCAACCGATCTGCTGGCATTAACCATGATCAAATCGCCCGGCGCTCAGGGTGCTGATGTAGTGGTGGGTAA
Source organism: Luminiphilus sp. (assembly GCA_038141785.1). Taxonomy (GTDB): domain Bacteria; phylum Pseudomonadota; class Gammaproteobacteria; order Pseudomonadales; family Halieaceae; genus Luminiphilus. Next base: position 15,507 of record JAYQIT010000004.1, on the reverse strand, counting down.
TAGCCAGCGGTTTGGCGTACCCATGGGGTTTGGCGGTCCACATGCAGCATTTTTTGCAACGCGCGATGCCTACAAGCGCTCAGTGCCTGGCCGTGTTATTGGCGTATCGATTGATCGTCGTGGGGATCAGGCGCTGCGCATGGCCATGCAAACACGCGAGCAGCACATTCGCCGCGATAAGGCCACTAGCAATATCTGTACGGCGCAGGCGCTGCTCGCGATCATGGCGGCTTTGTACGTCATGTACCATGGCCCTGAGGGGTTACGCGCCATTGCCAGGCGAGTGCATCAGCTGACTAACATGCTGGCTGAGGGCCTCTCAAGCAAGGGCTGGTCTGTGCGTAATGACTCGTGGTTTGACACGCTCACCGTTGACGTGGGTGAACATCAGGCCACCCTACTCAGCAAGGCCGAAGAGACTGGCTTCAACCTGCGGCGTGTCAGTGAGAATGCGCTGGGTATTGCCCTTGACGAAACCACCACACCCACGGATGTTTCCCAATTGCTAGCGCTTTTCGACGCGCAGATAGCAACTCAAAGCCCTTCTGCCAGTACAACGTTTTCCGGCATTCCAGAGGCATTGGTACGTAGCATCGATTACCTGCAACACCCGCTATTTCATGAATATCGCTCTGAAACCGAGATGCTCCGCTATTTAAAGCGACTCGAAAACAAAGATATCTCCCTCACACGTGCAATGATTCCTCTGGGCAGTTGCACCATGAAGCTCAATGCAACCGCTGAAATGACGCCGGTCACCTGGCCCGAATTTGGGCGTATGCATCCTTTTGCCCCTGCCCATCAAACCCTGGGCTATCAGGCCATGCTCGCTGAGCTCAGTGAATGGCTCGTGATCTGTACCGGGTATGACGCCATGTCGTTGCAACCCAATGCCGGATCACAGGGCGAGTATGCCGGCCTATTAGCTATTCGCCGTTATCACCAATCGCGTGGTGATCATAACCGCACTATTTGCCTCATCCCCTCCTCGGCGCACGGAACCAATCCAGCGAGTGCGGTCATGGCGGGCATGAAGGTGGTCATTGTGGCCTGCGATTCCGACGGCAACGTCAATATGGATGACTTACGTGAAAAGGCCGAGAAACACAGTGCTAACCTTGCGGCCATTATGGTTACCTACCCGTCGCCTCACGGGGTCTTTGAGGAATCGATTGTAGACCTGTGTGCTCTGATCCACGCCCACGGCGGTCAGGTGTATGTGGATGGCGCCAACCTAAATGCGCTTATTGGCCTGGCGGCACCAGGTAAATTTGGCGCTGATGTGTCCCATCTCAACTTACACAAAACTTTCTGTATTCCCCATGGAGGCGGGGGCCCGGGGTTGGGACCTATTGGCGTGGGCGCCCATCTCGAGCCGTTTTTCCCCACCTCTCCAGTCGCACCAATTCCAGGACTCGCCGAGAACAACGACGTTGTCTCGGCGGCTCCCTACGGTAGTGCCTCCATTTTGCCTATCTCTTGGGTCTACATCGCGTTGATGGGAGCAAAGGGCTCACTCATGCCAGCAAAGTGGCTATTCTGGGTGCCAACTACATTGCCCACCGGCTCAAAAACCACTACCCCGTGCTCTACACCGGCCGCGATGGTCTTGTGGCCCACGAATGCATCATTGATATCCGACCGCTTAAAGAGGCCAGCTGGATTAGCGAAGAAGACGTCGCCAAACGCCTAATCGATTACGGATTCCATGCACCGACTATGTCCTTCCCTGTTGCGGGCACCTTGATGATCGAGCCCACTGAGTCTGAGTCACTTGCCGAAATAGACCGCTTCTGCGATGCCCTTATCAGTATTCGCGAGGAGATACGCGCCGTTGAGAACGGCCAGCTAGACGCCATGGATAACCCGCTCAAAAACGCACCCCACACATTAGATGACGTGGTCAGTAGTGACTGGAGCCATCCCTACAGCCGCTACCAAGCGGCCTGGCCCGCGTCATCACTGCGCAAGGATAAGTACTGGGCACCAGTGACCCGCGTGGACAATGTCTACGGTGATCGCAATCTGTTCTGTGCTTGCCCGGGCATGGAAGTGTGGAGCGAGGAGGCGGTAGACGCCTAGCAATCCACCTGTACGGACGCGACGCTTCAACGATCAAACGTCACTCCATCAATGGGCCAATAGTGGCCCATTAACGTATGTGCCTTACTAACAGAAGGAGTACACCATGACCGATAACCGTCCCCTGGCTGGATTACGCGTTGTTGAAATGGGGCAATTGTTGGCAGGCCCCTTTGCCGGCACCATTCTTGGGTATTTTGGTGCTGAGGTAATCAAGGTTGAGCCACCCACTGGCGATCCCATTCGTCAGTGGCGAGAGGTCAAAGATGGAAATTCGCTCTGGTATTACTCGCTGGCTCGCAACAAAAAGAGCGTGACCCTTGATCTAAAGTCCGAGCGCGGTAGGCAGCTCGCTTTTCAGCTATTAACCAAAACCGATATCGTTATCGAAAACTTTAGACCCGGTGCAATGGAAGGCTGGGGGCTAGGACCCGAGGCCGTCAAAGCCGAAAACCCGGGCGTTATCTACGCACGTATCTCAGGCTACGGCCAGGATGGTCCGTTCTCGGAAAAGCCAGGCTATGCTTCGGTAACAGAAGGTTATGGCGGTTTTCGCTACATCAACGGCGAGCCCGGCAAGCCGCCTGTACGCCCCAATATCTCTCTCGGTGACACCGTTGCCGCCATCCATGCGGCGCTGGGCGTCGCCTTGGCGGTAATTGAGCGGAGCAAGTCCGGCCAAGGCCAGGTTGTCGATGTAGCATTGTACGAGGCTGTGTTCAATTTATTAGAAGGCATGGTGCCAGAGTTCGATGGCGCGGGCGCTATTCGCGAACCCTCGGGCACGACCATCACCGGAATCGTGCCCACCAACACCTACCAATGCAAAGACGGAAAACACGTCATTATTGGTGGCAATGGCGACTCGATCTATAAACGGCTCATGGTAGAGGCGGGTCGGGAGGATATGGCCAACGACCCCGAGCTCGCCCATAACCCGGGACGGGTTGTGCACCAAGACGCGATTGATCAGGCACTGGCCGATTGGTGTGCTCAGCACAGTGCACAGGAAATTATCGCCCGGCTCGAAGCCGCCCGCGTACCGGTGGGTCCAATCTACAGTGTGGAGGACATGCTGAACGACCCCACTATCAAGCCCGCGGTATGTTTGAGACGGTAGAAATTAATGGCGAACCACTCAAAATCCCGGCCATCCTACCCAAACTACGTGGCACACCCGGAGAAACAAAATGGCCGGGACAGCCCATCGGCAGCCATAACACGGAAATCCTCGGTGATTTGCTGGGGCTTGGAGACGATGATTTAGCGCAGCTAAAGGCAGACGGCATCACCCTCTAGATCGCACGACACTCAGGCCAATATGTGCCTGGTGTGCCCATTAGCAGCGTCGAGCCTAACCGCTAGCATAAGGTGGTCACTCGTAACACGGAAGCGCAGACACAAAAAAGCCGCGGCATGCCGCGGCTTTTCATTAACCACCGATCCAATCAGAATCGGTAAGACGCATCGATACCATAGCTTCGCAGTGCTGACGGGTGGTTGAACGTACCGCCAAACTCGGGAGCAGGAATAATCTCCTGCAAGTACTGCTCATCGGTAACATTCCTACCCCAGGCGGTAACGGTCCAATTGGCGGCCTCAATGCCTACCCTCAGATCCAATGTGCCGTAGGCATCACGACTGGACTTGGAGAAATCAGCATTAAAGCCTGGCGCAAAGAATGCATTCCAAATAGTCGGCGTTTGCTCTCCCTGCAGCGTATGGAACCATGTCTCATCCACGTACTGGTAATCGGCTCGGGCAACAAGATCCATACCACCACCCAGGGACATGACTAGCTGTGCGCCGAGGTTAGCAGTGATCTCGGGAGCCTGTGGTACGGGGTTACCCTCGGACAGAGGACGGTTTTTGTTCTCTTCAATCTCGGAGTCCAAATAACCAATCCCGCCAAAGATGCTAAAGCCATCGGTGACCGCAAGCGTTGCATCAGCCTCGAAACCCTGAATGTAGAGCTCATCGATGGTGGTTACTGTGCGCAACAGTCCAAAGGGGCCGGCAAAGAATTCAAAGAACTGGTTATCTTCAACATCGGTGCGGAACACCGACGCATTCAGTCGCAAACGACGATCCATCAAGCTGGCCTTCATACCCACCTCAAAGGAGGTCGACACTTCCTTGTCGTACTCATCTGAGATTTGTAGCTGTGCATTCACCGCTTCACCTGGGCCACCGTAACCGGCGTTAAACCAGAAGTTGAGAATATCGGCGGTACCCACGTTGTTAAAGCCACCGGAACGGAAGCCCACACCGTAAGAGGCGTAGATATTGACCTCATCGGAAGCCGCCCAACTCAAGGTCACCTTGGGTTGGAATTGCGTGAATGACGCATCACGGGTTGGAATGCCGTTGGGGTTGGAAGCAAGCGCCGGGTTAATGGGTAACGGCTGGAAGCTAGCATCCAGCAAATTTACGTTTTGCCCCGAGTTGCTGACATCGGGTACCTGGTTGTCGACGTCACGTTCCTCGCGGTCATAACGCGCGGCGATCGCCAGCTCTAATGTGTCGGTAAGGTCAAACTCGATCTGGCCGTAAACCGCGTAAACGTCGGTGTTAAATTCGTCCCAAAACAAGAGATCGGTTGGGTTAGGTCCGGTTGCTGGCACGTAGGGTTGCCGTAAATAGCCCTGCCCGGTATCCGCACCGTAGGCAACAACCGACTCGCGCTCGATCTGGGCGTAATAAACACCACCAATCCATCGCATATCAGCATCATCGGAAGATACCAATCGAGCATCAAAACTTAAATCTTTCTGATTACGCTCTTGGTATTGGTAGCCGTCACAGGTGAGGGGGTTATAGGGCCCGTAAATTCCTTGGAACTCGTTAGAGCCATCGGGAGCCGGCGGCAATACCAAAAACGGCGCGAGAACATCGCCAAATAAATCGGGGCGGCTAAAGCTATTGAGCTCGGCGCGGCCGGCCTGACAAGCCGGCGTTAACTCGTAACCATAGAACGTGGCCGCCGTACCATCGGAGAGCAGATACTCCTCGAGATCATTGTAAGCAACACTCGCTACAAGATCGGCAAAGCCCAAATTCCAGTCAGCTTTGATGGCAAAGTCGATGGTCTCCTGCTCGTTTTCACCCGGTGTATTAAAGGTAAAGCGCCAATCGGTGTCGTTGGGGTCCGCAAAGTAGGTTTCACTACCCAATACATTGACAAACAGAGGGATAGCAAAGGCGGCATTAAAATTGATGGCACCGGCGCTGGCTTCGGAATACCCCGCCCGGATATCGATCTCTAAATCATCGCTTACGGTCCAGACCGCTCGCGCGCGAACGCTGGTGTCCTCGAGGAAGTCGACTGTATCATCCTGACCCGTATAGATATTGCTGTAAAAGCCATCGGTTTGGCGGGTGCTTGCCGATATGCGCGCCGATAAGTTATCCGACAGTGGTCCACTCACCATGACGCTGGCTTTGTGGCTGTTGTTGTTACCCACACCGCCCGCAATTTCGGCCTCAAACTCGTCGCCGGGCTTTTTGGTGGTTACTAAAATAGCACCTGCAACAGCGTTTCGACCATACAGTGCTCCCTGGGGCCCCTTGAGCACTTCGATTTGCTGCACGTCGAGCAGTTCCTCGTTAAAGCTATTGGGATTGGTGCTTAACACCCCGTCAACGACGTATGCAAAGGTAGACTCGGCATCACGGGTAGACACAATTCCGCGAATACTCACCTGGGTATCACCCACGTTGGCGGTATCAACAATAGTTACATTGGGAATTAAACTAATGTAATCAGCCGGTCGCTCAATACCAGGCTCGGTCCATCGTTGCCGCATCGATAGCACTGATGGCAATAGGCACCTCTTGCAGATTCTCACTACGCTTTCGGGCGGTGACCACAACTTCTTCGATAGCAAAGCTGGTCTCCTGTGCGACGACTGTGGGTACAGTAGCTGACGCCGCTAAAGCTGCAACGGCGGTCCAAAGGGGGTTCGTTTAAGGCTCATGGCTTACTCCTTTGTGCCCGCAGGCATCGTTGTTGTGATTAAGACGCGCTCCATACTTACGCTGAGGCACGGAAATTGGGTGATCGGGGTGCGGGCAGATGCGTCTCTGCCTCAGCACACCGTGCTTTGAGTTCATCGATGCTACCGCCGCGATTAAATAGCGCTATGTCGGCACGCTCAGCCCGCAACTGCGCGCGCAGTGCCTCCGTTGCCGCAGCATCCACACTGTCATCGTCGGCAATGACAACGCCATAGCGACGCGCACCTGCAACCGTGACCAAGCCACGTGCAATGTCAGCGCGAACGAGCTCAGGATCGCGCGCATAGGGGTCGCCCCAGCCGCCGCCACCCCAGGTGTTGAAGTACAAAATATCACCGACTTTCACTTTGACACCTTCGATTTTGGCGGGCAGCCATTCTTCACTGCCGTCGGTTCGAACCAGCCGCTTAGTCGAGCGCTGACCCGTTTCACCACCCAAGACACCCCATGGGTAGGTCAACCAACGCTCGTCATGAATACCAATATCGCCGTCTGCCAGGAAGCGATAGGCCACACTCAAGCCGTTGCCGCCGCGATGCAAACCGGCGCCACCGGAATCGGGGATAGTTTCATAGCGCTCAATGCGCAGCGGGAAATAGGATTCAATAAATTCATTGGGAACATTGGTAAAGCCCGGCCACAAACTGTGGCCATCGGGGCCATCGCCTACCGGACGACCGGGAATGCCACCAAAGCCAATTTGGAAAAGCTGGAACCACTCGCCCTTGTCGTCGTAGCCGCTATAGAACAAATGCGGCGAATCCGAGAAACCTGCCGCATTGAGCATTTGCTCAGGGGCGCCCATGCCCAACAATGCCCCGAGAATATCGAAGATTCGCCCCAATGCGTGCGTTCGACCAGAAAGTGCTGCTGGGAATTTGGGCTTGAGCAGTGAGCCTGCGGGAATACGCACATCCACTAAATCGTAGAAGCCATCGTTAAAGACAATTTGCGGGTCCACCACATTAATCGTAAACGACCCAAAGAACATCTTGAACATGTCTTCGTTGAGGTAAAAATTAACGGAGCTTTGGGCCTGCGGGTCGGTGCCACTAAAGTCAAAAATAGCGGTTGAACCTTCGCGCCATAGCGTGCACTTGATCTTATAGGGTCCCATGCCCATGCCATCGTCGCAGATATAATCCTCAAAGGTTCGCGGCTCTTCGGGGATAAACATCTCGATAATGTGCTTCATCGCGTCGTAGTTACGCTTGAGCATGATTTCCATGGTTGAGTACAAGATGTCGTCGCCAAAACGCTCGGCCAGTTCGACAACCCGCTTTGCCGCCGTATTACAGGCCGCCACGAGGGCGTTTAAGTCAAATCGATTCCATTGCGGCGTTCGTACATTGTGCAAAATAAGGTCAAGCATGTCCGATTGCAGCTCGCCCTTCTTGTACAACTTAATGGGTGGTATCCGAATGCCCTCCTGATAAATTGTGGTCGCTTCGATGGGAATGGAACCCGGCACCATACCGCCGTTGTCAGACATATGGCCAAACATTGCCGACCAAGCAATATGTCGTCCGTCGCGAAAAATGGGAACTAGCACCACCCAATCAGGCAAGTGCGATACCGCCGCGTTGCACATATAAGGGTCGTTGGTAAGGATAATGTCGCCCTCTTCAATCTCCGCGTCGTAGGCGTCGAGGAAGGGCCCAATAAAGGAGCCAAATTGACCCACGACCATCTTGCCATCGACATTGGCAATCATAGGAAAGCAGTCACCTTGTTCACGAATACCCGGTGACATGGCGGTGCGAAACAGCACCGCATCCATTTCTTCACGGGCGTTTTTTAAGGCATTCTCAATAAGATCGACGGTGACGCCTTCAACATCCAGGCGATTGAGCGGCGTATTGTTGGTTTCTATAATTTGTGCTGACATAACTCGCTCCTACACTGGCTCAATCAGTAAATTGCCCACGCCATCAACGCGCCCGCTGTGCCCAGGCAAAATAACGGTGGTTGAATCCATTTCACTGACAATAGCGGGGCCGGGCACGCAGTCACCCGCGCCAAGCTGCCCGCGGTCAAAAATGCCGGCATCGTGCCACTCACCCTCGTAGTAAAATCTCGAGTCATGAAGGCGAGCCTTGGCAATATTGCCGTCGCCAGCGGCTATGCTGATATCGGCCTTGAGCGTTGCGGCTGCACCTACAATAGCGCGAATCATAAGGATTTCATGCCCATCGCCCAGCTTAAAGGTGAAGAGTTGCTCATGCTCTGCATCAAATTGTTCAGTAAGCAATGCAATACCACGCTCAGCGAGCTCCTGTGCACTGAAGTCAACGGTAATCTGAAACGCCTGCCCCACGTAGCGAAGGTCAGCCTGATAGCTGATCTCATGGCGCGATGCATCGATACCATCAGCGATCAGCCCCTGACTTGCACGTTCACACAGCTCCTTTAAATCGGCTTGCAACTGATCAAGGGTCAAGTCTTCCGCAAGGGTAATATAGGTGCGCGCCGCCTCGTCCTGCACCCGTGTAGTGGCGTCGCCGTAGGCGCACAACACGCCTGGCCCGGGCGGGACAATAACCGGCCACGCGCCGGATAAAATCCCCAGCGCATTGGCGTGAAGCGGGCCTGCACCACCAAACCCAACCAACGCAAAGTCGCGCGGGTCATAGCCTTGCTCAACCGATACCAGTCGCAGTGCGCCAAACATCGATTCGTTGACAATTTTGATAATGCCTTCTGCGGCCTCCATGAGTTCAATACCCATGGCATCGGCAATGGTCTGTACCGCGGTCACTGACGCCTCGCGGTTGATCTGCATATCGCCGCCCAATTGCACATCGGATGGCAGGTAGCCCAGCACAACATTGGCGTCGCACACAGTGGGTGCCTCGCCGCCCTTCATATAACAGGCAGGCCCGGGCACCGCACCAGCCGACTCGGGGCCGACGCGCAGGGCCTTGGTCAACTCGGGCACAAAGGCAATTGAACCACCGCCTGCTCCAACGGTGCGCACATCTACCGAAGGGGCCCGCACCCGGACATCACCCACGTAGGTTTCTCGTCGAACCCGCGCGCGCGCATTTTGAATCAGCGCGACATCGGTGGACGTACCACCCATATCAAAGGTAAGAATATTGTTAAAACCTGCCTTCGAGCAGAAAAACAGCGCGCCGGTAACACCACCCGCGGGGCCTGACATCAACAAATTGACCGGCGACTCGGCAGCGGCACGACTCGACGCCAAGCCACCATCAGAGCGCAAAATCGACAAATGGGTGTCCTCGCCCAAGCGCTCGGAAAGCGCCGCCTGAAGATTATTAACGTAGCGCTCTACCTCGGGGCGGACGTAAGAATTGACCACGGTGGTTTCGGTACGCTCGTACTCTTGCATCTCGGGCACCACATCGCTGGAAATAGAGATGGGTATATCGGTAAAAATTTCCCGCGCGATGTCACGAGCACGCTGCTCGTGTTCGCCATTGATGTAAGCGTTTATAAAGCAGATGGTCAGCGCCTCAATACCACCTTTGGCATGCAATGCACGTAAATTCTCGCGCAGTGTTGACTCATCGAGTGCCGTCACCACTTCGCCATGGGCACTCATGCGCTCGCTGGCACCAACGGTCAACTCCAGAGGGGCGAGCAAGGGCTTCTTGACATAAGTTACCCAACCGCCAAGTCCGCCCGGGCAGTAGGAGCGTGCTACTTGCAAGGTGTCCTCAAAGCCTGCGGTGGTGACCAAACCTACCGTCGCACCGCGACCAGTCAGCACCGCATTGGTCGCTACCGTTGTGCCGTGCATGACGAGTTTGATATCCGTCGGGTCAATACCGGTGGAATCGCACACCTTAGCCACACCATTGAGCACACCAATCGATGAGTCTTGCGGTGTGGACGGCACCTTGGCAGTAAAGGTCTCCCCCGTGTCTTCGTTTAGTAGCAAGAAGTCGGTAAAGGTCCCACCAACATCCACTCCCAGTCGATAAGGCATAGTTTTGTTTCCCTTGTTATTGGCAGTGATAGGGTCTTATTCAGTGGAAGACTTGCTGCCAGTTTTTACTTAACCAGTAATGGGATCGCCCCCCTTGGGGCGTACCAATAAACTCACTGAGCAATGCGACACTGTCGAGCAACGCTGCCATATCAATACCCGTATGCAAGCCCATTTGAGCACACAGCAAAGCCACGTCTTCGGTGGCCACATTCCCCTTGGCACCGGGGGCAAATGGACAGCCGCCCAAGCCACCCGCCGAGCTGTCAAACTGGCGTATTCCCGCATCAAGCGCGGCGTAGACATTGGCAATAGCCAGCGCTCGGGTGTCGTGAAAGTGACAACCTAGACGCTCAGCACCGTATTGCGCAACCAGCTCGGTCATCATGGCTTTTACCGCCGAGGGGTCGGCGGCGCCAATGGTATCGGCAATCACCAGCCTCGCGGGCGCGTTGCGCATAAGCAGCGCGGCTTGATCAAGAACAGTACCCAGCGCCACCTTACCCTCGTAAGGGCACTCAAAGGCCACGGCCAGATACACATGTACGTCAACGCTGTCACCGGCAGCTCGACACAGGATGTCCTCGGCCATGGCAAAGGTGTCTGCCAGACCCTTGCGAATATTGTTTTGATTCATCTGCTCAGTGGCAGAGATGGCGATGGCATGGGTTTTGATGCCCTCGGCAAGGGCCAATTCGTACCCCTTCATGTTGGGCACGAGAGCCGAGTACTGACAGGGAATGTGGGGCAGTTGGCGGGCGATCTGCTCAGTAGCAGCCATTTGTGGCACCGCCTTGGGTGAAACAAAGCTACCAATCTCCAGCTCGGGCACGCCTGTGGCGGCCAGGCTTGCCACCAGCGACAGACGCTGCTCTACCGACAGGTGCACTGGCTGTGCTTGCAGACCGTCGCGAGCGGCCACCTCTTTAATTACCACCGTGTCAGACATTCCGCATTCGACTCACTAAACCGCTACATGGTTGGCTGCAAAGGAGGTTTTACGTTATCGATCAGGGGCTGGATCAGAGGAGAGCGGCGCTCTGGCGGATCAATCTGGATCTTCTGTCAGCTGCAGCTGCCCTCCACTGATACCCGTGGCGTCGATATCCACCACCTGCCAATTATTCAACCCCTCTCGAGGCTCTCCATCCAGTTGCCCACCACCAGCAACCACGCATTTACAGGCCTCATCGAGGTCATCAACCGCAAAAGACAGTAAAAATAAACCCTCACCCTGGCTTTGAAGCTGTCGCATAGGCTCTCCCTCGGCGACTGGCTGCACAAGGACAATAGCGGTATCCCCTACCATAAAACGCGCCGTGCGGACGCCGCGCCCGGGTAACTCAGCGACATCAAAATGGGCCACACCCAACTGTTGTTGATATTGCTCCATGGCTTTTGGCAGGTCGCGCACCAGCAGATTAATGTGGTGAATGCCGCGGATCATGGCAAACCCGCCGCTTGCGTCGTCGAAGATCGCGCAAAAACCATCCGACCATCTGAAAAAGTGTAATCCACTTTAATCCGATGAATGTCGTGAACGGGACTAAAGTAAGGATCGCGCTTCGAGCACAACGACGTCGGCAAGCTTACCCACTTCAAGGGTGCCCAGCTCATCTTCCAAACCAATTTGCCAAGCGGCATCGACGGTATGCGCCCTAATGGCCTGATCTACACTCAAGCGCTCGCTGACCAGAGACTGCACCGGGTAATCCGGATCGCCGGCACGCTGACGAGTCACCGCCATTTCGATATTGAAAAGTGGGTTGAGTGCGTCAACGCCAATCCAAGTCACCGGATAATCACTACCAAGGGTTACTCGTGCACCCTGTCGACGAATGGACGCCAATGGATACAACTGCTCGAATCGCTCGCGTCCCAAGTATTCCAATGCCACGTAGTCGTATTCGAACCACGTAGGCGTGGTTTGCGCCACAATGTCGAGTTGCGCGAATCGGGGAATGTCGGCGGGATTCACCACCTCAATGTGACAAATAGTAAAGCGTGACTGGGTATTGGGGTGTGCTTGCCGAGCCGCCTCCACGGCGTTAAGGGCTGTATTAACCGCGCCGTCACCAATGGCATGTAAATGGAGATGACGATTGTCACCAGCGGCAGCGACGACCGTAGCAATCACCTCCGGGGCGGGCAATAAGGGCGTAGCTTCATGACCCTCGGGTAAAACATAGGGCTTCAGGGTTACCGCGGTCTTTGCCTCGACTGTGCCATCAAGCGATAACTTGAGCGTAGTGACATTAAAAAAGGGGTGATTGTAAGCATCATCCAGCGTGGCAACTCGCTCCAGCGCACCCTCTAAATCTGCTGGGCGGTTGACGTAAAGCGAGGCAACCATGCGCACCGGTAAGTCACCCGCCTTGGCCATCTCCAGCGCCAGTTCTCGCCCCCTATCGGCCGTTTCGATCATCCCCGCGTCAAAGACGGCGGTAAGCCCCACCTCAGACATCATCTTAAAAAATCCTGGCGCCGCCTGCCTAAGCGCGGGCATCGAGACGACTGACAGCGCGTTCATTACCGGCTCAATCGCCGCGCCCTCGACCAGCCACCCCGTCGGATTACCCCATTCATCGCGCTGATAAAAATGCGCGCCCGGCACCGGGTCAGGCGTATCGGCGGTAATATTGGCCAGTGCCAGCGCCTTGGAGTTGGCCCAAGCAGTATGACCTCCCTCATCAATAATCAAAGCCGGTCGGTCGCTCACCACCGCATCGAGATCGGCGGCGGTGGGGCCATCTAGTCCAAAGGCCCGTGCCAAGAAACCTGCCCCCAATACCGGATTTTGCTCGGGATTTGCAGCCACATGCTCTGCCAGGGCGGCAAGCACCTCCTCAGCACTTTGCGACGGTGACAGCATGGCGGCATCAACTAACGGCAAGGTGTCCATGACGTGGATATGGGTATCAATGAAACCAGGAAACACCGCCCGGCCTGCGAGATCGATTACCTGAGTACCCTCATCGACAAACCGAAGCGCCGTGGCATCATCTCCCACATAGGCAATTGTCTCTCCCTCCATCACCAGAGCCGACGCGCGCTGTGCTACCGCATCGAGCGTATAAATCCGACCGTTGTGGAGCACCACATCGGCCGCCGCCCCCGCCTGAATAGCAAATAGCATCCCTATCACCGTCAGCAAAACTGCAGCAAAGTATTGGCCCTGCACCTTCATGAATAATGCTCCTACGAACTGGGTTAACAATGCACTCACCGCTGACTTGGCCGCTTGGAACCATGGTCTAGGCGGCGCATCACGTCGTAAACTACGATCTGACACAACGAGCCGAACCGCTGCATTATGGTCAGGACAACCCAAAAAACGCTACCCTTCTCTCTTCAAATCTCACGACGGAAACTCACATGGCACACGGTCAAGGCACCCTGGAGCGCAATCCGCAAGGCCTCGGTAAACGGCCAGCACTGATCATTGTCGATGTGATCAATGGCTTTACCGATCCAACCTGCCCATTGGGCTCGCAGGCGAACAATGTGGTGCGCGCAAATGGAGTCTTGATCGAACGGTTCCACGAGCGTGGGTGGCCCGTTGCGCTGACAACCGTCATTTACCGCAAGGAATCGGATGCGCGGGTATTTAGAGAGCGGTTACCCGCCTTGAATGTGCTCACACCCGACTCTCATTGGGTCGAATTCGACCCGCGCCTACCGATTAACAAAGATGATTGGCGCATCGAAAAAACCCATGCGAGCGCCTTTCATGGGACTGATTTACACTCGAGACTGCAGGCAGCCGATGTTGATAGCGTTGTTGTTACAGGTTTAACCACCAGCGGCTGTGTTCGCGCCAGCGCTGTGGATGCGCTGCAGTACAATTACAAAGCCGTGGTACCCATTGAGGCGGTGGGCGATAGAAATACCACCGCGCACGAGGCCAATCTCTACGACCTCAATGCCAAATACGCCGACGTTTTGTCGCTTGAAGACACCTTCAGCCTACTCAACGGTCTTGCTTGAAGCCTGGGCAAAAGCGGCTTTTTGCGCCTCGGTCGCCTCGGTTTGATACGCAGCCTTCCACTCTTGATAGGGCATACCGTAAACACGCTCGCGGGCTGCATCGAGCTCAATTGACGCCCCTTGTGCATCGGCCTCGGCCACGTACCATTTGGACAAACAGTTTCGGCAAAAGCCCGCCAGATTCATAAGATCAATGTTCTGAACATCTTTACGGCTGTCCAAATGGGCGAGCAATCGGCGAAAAACTGCTGCTTCGATAGCGTCATTGTTCATAGGTCCCTCTTCTCCTTGTTGCGACCGCAGGCGGTAGCAGCTCTACCTCACACCGGGTGCTAATGTTCATAAATCAACTCAACGCCTTCGGCACCCACAGTGCCACGCAGCGCTTCTAACAAACCATCGCTGGGTTGCACGCACCAATTCTCGCCCAAGCGTATGTGGGCCCTACCCTTTGGTTGCACGTAGGCGAGTATCACAGGGCATTCACCGCCGCGGGCCGAGCTCAGTGCCTGGCGTATCAGTCCACGGGTCCCCTCGTCTAAACCATCGCTCCGTACGTGCAGTCGCAGTTCACGCACTCGGCCTTGCCGAGCCTCTTCAAGTGAGCGGATGCTACGCGCCCGAATGGTTAATCCCCCACTAAAATCGTCCTGCTGAATCCGGCCTTCAATAAGCACAATATTCCCTTTGACCAACAGCTCGCGGTGATTGCTGTAGGTCTCGGCATACACCGTTGACTCCATTTGCCCCGATTTGTCGTCGAGGCGTACCACGGCCATAACGCCGCGCTGGGTTTTAATAGTGCGCACATCAACAATCAAACCGGCAACGGTGGTGCCATTGTCAGGCTGCAACTCTCTAATTCGGCGAGGCACAAATTTGCGAAGCTCCTGCTCGTACTCGTCGATGGGATGGGCACTCAAAAAGCTACCAATGCTCTCAACCTCTCCGGCGAGCAATTCGCGTAAGGTCCATGGCCGTACCCTACGATGCTCTGCATAGGGGTCGCTGGTATCTGACGAGGATGCCACCTCACCAAAGAGATCGGTCATACCAGCTGCATCGTTGGCCGCCGACTGCTCGGCGGCCTTCAATGCGTCGTCCAACGCGGCCATCTGTATCCAGCGTTCCGCGCCAAACTCGTCGAGGGCGCCACTTTTTATGAGCGCCTCCAGGGCGCGGCGGTTAACTTTGCGTGGATCAGTCTTAGAGCACAGGTCAAACAAGTCGCTAAAAGGACCCGCTTGACGTGCCTTTAGTAGATTTTCAATTGGCCCCTCACCAAGGCCTTTGATGGCGCCAAGACCATAGATAATCTCATCGGCCTTGTTAACGCTAAACATGTAGTCACCTTCGTTGACGGCAGGAGGGCGTACCACCAAGCCCATCGCACGACACTCGTCGCGGAACATCAGCAGCTTATCGGTGTTATCGAGTTCAGAGCTCATCACCGCCGCCATAAACTC
>JAYQIT010000003.1:0-39934 GCA_038141785.1 Luminiphilus sp. | reverse complement strand
ATTGCTGTGACTTCGAACTTTTGAGATTTCAAAGCCACCTTCACCTCTTCCATAACGGATCCGCCGCCAATGACACCCGCAGCGTGTCCCCAATGCCTTCCATAAGCAGCATACCCAAGCCCACGGCCGACTTCACGGTACCACCGCGCAGTCCACCGGCCTCGGTAATACCCAAGTGCAGCGGCTGCTCTATCTGGGTAACGGCTGAGCGGCCACGGCCATAAATACCTCTGAGGCCTTAACGCTTACCTTAAAATCGGGATAGTTGTGTCGATCGAGAATATCAACATTGCGCAGAGCCGACTCGACTAAGGCTTCGGCTGTAGGCTCCGGATACTTACGGAGCAAATCCTTACCCAACGAGCCGGCATTGACGCCAATTCGAATGGGAATACCCCGGTCTCGACAGGCAGCAATAACTTCTTTGACTTTTGCTCCTTGCCAATGTTGCCCGGATTAATGCGCAGGCAATCAACGCCGTATTCCGCCACCTTGAGTGCAATATTGTGGTCAAAATGGATATCGGCAACCAGAGGCACGCTCACACGCGACCGAATTGCTTTAAAGGCCTCTGCGGCATCCATGCTTGGTACCGAGATGCGTACGATATCAGCGCCGGCGTCGGCTATGGCCTGCACCTGTCCAACGGTGGCGTCAACGTCGCAGGTTTCTGTGTTAGTCATGCTCTGCACGGCAATAGGCGCCGTTCCGCCCACGGGAACAGTCCCCACCATAATCTGGCGGCTTAGGCGACGTTTGATTGGCGACTCATGTTGCATCAGCACTGCCCCTTGTCTGACTTTTGTCGCATTGTACCGCGAGAATGGCCTGAGCTCACCTTAGATTACCCTGCCCATCACGGCTGCGCAGATAACGCTGATAATCGAGAGAATTGGGATAGAGGTTCTTGAGTGTTAACTCAAAACTACTGATTGCGTCTTTATCGCCCTGAACACGGGCAATCTCCAAGCCAAGAATCAAGCCTCGGGGTGACTGCCGTCTCACCACGGTCTTGTAAAGCCCGTAATACTGCTGCGCAGCGGCCAGTTCACTCGACCGAAGCTTTAAATAACCCATCTCCAAGAGTGCCAGTGCATTGGTTCGATCCATCCGTAGCGCGCGGGTAAATGCCGCTTCGGCGCCAGCACTGTCCCCCAGTTGGAGACGACTGAGACCCAGATTGATAAACGCGAGGGGGCGACCACTGTATAAGGAATCCTCCGTCACTCGAGCAAACTGCGGCTCGGCATCTTCAAACCGGCCTGAGCGAACAGAAAAGCCGCGTAGTTATTGCGAGCCCTAGAAAACTTTGGATCGATGCGTAGGGCGCGCTCAAAGTTTTTCTCTGCCAAATGGTCTTCGCCAGTGCTCTGGTAGACCAGTGCAAAGGCCTCGTAAACCTCTGCGTTACTGTCATCAATACTCGCGGCAATCTCGAGATTTCGCTTGGCATTCTCCCAATCGCCACGACCAATATACTGCCTCGCCAATTCAACCCGCCGACTTAATGCCGCGTCGGATCGGCTTCAAGTTGCGCCCCCAGTAGTTTCGGTGACACAGCCCGACACACCCACCATGAGTAACAGCAATGCGAGCGAAAAATAATTCATGACGACGTCAACTCCGATCCGTACTGATCACGGTATCGCTCGGACCGACGGGTTCTGTCAACCACATCACCGACTAATTGGCCACAGGCCGCATCAATATCGTCACCGCGGGTGGTGCGTACAGTTACCACGAAACCCGCATCAATCAGTACCTGCCAGAAGCGACTAACCGCATTACCACTGGGACGCTCATAGCCCGAGTTGGGGAAACTGTTAAAGGGAATCAGGTTTATCTTGCAGGGGTAGTCTTTCAGTAAAAGCGCCAACTCGCGCGCATGCTCTACCTGATCATTGACCCCGGCCAACAGCGTGTACTCAATGGTCACAACGCGTTTTTTGTCGGGCTGCGCATCAATGTATCGGCGGCCACTAGCCAGTAAATCGGCAATCGGATAGCGTTTGTTAATGGGCACAATTTGACTGCGAATCGCGTCGTTGGGCGCGTGCAAAGAAATGGCCAAACTGACATCTGAAAAATCAGCGAGGCGATCCAGCGCGGGAACCACCCCCGAGGTGCTCAGCGTCACCTTGCGCTTGGATAAGCCATAACCGAGGTCATCGGTCATAAGGCTCATGGCACTCACGACGTTGTCAAAATTGAGCAAAGGCTCACCCATGCCCATCATGACAACGTTGGTAACAACACGACCTTTACCGGGTTGCCAGGCGTTGTAGGAGTCAATGGCCAACCAAACTTGCCCAATAATCTCGGCCGCCGTTAGATCGCGCTGAAAAGCCCTGTTTACCCGTAGAGCAAAACTTGCAATCAAGACTACACCCCACCTGCGAGGACACGCATAAGGTTGCGCGATCGCCATCGGGGATCAGCACGGCTTCTACCAAACTGCCGCCCTCTACCCGAATGGCCCACTTACGCGTGCCATCAGCTGAGTCGTGCTGTTGGGCAATTTCAGGAGGACTGATTTCAGCAGTTTGTGTCAACCGCTGACGCAGGGCCTTACCCAAATTAGTCATTTGCTCAAAATCGCGGACTCCCTGATGGTGAATCCATTTCAGCACCTGCTGGGCACGAAATTTTTTCTCGCCCAACGCCTCAAAGAAAGCCTCCATTTGAGCCCGTGACAGACCCAACAAGTTGACTTTCTGCGGAGTTATTGTGCTGGCAATTAGCGCATCAGACATGAGTTTAGTCGGCGTATCCAAAGCGGCGGCATTACCGCCGCTGAGTCTTTAGCGGCCGCAGATCTCGCTCGCAGCGAAGAAATAAGCCACTTCGCGGGCGGCTGATTCGGGTGAATCCGAACCATGAACGGCATTGGCGTCGATGGTTTCGGCAAAATCCGCGCGGATAGTGCCAGCCGCCGCTTCCTGGGGGTTGGTTGCACCCATGAGTTCGCGGTTTTTGGCAATAGCGCCCTCACCCTCAAGAACCTGCACCATGATGGGACCAGAGGTCATAAACTTAACCAAGTCGGCAAAGAACGGCCGCTCTTTGTGCTCGGCGTAGAAACCACCGGCAACCTGATCAGACAGGTGCAACATTTTGGCGGCGACAACACGCAGACCCGCTTTTTCGAAGCGTGAGTAAATCTCGCCAATGACGTTTTTGCCGACGGCATCTGGCTTGACAATAGAAAGAGTGCGCTCAACAGCCATGGAAATCTCCAGGTTTTAAAAAGTTAGAGTAATGCGGCAGTTACCGCAGCTTCAGGGGCGCGCAGTATACGGCCTTTTAGGGCCACTGATAACAGTTACAACGCGAGTAGGTAATAGGTCACAAGCCGCCCGTCATGGCTAGCAAGTACGAGCCAAGGTTTATCCAGCGTGCTGCGGGAAGTCAGCTTGCCATTGTGGCGACAGCGGACGCAAACGATCTAGCGCCTGGCGGATATCTGCAATCGCCCCATCAATGTCGACCTCGGTAGTAAAACGCCCAACACTGAGGCGCAGCGAGCTGTGTGCCAGTTCATCACTCAAACCAATGGCCTTTAGCACGTAGGAAGGCTCGATACTTGCCGACGTGCATGCTGAACCCGTTGATATCGCAAGATTAGAGAGCGACATCAGCAGCGCCTCGCCGTCGACGTAACCAAAGCGCACATTGAGCGCGCCAGGGATTTGTTGGCTTAAATCACCGTTAACTGCCACAGCGGGTAGCGTTTTCAGGCCTGCCCAAAGTCGATTGCGTAGCCCGGCAATACGAACAGCTTCTGTCTTCATGGTGGTGTCCGCCAATTCAGCGGCACAACCCAAACCCACCAGTTGATGTGTGGCCAAGGTACCCGAGCGAAGGCCCTGCTCGTGACCGCCCCCATGAATCTGTGCTTGCAAATGGATGCGCGGCTTGCGACGCACGTAAAGCGCACCCGCACCCTTTGGCCCATAGAGCTTGTGAGCCGAAATCGATAGCAAATCGATATGCATAGCGTTCACATCAATGGGAATCTTGCCGGCACTTTGAGCGGCGTCAACGTGGAATAAAACCTCTCGGGCACGACACAGCGCGCCAATTGCCCCAATATCGTTGATAACGCCCAACTCATTATTGACGTGCATGACGCTCACCAGCACGGTGTCCTCGCGAATCGCCCCAGCAACGGCATCGGGGGTAATAATCCCCGTCTCGGTGGGTGACACATAGGTAACCTCAAAGCCCTCGCTCTCTAGCTGGGCGCAGCTATCTAGCACGGCCTTATGCTCAATGGCCGAGGTAACAATGTGACGACCATTGTCGGCATAGCGGCGGGCGGCACCTTTGATTGCGAGGTTATCCGATTCGGTTGCGCCCGACGTCCAAATGATCTCTCTCGACTCGGCGCCAATTAAATCGGCTACCAGCCCCCGGGCGTGCCCCACCGCTTCTTCAGCGCGCCAGCCGTAGATATGCGAACGCGACGCTGGATTACCAAAATTACCCTCAGGCAACAGACAGCTGGTCATTGCCTCGACGACACTGGGATCACAAGGGGTAGTCGACAGATAATCAAGATAGATGGGCATGATTTAACACGGTCTCAGTAAGCATCGCGAGATAGTAGTCCAGGGCGTCAGAAGTTGCATGTATCAGCACACCCGCTGACTAGAGCGACTATGCAGGCAAAGTCCATGCAGGCAAAGTCCATGCGGGCAAAGTCCACAGGGGTAAAGTATGGCAAAAGGCATTACCCACACTCAACCACCCCCAGCTCGTGAGCTTTGTACTACGACTAAAGAGCCAACTACTGTCGCTCCCATAGCCGCTTTTGCGTTTCCATTAGCATGCCCCGCAAAATATTCAATTCCATCTCATCAAGTCGCACACGGTTATACAAACGACGCAGCCGGCGCATCAATTGCTTGGGCGCTTTTGGGTCTAAAAACTGAATATCGATTAAGGTCTGCTCCAAGTGTTCATAAAATCTTGCCATATCGTCTGCACTCGCAAACGGCGTATCCCATTGCTCATCGGGGTGGCTTGGCAGGCTGTCCCCTAACTGGGCCATACGTACCTCGTAACTGACTATCTGTACCGCCATCGCCAAATTGAGTGACGGGTAGGACTCGTGGGTGGGTATATGACAATGCAAGTTGCAAAGTTGCAGTTCTTCATTGAGCAAGCCGCGGTCTTCACGGCCAAACAAAATCGCGACGCGCTCGCCGTGGCGCGCATGTTCTACAACGCGCTCTCCACAGTGGCGGGCGTCTTGTATGGGCCATGGAATGCGTCGCTCCCTGGCACTGGTTCCCACAATAAACTGGCAATCAGCAACCGCTTCCTCCACTGTGTCTACTACCCGTGCACTTTGAAGAACATCCAGTGCCGATGCTGCTCGCCATTCGGCTTCTGGCGATGGATAATCCTTGGGCTTAACCAACGTCAAGCTATTTAAACCCATGTTCTTCATCGCTCGTGCCACCCCGCCAATATTGCCCGCATGGGTGGTGTGCACTAAAACAATACTGATGGCAGCTGAGTCCATGATTAAATTCCGCAAAATGGCCGCGAAGTGTAACAAAAGCCCGTTATGTCTTGGGCGTTAGCCTGTTATGATGCGCGCCCGCAACGAGGCATGCCATCTGTATAGGCCTCATCGGCTAGTACCCCGCTGTCCATCTTAGGAGACCTTCATGGAGCCAATGACGACCATCGCCCTACGTGCCGCGCGCAAGGCTGGCGATCTAATTGTGCGCGCTTCCGATGAACTCGACCGCGTGGGGCATCGCGCCAAAGGTGCCGCAGACTTTGTCACCGAGGTCGACATAGCGGCCGAAAAAGAAATTCTCTACCACTTGCAGAAAGCCTACCCCGATCATGCCTTTGTGTGCGAAGAGAGCGGTCAAACCGGCCCAGACACAGCTGAATACACCTGGTACATCGACCCGCTCGATGGCACCAGTAACTTTATGCGCGGCATTCCCCACTACGCGGTGTCCATTGCCTGTATGAAGGGTGGAAAACTCGAGCATGCGGTGATTGTAGACCCGGTTCGACGCGAGGAGTTTGTCGCCTCTAAAGGCAGGGGCGCACAGCTCAATGGCCATCGTATTCGCGTGAGCCCAGTCACTGAGATGCGCTCTGCGCTGCTGGGTACGGGGACACCCTTTTTGGGCCACTACCAAGACAAGCTGCCCACCTACGCAGAGACCTTAGCCACACTAGCCGGCCAGTGCATGGGCATCCGCCGAGCGGGCGCGGCGGCACTGGATCTGGCTTATGTTGCAGCGGGTCGTCTGGATGGCTTTTGGGAGATCGGGCTAAAGCCCTGGGATTTGGCCGCTGGTGTATTGCTGATCAAAGAGGCGGGCGGGCTAGTTGCCGACTTCAATGGCGCGGAAAACTACATGAACTCGGGCAATGTGGTGTGCGGAACGCCCAAAATTTTCAAACATGTTTTGCAAACTGCAGGGGCCAAGCTAGCCTCGTAAACCAAACTTAAGCCTGACGCTGACACTTGGAGCGTCAGGGCATTAGCTCGTCGCTCTCGGCTCCTTCTTTAATGGGTATTGCTACATCCTCTTTGGAAACACCCATGGCCAACAGGGTAGTGGCCGAGACGTAGATGGATGAATAGGTTCCAACGGCAACACCAACGAGCAATGCCAATGCGAAACCGTGAATCATCTCTCCACCAAAGAGTGCCAGGGCCAATAGCACCAGCAACGTGGTTAACGACGTGACCAGGGTTCGGCCAAGAGTCTCGGTGAGTGACACATTGATAACATCTTTTGGCGTGATCCGGCGCAGCTTACGAAAGTTCTCTCGAATCCGGTCTGCCACAACAATCGTGTCATTCAGCGAATAACCAATTACCGCCAACAGTGCCGCCAAGACCGTTAAATCAAATTCGATACCGGTGAGGGAAAAGAAACCCAGTACAAACAGCACATCGTGTGCCAAGGCCACAACAGCGCCCAGCGCAAACTTAAACTGGAAGCGAAAACCCACGTAAAGCATAACCAAGCCCAACGCCAGCAACATCGCCAAGCCGCCCTGCTCACGCAGTTCATCGCCCACTTGAGGACCAACAAATTCGATCCGGCGCAGTTCAATTTCGGTGGAGACGCGTCGCGAAGCACCTCGACCATGGCCACGCCCTCCTCGTCGGAGAACCCCTGGGGCAAGCGAACCAACACATCGCGATCGGTACCAAAACTCACCACAACCGCACCCGCATAACCCTTTTCGTTTAAGGTTGAGCGAATAGCATTAAGGTCGGCGGTATCGGCATAAGCCACCTCCACCAAGGTGCCGCCCGTAAAATCTAGCCCCCAATTAAGCTGCTGAGTGAACAGGCTTCCCAATGCTACGACCATAGCCAATGCTGAGAACAGCGCCGCAAACGTGCGCCATTTCATAAACGGTAGAACATTCATGCGGACTCTCCCCGGTTGCCTGACGATCAACCACCAAACCATCGACTGGCTTGGGCAGGCGACCAATCGACAAACGATCAACGCGGCGACCACCGTGGATAACATTAATCAATGCACGGGTCCCTAAAATAGCGGTGAACATAGACGTTAAAATGCCCAGGGAAAGGGTTACTGCAAACCCTTTAATGGGGCCAGTGCCCACGGCATACAAAATAACCGCGACAATAAGCGTTGTGATGTTGGCATCTAAAATCGTTGCCACGGCACGCTCGAAGCCCGAGTGAATCGCCATTTGCGGTGACATTCGGTTCGCCAATTCTTCGCGAATGCGCGCAAATATCAGCACGTTAGCATCGACAGCCATACCAACGGTGAGAACAATGCCCGCGATACCCGGAAGCGTGAGTGTCGCACCAAGCAGTGACATCAGCGCTACTAACAAAACCAAGTTAACCGACAAGGCAACAACTGCCGCCACACCAAAGACGCGGTAGTAGAGCACCATAAAGAGCACCACAAGTCCTAGGCCTATTTGCACTGACTTCACGCCCAGAGCGATATTTTCCGCACCCATCGAGGGGCCAACCGTGCGCTCTTCAACAAAATTAATCGGTGCCGCCAGAGCGCCTGCTCGCAGCATCAGCGCCAACTCGGAGGCTTCACCCGGGCTGTCGAGACCGGTTATCTGAAACTGAGCGCCCAGTGCTGACTGAATCACCGGAGCGGTCAGCAGTTTCTTTTCGTCATAGGGAATGCGGGTAGCTACTTCAACACCGTCGTCATTGAGCTGGTAGCGTGTTCGATACTTGCGTTCAATAAAGAGCACCCCCATGCGGCGCTTGATATTGTTACGCGTCGCCCGCGACATGAGCATGCCACCTTCACTGTCGAGGCTAATCAACACGTTAGGTTGGCCGTTTTGATCAAAGCTCGCATTGGCTCCCGAGACACGCTCGCCGCTAATAATAACGTCACGTTCAAGCCACTCGGTAAGCCCGGCACGCCCCTCACCACGATACTCGAATTTTTGCTTGTCAGTAACCGGTGCATTGGTCTCGGCGACTAAGCGAAATTCGAGATTAGCCACCTTGCCCAATATACGCTTAGCCTCGGCGGTATCTTGGATACCCGGCAACTCAACAACAATGCGGTTAGACCCCTGACGCTGAACCAGCGGCTCGGATACCCCGAGTTCATTGACACGGTTGCGGATGGTTGGGAGGTTTTGTGACACCGCGTAGTCGACTACCTCGGCAATGGTTTGCTCCGTAAGCTTTGCATATAAAAGCCAACTGCTTTCCTCGTCGACCCGATCAAGGAACAACTCAGGATACAGTTCATAAACCACACGACGGGCAGCCTCGCGTGAGGCTTCGTCTCGAAAGCGCAACACCACTTGTGTGCCATCAAGAGCGACCATCCCACGAATTCGCTCGTCTCTGAGCCCACGCTTAATACCCGACTCGACCATTTCAATGCGTCGCTGAGTTGCAGCTTCTACATCTACCTCTAGCTTAAAGTGAACACCACCCGACAAATCTAGACCCAATTTCATGGGTTGTGCGCCGCCATCAGCAAGCCAATCCGGCGTGGTTGGCGCCAAATTCAGCGCGACAATAAAATCGTCGCCCAGCTCCCTGGCAACGAGGGCCTGCGCTCGCAGTTGAGCCTCTCGATCACGGAGCCGTAAGAGCGCAGTTTTCCCACCCTCTTGGAGCTCTTCACCAAAGAATCCGATGCTCTCGCGCTCTAACGCGCGCTCGGCACGCTCAAGAACTTCCTGAGTAATAGCCTGAGATCCAGAGGCACCGCCAATTTGCAAGGCCGGGTCTGGGGCGTAGAGATTGGGCATGGCGTAGTAAAAGCCAAACACCATCACTGCAATAATCAGTAAATTTTTCCAAGCTGGGTAGCGATTGAGCATTCGAGACTCTGTGCGTTGAGGCCCGGCAACCAAGGTGCAGAGCAAATAAAAATAAGCAGGCGCGGAGTGTAGCGGCTGATGCGCGCTATTTACAGCCCCATACGTACTGGGGCATCACTGTCACCCCAACCAAACCCGCGCGTTTCTAAACAGCCGCATCCAACCCGAATCCTCTTGCCAGTCTGCCGGCGCCCAGGACAATTGCGAGGCGCGATATACCCGCTCGGGATGCGGCATCATAATGGTGACGCGACCGTCATTACTGCAAAGACCGGCCATACCCTCGGGCGAACCATTGGGGTTGGCAGGATACTTCTGAGCCACTGTCAGATCATTGGCAAGATAACGCATGGCCACCGTGCCCGATTGGTTGGCTGCTGCCATTGCGGTATCGGAGCCAAACTGCGCTCGTCCTTCCCCGTGGGCAACCACAATGGGCAAATGAGACCCGGCCATACCGTTCATCAAAATTGAGGGGCTTGGTTCAATGCGAACCAAGGCAAGGCGAGCTTCATATTGCTCAGAGGTATTTCTGGCAAAACGTGGCCAGTGATCGGCGCCGGGAATGAGTTCCTGCAGCGCAGAGAGCATTTGACAACCATTACACACGCCCAACGCAAAGGTGTCGGCACGATTGAAATAGGCCGCAAATTGGGCACGGACCTCGTCGTGGAACAAAATGCTCTTGGCCCAGCCTTCGCCGGCTCCCAAGACATCGCCGTAAGAGAAGCCCCCGCAAGCCGCCAGACCATGGAAACCGCTTAAACTCGCTTCCCCCGCCAGTAGGTCGCTCATGTGCACATCCAGCGCGGTAAAGCCAGCGCGATCAAAAGCCGCCGCCATCTCGAGCTGCCCATTAACGCCTTGTTCGCGCAATATGGCCACCCGTGGTTGCACTCCGGTGGCTATCATGGGCGCCGCGATATCGTCGTTGCATGCGAAGGTGAGCTTGGCAGAAAGTCCCGGGTCGTCGGCGACTATGGCGGCAAATTCTTCGTCGGCACAGACGCTATTATCCCGAAGCCGCGCTATACCGTGACTCACCCGCGACCACATTTGCTGCAGCGCGCCACGACGACTATCGATAAGCTCAAATTTTGGGGTATTTACAACAATGCGTTCGTCGAGCCGTGGGGTGGCAACCACGCGTACACACTCACGCAAGCCGTGCTCACTTGCCAGCGCTTCGAACTCGTGTAAGTCACTGTCGGCCACCTGCACTACTACACCAATTTCTTCGGCAAAGAGTTCGGCAACGGCGTCGGCCCCATCGGTGCTAATATCAATATTCAGGCCACAGCGGGCGGCAAAGGCCATTTCCAGTAGCGTTACCAGTAAGCCACCGTCGGAGCGATCGTGGTACGCCTTGATCAAGTCGCGCGAGCGAGCCGCAGACAACAGCCCAAATAGCGCATGAATATCATCGGCGCTGACATCGGGCACCTCGGCGCCCAACTTACCCCAACATTGGGCCAGCACCGAACCACCCAGTCGATTAGCTCCATGGCCCAGATCGATGAGCACCAATTTTGACGCCGCATCGGTTTGCAACGCGGGCGTCAGGGTATCGCGCACGTCACCCACAGGAGCAAAAGCTGAGACCACGAGTGATACCGGTGCGGTAACCGACTTTTGCTCACCGTCTTGCTCCCAAGCAGTCCGCATTGACATGGAGTCTTTGCCCACAGGTACGGTAATCCCCAAGGCTGGGCAAAACTCCATACCCACCGTTTTGACGGTGTCGTACAGCACCGCATCATTGTCACCATGCCCCGCCGCACACATCCAGTTAGCAGACAGACGAATATCGGCAAGTTTTGCAACCGGTGCAGCCAGCAGGTTGGTAATAGCCTCGGCAATGGCAATACGCGCCGAAGCGGGTCCATCAAGCACGGCCAAAGGTGTGCGCTCACCCATGCTCATGGCCTCACCCAAATGTGAGTCAAGGATACGGTGGTTACCGCGCAGTCGGCCACGGGTACCTGCCAGGGCCCACCATTTGATCGCGCGCGACCATACCCGTTACCGAGCGATCACCAATGGTGATGAGGAAGCTCTTGCTGCCTACCGCTGGAAAGGTAAGCACCCGCTCGAGACACTCAGCGACCGGTAAATCGGCGCTAAAATCATCAGCCGGTGGTAAGCCGCGCTTGGCGTGACGATGCATTTTTGGGGGTTTCCCAAACAGTAGCGACATGGGTAAATCGACGGGGTTGTTGTCAAACTGGCTATCGCCTAAGCGCAGGTGTTGCTCATCGGTAGCCTCACCCACCACAGCAAAAGGGCAGCGCTCGCGACGGCAGATAGCAGAAAAGGTATCGAGGTGCTCGGGCTCAACGGCAAGCACGTAGCGCTCTTGCGCTTCGTTACACCAAATTTCCAGCGGGCTCATCCCCGGTTCATCATTGGGGATGCTACGTAGCGCAAAGACACCACCACGGCCGCCGTCTTTGGCGAGCTCGGGCAACGCATTACTGAGGCCCCCTGCTCCCACATCATGAATAAATGCGATAGGGATTAGTCATCACCTAGCGCCCAGCAGCGATCGATGACTTCCTGACAACGGCGCTCAATTTCCGGATTCTGACGCTGCACCGAGGCAAAATCCAAGTCCTCGGCACTATCACCACTGGCCATGGATGAAGCAGCCCCACCGCCTAGACCTATTAACATGGCCGGGCCACCCAAGACGATGAGTTTGGCACCCGCCTTGAAATCTCCTTTGTCCACGTGCTCAGCCCGGATATTGCCGTAGCCGCCAGCGATCATGATGGGTTTGTGGTAACCCCTGACGCCGTCTGCCGTGTGTTGCTCAAAGCTTCTGAAGTACCCCGCCAAGTTGGGGCGTCCAAATTCATTGTTGAATGCGGCGGCGCCAATGGGGCCGTCCAACATAATCTGCAAAGGCGTCACAATGCGCTCGGGCTTGCCGTAATTGGTGAGCCAGGGCTGCTCGACACCCGGAATGGACAGGTGAGAAACCGAAAAACCCACCAGACCGGCTTTTGGCCGAGAGCCACGACCCACGGCACCCTCATCGCGAATTTCACCGCCAGACCCGGTACCCGCGCCGGCAAAGGGCGCGATGGCCGTTGGGTGGTTGGGAGTCTCAACTTTCATGAGTAAATGAATGGGCTCGTGGTGGTAGCTGTACTCGGCGCTTACAGGCTCTGGGTAGAAACTCCCGGCCTCGTGTCCCGCCACAACAGCGGCATTATCAGAGTAGGCAGACAATACGTTTTCGCCACCTTGCTGATAAGTATTGCGGATCATGGCAAACAGTGAGTGTTCACAGTCATCACCGTCAATGGTCCAGCTGGCGTTAAAGATTTTGTGTCTACAATGCTCGGAGTTGGCCTGCGCAAACATCATCAGTTCAACGTCGGATGGATCGCGTCCAAGGTCGCTAAATGACTGGGTCAGGTAATCAATCTCATCGTCGGCAAGGGCCAAACCCAAGCTTATATTGGCCTCCTCTAGCGCCTGCTTGCCACCTGTGAGCACGGGGACCGTAGTGAAGCTCTCGGCCTGTGCTTGCTCAAACAAGGCGCTAATTTGATCTTCGTGTTCAAGAACCGACTCCACCATACGATCATGTAAACAGGCATAGATAGGCTGCCGTATCGTCGCATCGACGGCATCAATACCGTCAATCACATAGCGCACGCCTCGCTCCAGGCGGTTGATTCCCGCAAAGCCGCAATTGTGGGCAATGTCGGTTGCCTTTGAGGACCAGGGAGAAATGGTTCCCAACCTGGGCACCACAAAACAGGCAGGCATTGCTACCATCGCGTCAGGCTCGATAGCAGCCGTACCCGGCGTCAAAAGGCGAGTCAACCGCTCAACGTCGGTCACGGGACTGGCATCGATCGCATAAAAATACACCGCTTGGCGCAAAACAATGCCGGGGTGAATAGACGCTAGACGGTCTTGCAGAGCCGTAAAACGAGGTAGACTAAGGGCGGCGTGACCAGGAAGAACGAGCATGGCAAGGGTCCCAAAAATTGAGAGCGCAGTATACCTATCCCAGACCGCGGGCTACAGGGTGATTAAACGTGAAATCTGGGTAGTTCGCCCATGATTCGTCACTATCGTGCTGCTCAGCTTGGCTGGATTGTTGTAGGACTGCTGCTAATTAGCTGTGGTGAGCAACGTCCACTCAACCAACTTGAGCCCGGCGATGAGCTCGTGGTACTAACGCGTAACAGCCCCACTACCTACTATTATGATGGTGATGAGCCCACCGGTTTTGAGTACGAATTGGCGGCTGCCTACGCCGAATCGCGAGGTTTAACACTGCGCATAAAAGTGGCTTTTACACTTGAAGAGCTCATTGCCATGCTGAACACCGGCGAGACTCATGTAGCCGCGGCCGGACTCACGCTCACGCCCGAACGGGCGACCAAGTTTATTGCGACGCAGACCTACCTTAGTCAGCAGCCGCTCATCATTTACAAAAGCGGCTCTCGTCGACCCCGAGACTTCGCCGAACTCGTCGGCCGAGACATTGTGGCGCTCGCCGGTAGTAGCCATGTAGAGCGCCTTGCAGCCATGCAAGCAGACTACCCCGACTTAACATGGCGAGAAATCCGCGCCGCCGACACCCTAGAACTCATGAAATTGGTGACCGAGGAAAAAGCCGAACTCGCCATTATCGACTCGGTTGAATTTCAGGTGCAGCAACGGCTATTCCCTCGCCTTGTTGCTGCGCTGGAACTCGACGCTCAATCGGGCATTGCTTGGTATGTACCCAACCTACCCGGCGCTATCGAGTTGCAAGCCGATCTCAATGCCTTTCTGAGCGACAGTGAGCAAGACGGCACATTGCAAACCTTGAAAGACAAGCATTTTGGCAGTGTCGAATTTGCCTCGCGCATTGGCTCTTTTACCTTTCAACGCAAAGTGCGCGAGGATCTGCCAGAGTGGCGCCCGCTGATAGAGGCAGTGGCACATGAATACCAAATGGACTGGCGTTTATTAGCCGCGGTTTCCTACCAGGAATCCCATTGGAACCCACGTGCCAAATCGCCCACGGGCGTGCGCGGCATGATGATGATCACCCGGTCAACAGCCAGGGAGTTAGGCGTCAAAAATCGTCTTGATCCCAAAGAGAGTCTGCGCGGTGGTGCCCGGTTTTTAAAAAATCTGAGCCGGCGACTACCCATCGACATTGAAGAGCCCGATCGTACCTGGATGGCGCTGGCCGCCTACAACATAGGTATGGGGCATTTGGAGGATGCCCGAGTGCTAACCGAGCGCTCGGGGTTGGACCCACACCGTTGGCAAGATGTACGACAGCATTTGCCTGATCTCCAAAACCCCGACATCTACCCCACCACACGCTACGGTTTTGCGCGGGGTAAAGAGGCGGTGACCTATGTGGACAACATTCGCCATTACTTCAGTGCGCTACAATTGAAGGCCATGCCCAATAATCGAATCCAACCACCGCTAGACATGCGCAAGCTCATTGCTGACGGCGCATTACCCCACTTACCCATTGCACTCTGAGTATGTTATGACAGCTATCGGAACACCATTTTCATCTTCGGCGACCAAAGTTTTACTGTGTGGTTCTGGCGAGCTAGGCAAAGAAGTGGTCATAGCACTCAAGCGCCTTGGTTGCGAGGTAATTGCCTGTGATCGCTATGATCACGCCCCCGCCATGCAGGTGGCCGATCGCAGTTACGCTTTTCCCATGCTCGATGCCGAGCAACTACGTAATGTAATTCGTGCAGAGCAGCCAGATTTTGTCGTGCCCGAAATTGAGGCCATCGCGACAGAAGCGCTCGTAGAGCTGGAGGATGAAGGATTTACGGTGGTACCCAAGGCCACAGCAGCGCGTCTTACCATGAATCGCGAGGGCATCCGCCGGCTGGCGGCTGAGGAATGGGACTCGCCACCTCGCCCTACTACTTTGCCGATGACTATGAAGATTTTTGTCTAGGCATTGAGAAGGTGGGTATTCCCTGCGTGGTTAAACCGGTGATGAGCTCGTCTGGGAAAGGCCAGAGCACCATAAAGACCCCTGACGATATTCAAGCGGCCTGGGACTACGCCCAGTCGGGCGGCCGAGCCGGCGCCGGTCGAGTGATTATTGAGGGTTTTATCGATTTTGACTACGAAATTACCTTACTCACGGTGCAACACAAGCACGGCACTGACTTCTGTGAGCCTATTGGGCACAGGCAAGAAGACGGCGACTACCGCGAGTCATGGCAACCGCAGCCCATGAGCGCCACAGCTCGAGATAAAGCCCAACAGATTGCCGCCAAAGTCACCCATGCCCTTGGCGGCTGGGGCCTTTTTGGCGTAGAGCTATTCATCAAAGGCGATGACGTGTGGTTTAGCGAGGTATCACCGCGACCGCACGATACGGGCATGGTTACCCTGGTGTCGCAGGATCTATCCGAGTTTGATTTACACGTACGCGCATTCCTCGGCCTGCCCATCCCCGCCATCCGCCAGCGCGGGCCGCCGCATCAGCGGTGTTACTGGTTGAGGGAGACAGTAATACCCTGCGTTTTAGCAATCTCGATGCCGCCTTGGCTGAACCCGACACCGATTTACGGCTATTTGGTAAGCCCGAGGTCAAGGGTAAGCGGCGCATGGGTGTGGCACTGGCATGCGCGGAAACGGTTGACGAGGCGGTGGCCAAGGCGATTCGGGTTGCGCAGACCATCAACACCGATTTAGCCTAATGAGATAAAGGAATAGGCACGTTGGTGAATAGCTATATTTATGAAGCATTTGTGCTAGTGAATAGTGCTAATAAATAGTGCCCATAAGTAGTGCTAATGCTTTGTGCCACTGAAATAGATGCATTCACAAATAAACGCATTCACCCCGAATGCATGACAAGGTTAAGTCACCGGCGGAGACGCGACGATGAGAAACCAACGGACCCACAGACGAGGAGGCGCAACGCTCGACCTGGCATGGCGCTTGTTAAACAGCGAACCCACAGGCATGGAAATGCGCTTGAGTGAGCTGAACACACAACTTGACGGACTGTTAACCGAGGTAGCCAAGCGCGACAGCGATCTGGCTAACATTCTCTCCATCGTGAGTGAGAAACTCGATATTGTCTCTAGCATGAGCCACCCCAGCGTTCAGCGCTCGCTCACCAATGTGAACCTTGGCGACGGGGGCATTGCCTTTAACACCGTCATACCCGCGGGCCCGGGGGCTGCGGCAGAAATTTCTTGGCACGACCCTTTGACAGCAGAACTCCTTATCGTGAGAGCCGAGGTCGTTAGTTGTACTCAAATAGAAGCGGCGCGGTTTTACACCCGTTTCCGGTTTATCGACCTCACACCATCACAAGCTAAAGCGATCAGCGCGACGGTGAGTAAATTACAGCTCGACCAACACTGAGTTTGGGGTAGCGATCAAGCCTATATTTATGCGGTCCTCGGCTCATGCCGGTCATCTAACGTCCCCGCCGCGCCTTGAAAAACCCCGTTAACAACGCGGCGCTCTCTTCGGCCATGACGCCCTCGCTCCAGCTAACCGCGTGATTGAGCGAAGTACTATTTAAGACGGCTGCGGTACTCACCACAGCCCCCGCCTTTGGCTCTCGTGTGGCAAAAACCAAACGATCGATACGGGCGTGAACAAGTGCTCCGCAACACATGGTGCAGGGTTCTAAGGTGACGTACATCGTGGTGCCGGGCAAACGATAGTTTTGTCGCACCGCTGCCGCCATCCTAAGCGCTAACACTTCGGCATGAGCAGTAGGGTCGGCGTGGGTAATTTGTGCGTTACCGGCTTGGGCGAGAATGTCACCGTCAGCGTTAACCAATACCGCACCAACCGGCACCTCGCCGCGCTCAGCAGCCTGTTTGGCGCACTCTAGCGCTTGCTCCATAAAGTATTCGTCGGCAGGCAATGACTCGGTTTGACCACTCATGTTAAAGGGGCCTCGCTGTATACCTTCCAGCATAGTAATGCCAGCGCACTGCGATGTGGCGCAAATGGGCTGGCTAGTGCCGAGGTCTGCGCGGGGTTGGTCGCTCATCTAAGCCCATGATTTGACCAAAGCCCGCACGCACTGCCAGATCGCCAACCGGCCATACATCGGGCCGACCCAGGGCAAACATCAAATACATATGGGCCGACCATTCACCAAAACCTTTGATCGCGGTTATTCGATTGATGGCCTCGCTATCGGTGAGCATGTGCAGCTTGTCCACCGGCAACGCCCCCGACAATACTGCCGCTGTCAGAGAGCGGAGGTAAGTTACTTTTTGGCGCGACAAACCCACACTTCTTAGTATGTCATCGTCTTTCTTTTGCACAGCTAGCGGGGTGACCTCACCCCCTAACTCGGCGACAAGACGCGCCGTGATGGCACGTGCCGCATGGGTAGACACCTGCTGGCCGACGATAATTTGTGCCAATGCTGCAAAACCCTGATCACGACGGCGTGTCTCGGGGTAACCCACTAGCATGAGCGACTGCGCTATGCGCATATCGCGCTGGGCCAAGCAGTCTAGGCTTTTGTTAATAGCGCCTTGGGTGAGTCGAAAACGAAACCGTGCCACACGCGCTCCCGCAACCATAAAACCGACAGCATACGCGATTTGCTCATCGATCTCAGAATCAAACTTTTAGGCAAAAAAAGCCCAGAGGCATATCACCTCTGGGCTGCTTTCTTGCCACGCTGACTTATTTCTTCTCGGCCTTGCGTGCTTTTTCTTTCTCAATAACCTCAGCTGCCACATTGGTTGGGCATGGCAGGTAGTGAGAGAACTCCATAGAGAACTGACCACGGCCTGAGGTAATGGTACGCAGGTGTCCGATGTAGCCAAACATTTCAGCCAGTGGCACGTCAGCTTTAATGCGAATACCCGTAGGACCAGGCTCCTGATCTTTGATCATGCCACGACGACGGTTTAAATCACCAATCACGTCGCCCACATTATCTTCAGGCGTAAATACGTCCACCTTCATAATGGGCTCAATGAGCTGTGGGCTGGCTTTGGGCATGGACTGACGGAACGCACCCTTGGCCGCCAATTCGAAGGCAATTGCCGACGAGTCAACGGCGTGGAAACCGCCATCATACAGCTCAACAGATACGTCCAAGACGGGGAACCCGGCCAATGGACCTTGCTCCATCATCACCGAGAAGCCCTTCTCAATAGCAGGGAAGAATTCCTTGGGGACGTTACCACCCACGACGGTAGAGGTGAACTGGAAGCCGCTGCTGGGCTCGCCGGGCTTGATGCGGTAGTCGATCTTACCGAACTGACCCGAACCACCTGACTGCTTCTTGTGCGTGTAGCTATCTTCAACAGGCTGGGTAATGGTTTCTCGGTAGGCCACCTGGGGCTGACCCACTTCAAGATCAACGCCATAGGTGCGAC
This sequence comes from Luminiphilus sp., assembly GCA_038141785.1. GTDB lineage: Bacteria > Pseudomonadota > Gammaproteobacteria > Pseudomonadales > Halieaceae > Luminiphilus. The sequence continues at coordinate 21,215 of JAYQIT010000003.1, read as the reverse complement.
GTAGAATGTCAATCTTAATGTCGAGGTGAAGTTCGCCCATACCTTTGAGAATGGTTTCGCCTGAATCTTCGTCGGTCTCAACGCGGAAGGATGGGTCCTCGGCAATCATCTTACCAATGGCAATACCCATCTTTTCAGTACCCGCTTTATCCTTGGGCGCTACCGCGATAGAGATAACAGGCTCTGGGAAGACCATGGCCTCGAGGGTGCATGGGCGGTCAACCGAACAGAGCGTATGACCGGTCTGGACGTTTTTCATACCCACACAGGCAAAGATGTCACCGGCCTGCACCGAGTCAATCTCGTTGCGGTCATTGGCGTGCATCTCAACCATGCGGCCAATGCGCTCGGTTTTGCCCGTTGCCGAGTTAAGAATGGTGTCACCCTTCTTCATCTTGCCCGAGTAAACACGAATAAAGGTCAAGGCACCGTAGCGGTCATCCATAATCTTGAACGCCAACGCGCGCAGAGGCTCTTCAACGCTAACAATGGCCTTATCGCCAGTGGGCTGCCCCTCTTCGTCAGTCAAATCCTGTGGATCAACTTCGGTCGGGCTGGGCAGGTAATCAACAACAGCATCAAGAACCAGCTGTACACCCTTGTTCTTAAACGCCGAACCACAGAAGGTTGGGAAGAACTTGAGTGTGCGCGTGCCTTCGCGGATGCAGCGCTTGATGTCGTCGATGGCGGGTTGTTCACCATCCATGTACGCCATCATTAGGTCGTCATCCATTTCTACAGCGGCTTCAATAAGCTGTTCGTGATACATGTCAAGGTCGTCCCCCATATCGGCAGGAACATCGACTATCTCGTAATTCTCGGGAAGACCCGAATCATCCCAAACGTAGGCTTGCTTGGTGAGTACGTCGACTACACCAACGAACTCGTCTTCTCGACCAATGGGCAGCGTCATTATCAGGGGTTAGCGGCCAGCACGTTACGTACCTGGTCCACAACGCGGTAGAAGTCGGCGCCAACACGGTCAAGCTTGTTCACGAAAATAAGGCGCGCAACCTCAGACTCGTTGGCATAACGCCAGTTGGTCTCGGACTGCGGTTCAACACCACCTGATCCACAGAATACGCCAATGCCGCCGTCAAGTACTTTAAGCGAGCGGTATACCTCTACGGTAAAGTCAACGTGCCCGGGGGTATCAATAATATTGAGACGGTGATCCTTCCAGAAACAGGTGGTCGCAGCGGACTGAATCGTAATGCCGCGCTCTTGCTCCTGCTCCATGAAGTCGGTGGTTGCTGCACCATCGTGCACCTCACCGGTCTTGTGAATTTTACCGGTCAGCTTGAGGATGCGCTCGGTCGTCGTGGTTTTGCCGGCGTCTACGTGGGCGAAGATACCGATGTTTCTGTAAAGAGATAGATCTGACATTGCTCAACTCATTTCGTTGGAAATTTTGATTTAGCTTGTCTTGACCGGCGGCTTCTAAAGGCGCACAAAGCCTCGAATTACGAGCGTATTCACGCTCTGGCGGGCTCACTGCTCTCACAGAAGACTAGGGACATCCAAGACGCCAAAAAGTGTGCAACGCGGCTTAATTCGACAACCCAACAACACACTTCCCATTTGGTGCGCGCTTTCTACCATATTCGCGGCCTGGGCTGAAGGCCCGTGGATGGCAAAATGCCAGATTTCCGCCCGATGGACTCCAACAGCACGCATTTTTGAGCAAAATGACCCCTCTGGGCACTGGTTGCCTCCTTTTCAGTCAGCATTGATGATCGGAAGGCCCCACGTAAACTCGGAGCAGACGGGAGCAGAGACGGGAGCAGAAAAGCCGCATGAATCGCGCTACAGTTGCCCCTCGCAACTGTGCCGAGACCCCGATGACGCCCCCATCGCACCACAAAAATCCCAAAATAACCCACACAACCCAGTCCACCTTTGCCTCTGGAGTCGCCTCACTGTTTAATCGGGATCTACTACTTTTACTCGTCTGCCAAACCATCTTTGTCTCTGGCTCGATCATGACGGTGACACTTGGCGGCATCATTGGCGCCCAACTCGCGCCATCGGCCGCCCTGTCAACGCTGCCGGTGTCACTGACCGTGGTGGGCACAGCGCTGGGCAGTCTGCCCGCAACCCGCTTCATGCAGCGTTTTGGGCGGCGCGATGGCTTTAGTGGCGCAGCTCTGTGCGCTGCCATCGCCTGCGTTACGGGTATCACCGCCGTGGTGTACCAGCAATTTTGGCTCTATTGCATTAGCACGCTACTTATTGGCGGCACACTTGCCTTTAGCCAACAATTTCGTTTTGCCGCTACCGAGACCGTTGACCTGTCGCGTGCGGGAACCGCTATTTCGATTATTCTGCTGGGCAGCGTAGGTGGCGCCCTAATCGGCCCAGAGCTGGTAGCTAGGAGTAGCTGGCTGTGGCCGCAAACACGTTTTGCAGGTGCCTTGGCAAGCTCTGCGTGCCTCTTTGTGGTTGCCGCACTGCTGCTTCGCGGCTTGGGACTTGGCAAACCCGCGGCCGGCGACAATCTTAATCAGCGCGAGGCTCGTTCTGCTCGCGAACTGGCCGCCCAGCCGCTTTTCTTGCTGGCCATTTGCGCGGGCGTGGTGGGTCAAGGTGTCATGACCTTTGTCATGACCGCGACCCCGGTTTCTATGCACATTATGGATGGGCATAGCATGCCCGATACGGCCGGGGTGATACGTGCCCATGTGTTAGCCATGTATCTACCGTCGTTGGTGTCGGGGGTATTAATTAGTCGCTTGGGAGAGCGCCGGCTCATGCTGGCCGGCGTTGCTATCTACCTAATCACCCTGAGTGTTGGTCTTTTAGGGCACGAGCTCATGCATTACACAGGGGCGTTGATACTACTGGGGATTGGTTGGAATTTTTTATTTGTCGGCGGAACCACCCTATTGGTGAAAACCTACCATCCGTCGGAACGTTTTCGTGCTCAGGGGCTCAATGATGCAGCCGTGTTTGGCACCTCAGCCATGGCAAGTCTCATGGCAGGGGCCGTACTCAGCCAAATTGGTTGGCAAGCTGTGTTATGGAGCACATTGTTTCCCGTGCTTTTACTGGGTGCATTGGTGGTTTTTTTAGTCAACTACCCGCTGCCCAATGCGTCGAGTAACTTACCTCCCTCTACCAACCAAGAATCCAGCTAGTGTGCTACCAACCATGACCGATGCGATAAATCACACAACCCAAAACGCAGCAGCACAATTGCTCATCGTGGGCCGCGGCGAGTGGACCCAGGCGGCCCTCGCCGCGTGCCCAGCCGAATTACTCCCTGCCGTCACCACATCACCTGGGGATGTTGATCTGTCGGCCGTCAAGATTCTATTGGGCGCGCCTGCCGAGCTCATCAATTTCATCCCCCTCTGCCCCAAACTCCAGTGGGTACAAAGTACCTGGGCGGGCATAGACACCATTGCCCATTTCGCTACCGAGCACCTCGCCATTACCACCCTGAAGGGCGTGTTTGGCCAAGCCATGAGTGAGTTCGTTGTGGGTTGGTTTCTGGCAATCGAACGACAAATTATTTCTCGCGCGAGCGCTTCTTATTGGCTGGACACCCCAGACGGTAGCGTCGCGGGTAAAACCGTGGGCATTATGGGTACGGGATCTATTGGATCCGCTATTGCGAACACCTGTAACGCCATGAATATGCGCTGCAAAGGGCTCAACTCAGATGGTCGTTTGCAACCGGGTTTTGAGGCATGCTTTGCCACCGCCGATCGGCTTGCCTTTGCACGCGGTCTTGATTACCTGGTCAGTGTGTTACCCAACACATCGGCCACTCACCAACTGGTTGATCAGGACTTACTGAACCAGCTTACCCCGGGCGCCATTTTTATAAACGTGGGGCGCGGAAATGTGGTGGATGAAAGCGCGTTGCTCGTTGCCTTGGACTCTAGGCAACTGCGCAGCGCGGTGCTCGACGTGTTTAACACTGAGCCACTACCCGGCGATCATGATTTTTGGCACACCGACAACCTGTACATTACGGCGCATACAGCTGCGCCCACGCCCACCGATGCCATCCTGAGTATTTTTACCGAGAACCTGAACCGGTTTCTGCACAGCGAGCCCCTTCGCCACCGTGTGTGTCAGCACAAAGGCTACTGAGTGTCTGCTGTGAGAAGCCACTAATACGCGGCCGCCATCATCCCTGAGGGATCTTATGGACGCACTGCGCCAACCGCTGTAGCAACTGTTTTGAACCCAGCCGTCTCATGGTTTCAATGTTCGCATCGGGTATGCCATGAACATTGGGGTGAGAGGCAATGGCCCACTCGACGCTGGATTCCCGCAGTAGGTGCAGCATAGGGAATGGCGAGCGATTGGTGAAATTTTCGGCGTCGGTAGCGGCCGTTCCCGCAAATTGATAATCGGGGTGAAAACTCGCCACCTGAAACTCGCCCTCAAACCCTTCGGATGAGAGCCAATCATCAACGGTGGCCAGAAACGCGTTGTAGTCCAAGAAATCTACGAGCGCATTGGGATGAATGACCAGGGTGGTTTCAATATCGGGTGAGGCCCGCAAGCGCAACAATTCGTTATTAAGTGTAAAGCAGTTGGGTCGGCTCAACGTTTTGATCTACTGCATAATGAACCGACGCTTGGTCCACCGTCGCCTTGGCAAACGGGCACAAATTGAGCTCGATAACAACAGAAGTTAGCCATGATCGAGTGATAGCAACAACATTATCGGGCGTAAACACTGAGGCGGATAACTCGCTTAAGCCGGACAGGAGCGCACACAATTGCCCACACCAGAGGCCTCCTCGAGTGCACGGATCGCTCGACTGACGCCGACCTCAAACACCTCCTCTCGTGCCAACACTGAAAACCCAACACTTACCGTTTGCGAGACAACATTAGCACCTGACAAACCTGCAATCATGCGACGCGTTCGTTGCGCGTATCGCTCAACGCTGCGGTTATCGGCAAGGTGCGATAATAGTAAGTAGGTATGCTCATCCCATCTTGCAAGCGTTACCGGTTGAGCTAATTCCTCGGAGAGTTGTTTTCCCAAGTTAAGCGTGAGTTGCTTGGCTTGCTCATCCATAGCGAGGTTGGCCAGCGAAGCGATGCCATCCGACTGAATGGCCAAAATGGCAAAGGGTTGACGACGATGAATCCAGCCATTGGCAACTAAACCCAAGCCTTTGTCATTGAGTAGCCCAGTTTCTAAATCACAATTGGCCTGCTGCTGCAGCATGGCTGCTTGCAGCTCAATATCTTTTAACTGCTCTTGTTGACCCGTCCAAGTATTCACCAAAACCACATAAATCAGCATGGTCATAAACGTGGGAATTGCGATGCGGGTATCGGCAAATCCAGTGGCAATGAGATCTTCGCGTGACGGACCGATATGGGTTGCTAGCCCCATTACCAGGGCTACAAGCACACCAATGATCACCCCGTTTCGGCGCCCCTCTTGCAGCGCCACGATAAACAACAACAGTGGCGTTACAATGAGGCCCGTAACCGTAGACGCAAATAAATCGGTTCCATCCAAAAATGCCCAGCTCAATAAAAACCGAATCTGAACCAGAGCCAATACCAAAAGGAGTAAAAATCGACCGATACCGTAGCTGACTTTGCCCCAAAAAAGGCTAACGGGACAAGTAAACAAGCCCATGCCGTTGAGACTAGCCGGGTTGTATCGTGGACATTGGGCGTTAACCATGCGCCCACCGACATTATCGTGAGTGTTGGTGCCATGATGAAGAGCAATACGTGCGCCATCAAGTGCCCCTGAGGGCGATTACTGCCCAAAGGTGGATCGCTTGGTGGAACAGAAAAAGCATCGAGCAACGCCTTAGGCACGGAGGCTGGCGAATGATTGGGCTGATTTGAGCTCATTCTTTATCCCTTATTGGACGATCTCGTAACGCTCGCTAAGTGCATGAGCGTAGGCTGCTTCAACAATGCCCTGTCTGTTACCGCTGAAGCACCGCCAAGGGTAACAGCATCGGCAAACAAATATTGCTAAACTTTCGAGCTGACGCCTGCATGATTAATCACCCACCCCGCCATCACTTTAAAATAGTTGGGTGAATTTATCGAACCTTCAAAGGAGGGTTAACAGCTTAAATCTATACCGCGTTGCAACCAATCCTCTGCAAAGAGCACCGCTCAAACGCGCTTCCAATCATCAAGGGTTTAGAACAATGATCTGGGCATGCCCAAACTGCAAAACTCCGCTAAATCGCACCTCCAAAGTTTTAAAGTGCGATCGCGGGCACAGTTTTGATAGCGCGCGCGAGGGCTATGTCAACCTTCTTCCCGCCCACCATAAACACTCAAAAATGCCCGGAGACCCTATTGAAATGGTAATGGGCAGACGACGCCTGCTGGCCAGTGGGCTCTATGAGCCACTTGCCCAAACACTGGCGGAGCAACTCAAACAGACCGGAGTCACTTCGCTGTTAGACATAGGCTGCGGCGAAGGGTATTACCATCAGCAGATAACCGCTGTCATCTCTGAGCTCGCGATTTATGGGATCGACATTTCCAAACCCGCTATACGAATGGCTGCCAAGGCGCTACCAAAGCATCAGTACGCCGTGGCCAGCAACTCGCGCTTACCGGTTTTGGATGAAGCTGTTCATGCGGTGCTAAAAATCTTTGCACCGTCGACTGATACAGAAACATTACGCGTACTCAAGCCGGGCGGTGTTTACCTTGAAGTAGGACCTGTAGGTCGCCACTTGTGGGAGCTGAGAACGGCGCTATACGACACGCCCTTGGAACACAAACCGCTCCGCAACTCAGTAGCGGGTATGACCATGATGGCACAGGGCAACTGCACCTACGAGCGGGAGCTTAATAACGACCTGCTCAACGATGTAGTGCTTGCAACGCCTTTTGCCTACCGTGGCCACCGTGAAAAAAGACAGCTGCTGCTGAAGAGCGAAAGTATGACCGTCTCGTTAGCTTTTGGCTGGCGACTCTACAAAAAAGATACCTCGGTAGCTTAGTAGCGCACACTGGCGTCGATTCACGCTAAAGCGGTCAATTTTCGGGATAGTAAGCGCAGCGCCCCCATGCTCTATCAAACCGAGCAGTCGATAATTAGCAAAAGCGTTTTATTTCGGAGTTTGCTGTGCGTTACATCTATGCCGCCTTTGCCCTATTGTTGCTTGCAAGCCCAATTCAGGCCAGTAGCCAAGCCAACCAAGAACCCACCACGCCACCGCCCTCCGAGATCTTTGGTAACCCGGCTTACCCGGCCATGTCCTATGGCGGATACCGTGGGCTCTCGCGCAACCAAGGGCCTAGTGTTGAGCAGCTCATCGACGATCTAAAGATTCTTAATGCCATGGGCATTAAATTGCTGCGTACCTACAACACGTCACAGTACCCTCAGGCAGAGCGTTTGCTGCAAGCGATTAACACCATTCAACACGACGACCCGGGGTTTGAGATGTATGTCATGTTAGGGGCATGGATTGAAGCAAAAAATGCCTGGAACCGCGGGCACCCCGGACCCGACCACACCCAGGGGAACCGTAAAAATAACACCCGCGAAATCGAGACCGCGGTGCGACTTGCCAACGCCTATCCCAACATTGTCAAAGCGATTGCCGTGGGCAACGAGGCCATGGTGCAGTGGGCCGTTAATTATTTTGTTTATCCAAAGACTATTTTGAAGTGGGTTAACTTTCTGCAGGACGCCAAGGCCTCAGGCGAACTTAACGCAGACGTGTGGATTACCAGCTCGGACAACTACGAGTCCTGGGGAGGCGGCAATACGGTTTACCACACCCAAGACCTAACCAACTTAATGCAAGCGGTCGACTTTATTTCGGTGCACACCTACCCCTTCCATGACTCGTTTTACAATCCGTCGTTTTGGGGCGTACTACTCGCGGAAGAATCTCTGTCATTTGAAGCAATGACCCACGCTGCCATGGAACGGGCAGTTGGCTACGCCCAAAAGCAATACCAATCCGTGGTGAACTACATGCGGGCACAGGGCATCGACAAACCGGTGCACATTGGTGAGACCGGATGGGCCAGTGAAGACGGCGCCGCCTATGGCAGCGCGGGCTCAAAGGCCGCGGATGAATACAAACAAAAAATCTTTTATGAGCTTATGCGGGCTTGGACGGTCGATGCTGGTATCTCGCTGTTTTTCTTTGAGGGGTTTGATGAGCAGTGGAAAAAAGCCGACAGTCCCGGTGACTCGGAGAATCACTTTGGCTTGGTTACCCTAGACAACCAGGTTAAGTACACACTATGGAGCGCTTTTGACGAGGGTGCATTTACAAATTTGACCCGCGATGGCAAACCCCTACAAAAAAGTTTTAATGGCAAGCAGGACGCTTTGCTGGCAGCGGTTATGACGCCTCCTTTTAAGAGCCAAATGGCAGTGCTAGAAATTGGCACCACCAACACACAGCGAAAAACCGGCGAGCCAGTAACCGAATCGAACCTTGTGATTATCCATGATGTACTCGACGGAAACGCGGAGAATTATAGCTACCCCAGTGCGCCGCTTAAACTTATTCCATGGGAGGGCACATCAACCATTGAGCTGCTTCCCAACGGCGAGCTCAAGGTGGAGACCCGAGATGGCAACTGGTGGGGCGCCAGCCTTGAAGTAGCGGCTGAGACGGGCGAAAACTTGAGCCAGTTTAAAGACGGCTATCTAACGCTCGAAATTCGCGGCAGTAGCGATATCAATTTCGGCCTGGGCTTTCAGACGGGGAACTACTTACGCGGTGATCAGGTCAATAATTTTGCGCAATTTGGTCCGGGCACCAAGCATAAAGTGGCCGATAAATGGCAGTCTTATACTTTGCCAATCAAGGCCATCAATGGCGGCGCGAACCTAACGGATGTCACCAACATTATTGCGTTTCTGGGCTCCCAAAAAGCGCCAGGCCGCACGCTGTATGTGCGCAATATTGTTTACTCCAAAACCCGTTAGCCGGGCGAATTGTTGTAACGACTCCCTAATCACTTGCCTTGACTTACAAAAGCCAGCGCAGGCCGATGCAGGTCTAAGCAGTTGCTGTGCAAAATAAGTAACAGGTAAAGCTTCACCACGACGCTCTGAACAATCATTTGATTCAACAGTGCTGTTTAATTACTATCTTTGCTCTGACCCCGAATTGGTCGATAGGGAGCAAGCACCGTGCAAACTATTGAGGAGCGCCTCGCTCAGCTCGAAACACAACTGCAGTATCTATCGGATCGACAGGCCATACTGGACTGTATTGCTAACAATGCTCGCGGCTGTGATCGACACGACGTTGATTTGTTAGCGGGCAGTTACAGTGACACTGGCATCGATGAACACGGAGCAAAATTCATTAATGCAGGACCAGACTACCCCGCCTGGGCCAATGCGACGCATTCGGCCAGCGCGCTTCAAACAATGCATAACATTACAACGCACAGTTGCGAGATCGATGGCGATGAAGCCCACGCCGAGAGTTACTCGGTAGGATTGTTCTTTAACGCCGATGGCAAAACAGCCCGAATGCTTGCCGGACGCTATGTGGACCGCCTGGTGAAAGAGCAAGGCCAGTGGCGTATTGCGTTGCGACGTTGCACGTTGAGGTAGGTCTTGTGGGCGATGCCACCGTTATGAATTCCGATTATCTACGTGAGATGGGCTTTCTCCGTGGTCTGCATAGCCAGGATGATGTGAGCTATCAGCGGCCCTGAAACTTGATGACACCCCAGCCGGACATCGCTGGTCAAACCCGGCAACCGAAGGACGTGACTAAAAACATGACAACAGAACATACGGTAGCCGTGGTGACGGGTGCTAGCCGCGGGGCTGGTCGCGGCATCGCCATCGCCCTTGGCCAGCATGGTTGCACGGTCTATGTCACCGGACGCACGCAAAAAACCGGCGACGCCCCGCTACCCGGCACTATTTATGAGACCGCCGAGGCGGTCACAGCCGCCGGCGGAAAGGGTATTGCTGTGGCTGTTGACCACTGCGACGACAACCAAGTGGCAGAGCTATTTACGTTGGTGCAGAGAGAGCAAAAACGGCTGGATATCCTAGTTAATAACGCCTTTGCCGCTCACGACGAAATGACAACACCCGGCAATTTTTGGGAAAAGCCCATCGCCTTGGTTGATATGTGGCAGGCGGGGCTGCGAGGTGCCTACGTTGCCTCTCATCACGCGGCACGCCTAATGGCAGCACAAGGCCATGGCTTAATTGCCTTCACCTCGGCGCCGGGCGCGCGGCACTATGTTTTTGGACCGGCCTACGGGGTGCACAAAGCTGGTTTAGATAAAATGGCCGCCGATATGGCCGTAGACCTTAAACCGTTTGGCGTGGCCACTGCCTCTATTTGGATGGGCGCACTCATGACCGAGCGTTTGCAGGCCATGATAGATGCCGAACCTGATAAATATGCCTACCTGCAGCCCGAATCGATGGAAACGCCGGGCTTCACCGGACAGGTCCTATGGGCGTTATATAAAGACCCAGAACTCATGGCGCACTCTGGAAAAGCACTGATTGGCGCCGAGTTAGGCAGCAAGTACGGGGTTACCGACATCGAAGGCCGACAACCACCCTCTTATCGAGACCGGCATGGCGTATATCCGGCTGAGCAGCATCCTTTTGTCATTCGGTAACGGCGTGTACCCACCCATCGGACTCATTGCACCCGTTGCACCCGTTGCACCCAAGCGAGCAAATGCACTAACCATTAACAAGCTGCCATCATTTGCTCGGGGCACAAATTATCAACTCGCTGGAGTAGCCAAGGGGAGCGCCAAATGGCCGTGACAGGAATTAATCACATCAACGTGCGCACCAGTGATATTAAGTCGTCTGCAGCGTTTTTTGAGGAGGTGCTTGGCCTAGAATTTCGTGAAACCCCTTTGCCCCAAGGCAGAACAGGCTGCTGGCTTTACGATAGCAATAACAACCCCATTATTCATCTGCGCCTCAAAGAGGCCGACGGTGAAGCAACCGGGGCCCCTGGATCATGTGGCACTCGACTGTGCCAACAGGACAACCGTGGTGAGTGCGCTTGAAAGCCGAGGCATTGACTATCGCCTCATAGACAACTTGGTAAGCGACGGGCTCACGCAGTTGTTTTTTACCGACATTCATGGCATCACCTGGGAGCTCAACTTTCACGTTTAAGGGAGCTAGAGCGATCTGTGAGTGAACAAATCAGGCCCTTTGGTCCTTCGTGCTCTGACGGCGCACACGGGGCCCGGAAGTCGGACACTGAAGGGTCAGATGAACGATGCCGACTTCACGATCGGTCGCGTCAAAGTCCGTAGTCTGATGCACAAACGGGATTAAAGTTTCGTCAACCGGGGCCCACTCTCCACAAGAAACACGGGCAGCAAAGGGTGGATATACCCAATTTTTTTGATCGCCAATTCGATGTGCCAATGCCGGTACCGGTTTGGACAAATCCGCTCTATACAAATCTCAGCCCTACAAGGAAAAGCTGGAAGAAACTAAGATCTTCCGCATCCGCCTACCTGGCATTTCCTAAGGACTTTCGACTCGTATTCACCTAAAAGGCCTTCTCGAGCATAACCAGAAACGTTTATGCAGCGTTTTCACGCCGAGCTAGGCTCTTGATGGTTTTCCAAAACAATCACTCCAGCTCCGGTGTTCGAGATTGGAGCATGATAGTGCTTATGAATCAGTTTGGCGTTTGGCTGTAAAGCACCCCTCATTACCAGCCACATGATGGTTTCGATACCCTCGGTACCGGCTTTTTCCATGATTTCAGCATTGCTCATAGCCGCAAACGTTTCAGGCTCAGAGATGATCTGCTCCATCGTTTGGATGTCAAAGTCCACATCGATGATACCGGCGCGTTCGCCCTGCAACTGATGTGACATTCCACCAGTGCCAAAGATCACCACGCGCAGGTCTTCCGGGTACGACTCGATCGCCTTAGCAAGGGCTTCTCCTAGCTTGAGGCAGCGCATAGCGGACGGAACCGGATGCAGAACCGTATTCACGGCGAACGGCACTGTCTTTACTCCCAATCCTTGTCTTTCCCAAACAGGACGCGCATCGGGTTCACGAATCCGTGATCAACTTTCATTTCTTGGCAACTGCACATGTCAAAGTCTTGCTCGACCAATGATTCCAGTAGGTGCCAAGAGAACTCTTTGTCACCCTCAAAGTCACCAAGACTCGAAAGGCCCCAGCCCTCATCTTCGTTACAGTACTTATCAGCGCACCCAATCGCGAAGGTCGGCACTTTGTCTAAAAAGAAATTCAGTCCATGGTCATTGTAAACCACAATCACGACATCAGGCGCCGCCTCCGCCAACCATTTTTTGGCGGGCTCGTAGCCATCGAAGAAACGTTTGAAATACGGCTCCTGAGTTAGGCCCTGAGCAATCGCATTGCCTACTAGAGGAATGTGGGAGCTCGTGATTCCGCCAATTAACTTAGCCATTCCAGTACCCTCCGACTTTCTCCAGCTTCTCGATCATGCCATCTGCCTTGCGCTCAAGGTTTTCTTTAAATTCTTCAACCGAAATTCCCTGAAACTGCGCACCGACATGCTGCACACTGACACCGCGGGGAATCGCCATCTTGGCCATGTAATAAATGTTACCGCCCTTTCGAAGCACCTCAAGAAAATCACCATTCTGAAGAGCCTCGATCTGTTCATCGGTAAGATCGAACTGCTTCATGTAGTTCTCTGGATCATTCCATAACGCTTCACGGTTCTCAGCACTGTTCAGGGAGTACAGCAACTTATTGAGTTCATAAGCATCACTCACATGTTTCCCATCAAAAACATAAGTGCCGGGTAACTCGTCGTATTCGTGCTCTTTCCAGCTCATTAACATCCCTCCTTTTAGACGACTGCTTTCCGAGACCTAAAATTGCTCTGTATCGATTTCCGTCTGCTGTGCCTCGGGGTAACGGGGACCGCTGACCGTTGATGCATTCACTAAGTGATCCAGTTCGGCCACTGACTCTTGAGACAAAATGACCCGCAATGCACCGAGGTTGTCCTCTAGGTGTTCAACACTCCGTGTGCCCGGAATGGGCAGAATATCGTCACCTTTTGCAAGACACCAAGCCAAACAGAGTTGTGCCAGCGAACACTCGTATTGCGCCGCAATCTCTTTAAGCGGCACGAGCAGCTTGAGGTTGCTGGCGATATGCGGAGGCTGGAATCGAGGCATAGCCCGTCGAATATCCCCTTCCACCAACTGATCTTGCGATGTCACTGCGCCAGTCAAGAAGCCTCGCGTAAGAGGCGAAAATGCGACCAAGCTAATACCCAGCTCACGACAAGTATCGAGTACCGCAATCTCTGGATTACGGGTCCACAAAGAATACTCTGACTGAACAGCGGCCAAAGGGTGCACGTTATGCGCACGACGGATAGTCGCTGCTGAAACCTCTGACAATCCAATCGCACCAATCTTTCCCGACGAGACCGCCGTAGCCAACGCACCAACACTGTCTTCTATGGGGACATTGGGATCGAGTCTATGCAAGTAGTACAAATCGATATGATCGGTCTGTAACCTGACGAGGGCGTCATCGAGGGTAGCCAGTAGAGTGTCGGGCCGGCCATCGATCACCTTCTTTCCGTTTACGCCGGTCATACCGCACTTCGAGGCAAGCTGAATATCCTCGCGAAACGGCTTGATTACTTTTCCAACCAGCGTTTCATTCTTGCCGTGGCCATAAAGCGCGGCCGTATCGAAATGTCGCACACCGAGATCGTAGGCCTTTTCGAGGAGAGCCATGCCTTCACCTTCTGTAGCTGAGCCATAGGCATGGCTGATATTCATACAGCCCAGACCAATAGCCGGCACATCCCTTCCTGCAATGGAGCGTGTATTACCCATACTCACCAAAACTACCTCCTGCGACCGGCTTAACTAAGTTGTTGCTCGAGTTTATGCAGCGTTTCGTAGCAAGCTAACACCTGAGCGATAGAAGAATTCGGTTCACGACCCTCGCGAATGGCAGCGACAAATTCACGATCCTGCAACTCAATGCCGTTCATCGACACATCAACATGAGATACATCGATCGGCTCTTCCTTGCCGTTAACGAGATCGTCGTAGCGCGCAATGTAGGTGCCGTTGTCACAGATGTAACGGAAGAAGGTACCCAAAGGACCGTCGTTGTTGAAAGACAGCGATAGAGTGCAAATCGCACCGTTGGCGGCTTTCAGCTGGATTGACATATCCATGGCAATACCCAGCTCGGGATGAATGGGTCCCTGGATGGCGTTTGCCTGAACCACCGGGCTCTCCGCCTGATAGGCAAAGAGGTCAACCGTATGCGCGGCGTGGTGCCAGAGCAAATGGTCGGTCCAACTTCGGGGCTCACCCTTTGCATTGATATTCTTACGCCGGAAAAAGTAAGTCTGAACATCCATCTGCTGGATATTTAGCTCACCGCGCACAATTTTATTGTGGACATATTGATGAGACGGATTGAAGCGTCGGGTATGGCCAACCATACAGACCTTGCCCGATGTCTTCTGGGCCTCAATAACAGCCAATGAATCTTCCCATGAGTCAGCTAGAGGGATTTCAACCTGAACATGCTTGCCGGCATTTAGACATTGGATCGATTGGGAAGCGTGCTGCTGCGTAGGTGTGCACAAGATGACGGCATCCACATCATCCATATCCAGCACATCCTCTAGTGAAGTACAGACACGAGAGATGCCATATTGATCTGCAACGGCCTGCGTCTTCTCAGGTGTTCGTCCCACCAGCGCCACCACTTCTACGCCATCAATATTTTTTAGGCCATCGAGATGTTTGATACCAAAGGCACCAGGCCCCACTACTGCAATCTTCATATCGTTCTCCCTTGCTCTATTCGTTTTCAGTCGGCCCAGTAAAGCGCCATGGGGTTGTCTACCAGCAGCTTACGCTGCAGTTCCTCGGTCACTGCGATCTTCGGAATGACATCGACTAAGTGCCCGTCGTCGGGCATGTGGTTCTTCATGTTCGGATGCGGCCAATCGGTACCCCACAGCACACGATCGGGAAACATCTCCACCACTTTGCGCGCGAACGGGACAACGTCTGAGTAGTTCGAGGGTCCCTCTAACGATAGACGTTCCGGGCAGCTGACTTTTGACCAGAAATTGGGGTTTTCGCTCAACAACTTCAGGAAGAGCCCAAATTCCGGCCCGTCTGGATCTTTGCTGACATCGGGTCGCCCCATGTGGTCAACCACCACCGTCGTGGGCAGTGCGGTAAAGAAGTCATAGAGCTCCGGAAGTTCTTGTGACTCAAAATAGATCACGATGTGCCAACCAAACCCCTGAATCTTTTCAGCGATGGTCTGCAGGGAATCAAAGGGCAAGGCATCGACAAGGCGTTTCACAAAATTAAAGCGCACTCCCCTTACCCCGGCTTCGTGCAGCGTTTGCAGTTCCTCGTCGGTGATCGAGGCGCTAACTGTCGCCACGCCGCGAGCAAGGCCGTTGGAATGACTCAAAGCGTCAACAAGCGCGCGGTTATCGGCCCCGTGGCAGGTAGCCTGCACAATCACATTTCGGCTAAAGCCCAAAAAATCCCGCAGCTCCCAAAGCTGATCTTTTGACGCATCGCAAGGGTGTATTTGCGCTCGGGCGCAAAGGAAAGTCATCGCCGGGTCCAAAGACATGACAGTGGGCATCGACAGCACCAAGAGGAGGAACAAAAGTGGGTTTAGTGGGCGACTGGCACCAATGCAGCCAGTCGGCGTCCGGAGTGAAATTGGCCATTAGAATGTCATCCTAGGTTTACCCATTGCGGTGAGACGCGCATCCAATCGTGGATAAACACGACGGGCGTTACCTTCAAACACTCTGTAACGCTGCTCTTCCGTGAGCTCCAACGCATCCAGATAGCGCTTGGTGTCATCGAAATAATTACCAGTCTGAGGGTCAATGCCACGAACCGCCCCGACCATCTCAGAACCGAACAGAATGTTTTCGATATCGATGACCTTGAACAGCAAATCGATGCCCGGCTGGTGATACACGCAAGTATCGAAGAACACATTCTTCATCACATGCTCATCAAGCGGTGGTTGCTTGAGCATGTCTGCTAGCCCGCGGTACCGACCCCAGTGATAGGGCACGGCCCCGCCTCCGTGTGGAATGATGAAACGCAGATCAGGGAAATCTTTGAACAGATTGCCCTGAATAAACTGCATAAATGCGGTGGTGTCTGCATTGATATAATGGGCACCCGTTGCGTGGAAATTGTGGTTACATGATCCCGACACGTGAATCATGGCGGGCACATCCAGCTCTACCATTTTCTCGAAGAAAGGATACCAACTACGGTCAGTCAAAGGCGCACTAGTCCAGTGGCCACCAGATGGGTCTGGATTCAGGTTACACCCCACAAAGCCCAACTCGTTCACACAGCGTTCCAGCTCTTCGATGGAGTTTTGGATAGGCACACCAGGGGACTGTGGCAACTGACAGACACCAATAAATGTTTCGGGATAAAGGTCGACGACCCGCTTGATCAGATCGTTACAGGCCGAAGTCCATTGGCGAGAGACCCGTTCATCACCCACGTGGTGAGCCATTGCCGAAGCCCGAGGCGAGAAGATGGTCATATCCGCACCGCGTTCGCGTAACAATCGAAGTTGGTTCTGCTCAATACTCTCGCGAATTTGGTCGTCGCTGATCGAAGGTGGCTTGGGTAGCTCGCCACCGCTTTTGAAAGCTTCAACCTGGGCCTCGCGAAACACCTGATGCGGCTCAGGCGCCGTCGTATAATGGCCGTGACAGTCGATAATCAACATAACATTCTCCGAATCTTGTTCAGGCTTCCAGTTGACGGCGAATCGCCACCAGCATGTCATTCAAATCTTGGTGCGCAAGCGCACTGGCAAACTGGGGTGCCCAGTCCTGTCGCTCGACACAGCCGCGACTCATCCAGGGTTCGATACCGGCTTCCGCAACGGTTTCGGCCGCCTCACGCATTTCTTCGGCGCGCCTTATCCCGTGTTCCAACGATCGCGAAATCAAATAGCGTGCGTGTTCTGACCAGTCAGGGCGAGGAAAGAGGTTGTTAAGCGAAGCCAACACCGTTTCTTGAACACCGTAGTGGTGAGCCGCAAGCAAGGATTCTGTTACCAGCGCCTCCATACCCTTAATCATCACACTTCGGCACATCTTGGTGGCTGCGGCAATGCCATAGTCTTCCGAACACACCTCTGCACCAACGAAGCCCAGCGACCTGGCCAGCGTTAAAAATTCGCCCGCGTGCGGCCCACCCAGCAGGACTGGGGACGCAATACGCTTGGGGTCAATCGGTGACATGATGGATGCTTCGACGAATCGAGCACCCGCAGCATTAACCTGATCTGCCATAGCTTGCTTGGTTCTTGGTGATACGGAATTCACGTCCATGTACCACCGGTCCGGCTTTAGGCCACCCAGCGCTGAACTCATCGCCGGCAGAGCTTGGTTCGCCGTCACCGCAGAAATGATCAACTCGCTTTGTTCGCCTAACGCTAAAGCATTCGATGCAATAGACACCCGGGCGGTCTCACGATACGGCTCACAGCGTGCACTGGACATGCTGGTGGAGTCAGTGAATTGTTTATCCCAGAGAACGATGTTGACGTCTGTTTGACCCAGTAAGTCGTCCAATAGGCGCGAACCCACTTCGCCAAATCCCAAGAGCCCAATGGTATGAATACTCATAACGGCCAGACCTGCGAAGAAACATAAACGTCCCCACGCATCAACAATCGAGCAGTCCTCAGAAGAGCCGCTCGTTTAATATCCAAACCGCCCTCCTCTGTCGAACCCGAAAATTCCAACTCCACCGAGAAGAATCCGGTGGGGTGTTCGACCTCCAAGCAGTGAACGCCTTCATCTAGGGCGTCGCCAATCACTTGCTGAGCGACAGAGCCCTTAATTGCGCAGGCAGTAGCAACACTCACTGAGCCGAGCACGCCAATCGCCTCATGTACGCGATGGGGAATAAACGTCCGAGTGTTGATCAAACCACCATTCACGGCTTTAGAAACGAGACACATTTTGGGAACCGTTTTGTCCTTCACGTCACCCAATTGCATCAGTGGGCCAACTTCTAGTCGAATTGCCTCGATTCGACTTTTCAGCTCAGCGTTGTCTTCCAGCTCGGCGGGAGACTCCGTGCCGACTAAGCCAAAGTCGGCAGCATCCAGAATCACTACTGGCATACCATTATCGATGCAGGTGACTGGAGTGCCCTGAATAACATCAACTGAATTGCCGGTTGGCAGCAAAGCTCCACACGATGACCCTGCAATATCGAGGAACGCGGTTGGAATTGGGGCTGACGTACCGGGAACACCATCGATACGTGCAGTTCCGTCATAGTTGACCTGCCCGTTTGGCGTCTCTACCCGGGCGATGGCAATTGCCCCAGTGTTGACCATATGGATGCGAACGTCAGTGTAATCCCCCGCCGCCGCAAACATACCTGTTTCCAATGCAAAGGGCGCAACGCCCGCCAGAATATTGCCGCAGTTCTGACCGGTGGAAATTTCGGCCTTATCAACGACCACCTGCACAAACAAGTAGTCGATGTCGGCATCATCGCGCTGGGAAGGTGAACAAATCGCCACTTTACTCGTCAGCGGATGCGCGCCGCCCACACCGTCAATCTGGCGCTCGTCTGGCGAGCCCATTACCGCCAGCAGAACTCGCTTTAACTGCTGCTCGTCTTTGGGCAAGTCGACCGCGTTAAAGTAAAGCCCCTTAGAGGTTCCACCTCTCAACAGTGCACAGTGGATAGCACGCTGCACTCAAAAATCCTTCTGATCAACGTATACCAGACCTTCAGCAGCAAGGCGCTCACGCATGTTGTAGATGTCGAGGCCCAATTCGCCCGCTTCGAAACGAGCGCGCTTAGCTTCTTCATTAGCGGCTCGCTTCTGGGCAGCTTCGAGCACCGCATCGGCTTCAGTCCGTCGCACTACGACAACGCCATCGTTATCTGCAACGATCAGGTCTCCGGGGTTTACCAGTGCACCGGCACAAACCACTGGGATGTTGACGTTGCCGACGGTCTCTTTAACGCAGCCTTGAGCAAAGATCGCCTTGGACCACACCGGAAAACCCATCTCCGTTAAGGTGGTGGTATCGCGTACGCCGGCGTCCATAATCAAGCCGACCACACCGCGGGCTTTCAATGAAGTGGCCAGAAGGTCACCGAAGTAGCCGTCTTCACAAGGGCTTGAAGGTGAAACAACCAACACATCCCCCGGCTGGCATTGTTCGACCGCCACATGCAGCATCCAGTTATCGCCTGGGGCTACCTCAACCGTCACGGCGGGACCGGCAATGGACGCTCCGCTGTAGATAGGCCGCATGTATGAGGCCAGTAAGCCCTTGCGTCCCTGCGCCTCGTGAATCGTGGCCACTTCGGCACCTTGATATTTGGAAACCAAGTCAAGATCCGGCCGCTGAATATTAGTTACACATACACCCACGATTATCACCTCCGTATTTGTATGCAGAAGATTATTTACTGGACGGCAACATCAAGCCAGTTCAAACTGCCATCAATATCATAAGAATAGGCTATATCCCTATACATGACCGCCACTCCTGAACAACTCAATATTCGACACCTACTCGCTGCAAATCACGTTTATCTAGCGAAAAACGTCACCGAGGCAGCGGAAAGCCTTTTCCTATCTCAATCCGCGGTGTCACAGGGGCTGACAAAACTTGAGAACCAACTCGGATGCAAGCTGTTCAGCCGATCCAACTCTGGAGTAACTCCTACGGAACTGGGAAAGATTTTTCTGTATCGGACCAACCGCGCTATCAATCATATGGAACGCGCGCGGCTACTACTTGAGCACACAGCTAACCGCAATTTTTCCAGAACATTGACGGTGTCCATGCTCAGATCGTTTGTGAAAACTGTGCAAACAGAGAGCCTAAGTCTGTCAGCCGCTCACCTTGGGATTTCTCAACCAAGTGTCCATCGCTCAGTTGCGAGTTTTGAGCGCACCTGTCGTACCAAGCTCTTTTATCGATCAGCTTTCGGCGTTCAACCGACCCATCAGGCACGGCAAGTTGCGCAGTGTGTTGAACTCTATTTCAGCGAACTGCAACAAGCACTAGATGCTCTGGAGCAAGCCAGAGGGGGTACAAATGGACATTTGAATATTGGCAGCCTGCCACTGGCTAGGAGCCAATGGGTTCCCATGGCTATCACCCAGCTTCTAAAAAAATACCCAGCGGCAGCTATTAGTATTTCTGACGGCCCCTACAACAACCAAATTAACGATTTGATCCATGGCCGTGTAGACATACTGGTCGGGGCTTTACGCGACACATCGCGGTCGCTACCAATTTTGGATACGCAACTGTTCAATGATGAACTCAGCATTGTTGTTCGCAAGGGGCATCCTTTGGAGAGGGTTCAAGACCTCGATCTTGAGCAGCTAAGCCACTACGCTTGGATTACACCGAAAAAGAGGCCCCTGGGCGAAAGGTCTTCGAGCAATTATTCGCAGCGGAAAATCTAGCAGTTCCCAACCAGATCATTGAATGTGGATCGTTAGTTGCAATACGGAAACTTTTATTGATGAGTAATCGAGCCACCCTACTCTCGTACAAACAAGTTGCCGATGACGTCGATGCCGGGATTTTGACTGTGCTGCCCAAGCTACTGCCCCAAACCTCACGCAGGATCGGGTTCAGCTGTAGAAGGGACTGGGAAGCCACACCCCTACAGCAGCAATTTATTGTCGAGCTAACTGCCGCGGCATCCCTCACTTAATAAATACTAAAAACAAACCATATTGAGACGCGAACCTTAGCGTTCACTCCGCTAACAGCCACTAGCTACCGGGCCAGCAAAAGATACGCGCTTCCCGGCTTTTAATATTATTCGCTCCGCGTTGGGTATTCGTTTATTCTGTGCTGGACCTGTCATCTTCCGAAGTAAAAGGAATGTGTGAACGAACAACCGACGTTGAATACGGGTAAGGTGTATAAATTTCTTAATAAAAGATGAACTATGAGACGTGGATTCCACCACATTGGCTTGGCAACGTAGCACTTCGATCGCTGCGTCGATTTCTACACACGCGTTCTGGGCTTCGAGATAGCGTGGCGAGACGTAATCGAATCGCCAGATGGCGACATTCTGATGCAACATGTTTTCTTTGACACCGGTGATGGCACCTGTAGTTCCTTTATGGCGCCCACCCCAGCAATGGGCGCACACTACAATCAAACACCGCCCAGCTTTAACGAGAGGTATAG
>JAYQIT010000002.1:0-118297 GCA_038141785.1 Luminiphilus sp. | reverse complement strand
TATTTTGCTTTTGTGGGGATGGTTCTTGTCAACTTTGATGTTGTCATGTCTATGTCACTCGGAGTTCAAAGTGAGTGGGAATTCGCTAATCAACTTATAGGACAATTGCAGGGTCGTGCGTCTGCTACATTTGTCGTGCTAGCAGGGATTGGACTCGGACTTTCTGGTTTTAAAAGAGAGAGTCAGACAGTAAAGATCACTATAAAGAGAGCCATATTTCTTCTGATTCTAGGTCTCCTCAACATGTCTATTTTTGAGGGAGATATTTTGCATTACTACGCCTTTTACTTCTTGTTCGGCGCTTTTTTACTTCCATTTAGTAATCGAGTGTTGGTAGCGACTATCGGTCTGCTCAACATAGCTTTTCTTGTCATGATGCTATCCATTGATTACGAGTCAGGCTGGAACTTTGAAGAGCTCACTTATTCTGGTTTTTGGACAATTGATGGGTTTATTAGAAATCTATTTTTTAATGGATTTCATCCGGTTTTTCCTTGGTTGGGATTTTTCTTGCTTGGCATTGTTCTGAGCCGAACGTTACTGCAAGACAGACAAGTTCAGATTAAGTTGATTATCTGGGGTGTAGCCGCAGTAGTATTTTCAGAAATAATGAGCTTTGTATTGTCTGGCTATTTAATCCCTCCTGACTCCGAAATACAGTTTTTAGTTACGACTGATTCGATGCCGCCAATGCCGCTTTATTTCCTTGCAGCATCTGGCGGAGCTCTTCTCGTCATAGGTTCTTGCTTGCTGTTATCGGAAAGATTCAGAGGAACAAGAATGTTCTCTTTAATCTCCCTGCTGGGAGACAAACTCTTACTCTATACATTTTGCATATAGTTGTTGGGATGGGATTTATCGACGCTCTTGGATTGACGGGTCGTCAGACTTCATCACAAGCATTCGTTGCCGCAATACTGTTCTGCATTTTGGCAACTATTTTCGCTTTCACTTGGTCGAAATGGTTTGGCAGAGGTCTCGCTGAGTCATTGATGCGAAAGTTAACCGGTTGACGGGTTTTTCTGCTTATAAAATTGAGGTGAATTTTAAGATCTTCTAAGTTTGAGCTGAAGGAACCGTCTTGGTATGCACGTTGTAATTGGAGCTCTCCTCAGTGCTTGATGACGCGCGTGGTCGGATTTACTGGGTCTTTGCAGCCAACCCATCTGAAACAGAGGGTACCCTCTACGTGGCCCCCAGTGCTTAGCCAGTTTTCATGTCCGGTGTCTTTCACCGCGATGTGAATATCCACAGAGCCATCAGCGTTGACGTTCGCCGTGTGTCGGTTGATTGCAATCTTGTGGTATCGGTAGTCGAGAGATTCCATCCAGTAGTTATCGACTTGAAGGTTCCAGGTTTGGCATTCGGGGATAGAGGGAAGCGTAATGACCATAACCTCATCTGAGCTCAGTCGAAAATGACCGTGGTAATAGGTGATGTTTGGGTCACCACCCACTGCGTGGCAAAAGGCTTGATCCCATAGAGGGAGGCTGTTTGGGCTTTCCCTGATGTCTTTGCTCCACTGGGAAAATAATCCAATGGTGTTCTGATAGAAAGCAATGGCCTTGTCGAAATTGGCTTTAATTCTTTCCCTGCTCAAAGGCTCAGGGACAACGGATTGATCGATCCGTTTAATGTGTATCTCAGCGGGAACTTCCACCTGACGATCAAGGAATGTTTGGCGGATCAAAAGCGATTCTGAATCTTTATCCATTGGTAGCCAATTGCCTGGCTGCTCATGGGCACTCAATAGGATTTCGAAGTTACCGTCAGTATCAATTTTCAGTTTGTTACTATCCAAGAAGCCTGTTTCGATTTGCTTGAAATTTTCCGCATAACTGCCCTTGCTGGTGGCCATGCTAATGTAATCGACTGTTCCTCGATTACCCGTAAGTAAGTAGTCAAATCGTCCGTCGATGACGGCTTTCTCGTAGATGTTGTCGGGATTATCGGCGCCCAATTTGATCGTCTCGTGAGCGGGTTTGTAAAGCACGGGAAACGCCGAATCATTAAACTCGACATACCACTCGAGTGCGGCACGGGCTATTCTTGAGAGATAACGAAGACCCTCAGCTTGACTTTGTTCGTCCTGAGGGACGTGATCTTTTGTTAGTTCTTGCCCAGCAGCTTTGAGTGTGTCGCAAAATTCGCTCCACTTTAAAGTTACATCATCTTCTGCCATGAGCATTTCCTTGCTGTTCGGTGGTTAGACGAAGTTTACTACTCATCTGCTCAAAAGCTGCCGCGGTTGAACGACCTTAACACGCAGCTTTACAGGGCAGAAGTGCAGCTGCACCCTAATGTGAGCAAGAGATGTCCGCTCAATCCAGAGCGGCTTTAAGTGCCGCCTGGCAATGGATAAAGGTTGTGTCAAAAACCGGGACCCCAGCGTTCTGCGCATTTATTAAAAGACACACTTCAGTGCAGCCTAAAATCACGCTATCTGCGCCTTGGGCCTTCAGTCGGTTCAAGGTACCCAAATAGGCAGCCTCACTTTCGGGTGTGGTGATGTTTTTGCACAGTTCCTCAAAGATGATGCTGTTGATTATCTCTTGTTGATCAGACTCAGGCACGATCGGATCGAGGCCACTGTCGCGCAAAATATCCAGATAAAACGCTTCTTGCATCGTGAATTTCGTGGCGAAAAACGCCGGGCGTTTAGAACCGGCTGACAAGACGGCGGCGGCAGTGGCGTCAGCAATATGAATAAAGGGCAAATCGAGATCTTGCATGATCTGATCCTTCAGCTTATGCATTGTGTTGGTCGCCAATACGATCACTTCAGCGCCACCTGCTGCCAACAACTGGGCCTCCGCACGCAAACATTCGCCAATTGCTGGCCAATTTCCGTCATTCATATGCTGGGCAAGGGGGGCAAAATCCACCGATCGGATCAATAGATTTGGGGAATGCAAACCGCCCAACTCAGCCTGTGTCAGCGAGTTTAGTGTTCGATAATATATCTGAGTGGACGCAGCAGACATTCCGCCCAGGATTCCTATCTTTTTCACCCGTACCTCCTGAGGTTTGTGCGTCACAACCGCAGAGCATACCGCCGTATCACGGAGCGCTGCTGTATTTGTGGGCGGCATGACCCTAAATTATCATCTGGCTGCCCAAGCGACCTTTTGGAAGACCGAGAGCCAAAACGTTAATAAAGTAACAGACACCAAATCAGCTACTGACAAGGCCGCAATCTTGGCACGTGTAAACGAGAATAGAAATTATCCAATGAATCCCGTAGCCACCTTTGAAGTCGAGCTAGAGACAGAAAACTTTTTTCTTGTCCAAACCGTGCAATCGCATTTTGATGACCTTTATCTGGTCGCCAGCAATCCTATGGTGTGGGCGCAGCACCCGGAGCGTGATAGATGGAAAGAGCCGGTCTTTCTACAGTTTTTTCAGAAGGCGCTGGAAAACGACCTTGGCTGCTTCACGATTATCGACAAAGACAAGAACAGCGTTGTCGGATCCACGCGATTCTATTCTTTTGATTCAGCCAACAAGGCGATTCGCTTAGGTTATACCTTCATGGATCCCGCGTACTGGGGAACCGGCGCGAACAGAGAGATCAAAAATACCCTGATTGACCTTGCATTTTCAGTGGTAAACAAGATTTTCTTCGACATCGGTCCCGATAATCATCGATCGAGAGCTGCGGTTGAGAAGCTGGGAGCTGTGGTTGCAGAAACATCAGAGGAGAAGGTGATCTACGTGCTTAAAAGGAATGTATTGGACACGACCTCCACGCCCAGCCCGAGAGAGTAGGGCAGGTACACAGCGACCCACTGGTGTTCCCGTGGAGCCCAGGGAGCCGTCGCTACGAAAATCCCTATATTGTAAAACCTATCTTGACGTTTATTGGGGGCGCTTTAGGACCATTCATAAAACGACAAATTGTTAGCGATTCATTGTTATGTAAAGTAGCCGAATCTTGCTCTGCTACACTTTACGAAAAATCGCGTGCAGGAGCTGTACAAATGTCTACGTCGCTTTTCCGTTTTCCGGGCCTGTTGGCAGCCATTGCCCTCACAGTAACAATGACCACTGAAGCGCTGGCTGAAGAGGGCTCGTGGTCTAATCAGGGCATCATCTATTTGTTGGGCCCCACCCTCGATGGCACGACCGGCATCGGTCCGTTTGATACTGAGATGGATATGGATGCTGGCGATGTGTTTGATGCGTTGGACGGCGCCTTCCTTGGCATGTACCGCGGTCAGGGTGATCGTTGGGGTGTTGGACTCGATGTCGTATACATGGATCTGAAAGTCGATGGGACGGGTGATCGTGGCGCGCTTTCGGGCTCTGTCAACGTCAAACAAAGCACAATGATTGGTACAGGCTACTACCGTCTCTCCGAAGAAGTCCGTTTGATCGGAGGTGCTCTTTTCAATGATCTCTCCACCCGCATTGCGCTAAGCGGACCGCTCAATGACAGGAATCAGCGGTTTGATGAAGACTGGGTCGATCCGATTGTCGGAATAGGCTACGACGTTGCACTAGGCGAAAAATGGGATTTTTCGGGCTCGGCGTTATACGGAGGTTTTGGTGTCGGGTCTGAGTCTGTCATGGTGTTTAGCGCTAGCTTTGCCTATCGGTTTAATCACTGGGCCAGCATGACCCTCGGTGGCCGTTATCTGGACTTTGATTATGAGGACGGCGAGGGGGCCGACCGGTTTAAATTCGATATGAAGCAGTATGGTCCCGCGGTCGGTTTCCGCTTCGATTTCTGAGCAATCCCCCGGATGCAAATCCCGAGAAAGGGTTCCCTGTAAGCGCTGACCCGGGATTCACCGGGTCTTAAGCCCAGGCACCGAGGACGATACGTCACACCCTCGTTGCGTTTATGACACAGGAGCTGTCGGGTATTCTTATAAGATGACGTGAGGGGAAGGTGCTAGGTGAACTGAACGGTGCATTCCCCCATTCCCTTAATCTGCACAGTCATGACGTCACCCGCTACCACCGGTTCCAGCGGCACGAGGCTGCCGCTCAGGATAATATCTCCCGCATTGAGCGTAATACCAAATTCTCCCAAGGTATTGGCAAGCCAAGTCACGCAGTTGACTGGGCTGCCCATGGCGGCAGCGCCGGTGCCCGTGGATATCACATCCCCATTTTTTGAGACCTTCATCTCGCAGGCCACCAGATCGATTTTTCGCGGGTCGATGGCGGCGTTCTCATCAATGGTGAACAAACCGCAGCTGGCGTTGTCGGCCACGGTGTCCTGAATACGGATCTTCCAATCGCGGATGCGGGAGTCCACCACTTCAAAGCAGGGAAAAACCGCCTCGGTTGCCGCCAGCACATCCTCATTTGTCACGCCTGGTCCTATCAAGTCTTTCTTGAGTAAGAAGGCAATTTCGCCCTCGGCGCGGGGTTGAATCAATGTGCGGGAGATAGGCATCTCACCGTCGTAGCGCATGGCATCGGTCATAAAGCCAAAGTCAGGCTGCCGAACATCCAGCATGTCCATCACCGCGTTACTCGTCACGCCGATTTTCTTGCCGATCACTTTTTCACCAGCGGCGAGTCGTCGGTCCAATAGATGCAGAGAAATCTTGTAAGCGTCCTCGATGGTGATGTCAGGATGGGTCTCCGTGAGGGGGGCAATGGTTGTCCGACCAGTAAGAGCTCCATAGAGCGTGTCGCCTAGCTGGTGTATCAGCATCTCATCCATAAGGGTTCCTTTTTTGCCTCCACAATGTCGGGAGAGAGGACGTGAGCGCCCTGTGGCTTATAACCTTGGAGTTGAGTCTCGAAGCCTACGTCATCTGGCAGCGCATTGGCCAATCATGAAAATCCTCCAAACGCAGTAATAGCGCATGTGGCCCTCTCCCGTTGAGCCCGATCGATTCGACATGGCATGTTGGCGTCCCCAGCCCGGTTGGTGCTGGGAGGTTGGGGAAAGCTGCACGATTTGGGGGCTCAATACCCCGCCACGAAGTTCAATTGGACGAGGTTTTATGTGCAATTTTGGTCTAATCTGGCGGCTGATCATGAGTCATGGTGCTCATTCCCTCGGCGGCCGATACAGGGCGTGGCATCATAAGGGCAACGATAGGGAGACGCTCGTGTCAAAAATTAAATGTGTGCTGATTGGCTCCGGCAATATCGGAACGGATCTTCTCTACAAGTTAAAGCGCAGTGATGTGCTTGATCCCGTCTGGATGGTGGGTATCGACCCGGATTCTGAAGGACTTGCCCGCGCTCGGGATATGGGCCTGAAAACCACTGATGAGGGTGTTGACGGGGTGCTACCGCATCTGGTGGCAGATGGTATTCAGATTGCCTTTGATGCCACCTCGGCTTATGTACACAAAGAGAACTCGGACAAGATGAATGCCCACGGTGTCTTTATGGTCGACCTCACCCCGGCGGCTGTTGGTCCTCTCTGTGTACCGCCGGTAAATTTGGATGACCTGTCGGAGACCATGAACGTCAACATGATCTCCTGTGCGGGCCAGGCCACGATTCCCATCGTCTATGGAGTGAGTAGGGTGCAGGGGGTCGAGTACGCGGAGATCATCGCGAGTCTTGCGTCGGTGTCGATTGGGCCGGGAACCCGCGCCAATCTCGATGAATTCACCTACACAACCTCAAGTGCCGTGTGTGAAATTGGCGGTGCAAAAAAGGTAAGGCGCTTTGTATCATCAATCCGGCTGAACCCCCGATGATTATGCGCAACACTATTTACTGCCTTACCGAAGGCGAGCCTGATCAGGCAAAGATCACCGCGTCGCTCATGGAAATGATTGAGAAGGTTCAGCAGTATGTGCCTGGCTATCGCTTGGTAAATGGCCCGGTCTTTGAAGGCAATAAAGTGGGCGTTTTCATGGAAGTTGCCGGTCTTGGCGATTACCTGCCAACCTATGCAGGCAATCTCGACATCATGACAGCGGCGGCAGCGCGCACCGCTGAAATGTATGCCGAAAAAATCCTCAGTGGTGAACTAACTTTGGTAGCGGAGGCAGTATGAGCAAGTCCGATTTACACGGCCGGAAGGTTATTTGCCACGACATGTGTCTCCGCGATGGGATGCACGCTAAAAAAGAGCAGATCAGCGTCGAGCAGATGCGTTCCTTTGCCGAGGCAATGGAGCGGGCAGGGGTACCCATGATTCAGGTCACCCACGGTGCAGGCCTTGGGGGTAATTCGCTGCAACATGGCTTCGCCCTGCACAGTAATGAAGAGTACTGGGATGCGGTCGCTCCAGTCCTGAGCAATACCGTGATGTCGGTTTTGTTGATCCCGGGTCTTGGCACCATGGATGAACTCCGCGTCGCGCACGCGCACGGTGTTGGCAGCGTGCATGTGGCTACCCACAGTACGGAGGCCGACACCTCTCCCCAACATATTGCCTGTGGTCGAGAGTTGGGTATGGATACCTCGGGCTTTTTAATGATGGCCCATCTCAACACCGCAAGCGGTCTGGCTGAGGAAGCTAAAAAGATGGAGTCCTATGGAGCGCAGACGGTTTATGTCACCGATTCCGCCGGCTATATGCTGCCCGAGGGTGTCACTGAATACGTGGGAGCGCTCAGGGATACGCTGGACGATGCGACCGAGATCGGTTTCCACGGGCACAACAATCTGGGCATGGGTATCGCCAACTCCATTGCGGCCATCCGGGCTGGTGCAAGCCGCATTGACTGCTCGGTAGCAGGTCTTGGTGCCGGTGCGGGCAATACGCCACTGGAGGCCTTCGTCGCGGTATGCGATCGCATGGGTATCGAGACCGGCTGCGACATGTTTGCCCTGATGGATATGGCAGAAGAGCTGGTGTTCCCAATGATGGATCATATCGTACGAATAGATAGGTCCTCGCTGACACTGGGCTATGCGGGTGTCTATAGCACGTTCCTGCTCCATGCCAACCGCCTTGGCGAGAAATATGGCATTCCGCCTCGCGACATTTTGCTCGAGCTCGGGCGTAAGAAAATGATTGGTGGACAGGAAGATATGATTGAAGACACCGCACTCAGCATGCTTAAAGAGCGGGGTGATCAATCAGCAGCGTGATCCCGCGCTGGATGCGTATAGCGTTGTGGTCAAGCATTTTTGTTGCCGTGATTGCAGTTCTTGGCGATCACCGCTGGCTTGAAATACGGTAGGCTGTGATTTGCATCTGCAAGGTTCTGTTTGTAAATGAAGTTATATTACGTGCGCAGTCAGGCTGACTATGAAGCCCTCAAAGGCGAGGGGTGGAAGCAGCATTTTCAAGCCATAAGGCGGCTTGTGCCTCAACAGGATGAAGAGTTTTTTATCAAGGGCTTCTCACTAGTCGCAAATGAGGCTGTAGATTTTAAGGTCCGCTGCATACCCGGGAAGTTTCCCGAGGTTAACTGGCGTGAGCGAGTTCTCTGTCCCGTCACGAAGTTGAACAACAGGATGCGCTTTTCTGCTGCGATTGTTGATTTTCTTGGGCAGGCGCTCTCAACTGATAGGCTTTACATCATGGAGCAGACGACCCGGCTCTATCGCTACCTAAAAGAGCGTCATCCCAATCTAATTGGTAGCGAGTTTGTTGATTCCAGTCTGCAGTCGGGATCCTTATTAGACACAGGTGTTTTACACCAGGATGCCACTAAACTGTCTTTCTCGGATGATAGCTTTCAAGCTGTGATGAGTTTTGATGTGCTGGAGCACATACCGAACTACCATAAAGCACTCTCGGAAGCGTGGCGTGTGTTACGACCCGGAGGGCGGTTCATTTTTTTCCGCGCCATTTATCAACGCCGAACAAACATTGATCAGGGCGTCGATAAACGCTAATGGTTCCGTGGAGCATCATTGCGAGCCTGAATATCACGGAGATCCAATGTCATCCGAGGGAGTGCTGTGCTATCAGCATTTTGGCTGGGATATTTTGAACGCGCTTATAGATACGGGTTTTCGTGATGCCTATGGAGTGGTTGGTTGGTCAATCAATCTAGGATTTATTACGCCACAGCTCGTTTTTGTGGCCGAAAAAAGTTGACCCACATCCAGCATTAGAGATTTTTTGGTTTTATAGTGACCAGTCTTGGCTGATTTGGTTTTTTCTGGGGACGCACGGCGATGATTTTGAAATGAATGCCGTTATATCCATACCGTCACGAGGCCAAGATCGTGCTGTTTCAGCTGGCGTTATTGAGTTGTCGCTAACAGGAGCGAGTTAATAATGGGTGTGACGATTAATCCGGATCAAGTCTTTGAGCTGGGCGCCTTCCACGCCGAGCGCGAGGCGGCGCAGGATTTCGATGCGGTCATGGAAACGCTATCTGCTGATCCAAAATACCTGTATCCATCCCTCGGGAAGGGTTTTTCCGGTCGTGAAAACGCGGAGCGATTTTACCGCTGGTTCTTTGAAAACTTCTCTTCCAAGGTAATCGATGGCCAGCTGATCAGACAGTGGGCAAACGAAACCAGCGTTTGTCAGGAGTATGACGTGACACTCCAAATGGAAGAGGGTACTGAGACTCATCGGATCCTGGGGGTGTTGTTCGTTGAGGGCGACAAGCTCGGTGGTGAAATTGTCTACGCAAGCGAGCAGGCGATTCGCCGCATGCTAGGTCCCATGTTTGAAGAATTAGTGGTGATGGATCAGCCCTACGGCATTTAGTAGGTCTCCCATCAACATATCGGGACGATCAAACTCGATCAGGCAGACCATGTGGAGCAGAGGGATATAATGAAACTTGCTGTATTCACCACCGGTGGCACCATCGACAAAATTTATTTTGATCAAAAAAGCGAATACGAAATTGGCGATGCGATCGTGGGGCCACTGCTGACCTCGATGAATGTAGGCTTTGAATTTACGGTCGAGGAAATTATGAAGGTCGACAGCCTGGATATGACTGACGCTCATCGTAAAGAGATAGTGGATCGAATAGGCGCTTGTCCAGCCGAGCGAGTGCTTATCACCCATGGCACTGACAGTATGGTCGCCACTGCAAAAGCACTGAGCGTTGTGGCGGGTAAAACCATTGTGTTAACCGGGGCCCTGCAGCCGGCGGCTTTTGCCCACAATGACGCGGTCTTTAACATTGGTGGTTCCGTTGCAGCGGTGCAGTCACTGCCTCACGGGGTCTATATCGTGATGAACGGATTGGTTTTCAATCCGGACGCTGTCGAGAAAAATAGAGCGGAAAATCGGTTTGAGTCAGTCGTGAATTGAGGACTTGGCGAGATGGCACCTCGCTAACAATCCAGCCGCTGCCACTGCTCATGCCGTCGAACTTATGCTTTCTTCGGGAGCGATAGCGCTACCCAGTAGTGTCAGCATTGAGAGGCACAGAAGCCCCGCGGCCACGCACAATAAGCCCTCAGCCATGCTAATGCCCCAGATAATATCGGGGGTATAGGAGCAGAGGTTGCGCACTTCGAACAGGTCTGGAAACCACCGATCCACGGCAAACCAATCAGGCATCCCCAGCTGGAATTCGCAGCTGCCATCGCCACGTCCATTTTCCAGCAAATAGAGAGTCCATGCGCGCTCCCCAAGGCCTACAGATGATGCGATGAGTAACAGGTGTCCAGTGAGCTGTAACAAGGTGAGCCTCGGGTAAATTGCAATAAGCACTGCCACAAGGGCGATGGCCACCACCCAAAGCCGCGCCTGAATACACACCTGGCAGGGCTCCTCTCCCAGTGCATACTGGTAGTAGAGCGCCACCCCCAGCATGGCAAAGCCAACTAGGCTGATAGCCACCCAGTAGAGGCGTCGACCGGCCAGGGTTGCCAAGGTAATTGCCAGAGTTTTTGGACTATATTGCGGCATAGGGTTTGGGATCTCCCGGAATACGGCGAATTCACGGCGTTTTGAAGCACTTGCTAACGTGGCTTGAAGGCGAGTCGCTATTTTACGAAAAGTATGGGCCAGCAAACAGTTAGTAATTCACGACAACTGATCTTCATGCTGTGCCTTGACGGCCAAGAGGCCTTACACTTGGCGTCAGCACAAGTCTTAACTTTCAAGGGTGTTACTTAAGGAACTCTACTATGCGAGCTTCACTCGTTTATTCAACAGCGCTCACGGCGATTCTGGTTGTCGCTTCTCCGTTAACGTTTGCAGCGAAGGCTGGCCAGAGCGCCACCATCCAATACGGTAAGACAATCGGCAAGCAGCAGGTTGATCTCAACAGTGCCGTTCCCAAGGGCGCCGTAGTAGGTGGTGCCTTGGGGCTTGCCAGTGCCAGCGGCAAGAGCAGCAAGAAGAAGGCGCGTAATGCGTTGATAGGCGCCGCAGCGGGTGGTGCGATTGCGGGCGGTGCTCAGGGCAGTACCAAGGGCATGCTGTACACAATTGATCTTGGGCCTAATGGTCAGGCGCAAGTGGTCACTGACCAGACCGAGATTGTCCCCGGAGATTGCGTGGCTTTCGAAAAAGCCGGAGAGACGGCTAATATTCGACGGGTATCTGCCTCTTATTGCGAACCCGCTAATGCCGCCGCGGTTGCCGCAGTGGCTGATCAAAATGAAGCCGAGGCGGATCAGTGCTACGAAGCGAAGCAAATGGTAGTCAACGCTACGACTGCAGAAGAGTTTGAATTCGCCAAGGTCAAGATGGAGTTTCTCTGCAACGATTGATCATTATGTTGCGGGCGGTTTTCCCTCAGGGCGACTGTTGGTCGCCCATGTTCACGGCAGCCAACACCAAAAGCCCTGCAAAGATGCCCAGATTTTTCACGAAGTTCTGAGCCTCGCGCTCGGGGTTGACCCCTCGTAGAGGTTCCAGAAGTCGTGAAGGTTTACATTGATCAGCAAGACCATCGCCGCAAGCCCCAGCGCAGCGATCAGGACCTGACGGTTTACCAGTAAGCAGATACCGCCAATAATCTGAAATACACCGGCTGTGAATAGCAGCACTGGAATGAATGGCACCTGATGGGTGTCCATCAGGACGACATGGCGATCCCAGTCTAGAAACTTCGCTGCACCTGGCAAGAGAAAGTAGAGGCCTAAAAGGCTTCGTCCCAAGAAGAGAAGTGTGCCCTTTAACAGGCCGCTGGCTTTATCGGATTGCACTGGCAACGTCTCCCGTGGCTCATAAATAGTGGATTTCGGACCGACGTTAGCACGATCCCCGCAATGGTCAGAAGGTGTAGGGAGTGGGGGGCTTGGAAATCCCGCTGGGTAGGGGCTGTGACTGCGTTTGATCAACATTTTAGGTGTGAAATATGTGGTTGCGTGAAACAGTCGCCATTGGCATCATGTCGGCGAAACCTGAACAAAACGCATACAAAAAGCGGGTTCTCAACCACTCAACTCCATACCGAGACGATGATTATGAAAAAGAGCAATCCATTAGGTCTTTTGAAGCATCCTTAGCCTTGGCTTGTGCGGCGGCTTTTGTTGCCCTGCCAACCCATGCCCAAGAAGGTGGCCTTGAAGAAGTAATCGTGACCGCTACCAAGCGTGCTGAGTCCCTGCAGGAAGTCGGCATGTCCGTTACCGCGATATCCGAGAAGGATATTGAGAACATGGGTATCGATAGCTACTTGGATTTTGCCGTGCGAATCCCCAACCTGGGTACCTCGTTCCAGTCAGATGGCCGGTTCGATGCCAACTCACCTGCTTTGCGAGGTGTTTTCGGAAGTGGCGATAAGTCGTCTTCTGCGACGACCGGTTTTTACATCGATGATGTGCCAGTTACCGCGGCGCTGCAGCCTCGCGTGCTTGATCTCGAGCGCATCGAGGTGCTTCGTGGTCCCCAGGGATCACTTTATGGCGCCCGTTCAATGGGCGGTACGATTCGCCTGATTACTCAGCAGCCTGATCTAGAGGAGAGCTCGGGAGCGGTTCACGTAGCGATGTCGTCTGTGAGTGATGGTGGTGAGAACTACAACTTTGATGGCCACATCAATGTGCCGTTGGTTGAGGGTCGGGCTGGCTTGCGAGTCGCCGCTTACTACGGGTCTATTTCAGGTATCTATGATCGCGTCTACGACCCGACCTGGTTCAACTACCAGACAGGCGAGGAAGTGCTGGGCACAACGCCAGCTTTCGCGCGCAATGAAGACGTGGATGACGAGGATTACTACGGTGGCCAAATCTCATTAAAGTGGATGGCCACTGACAATCTGTCTATCACCCCCAAGTTCATGTATCAGAAAATTGAAGCAGATGGCCTGCCGTTTGCAGATATCGATGCAGAGAACATGGAGACCCCGCGCTACTTCGATTCAGAGGAGCCCGGTGAAGACGAGTGGTGGATCGGTAGCATTGTGATCAACTGGTCGATGGACGGTGGCGATCTCACCTCAACGACCGCTTACTACGAGCGCGATGTTTCCGAGTTTGAGGAAGAGCACACCTTCCTCGACTTCATTTACGGTGCTGCGGTGGGCATTCCGATCACACCGTTGGAGTCCACCCTTGAAACCACCTCGAGTACGAGAACTTCACCCATGAAACCCGCTTTACCAGCAGCAACGACGGCCCCTGGAACTACACTGTGGGTATCTTCTACGCGGACGGCGAGTTTATTCGCGGTTATCCGCCAGCGCTGCAGCCTGGCGCTAACGCTGCCCTCGATGCCGCGCTGGGGATCCCGGCTCCGGGATCGGCGGGCATTGTCCCCGGTGATTTGATTTACATCACCAGTCAGCCCGAAGAGGTTGAAGAGCTGGCGATCTTTGGCGAGCTGACCTGGGACGTTACTGATCGTTTGTCCCTGATCGCCGGTGGCCGTTGGTATGACACGGAAGTGAAGTTCAGCTCGGCGTCAGACGGTTTTGCTAACGGGGGTCCCAGTGAGTTCTCGGGAAATCAATCCGAGAGCGGCTTCAACCCCAAGGTTATGGCCGCTTACGATATGTCAGATGACGTTAACTTCTATGCCAGCGCGGCCAAGGGTTTCCGAATTGGCGGTGTTAACGGGCAGATCTCACCCACCCTGTGTGGCGATGAGCTGGATCGCGTAGGACTCGACCCCGATTCATTGCGCACCTACGACTCCGACGATCTGTGGAGCTACGAAGTGGGTGTGAAGTCGACCCTTGCGAACAACACGGTATCGTTGAACGCGGCTGCGTTTTTCATTGACTGGCAAGACGCCTTGCAGGTACAGCGACTGGCGTGTGGTTTCCAGGTGGATGCCAATATCGGCGATGTCGAGAGCACCGGTTTTGAGGTCGAGCTTTCAGCAGCACCCATCGACGGTCTGACCATTGATCTGGGTGTTGGTTACACCTCGACAGAAGTGGTGAGCCCTGCGGGCTCTGGCTTCCCAAGCTACGAGAAGGGTAAAGAGCTTCACGGCATCCCTGATTGGACGGCCACTGGCTCCGTACAGTATGTTTTCCCTGCCTTCAGTGCCTGGGACGTTCGGCTCCGTGCAGATGGCAACTACTACGGAGACAGCACCAGCTTCAACAACGGTACCGTGGTTGATCGCGACAGCTGGTCGGCACTCAATCTTCGTGCAGGCCTGCTGAATGAGAACTGGGATCTGACGTTGTTTGCGGATAACGTCACCGACGAGCGCGCTAACCTGGCAGATAACCGCTCAATCGCAGCAGAAATGCCCGGGCGGCCCCGTATCGTAACCAACCGACCACGCACCATTGGCGTTGAGGCGCGCTATCGCTTCTAAGCGGTGTGCACAGTGTTGGAAAGGGGCGCCAAGCGCCCCTTTTTCTTTTTTTGGTTTTAAAAACGAGAGAGTCACACCTTTGAAAAGAGGCGACCCGACATGACCAGCTATTTCCCGCTTTGGGGATTTATCATTCTCATGGTCAGCACGCCCGGACCCGCTAATTTGTTGTTGATGTCGGCGGGTGCTCAGTGGGGGTATCGGCGGAGTCTTCCGTTTTTATCGGGATTGGTCGTGGGCAAATTGGCCCTTAATGTAGCCATGGCCCTTGGCTTTATGGCGGTCCTTCTGGACTCCCCCAGAGTGCTGACGACCTTGTCTTGGGTATCGGCTGGCTATATGGCTTATCTCGCTTTGCACCAGTGGACGCCCGCTGAGGAGAGTGGTGAGCCAAGTAACTTGTTGGGTTTTCTGCAAGGCCTCGTGGTTCATCCCCTCAGCCCGAAGACATGGATGATGACTACCCTCGCGTTTTCTCAATTCGCGCCGACCTTTCCGACAGAGATTGAGCGGCTTGCCGTGGTGCCCCTGAGTTTTCTATTTTTCCAGATACTGTTCCACTCGATCTGGTGTCTGGCGGGTGCTGCACTTGGACGGATCATCACCAGAAACCTGTGGGTGCATCGCGGACTGGTTTTACTGACCCTCGCGGTAATAGCGTGGGTTCTCTTGATGTAGTCCTGTAAGCCCCTAAGCGAGTTTTAAAAGCATCTCTTTCTCGTAGGGGTGCAATTGCTCAAGTCCCCCCGCCTGGACTTTGTTGGCCCAGTCGGGGTTGGCGATCAGTGCACGGCCCACCGCAGCGAGATCGAATTCTTCCTTCTCAAGAGAGTCCAGTAAGCGATCGATGCTGGCAATATCGCCACCGCTGAAGAACCCCTCGCCAGGCTCGGGGATGAAGTCCTTATCGAGGCTGATGCTACCTACGGTAATCGTGGGTTTGCCTGTTAGTTTCTTGGTCCACCCGGCGAGATTCAGATCACTACCCTCAAACTCAGGCTCCCAGAAACGTCGCTGAGAGCAGTGGAACAAATCAACGCCCGCGTCGACCAGCGGCTCCAGAAAGCTGGCAAGCAGCTCGGGAGTCTCCGCGAGACGTGCCGTGAAATCCTGCTGCTTCCACTGGGAGTAACGCAGGATGATGGGGAAGTCACTGCCAACAGCTGCGCGACTTGCGCGGACGATTTCGGCGACGAAGTTGCCACGCTGAGCAAGCGAGCCCCCCCATCGGTCCTCCCGGATATTGGTGCCCGCCCAGAAGAATTGGTCCAGCAGATAGCCATGGGCTCCGTGTAGCTCAACCGCATCGAACCCCGAGTCCTTTGCAGCGATCACGCCCGCGACGAAGCCATCGATCGCGTCCTGCACTTCACTATCGGACATTTCATGTCGGTTGTGCTTGCCCGGAACGTTCATCCCGGAGGGGGTGTGGCCTTTGAGGTCTTCATCGCCAATTTTGATATCTCCGGAGCCTCGCATGCCTCCCACATGCCAGAGCTGCGGGGCAATTTTACCACCCGCCTTATGTACGGCATCAACGACTCTGCGCCAGCCATCGAGCGCATCGCCGTGAAAGAAAGGCACGTTGCGATAGCCCTCGACGGCGTCGACATTTGGGTGCGTGCCCTCGGTAATGATCAAACCAACGCCGCCCTCCGCGCGCTTTCGGTAGTAGTCCACCACGTGGTCGCCGGGAATATGATCGGGGCACATATTGCGTGTCATCGGGGCCATCACCACCCGATTTTTGAGCTGCAAATTAGACGATTCAAAGGGGCGAAAGAGGGCGGCGGTTGAGGACAAAACAGACTCCAGTTGGTATCAGTAAAAAGAGAAGCGGTGATGGTAGAGCAGATGCTGCTAAAAATCAGTAACCGCGGTCTGCATGAACCGCGTCGGTAAGTGGTTGCCCCGCTCTGTAGAGCTCAAGATTATGCTTGAATACCTCGGCGATCGCTTCATCGGGAGTAGGGCCCGCCGTGTGCGAGGTAATGTACACCCCGGGTGTCGACCAGAGTGGATCTTCCTTGGGTAAGGGCTCTTCCCGGAACACATCCAGCACCGCTGCTCTTAAATGCCCCCTATTGAGTGACGCAATCAGATCCGCCTCCACCACCGCATTACCTCTGCCTACGTTGATCACGATAGCCCGTGGATTGAGCCGCATCAGCACTTCGTGATCAATCAGGTTATCCGTCTGCGACGTTTGCGGCAGCACGCTTACCAGATAATCAAGTCCTTCTGAAAACGCCAGTCGATCAGCGCTTCGATAGCAAGTGGTAAAGCCATGCACCGAGCGGCCGTCGGAATTGAGGCCGAAGATCTCCAATCCAAAAGCCTTCGCCGCGAGTGCAATGGCAGTGCCGATACCGCCGGTCCCCATAATGCCCAGCCGTTTGCCAGTGAGGCGCGGCTCTGGGGAGGGCGCCCAGTGTTTTTGTGAGGCGCGGCTAATCACATTGCGCTCTATCGCCAGCAACCACCCCATCACGTACTCGCTCATGGAGGGGCCAAATACGCCTTTCAACGGCGTGATTTGAAGCGTCTCGCTGGCAAAGTGGGCGATGGCGTCGATTCCTGCCCAGGTGCTCTGCACCCAGCGAAGTTGGGGACAGCGCGGAATGATGGCTGTCAAGTCCGGTGGGGCACCAACGACGATTTCGACCGCAGAGGTATCTATCGCGGCTCTGGGGTGATCACCGCTGTACGACCATGTGATGATGCAAAGGACACCACGGCATCGGTCCAAGGCGCCGGGTTGGCGGTTACGATCAGTAATTGAGGTGCGTCGCTCATGCCGCTCATTTGAGCACAGCCCTCGGTCTCAAGAAAGCGGTGTTGGTACGTCGTTATCTAGTTGCGAGGCCTCTGATGGAGGTGACTGGCGCTTCTGTCATTTAGGCTGCATCCGAATAGCACCATCGCAGCGGATAACTTCGCCATTAAGATATTCGTTTTCCACGATATTTTGAGCGAGGCGCGCGATTTCATCGGGCTTTCCCAGCCTCGATGGAAATGGCACGTTGGCAGCCAAAGCCTCCACTGTTTCCTCGGGGAGCGAATCGCACATCGGCGTGTGGATAAGGCCAGGTGCAATGGTATTTACCCGAATCCCGTAGGGGGCGAGATCTCGAGCAATGGGTAGGGTCATGCCGACAATTCCGCCTTTAGATGCGCTGTAGGCCGCTTGACCAATCTGCCCCTCGTAAGCGGCCACCGAGGCCGTATTGATTATAACGCCGCGGGTACCTTCTTCGGTAACAGGATCTTGTTTGCTCATGACTTCTGCGACCAGTCGGAGCACATTGAACGACCCTACCAGGTTAATGTTGATAACTTTTTGGAACAAGGCCAACGGAAAAGCACCGTTTCGACCTAGAGTCTTTGCGGCGTCTGCCACCCCAGCATAGTTGGAGCAAAGGTGGATCGCACCGAATGCCGAGCCTGTCGCGTCGATGCCGGCACTTACCGAGTCCTCATCGCATACGTTGACATTGCAATAGATAACCTCGTCGCCCAACTCATTAGCAATAGCATGGCCACGTTCTTCGTTCATATCGAAAATAGCTACTTTTACGCCGCGGGCACTGTAACGGCGCACGGTCGCTTCACCCAGGCCTGAGGCGCCGCCAGTTACTACCGCAACTTTGTTCATCAACTCCACATTAGATCTCCTGTATGAGTTCACGGGCAATAATTACCCGCTGAATTTCGCTGGTTCCTTCGTAGATGGACGTTACACGCGCATCTCTGGCATATCGCTCCAACGGTACATCTCTGGTGTAACCCAAGCCGCCCGCTAATTGGATGGCTGTGTAGCAGGCACTATTTGCTGTTTCACTGGCGTGGAGCTTGGCCATGGAGGCCTGTTTCGAAAATGCTTGACCTGTCTGCTTAAGGTAGGCCGCATTCATAACCAATAATCGCGAGGCCTCAAGTTGTGTGTAGGCATCCGCCATCATCCATTGAGGTCCCTGAAGACTGGCAATGGTGGTCCCAAATTGCTCTCGTTCGTTGATGTATTGCCGGGCGTAATCCATAGCGGCCATGCCTACACCGAGCGCAAGGGAGCCAATGCCAATGCGCCCGCCAGCGAGCTCTGCTACGGCGACACGAAAGCCATCATTGAGTTCGCCCATCAGTGCCGACGCCGGTATGCGACAGTCTTCAAAGGTGACGGTATTAGTCGCCGATGCTTGCTGTCCCATTTTTTCCTCGGCCTTACCAATAATAAGTCCGGGTGTGCCGGCTTCCACCAGGAAGCAGGAAATCCCCTTGCCTTTGCGCGCACTGGTATCAGTGACCGCCCAAACCACAAATATGCCGGCATATTCCGCGCTCGTGATCCACATTTTGGTGCCATTGAGCACCCATTCGCCATCCTCTTGGCGCGCCGTCGTTTTCATGCCGGCCGGATCTGACCCTGCTCCTGCCTCAGACAGACAAAAACTGCCTGCTGGGTACTCACCAGAGCATAGTTGAGGTAGGTAACGCTCCTTTTGCTCCTCGTTAGCAACGCTCTGAATGACTTCCCCTACCATATTCGTGACCGACATAGTGACCGCAGTTGACGCGCACGCTTTGGCGATCTCGGTAATCGCTAGGGCCAAAGGCAACCACGCCGGCTTCACTACCGCCGTAGACGCTATCAACGTTCAGGCCCATAAAACCGAGTTCAGCGAGTTGTCGAAGATGATTCAGGAAAATAGCTCTGGCAGCTTCTTTATCACTGGCTGCGTCGAGGGCAGATGCAACCGGCGCAAGACTGTCTTGTGCGTATTTTCGTGCCGTGTCTTGAATGAAGGTTTGTTCTGGTGTGAGGGCTAGCTCCATCCGGACCTCCTCTGTTCTTGT
Organism: Luminiphilus sp.; assembly: GCA_038141785.1. Lineage (GTDB taxonomy): Bacteria > Pseudomonadota > Gammaproteobacteria > Pseudomonadales > Halieaceae > Luminiphilus. The sequence continues at coordinate 98,862 of JAYQIT010000002.1, read as the reverse complement.
AGTCGTTTACATGTGACCGGGGTAGGTTTATCTCCTCGACCCACATCTTAAGATGGTAATGAGGTGGCTGGTCAAAACCCATGTCTGGAGGTTACATAAAAACACACAAAAATTGACAAAGTAGCGAATAAAAAGGCTTTTTTTGGGCTAATATTACTTAAAAAGGAACATTTATTGTATGGCCACCGTACTGGGTTACCACGCGCTAGCTAGTTTAGATGGCGCCATACGCCAAGGATATTGTGGCGCACAACTGCTGCAGGGAGTGGGTATTAACCCGGCGCTAATTGAGTTGCCCAGCACGAGAATCAATGACGAGCAAATGGCAGCTCTTGTGCAGCATATCTGGGGTCAGCTCGATGACGAGTTCATGGGCTTTACCGACAATCCATGTAAGCGTGGTTCCTTCGCATTCATGTTGCAGAGTGTGCGTCGTTGCTACAGCTTAAGGGAGGCGCTGATCATGGGCATGCGCTTTTATCAGCTTTGTACCGAGGATATCCAAACGAGGCTTATCGAAGAAAACGAGCAGGCAACCATCACCATTAGCTTTCGCCATCCAGAGCTAGATGCCAAGGGTTTCTATCAGGAATTCTGGATGGTGATTTGGCATCGCCTCGCAAGCTGGTTATGCGGAATCTCTATTCCTCTAATCGAAACCAGATTTGCGAGACAAAAGCCGAAGCATGCCATCGAGTTGATGACCATGTTTCCGAGCGCGCATTATTTCAATGCAGGGGAGAATGCCTTGGTTTTTCCAGCTGAGTATTTGAATAGCTCACTGATTCGTAATAAGACCGAGGTTACTCAATTTTTGATTAAGTCTCCCTACAACTTGCTGACCATCCCGGGACACGATCGCAGCTTGAGGGGCAGGGTGGAGCACCTCCTGCGCGAAGCCCACAGAGGAGAATTCGGTTTTCTGCGTATTGCCGAAGTGGCAGAACGCTTACATATGACGCAGCAAACCCTGCACCGGCGCTTGAAATCCGAGGGAAGTAGTTACCAGCAGGTGAAAGATAGTATCCGGAGAGATGACGCGATGACGCTCCTTACTAAGGAGAGGCGCACGGTGCTCGAGGTGGCTGAGTCAGTGGGTTTTGCCGATGCGCGTTCTTTTAGCCGAGCTTTTAAACAATGGACCGGGATGAGCCCTAGGGAGTATCGTCGTTTTATAGGTTGACTTGCGCGCTTCAGTTCCTGCTATAACTTGCATGCATAATGTCGGCTTGAAGCCCGCACTCAGAGGCGTGGGCTGGCTGTACTTCCCCTGTAAGGATGATTAGATGAATAAAAAAATTCTTCACTGTTTTGCCTGTGTCGCGTTAACTGCGCCTGTAATAGAACTGCTCGCCAGTGATATACCTGCCCAGCCAACGTTTACCGCCGAAGGGGTGGTTAATGTGCCTGCATTCGCCTTGCCTCCGTCGTCACTCTCCAGCGCCGAAGCACGAGCGGCTATGAAGCACCGGGCCCGCATGTCGTCTGAGCAACCTCGATTGATTGAGCCCGATGCTAAAAAGGCGCGTGCGGCACTTGCTGAAAGGTTGCAACCTCAGGTAGACGACATTTTGGCATCATACACAGTGAGCATTGAAGAGACTGAAGTGGGCGGCGTACCCGTCAGGGTGTTCATGCCAGCCGAGGGTGAGATTAAATCAGATCGCGTATTGGTTAATTTACACGGCGGCGCATTTCAAACCTGTTGGGAGTCGTGTTCACAAATAGAATCGGCGCCTATTGCCGTGACCGGCGGGTTTAAAGTAATTAGTGTTAATTACCGTATGGCCCCTGAGGCTAAACATCCGGCTGGGGTGGAGGATGTTGTTGCCGTGTATCGAGCGTTGACCGAGGACTATGCGCCCTCGAGTATCGGTATCTACGGATGTTCGGCTGGAGGAGCGCTGACTGCGCAGGCAGCCTCTTGGTTGTCCTCTCACAATTTACCTCGTCCAGGCGCCTTAGGTATTTTTGGCGCCGGAGCCGTGCGATTTAGCAGCGGTGATTCCGCCTATATATCGGGATATGTGAGTGGCGCTTTTCCCGCTCCAGCATTGGACGGTAGCCACATCGATATGACACGCGGCTACTTCGATAACGTTGAAATGACTGATACATCGGTATCACCCGCACTCCACCCCAACGTTATAGCCGACTTTCCACCAACCTTACTTATAACTGGAACCCGAGCCATGGACCTCAGCCCGGCGGTGTACACCAATACGCAGCTATTAAAAGCCGGTGTGGATTCTCGATTGCTGGTGGGCGAGGGGATGGATCACTGTTTCATCTATCAGAACAGGCTGCCAGAAGCGCAAGAAGCCTATGTCATCATCTCAGATTTTTTTGACACCAATTTACAATGAGGTGAATGCTGTTTCGGGGGATCTTGAGTGGTAAAGGATAACTGGACACCCTTAAGTCCCACCCCATCGTTATAGCCAAACATCTTTGTAGTGCCGCCCGGATCCTGGGGATATCAGGTGCATGAGACCCTTAATACAAGATTTGGTATAATCAGCTTCTATATTTTATTGAACAGGAATGTTTAGTAGTGGCATTAATCAAGTTTGTGAACAACGATGGTGTTGTCAGAGAAGTAGATGCGGCGAGTGGTACTAGCCTCATGCAAGTTGCCTTAGATAACGGTATTGATGAAATTGTGGCTGAGTGCGGCGGTGCGTTGAGCTGTGCTACCTGCCACTGTTATGTAGAGGAGAGTTGGATGTCAAAGCTTCCCTCGGCAGACCCCATCGAAAAGTCCATGCTCGAATTTGCACTGGAGTCTAGAGAGACAGCCGGCTTAGCTGTCAGCTTATCGTTACTGATGAGCTTGACGGACTGACCGTTCATTTACCCGCAGCGCAATACTGACATCATACTGGACTATCCCTGTGAGGTGTACTGGCTCTTTCCGGCGGCGTGGGTGGTGCAAAGCTGGCCAGTGGCTTGTCGCAGGTGTTGGCACCCTCTGAACTTTTTGATTGTTGCAAACACAGGGGATGATTTTCGCTATCTCGGCTTGCCGATTTCACCCGATCTAGATTCGATAATGTATGCCCTAGCGGGGGTCTCGGATGAGATTCGCGGTTGGGGACGCTCGACCGAAAGTTGGCGCTGTATGGAGACACTAGCGGAGCTAGGTGCTGATAGTTGGTTTCAGTTAGGGGATCGGGACCTTGCCACTCATATCCTGCGTAATGAGGCGCTGGCGAATAGCCGGTCTCTCACCACGGCTACAGCGTCACTTTGCCAGAGGCTCGGTGTGCGCCATGAGCTAATTCCCATGTCCGATCAACCCGTGGCAACCAAGATTCAAACGGATTGTGGCAACATGGCGTTTCAGCATTATTTTGTTCGCGAGAAATGTGAACCTCCACTGCGGTCGGTAATTTTTGATGGCGCTGACCGCGCGCCTTATAATCCCCGTATTGATGATTTTTTATCTCGATGGGCGAGGCCTTTTGTAGTCATTTGTCCGTCCAACCCCGTGCTGAGCGTTGACCCGATTTTAGCCTTGCCCGGGATGCGGGCTCTACTCGACACATTACCGGTTATCGCTGTGTCGCCCTTAGTAGACGGCAGAGCGATAAAAGGCCCTGCTGCAAAAATTATGGGTGAGCTAGGGTTGTCCGTGAGCGCCGTGGGTATTGCTGAGTACTATCAGGGGTTAGTGGATGTGATGGTGATAGACCGCCTCGATGAATCGCTTGCCCCTGATATAGAGGCACTGGGTATGGACGTTTGTGTAGCAGACACGCTTATGACCTCGCCCGACAAGCGGCGCCTGTTAGCGGAACATATTCTTAAGTTTATGCATGACGTTGAACGCTGAAGTCATACCGAGGTCTAAGTCTCAGGCGACGATCTTATGCTGAAAATTGGTTACAAGGCTTCTGCCGAGCAGTTTACTCCCCAACAGTTATTGTCCTTTGGGCAGCATGCCGAGCGCAGCGGATTTGATTCGGTCTGGATCTCCGATCACTTTCAACCCTGGCGTCACACCGGCGGGCATGCGCCTGCTGCATTGCCGTGGTTGGGCGCTTTGGCCGCCAAGAGTGAGCGCATTGAAATTGGTACCAGTGTTCTCACGCCCACTTTTCGGCACCATCCGTCCATGGTAGCTCAGGCCTTTGGGACCCTGGGTTGTCTTGCGCCGGGTCGAGTCATTCTTGGTGTTGGCAGTGGCGAATCGCTCAATGAAACGCCCGCCACAGGGCAGATTTGGCCAGACCAGTCAGAGCGCTCAGCGCGGCTGCGCGAAGCCATTAAGCTGATTCGTACGCTTTGGCGCGAGGAGCGAGTGGACTTTGAAGGCAAGTTTTATCGTACCGAGCGAGCTACTATTTATGATCGGCCCCGGGAGGAGGTCCGAATATTTGTGGCCGCGGCGGGTCCGTACATTGCTAAGGTGGCGGGCATACAGGGCGATGGCTTTATTTGCACCAGCGGTAAGCCGGTTGAGCTTTATACGGAAAAGTTGCTACCGGGCGTAGCGCAGGGGCTGAAAGATTCGGCACGCCCGGCGGAAAAACCGTTTGAGCGCATGATAGAAATGAAGCTGTCCTTCGATACCGATGCCTCCAAAGCCCTGAATGACACGCGTTTTTGGGGGCTCTGTCATTGCGGTCAGAAGAAAAAATGAATATAGAAGATCCGCTGACCATGGAGTCGCTGGCCGACGCCTTGCCGGTGGAACAAGCCGCATCACGATGGATTGTTAGCACGGACGCGCAAGAGGTTGTCGAGCGTATCGCCCCCTATATTGATATGGGCTTCGACCATTTGGTCTTCCACGCTCCGGGGCCAGATCAAGCTCGGTTCCTCGATTTATTCTCATCGAGGGTAATGCCGCTGTTACGCAGTCGGTTTGGCTAATGGCATTAGCTACTCGAAGCCAGAACCGCTTGATCGAGCTGGCAACGGTTTGATACAGTGTTGACCGTTGTAAGGGTATTCGATCACAGGACCTGATGAGTGCTTGCAGGCGAGCGGGCGAAAACTCTTGCCCATTGGTTGCGCCTGCTGCTCGGGTGATAGATTCATCCATCAGTGTGCCGCCTAGATCGTTGGCGCCCGCGGCCAAGCAGGCCTTAACGCCGTGTTCACCTAGTTTGACCCAAGAAGTCTGAATATTGTCGATCAGCCCATTAAAGACTAATCGTGAAACCGCATGCATCAAGATAGTTTCACGGTAGCTTGGCCCTTGCCTGCAGGGAATCTTTTTGTACATGGGAGCTTCTCTGGCGACAAACGGTAAGGGTACAAATTCTGTAAATCCGCCCGTGTCTTGCTGAATCTCTCGAATGGTCAATAGATGTTTCGCCCAGCTGTGGTAGCCATCGACATGTCCAAACATTACGGTTCCCGTTGTCCGCAAACCTAGGCTATGAGCCGATCGCATAATCTGTACCCAAGCCCGGGTAGCGAGCTTGTCCGGGCAAATAACCCCGCGAATTGTATCGTCCAGAATTTCAGCGGCGGTGCCGGGGAGGGAATTGAGGCCGGCTTCATGCAGTTGGCGAAGGAATGAATCCACACTTATTCCCAGCGTTGTGGCGCCATGCAAAATTTCTAATGGCGAAAACGCGTGAATATGCATATTGGCGTCGCAAGATCTAACTGCGCGCACAATAGTTAAATAAGTGTTGCCGTCAAATTCGGGATGAATGCCTCCTTGGAGGCAGACTTCGGTGGCCCCACGTTGACTCGCTTCTTGGACTCGGCGCACTACTTCATCAATTGATAGTAGATACGGCTTGCCTCGATGTTCGTGGTGCGTTTTTCCTTTTGAAAATGCGCAGAACCCGCAGCGGAAGCTGCAAATATTGGTGTAATTAATATTACGATTTACAACGTAGGTCACACTATCGCCGCAGCACTCGCGCCGAAGGTTGTCAGCAGCGTGGCACACCGCATCGAAGTCTGCGCCACGGGCTCTGAATAAGTGTGCCAAGGCGGCTACTGGGAGCTGGTCGCCATTTAAAAGGCCATCGATAGTGCGCCTTACAGTGTCTGAGGCCCGCCGACCTAGGGCTTTGCTGGGTTTAGTGTCAGGTATGAGGTTGCCACCGGTTACCCATTTATCACTGCGCGCAAACCCCTCTCCGTCGCTAAGGCGCGCTAACGGCTGACGCACGGAGGCATCTATCCAGATATCGGCTTGACGTACAAAGCGGGGATAAACCGTCAATCGCTCGTCCAAGTGCATGCCCGCGAACGCCGTCTCACGCATGAGTTGGTCTAGTTCTGGCCAAGGTGCTTCTGGATTTACGTGATCCGGTGTTAGCGGGCTTACGCCACCCCAATCATTGATACCCGCATTAATAAGCAGTGGTAAAACCCCAGGGCTAAGGTTGGGCGGCGCCTGAATGCTCATGCTGGGCCCGAAGATAAGTCGTGCCACAGCGATGGTCCAGAGTAGTTCATCAAGGTCAGGCTCGGACGCTTGTGCCATGCGCGTGTTGGGCTTTGCGCGAAAATTCTGAATGATAATTTCTTGCAGATGGCCATAGCGGAGATGCAAGGAGCGCAGTGCCAGCAGGCTGTCGATGCGCTCAAGACGGGTTTCGCCGATGCCAATCAGGATACCGCTAGTAAATGGAACCCGACACTCTCCTGCGAGTGCGATAGTCTTTAATCGCTTTTTTGGATCTTTGTCAGGCGATCCGTAGTGAGGCATTCCCTTTTTACACAGCCGCTCAGACGCGGACTCAAGCATTAACCCCATCGAGCCTGATACCTTACGTAGCCGCATGATTTGCTCGCGGCTGAGGTTGCCAGCATTGATGTGAGGTAGTAGCCCGGTTTCGCGCAGAACCGCCTCGGCGGCGAATGCCAGATAGTCTACGGTGGTATTGAATCCCTGTTCGGAGAGCGCCTCACGTGCCGCGCGATACCGTATTTCAGGCTTTTCGCCTAAGGTAAAAAGCGCTTCTTTACAACCGCGCGCTACTCCTTGATGCGCCAGCGCGAGCACTTCATCTAAGGACATGAAGGGCGCGGCGATTCGGCTGGGTGACTTAGCAAAGGCGCAATAATGGCAAACATCTCTGCACAGTTCGGTCAACGGAATGAACACCTTCCTGGAAAAGGTAACCATCCGGCCAAAACCGAGATCACGGCATTGGGCGGCTTCTTTGAGTAAAGTCGTAGTCAGTGGACGACTGGCTAACTGGCGAGCTTCGGCGTCGCTGATAGAGTACCTATGCATAATGACTTTACGTTGGTTAGGCATTGGCGGCGACCGGCAACGCCTCGCTTTTGATTGGCATGCTTGCAATGGTTGACACTTGATCAAGAAAACTGCGTGTTTGCGTCCCCGCTGCGAGTTTTCGTGAACGATCTAGTAGCTGTAGGTCGCTGGGTGTATCTATATCGAGAGCCGTATTGTCACAGTGTATTTCACGGACACGTAAACTTAGCTCGGCACACTGAGTCAGGTGACGCGCTCGGCTATCGGCGCCAAAGTTGGTTACGAACCCAGATCCTAAGCGCCAACTTACGATATTAGTTCCTTCTCCGTGTCTATCGGTTACTAAAACTACATCATGGCTCGCTGCGCTCTCGAAAACCTTCTCCAAGGTACTTGTATTGAGTAACGGAATATCCGCATGAACGAGCATCGCATGGCTATAACCTTGTGATGCCATGCGTTGAGTGAAAAAAGTAGCAATAGCATCGAGCCCTGCATAGGGCAGTTCGCTGTCGTGTATCAATGCGGCGTTAAACTTGTGTGCTAGCTCAACACCATAATCGTCACCCGCACAGACACTTAAGGCAAGATTGGGGATGGAGGACAACGCATTTAGTACATCATGAGCCATGGCTTTGCTCAATTGCTGACGTTGATTTTGAGTAAGCACCGGCTTGAGTCTTTGCTTGGCGTTAATGAGTGCTTTGATGGGAACAAGAGCACATCGATTGTGGTTCTGTGGGACGGTTAGACTGGATGGCACGGTGTTTTTAGCCATTAAAAACCTCGATTAACCATTGTGCATTTTGTGAGTTGAGCAAACAAGGATGTTGTCTCAATGCACTCGTGGTATGAGAATGCTACCTCGTTTATATAACAAAGGCTGTGCGTTTATGCAGTTGTACCCACTGACTACCCTGCCATTGATTGAGGTCCACGATGATCTTGCCATGCATATTGCTCGTGGACTGGCGGAAGCGGACTTGGTGCTGGCTACGGGCGACTTATTGGTGGTTGCACAGAAAATTGTTTCCAAAAGCGAAGGTCGACAGGTGGCTCTTGCTGAGGTGGAGCCATCCGGTCGGGCGTTAGGGTTCGCAGCAAAGACTGACAAAGATCCACGCCTTGTTGAGCTGATTCTCAGGGAGTCAGTGGCTGTTATTCGCAGCCGCCCTGGCCTCCTAATTGTTGAGCATCGTCTTGGGTTCGTGCATGCAAACGCGGGAGTCGACCAGTCAAATATCGACGGCGCTGACCATGCGCTGTTATTGCCAGAAGATCCCGACGCCAGTGCCCTTGAATTGCGAAATAATTTAGAAGCATTGACGGGTATTGCCCCGTATGTGTTGATCAATGACAGTTGTGGTCGCGCCTGGCGAAACGGTATTACGGGTATGGCGATTGGATGTGCGGGCTTCGCACCGTTGGTTAGTCGTGTGGGCGAGCAGGATCTTTTTCGGGCGCGAGTTAGAGGTGACAGAAGTGGCCGTAGCCGACGAATTGGCCGCAGCAGCATCGCATCTGATGGGCCAGGGTGCTGAGGCCGTGCCGGTTGTTCTCGTCAGGGGCGCCAACCTTAAGCCCTCAGCACTGGGCATCCAAACCCTCCTTCGGGAGCGACATCGTGATTTGTTTCGCTAGCACGGCTAGTCGGCTATGTCCGCAGATAAAATCCGCGGCGATAGATACTTTGTGCGGGTCCAGCCACCATCAACCACAATGGTTTGTCCATTGATAAACTCGCCACCCTCTGAACACAAAAATGCAATCGTTGCCGCCACATCGGCTTCTTAATCAAGGCGCGTATGAGGAGTCATATCTATTTGCATGCGCTTAAAACCCGGATCATCCAATCGCTCTCGCACCATGTCGGTCAAGGTGACACCTGGCGCCACGTTATTAGCGCGAATACCCATTGGTCCATATTGGCAGGCGATGTGCTCGGTGAGTGAGCTTAGTCCGCCTTTAGCGGCGGAATAAGCACCGCCCCGCAGCCCACCAATTTCAGCAAATGTCGACGTGACATTGATGATGATTGAGCCTGGTTGCATCTTATTAATGACATTGCGAGCAAGCCTAAAGGGTGCGCGTAGCATGATGTCCAAAAAGTAGTCCAGGGTTTCGTCGTCGGTTTCGTGCAGCGGTTTTGGCTTACCAATCCCCGCATTGTTAATTAGTGCATCGATTTTTCCAAAACGCTCCAAAGCAAGCGCCACAATGGTCTGCGGCGCCTCTGCTGTTGTGATGTCTACAGATAGTGTTGCAACGCGCTCAGGATCTGCAAGTTCGGCTTGCAGAGCGTCTAGTTTGTCCTGACTCCTGCCCACGCCCACAATATTCCAGCCCTGCCGGAAAAGATGCTTGGCGGTTTCTAGGCCAATGCCGCTTCCGGCGCCGGTGATGATGGCAACTTTCATGTTTTGCCCTCTCGGTGTTAGCCGCGCGATGGTAGGGCTATTTCGCCCGTTGCTTTGGCCATAACGGTGCCCAATTGATTTTTCATCACAAAGTCTACATGGATAAGCTGGCGGCTTTTGTCATCAGTTGATTTCTCCGTAACCGAGGCGTCCATAATAGTTATATCACCGGTAAAAGCGGGCCCGCGATACTGCGCATTCACATGAACCAGCTGACCCCATTCCCCTGCCCAGCCGGCAAGGTAGTCTAGGATCCAGGCGCCCATCGAGGCACCATAGCCATAGCCGCGCGGCATGCCTATATGACGGGCCCAGCGTGGGAAAAGATGTCCTCGCGATGGGCCAATATAGGCGCCGTCGGTTAACTCGGGGTTATCCAATTCCAACACGGGGTCCTGCTCTTTACCCGCCATTTCCGCGGTGAAGCCCATGGCTTCCATATCCAAATCTGTGCGGCGGTGAACCCCGCACCACAGAGTGAATAGATACGCACGCCATTCAGTGGTGAAGCTGGCAATGCTGTGCGGTCCGATCACCCGGGTCGGTAGTGGGTCACCTACGGCGATGTCATCTGCGTAGCGCTTGTCGTGGCCCAGGTCGTGGAGCATTTTTACCCATTCGTACTTCCGATCTTCAAGGTCTACTAGTTCGGTATCAGTCCATTCGGGATCGTCAAAGCCCGTCAATGAGCCCATTTCTCGGGCCGCTTGAGCGTTGTAACGAATAGAGGTGGAGCGCTGCTTCGAGATCAGATCGCCCTGTTGGTTGTAGTAAAAGTTATCGCCACGCTGAAAGCAGGTAGGGCCCGCAAAGCCCGTTTCCTTGACCACATAGTCAAATGGTATGCGCTCGTTGGTAATGTCGTCGCCAGGAAAGATCGGCGTGTCTTCAAACCACCACTCGTCGCCGCCAAAAATCATGTGGGATTCGGGAATGAGGCCAATGCATGAGGGTGCTGTGCCGTGGCCGTCATCACAGGCAACAGGAAACGATACCGGTGCATGCATGCGTCCATGCCGTGAATTGGCAGCAAAGTCGGGGTCGTAGTGGTTACGATTTGGGTAGTGCATTGCCTGCACCCACCGGCGAATATCAGTGCCCGAGATAGGCTCTCTCAGTCGGCCGGGTTCGATTGGCTTACCTAAGTAGTTATCTAAGTCAGAGCAATCGAGGGTTATGGTGGTCATTAGATATCCTTGCCATTTATTGTTGTCCAAAAGGAGTATAGGCTACTAAGGCATTGTTCAACAGTGCTGTGCAGTAAATAGATATAAGGATCTTTCTATGACAGAGATCACGCGGCGCATGATGGCCGGGCGCTCAATTAGGTGGAATCAGGAGCGCGCTGAGGCGGCCTATCGCGAGGGTCATTGGGTGCGTTCTACGCTGGTTGAGGTGCTACTCAAGGCGGCTCATGAGGAGCCTAATCGGGTTATTCTGATTGAGGGGAAGCATTCGCTCTCGGTAAAAGAGCTCCATGATCGTGCGTCTATTCTGGCGGCAGAAATGTCCTCCCGTTACCCTCCGGGTAGTGTGGTTTCGTTTATGCTTCCCAACTGGCACGAGGCCGCGATTATTTATTTCGCTACAACTCTGGCAGGGATGGTTGTGCATCCGATTCTGCCTTCGCTTCGAACCCAAGACCTGCGTTTTATGCTGTCAGACTTAAACAGCCGGCTGATTTTTGTTCCGTCGAATTTTCGCCAGCATGACTATGTGGCAATGATGTCAGATGTTGTGGAATCTCTAGACTCAGAGATCAATGTGGTGGTACTCCGTGGTGAATCAGGGCCTTTTGAGTCCTTTGAGTCAATGCCCAGCGGTTGCCCGATCACGCCAGCGTCGCTCGAGCCAGATGCGGTTCATATGATCATGTATACCTCAGGTACCACGGGTAGTCCAAAAGGCGTTATGCACAGCCATAATTCTTTGCACGCGTTGATTCGGCAGTTAGGCCAATACTGGCACATCGAGCCGGGTGACAGCTTTCTCGTTGCGTCGCCTATTAGTCATATCGGTGGCTCTATCTACACTTTTGAATGTCCATTGCTATTGGGGACAACGGCTATTTTGCATGAGAGTTGGGATCCGCGTGCGGCGGTAGCGGACTTGCAGTCCTGTGGCTGCACGCACTATGCCGGTGCCACACCATTTTTAACGGGTTTGTTAGCAGCCGCGAAGGAAGCTGATACGCGATTGCCCGATCTCAAGGTGTTTGTTTGTGGTGGCGCTTCTGTGCCCCCTTCATTGATTCAGGAGGCAGTTGCCTATTTTGAAAATGCTGCTGTTACCCGCGTCTATGGATCTACTGAGGTCCCAGTTACCACGGTTGGATCCCCGGATCGATTCGACGTCAAGCATGCCTCAGAGTCTGATGGTCGTGGAGGTATCGCGGAAATAAAGCTAGTAGACGGCGAGGTTCGGGTACGAGGTCCTCAAATGTTAGTTGGTTACCTGCATGCCGATGATGAGCATGGTGTGTTTGATTCAGAGGGCTTTTATCGTACCGGTGATTTGGCCCATTGGATGGATGATGATTTTCTGGTCATTGACGGGCGCAGTAAGGACATCATTATTCGGAACGGTGAAAATATATCGCCAAAAGAGTTAGAAGATCTTCTGATCGACAATGCGGATATTGCAGAGATCGCTATTGTAGGTTTACCCCATGAGAAAACGGGCGAACAGGCCTGTGCCGTGATTGTGCCGACTCCCGGAGCGATGCCCAGTGTTTTGTCCATCTCGAACGTGCTAGCTCAGCACGGCGTGGCTAAATTTAAATACCCCGAACGCGTTGAGCTTTGGCCGGAGCTGCCCAAAAATGACGCGGGTAAGGTGCTAAAGCATCGTATTAGGGATCGACTAGTGCGGGCGTGACCGCGACTTAGGATGATTGGGTATTGGCTGTGTTTGTCACTGACCAATCGGGTTGTTTGCCCAATACCGCCAGCGCAACACCTGCGCACAGGGCGCCCACAACGCCGATGTTGAGCAGCATGTCATAGCTTCCGTAGTAGTCAAAAATTGCGCCGGCCAAAAACGGTCCAATGGCGGAGCCGACGGTAATTAGGCTCGACATGACGCCGAAGATAGTGCCGAAATGCTTCATGCCTGCATAGCGCCCTGTTAGAAATGCAGTGATCTGGAGTTTGGCGCCCGAGGAGTACCCTATGATAAATGCGCAACAGATGATCACGGGCATTGAGCGAAATGGCTCCATCAAGAAAAAAATCCAAGAGAGGCGACCGCCATGGTTGCTCCGCCGACAAAGTTGGGATTGCTGCGGTCCATTAGGTAGCCAGTGATAAGTTTGCCGGCAATACCACCAATGCCAGAAATGCTGGCTAGCCAAGCAGCATCCTTGCGCGAGAGTCCCACATCTGTGAGCAGCGGCACCTGATGTACGAGCACGCCAACGGTAAGCATCATCATGATGATGGTCGACCCCGCGATTAGCCAGAGGTTTCCATCTCTTAAAGCCTGTTTAACGGTCAGTCCTTCAAGGTCCTGTGTTATCTCCTTTGTGGTGTCTTGTGAGATTGCTTGCTTGCGATCGTGAGCGTCAAAAAGAAAGAAGTAACTTAGTAGTAGCGAAGGTGCTCCCCATCCTAATGCCAATCCAATCCAGGCTAGGCGCCAACCAAACTCAGCAATCAGCCACTGTGCGTAGGGCGGAACGATAATTTGCGCAAACGCAGCACCCGTCATAACAATTGCTAGAGCAAGCCCCCAGACGTTGTAAATACCCCGGATACGGCTGCAATCCATATCGTTGCTTTTACACCAAGGCCGCACAGCGCATAAATAGTCCAAAGAATCCACCACTGGGTTAGTGAGCCATTGGTCATACTGAAGGCGCTGATGGCCCCAGTCATCAAGATTAGGCCCGGTAGGGCTAGTTTGCGCGACCCCCAGCGATCGATCATGGCGCCAACAACCGGCGATAGGGGTATGGATAGTATGGCTGAGATACTCATACCGGCTGAGATTTGCGAGCGACTCCAGCCAAACTCATCGGCTAGTGGCCCCATAAAAAGCCCCATTGAATAGATCAGCACGGAATAGAAGCCAAAGCCAATGAGACTTGCTAGTATCAGCCTCCAGCCTTGTTGCCATTCGTTAATCGAGGTGTCGTTGAGCCCCAACGTGATCATGGATACATTCCTGCAGGGTAGCGACTGCTGTTATGGTTCTTATTCAACGGTGTTGTGTATTAGACTACAGGGTAGTTACCGCATGCAATGCAATTACTCAAGCAGCTCGGGTGGCAGTGAGCGACGATGCTTTTGGTGGATAGAATGGGATTTGATGAGCAAACAGATTTCGTGATTGTAGGGTCCGGCGCAGGTTCGATGTGCGCAGGGGTATATATGCGTGATTATGGTCACGACGTTGTGCTGCTGGAGAAATCTGATTTACTGGGCGGTGTCACCTGTAAATCTGGCGGTGTTATGTGGATACCCAACAACCGCTTCATGAGGCGAGACGGTGTAGAAGAAACCTCCGAGTTGGCACAGGCCTACCTTGATAGCCTTGCTGAAGGTCAGCGTGATGTGCCCGGTTCGACTCCCGAGAAGCGCGCCGCCTATCTAGAGCAGGCGCCCCGTATGCTGGAGTATCTAATTGAACAGCACGGCATGCCTTTTGATCGCGTGCCCTACTGGCCGGACTATTACGATGATCGCCCCGGTGGCTGTACCACGAGCCGGACAGTTGTTGCGGACTTGTTCGATTTAAAGGAGCTAGGTGTCTGGCGAAAGAAAATACGGCCCGGTTTTCTGCCGTTGCCCCTCATGCTTGCTGATGCCATGAGGCTTGCGGCAGTGAAATACGAGTGGTCTGCCCGTTGGATGTTGCTGAGATTTGTTGGTCGACTCATTACACAGCTTTTTACCGGGAAGCGTCGCGTTGCCGCAGGAGCGGCTCTCCAGGGCCGGGCGTTAAAGAAGGCCCTCGATAGCGGCGTGGATATTCGTATCGATTCGCCGGTCACTCGTTTGATAGTGACCGATGGCCGTGTCGTTGGCGTCGAGACCTTAAAAGACGGAGCGCCCTGGCGAATCGCTGCGCGTAATGGTGTGCTCGTGAACGCGGGTGGATTTGGTAAAAACGCTGCCATGCGCGCCGAATATCAACCACACACATCGACTGAATGGAGTAATGCAACCGAGGACGACACGGGTGATCTCATTCAAGAGATGCATGCTAAGGGTGCTGCGCTTTACAACATGGATATGATGGTGGGTTATCAATCGACAATCCCGCCGGGTAAAGAAAACACCTACGTAAAACCCGGCGCACAACGCTTGCTGTGCTCCCCTCATGCGATCATGGTAGATCAAAGTGGCGTCCGGTATCAAAATGAGGGCGGATCCTATGTGGCCTTCTGCCGGGGTATGTTAGATCGTAATGCGCTGGTGCCGTCGGTACCCAGTTGGGGGATTTTTGACGCTCGATGTGTGCGCAAGTACGGTATCGCTGGCGCAAAACGTCCCGGACAACTCAAGAAGTGGCAACAAGCCGGGTACTTGAAAGTTAGTGATTCGATTGCGGATTTAGCTGTTGAGATTGGCTGTGATCCTGATGTGCTTACGAATACCGTCGAGCGCTTTAATGGTTTCGTGAAAAACAACAACGATAAAGATTTTGGTCGGGGTAATCGCCAATACGACCTATGGCTTGGTGACCGTTTTAATCAAGACGGTCCGTCAGAGACTATGGGTACGCTTGAGCAGGGGCCTTTTTATGCCGTTCCCATCGTTCCCGGTGATGTAGGTACCTACGGTGGCGTTGTTACCGACGAACATGCGCGCGTACTTCGCGAAGATGGTTCTGTGATTGACGGCTTGTATGCCACCGGCGTGTGTACTGCATCGGTGTTTGGTCGAGTCTATCCAGGGGCCGGCGCGAGTATCGGTCCTGCTTATACCTTTGCTTATATCGCGGCTAAACATGCCGCAGGGCATTCTCGTTAGGCGGTTGTAAAACCGCCTCGAATTACGGCGCTACTTCAGTCTTCAGGCCGTTAACAATGAATATGTCATAGTCAGCGGCTTGCTGTCGGTAGGGGATGGCAGCCTGATAGTCCGGACTCTGGTACCAGGCTTGGGCGTCCTCGATGGTAGGGAACTCCAGCACAATAGCGCCGTCGGGAGCGTCCCCTCTAAAGTAATGATGTCACCATAAACCGCCAGAGGTATTACATGTGCCGTAGGTGGCAGTGCGCGGGTCCGCCGCTGGTACTCAGCCATAGCCACCTCATCGCCTATGGCGCCCCGGCGAACAATAACCATATAGGCCGCCATGGAGTTAATGAATGCGCCGCGCTATCGCTTTGGCATCGAGGAATTCCTCAATACCCTCTCGACCCCATTCACGGCCCATGCCGCTTTGCTTCATGCCGCCAAAGGGCAGATCGCCGGTTATACTCATGCCGCCATTAACGCTAATACAGCCCGCCCGGATGCTGCGCGCAATGCGCATCGCGCGCTCCGGATCACCCGAGGTTACAGCACCACCCAGGCCATAGTCGCTGTCGTTGGCAATGCGAATCGCATCGTCATCATCCTCAAACGGGATGACAACCAGAACCGGCCCAAAAATTTCCTCTCGTGCAATGCGCATATCATTGGTGACGTCTACAAAACAGGTTGGTTCTATGAAGAAGCCATTGCCTTTGTCGGGGCGAGCGTTACCACCCGCCAGCAAGCGAGCACCCTCTGTCTTGCCAAGTTCAATGTAGGACATAACACGTTCGTGCTGTTTGGCAGAAATTACCGGACCCATAATGCATGTGGGTTCATCAAACAAGCCCCACTTGTCCGAGAAGCCTTCATAAGCCATTTCCAGATACTTACAAGCTTCATCGTAACGACTGCGAGGGACCAGCAATCGGGTTGGATAAGCGCAGCCTTGACCGGCGTGGAAGATCACCATCGAACTCATCACTGACATCATGAAGTCGGCTGCATCTTCGGTAATGATGGTGACCGACTTACCGCCTAGTTCCAGGAAAACCCGTTTCAGCGTCGCGGCTCCCTTTTCCATGATGCGCTTGCCAATGGCTGTTGATCCGGTAAAGGAGATCAGGTCGACTCTGGGGTCGGTCACCAGCATCTCTCCGGCTTCAGCCGGATCAGAGGCAGTGATGACATTCAAGACGCCGGCTGGAATACCCGCTTTGTGGGCCAATTCTCCCATTATGGCGCCCATTTTTGGGGTGTCGGGTGCGGGCTTAAGAACGATCGTGCAGCCAGCGAGCAGCCCTGCGAATACCTTGCCCACGTTGACATAAAGCGGGACGTTCCAGGGGGTAATGGCGCCCACGACGCCAATTGGTTCATTGACCACTAGGCGTTCATTGATGGCGCCGCCATGATCGCGTTGACCGCGGTCTTCTTCGAAGGTGACTTCATGAAAGCACTTTAATAGGTCGTCCATACCCTCCAGTGCGCTGTCGAGATGCGCGCGGGCTGCCGCACCAACGGCAGCGCCGGCCTCGAGTCGCGCAATCATCATAAGATCACTTTTGTGTTCGTGCATTAGCTGCGCAAAGCTGGGTAACAACCGTTAGACGTCCTTGCATGATCGCGGCTCCAGCTGGTTTCGTCGAAAGCCCGACGCGCTGCCGTAATCGCTGCATCGACATCGACTGCCGAGGCATCAGCCGCCTTACCGCAGACTTCCGCGGTCCACGGGTTAATGATGTCAAACATTTTGTTGCCGCTGGCTGGTCGGATTTCTCCATCGATATACAGCAGTGCATCCGATAAGGTGTTCATGAGGACTCCAGAAATATAAATTTATAAGTCCGGATTCAGCCTGGGTGACGACCGCCAACCGTGATGAATTCGCTGTGGACGTCGGCGGGTAGATCGATGACCATGCGGAATATCGCTTCGAGGGATGTGAACTGGCTAATCGGGCGCTCGCGCAGATTGATACCGCGCTCCATAGCCGCTTGATGAAAGGCGATGGCGGCATTCATGTCTACATCCCAGGTTTTGCCTTCCTCAAACATCTGGCCGCAGCGAATTGCCGTTACCCGGATGCCTTCTGGTTCTAACTCATCGGCGAGGTTGCGCGTGAAACCCTCAAGCCCTGCTTTGGTGGATTGATAGGGAATTAAATGCGGCAGTCGCACGTCTACAGATTCGCTGGTCACATTGATGATTAGCGCGCCCGATTTCATTATGGGAATGGCAGAGCGAGCGCATAGCATTGGGCCGAGAAGGTTGGTGTTGACGGCGTTGTACAGTTGCTCATCGGTAGCATCAACGAGTTTGTAGGGCTCAAAAATCGCCGCGTTATTGATTAATACGTCAATATGTCCATGGCGATCGGCGATGGCCTTGAAGGCGGCTCTTACCGAGTTCGGGTGGCCAACATCACAACCCAGCGCCATGGCGCGCTCGCCAATCTCGCTAGCGGCTGCTTCTACTTTAGAGGCGGTGCGTCCTAGCAGGACAACCTGGTCGCCGTCTGCCGCAAAGCGGCGAGCCAACGTGCGACCAAGTCCAACCCCGGCGCCCGTGATAACAATCACTTTGCTCATGAATTCTCCCCTCTGTGTTTAGTCGGCAAAGGCGCCATCATAAACAGACATGTCGCCGCTGTAAGCGACACCGTCGCGCCAGCTAAGTATCGCCGCTGATCTTTTGGAAAAAGTGTACGGTCCGCGCAAATGAGCCTGCCTTGGATCGGGGCGCCATGGCAATACCGCTTGGGCTAACACCGCGTGCTCGGGCGCTGAAATCCTTTATCGTAAATAAAAGATCATCGGTCTGTTGGGCGCACATGACTAATTGATCGCCCGGGCAATAATGGCGAGGCTCTACCTGTGCAACCGACAGCCGCCCACGCTTCATGCCAACCATACCCGGGCACTCGCTCACTTCTATACTGTGCACATTTTCATACCAGTCCTGATATTCCTCGAACATGCCGGCGACGTAGTTGGCGAGGATGATGAAAATTCCAGAGAACGGTTTGTCTTGGTGATAGTTGTCGCTGAACTTCCAGTCGCCGTAGAGCTCATAGCTATAAACGCGTTCCGGTGTCATTGTCGGTGATCATGCCAGCATCCCGTGCGTCTGCGATCAGTGGACCCAGGGCTGGGATGTCGATACTAGGGTCTGGTAAGTCAAAGTCATACACGCTCACAAACTGCCAGGGCTGCGGGATGTCGGGCATGATCTGTTCGATAGTACTCTCGTATCGCTCAGCGCCAATAAAACCTCGCAGGTTGGAAAGCGACTGCTTGTGTGTGGTGTCAAACCAATCGGCATAGGCCTCGCGTTTTGGTTCAGGCACATTGTGTAGGTGAATGGTTGTGCAGAGTGTCATTATAAACTGTCCCAGGTTGCGGCTGATGGTGAGCAGAGGTTGGCTTAGTTCGAGTCACTGCCTGCATATTTTGAATAAAAAAACTCGCGGGAAAAACCAGCTTCGGCTGGTTTTTTTTGACTTTTCGCTTACATCAAAAACGGCTCTTATTGAACACCATTGATGTATACTTCATCAAGTGTTAACTTGCTCATAGTGGGGGTGGCGCTCGCTAGTCTTGGCGTGATTCTTTGCCGGCTGCTCTAAACTTCTTCAGGGTTTTTAGTTGGCTGACAGCATTCCCCATCCATTCGAATTCAAGTACACAGTCAGGTGTGGGTATGGATCTTCTAGGTTATGCAGGCAAGCGAGTTTTGGTTAGTGGCTGTTTCTCTGGTATGGGAAACGCCACCGCGCGAATGCTTATTGACCTCGGTGCTGAGGTCCACGGAATAGACTACAAGCCGGTTGATTTACCTCTGGCATCTTGCACGCGAGTCGATTTGCGTGATCCTAATCAAATCAGAGGTGTGGCCACAGCCATTGGCGGTAGGGTCGATGCGTTGTTTAACTGTGCCGGTCTGCCTCAGACGGCAACCCCAACCGACGTCATGAAGGTGAATTATGCCGGAACCAGGCTTCTCACTGAGACAATCATTCCGCTAATGCCTGAAGGCGGTGCCATCGCGAGTATTTCATCAAATGGTGGTTTGGGCTGGAGTCGTCGGATGCCCGTTTTGATGGAGTTAATAGGAATTACTGATTACGACGAGCAAATTGCATGGATTGAGTCCCATGCCGAGCAGGTTAGCGAAGGCTATGCATTTTCCAAAGAGTTGATCATCGCGTGGACATTGCTGATGTCTAATCGTCTGGTGGACCGCAAGTTGCGCATTAACTGCACCATGCCGGGGCCAACCGCAACGCCGATGATGACTCATTTTGTTGAGGCATCTGGCCAACAGGTTATTGATGCGGCTATGCAGCCGACCAACCGACACTCGACGCCGGAGGAGCAGGCCGGTGCTATGGTTTTCCTCAACAGTGCGCTTGCGACCTTTGTGAGTGGCGTATCTTTGCCGGTCGACGGTGGTTTTATGGGTGGTGTTGCAACCGGTCAGGTGGATCTCAGTGTCATGATGTCAAACGCGAACAAGGGCTGAGTGCCGCGGTTGCACAGCTAAGGGTATCCACTGCATGGCTTATGAAAGAGCGCTTCCGCGTCTTGATGCAAGCAATCGACCTTTCTGGACAGGTGGAGAGCAGGGTGAATTGCGAATTCTGCAGTGTCAGGACTGCAACGGGTTCGTGCACCCGCCACGTCCTGTATGTCGACATTGTCTATCTGAAAACGTCAGCCCAAAGGCGGTTGCCGGCACCGGTGAGGTCTATTCATTCTCGGTTAACTACCAAAAATGGCATCCCGATATGGAAGTGCCCTTCGTGGTGGCCAGAATAGCCTTGGATGATGTTCCCGGTATTTTGCTAACCAGTAATGTCATTGGCTGTGACCCGGAGAGTGTCGATATTGGCGATCGAGTAAAAGTAACTTTTGAAAATCGCGAAGAGATTTGGTATCCGCTATTCCAGCCAGAGGTGACACCTGAATGAGTGCATTGGATGCCTACATCAGCGGTATTGGGCAGTCCGAAATCGGTGTGCGTCTCGAGCGTCACCCCCTGCTGTTGACCTTAGATGCAACGCGCGAGGCGCTCGCTGAGGCAGGACTTGAAATCAGTCAAATCGATGGTGTGTCCACGTACCCAGGGCGCGCTGCTGGCATGTTAGGTTTCTCACCCATAGGTGCCGACGAGCTGATCGATGCCCTCGGTATAAGGGCGCGCTGGCACGCAGGGGGAATGGAATTAACGTCGCAATTTGGTGCTATCACCGCGGCGGCGATGGCAGTTCGGAATGGCCAGGCAAGGCATGTGCTTTGCTACCGCACTGTTTACGAGGCAGCGGCCATGGCCCGTCCCGAGGAATACCCTGTGCCGAAGCGCGATCGAGCCGAAGGCTACTCGCAGTGGTTTGCGCCGTTTGGGGCTATTTCATCCGTTACGTGGACAGCACAATACGCCATGCGCCATGTAAAAAAGTATGGACTGACCCGCGAGCAGTTGGCCCAGATTGCATTAACAGGCCGAAAGCACGCGATGCTCAATCCCCGCGCATTGAATCGGACGCCGCTGACCATGGATGAGTACCTGTCCGCGCGGATGATTTCTAGCCCCCTGTGCTTGTATGACTGTGATCGCTATTCCGACGCGTCTACCGTCATTATTGTCTCTGCAGGCGATACCCTCGATGAATTGAAGTGTACGCCGATCCGCATAGCCGCTATGTCAGGTACCGTGGAGCGCCACAGTTGGGATCAGGCGGAATGGATGGCCTGTTACAGTGCGGGGCGAGATTTATGGACTCAGACCGATTACACACCAGCAGACGTGGATACTGCGCAACTATACGATGGTTTCAGTTTTCAGGCGCTGGCTTGGCTCGAGGGATTGGGCTTCTGTGCGCCTGGTGAAGGAGGTAATTTTGTTTGCGGCGGTGATCGCATTGGCTTGGATGGCGAGCTGCCACTGAATACCTTCGGTGGGCAATTGGGCGCTGGCCGGCTCCACGGATTTGGTTTTGCCCATGAAGCGGTTACCCAGTTACGGGGACTGGGCGGTGAGCGTCAGATAGCCAATGAACCCTCTGTGGCCGTGGCGGCAGCAGGTGGTGGCCCACTAGCTACTGCGTTATTGTTGACGCGAGATTAGTGATGCAAGACGAACGCGATATCAATCAATTCAAAGGTTTTTGGCGTCGGTTTCGAGTGACGCCCAGCCCCGGCTCAGTCTCCGCTGAGTTAGAGGACGATTATCACTGCATGAGAGTTACTGTTCTCCATGACGGCGTTCGTGCCGGAGAGGTAATCGGTGATATGCCAAGGGCGCCTTGGACGACCTGTCCCGGAGCATCCGAACCACTTGCAGAAACCTTTGGGGGATATGCGCTCGCGGAATTCGCGCGGCGTGGCGAGAAAAAGAACAATTGCACGCACCTGCACGACCTCGCCGTGTTGGCCGCAGCTCATGCATTTGATACAGACGATTCGCTGTTCGATATCTTTGTTGACGACCCTGTTGACGGCGTTCGGCACGCCGAGATTTGGCTCAACGGTGAGCATCGACTGTCCTGGGCCGAGTCGCGGATGACTGTAACTGCGCCTGCGGAGATTGCTGGAACCAATTTATTTGCGCTAGGCGAGTGGATAGCTTCACTCGATGAGGCTCAAGCTGAGTTGGCGCGGTTACTGCGGTGGGCTAATGTCATTGCCAACGGGCGTCAAATCCCAATCGAACAGCAATCAGATGCCCGTGCGATGCCGCCCAACTGTTTTAGCTTTCAGCCTGAGCGTGCTGTTGTCGCAAAGCGCGTGGGCTTAATTCGAGATTTTAGTTTGGGGATGGCTATACCCCTAAGTACTTAAATTAGCAGTAGGCAAAATTTGATTTTTGGAATGTTTTATTAACAGGGTATATCGGGTGCGGATTAAGCGCCTGTAACCGGAGGAAACAATCATGGATATGGATGACATGGTGCTTATCAGCGTTGATGATCACATTAGCGAGCCACCTGATATGTATGACAACCACCTTTCCGGCGATGACTTGGCGACAGCGCCAAAACTGCGCACAACGGAGTCAGGGACCAATTACTGGGAGTACCAGGGCATGAGGATGCCTGCTGTTGGGCTCAACGCTGTGGTGGGCCGTCCTCTCGAGGAGTACGGTATGGAGCCCACACATCTTGACCAGTTGCGTAAAGGTGTCTACGACGTGCATTCCCGCATCGATGATATGAACGCCAACGGTATTGCGGCGTCACTCAATTTTGGAACCTGTGTTGGATTTGATGGCGGTAAGTTTCATCAAGCCCCCGATAAAGCATTGGCCTTAACGCATTTGCGGGCCTACAACGATTGGCATGTGGATGAGTGGTGCGGCGCCTACCCCGGACGCTTCATACCTTGTGGCCTCTTACCGACATGGGACATGGATGCCACGGTCCAAGAGATCAAGCGTCTTGCGGCGAAGGGTGTTACGGCGGTCTCACTGAATGAGAACCCCACCAAGCAGGGCCTCCCGAGCGTACACAACGAGTACTGGGAGCCTATGTGGAAAGCCATTGTCGATGCCAACATGGTGATGTGCTTGCACATTGGTGCCGGTAACCCTATCCCTCACGCCTCTAACGAAACCCCCATTGAAGCCTGGATTGCCACCATGCCTATGTCATCGGCTGTGGGTGCGGCGGACTGGGTTAACCTTGAGGCATTGCATCGCTACCCCGATATGCGCATTTGTCTGTCAGAGTGTGGCTTGGGATGGATTCCCTACTTCATGGAGCGCGCCGATTTTAGCCACACCCGACATCAGTTTTGGACCAATTCCCGAATGACCTTTGGCGATCTTAAGCCCAGTGATGTGTTCAAGAAGCACTTCATGGTGTGCTTCATTGATGACGCATTCGGTTTGCAGAATCTGCAGTTCGTCAATGAAGACCTGGTTGCCTACGAGTGTGACTACCCGCACTCAGATACGCTCTGGCCCGAGTGCCCCGAGCGCCTGTGGGAAACTATTAACCACCTTGATGCAGCGCGCATTGATAAAGTCACCCACCTCAATGCCATGAACTGGTACAGCTTTGATCCCTTCAAGCACCACTCCCGCGAGTCTCTGACCGTGGGCGCGCTACGGGCAAAAGCGGCCGCTGATGGCGTGGATATAGCGCCTACTTCGGCAGGCGGCCTCAACCCGCTGGAAGGCACGAAACGCGTGATTACCTCGGGTGATTTGTTCAAAATGTTTGCCCATCACGCGGAAGCTCAATAAAGGGCAGTGCATACTGGAGGCGGCAGGCCATTGCCGCCGAGTGATAGACCGGGCGTACAGCCCGGTGACCATTGACCAACAAAGGCGTGAAAATCATGTCAAACCAAGCATTCTCACCGGAGATTTTGCTCGATATTTACCGCAAGGCGTTGTTCATACGCTGTGCTGACGAGGGTGTTCGTGGGCAAATTCGCTCGGGCAATCTGATGATTGCAATGCATCCTCCGACAGGTCAGGAAATCATCGCTGCCGCAACGGGCTGTCTGCTTAACACCGAGGACTATCTGGTTACCATTTATCGAGGCTTGCACGACCAGTTAGCCAAAGGCATGCCGTTCAGAGAAATTGTTGCGGAATATTTTGGCCGCGATACGGGCGCCTGCAAGGGTAAAGGCGGCCCCATGCACATTACCTACCCTGAAGTTGGAGTGATGGTGACATCAGGTGTGGTTGGTAGCGGTATGCCGATCGCCAATGGACTCGGCTGGGCTTCGCAAATTAAAGGCGACAAACGCGTGACTGTGACGAGCTTCGGTGATGGTGCGTCTAATATTGGTGCGTTCCATGAGGCGCTGAATATGGCGGCTGTATGGAAGCTGCCAGTGATTTTTCTTTGCCAAAATAATCGTTATGGTGAAGCTACAACTTACGAAGATGCTACTGCATCAAAAACTGTGGCAGAGCGCGCTGCGGCCTATGGCGACAATATGGTGGGCGTGACAGTAAACGGCAACGACCCCGAAGCGATGTGGACAGCGATGCGTGATGCTGTAAACCGCGCTCGTGCAGGTGAGGGCCCAACGTTACTCGAGGCAAATACTTATCGGTTTAGCGGGCATTATTTTGGCGATCCTTGTACCTATATGCCCAAAGAGGAGATGGCGGAAGCACTGGCCAATGATCCTGTCGTGAAGGTGCGTGAACAGGTTATTGCTGCCGGGGTCGCTACGGCCGAAGAAATCGATGCCATCAACGCGGCCTTTGAGTCTGAGGTAGAAGAAGCGATTCAGTTTGCCAAAGACAGCCCGGTGATTGATGTATCCGAGGTTGCTACCGATGTTTACGGGGATGAAAAATGAGTGACGCAGAAACCATTACTTTTACTCAGGCCTACACGCGCGCTCTCGATGAGGCAATGGCGGCAGATTCGTCTGTTCTATTACTGGGTGAGGACATCGGTGATAAAGAGGGCGGTGGTGTTTTTAAGGTTACAGGTGGACTCTCCACCAAGTATGGGGACGACCGAGTACGCACGACGCCTATTTCCGAGCAAGCCATCATTGGTGCAGCAATAGGCGCTTCCCTTAGCAGGAATGCGTCCTGTGGCTGAAATTATGTTCATGAACTTTGTCACGGTAGCTATGGATCAAATCGTCAACCACGCTGCCAAGTTGCGCTACATGTCCGGTGGAAAAACTGCAGTCCCCATTACTATCCGCACTCGAACGGGAGCTGGGACTGGTAACGGCGGACAGCATTCGGACATGCTTGAGGCATGGTTCGCCCACGTGCCCGGCATAAAGGTCGTCATTCCGTCGACACCTGCCGATGCGGTGGGGTTACTCCGTTCCTGTATTGAAGATAACGACCCTTGTCTATTCATTGAAGACGGTGTTACTCGTGTTATGAAGGGGCCAGCGCCACCAGCTGACTACAAATTGCCGTTAGGTAAGGCCAATGTTGAGCGTGAAGGGACTGATGTGAGCGTTATTAGTTATGGCCGACCACTGCATGATATTAGGCAGTTAGCTGACAGCTTTGCTGAAGAGGGAGTGTCCCTTGAAGTCATTGATATACGAACGGTATCGCCGTTAGACGTGGACACTATAATCGCCTCGGTATCAAAGACCGGCCGTGCAGTAATTGCCCATGAAGCGGTTCGTAGTTTTGGCGTAGGTGCCGAAGTCGCAGCGCAGATTCAGGAGCACGCTTTCAGTAGTTTGAAAGCGCCAGTTAAGCGGGTGGCGTCCAAAGACACAACAGTGCCGTTTACGCGAACGCTGGAACAAGAATTTTTATACAAGGCGAGCGATATTGAAGCGGCCATTCGCGAAACCCTTAAAGGGCAATAAGGAGTTTGTTTATGGAAGTGCGTATTCCTGCTATCGGCATGGGAACTACCGAGGGTACGGTAACCGAGTGGTTGATAGATGATGGTGCTCAGGTAGAGAAAGGCCAAATGCTCTATAACCTTGAGCTCGACAAGTCCGTTCAGGAAATTGAAGCACCAGCAAGTGGCACGCTCAAAATTCATGTCAAAGCGGGAACCACCCTGGAAGTTGGCGAGCTAGTGGCTGAAATTCTCTGAGAACAGTGTTTTGGCGCGATGCGCTTAAAGGACAAAGTCATTGCCACCATGGGTCTGCGTGCTCCGGGCTGTGCGATTGTTGTTGCTGTTGAGAAAGGCGTAAACGACGTTGCAGTCGATTGTGTCGCTGACCGCGTTTCCACTGGCGAGGGAATTGCCACACGATGTAGATTTACCCGATGCAGAGGCGTCTATCACGTTTGTTCTGGGCGACAAGGCTTAGGTGTTTAACAGCCCGCTATCCCGGTTACTGGTCAGGTCTAGGTTAGCCTTGTTCACACCCCAGCTGAGCGTTAAGCGCTTTTGCACAAATATCTAGCTGCTTCCCCAGGCGAGAGATATCGGCGGGTGTCAGCGCTGAGCCAATACCTAAGGCAACAATGGCATGACTGGGCTGACCCGGTGAACTCCACACGGGTGCTGCAACGACTGTAACGCCATTGATATAATGATTATCATCAACCGCATACCCCTGTTCGCGGGCTACCTCTACCTGTTGTAACCACTCACCAAATTCTGGTGGATTATCCCATCGTAACTGTTTAAATCGGTCTCGAAGCTCGGTTACTGAGCAGTCGGCCCAACCGGCGATACAGCGGCCGGTGGCGCTGATCAATGCGGGAAAGCGGCTACCTACACGCGCGCTAATCTGAAAACTATTGCCCGCTTCGGAACTTGCTACAACGATGATATGGTCGAGACCAAATACCTGAACGCCTAGGGAAGTAACGCCGAACTCACGGCTAATTTGATCAAGTTGAGGTTGTGCGAGATCAGCAAAGTTATCTTGCTCTAACCACCGCTGCGCCAATACCAGAACCCCTGCACCCAAGGCGTAGCGTTTGGTATCACTGTCAAAGGCCACAAGCTCCTCTTCGACCAGTGCACGCAATACATACAAACAAGTGCTTGGTACTAAGCCGGTGTCGCGGGCTATTGCCTGTAGTGGGAGTGGGTTGACTGATTTACCAAGGAGTTTCAATACGGCAGATGCTCGGGTAATGGCAGGTGCTTTGCTGCGCTCCCTTCCTACCACACTCGATAATTCATTCGAACGACGTGTTTTGCTACTAGTCATCTGTATAGCCTCTTGTTCATTCGAGCTACTCGAATGCCCAACAAGGTATTCAATATACAGAATTTTATTCTGTATTTACAATAATATTGGGTTATGCCAATCTGTCCGCCAGTTGGACAAGGCTGTTGAGTAGATGGAGAGTGGCCAAATGACGTTGCTGACCGAGTACACGGACTATGCCGATGCGCAGGCGCATGCCAACTCAGATAAATTGTGGCAGCTGTTCGACGGAAATCGCGAAACGCTGAACATTGCTCACGAGTGTATGGTGCGGCATGCAAAGGGTGATGGTCGAACGGCAGTTCGAATTGCGCACTCCGATGGCAGTGACGAAATTTTAAGTTTTGATCAGCTCGCCGAAGGCTCAGCGCGATTCGCCCATTGGCTGGTCGCGAACGGCGTCGGTCGAGGAGACCGGATTGCGTTTATGCTTGAGCCGTCCCTACCTTTCTATGTCTGTTTGTTCGGTGCGATGATGACGGGAGCCATCAGCGTACCACTGTTCACGCTATTTGGAGTCGACGGCCTTCGCTTGCGCATTGATGACTGCAATCCTACTTTATTGATAACCAATGCAGAGAAAGCAGCGCTAGCGAATCAGGCTGATGGCGTAAAAGTGGTGGTTGCTGACGAGGGTTTGATGGACGATATCGCTCACTATCCCAGTCAGTTTGAGACGCATACCGCTGCTAATGATTTAGCGGTGTTTCAATATACGTCGGGGACCACGCGCGAGCTGCCTGAAGCAGTCAAGCATACTCACCGCTCTATTGTCACACTGATGTTTGCTGCGTTGTATGGAACAGGCATTCGACCCGGCGATCAATTTTTCTGCCCATCTTCACCTGCTTGGGGACATGGCTTGTGGCATGGCACGCTTGCGCCCTCGCATTAGGAGTCACTACAGGGACATTTGCAGGTCGCTTTGATGCAACCCGTTTAATGGAGGCATTGCAGGATTTTAAGATTACTAATCTGTCGGCGGCAGCCACCCATTACCGCATGATGAATAATGCGAACACGGCCGATCAATTTCAGTTTTGCACCAAGAAGCTGTCGTTCACGGGTGAGCCAATCGACCCTAACACGCTGGAATTTATTGATCGCACATTTAAGGTGCCGGCTTGCAGCATGTATGGTACGACTGAGATCGGCGTTGTTCTAGTCAACTATCCGGGCGCGGCGGATTTTGAAGTACGCCCAGGTTCTCTTGGAAAGCCAGTTCCAGGGCTAAGACTGCAGGTGCAACGCTCCGATGGTAGCGAGACAAGTGCCAATGAAGTTGGCGAGCTGATGTTGTGGCGTCGAGACCACTGGGAGACGACCAAGGATCTAGCGCGTCGTGATGAGGACGGCTACCTGTATCACTGCGGACGAGCTGACGACGTCATCATCTCTGCCGGCTGGACAATGAGCGCCGTAGAAATCGAAAACACGCTGCTCAAGCATGAAGATGTGGAAGAGGCGGCAGTGATTGGTGTGCCTGATGAAACCCGTGGCCAGATCGTTAAGGCGTTCATTGTTAGTAAGCGTGAAGAGAGTGACGCGTTTGGCGATGAGCTTAAGGCCTTTACGCGTGAGCGTCTGAGTCAGCATGAGTTTCCTCGCTGTATAGATTTCGTTCCCGAGTTACCAAAAACGCCAGCCGGCAAGGTGCATCGCAAGGTATTACGAGACCGAGAAACGGCTGCAGCACAAGCCAATACGTAATCGAGTTAGTTAAAAAGGAGAACCCCAATGTCAGAAAACCGATTCCCCAAAATTACCGAAGAGGGCCTTGCAGAACTCCAAGAGCGTATCGGTGTGAAAATCACTAATACCATTGAGCCTTGGAATTATGAGGCAACCCGAGACGCTATCCGCCATTATGCGCATGGTATTGGAGACGACAATCCGCTGTGGTGCGATCCGGACTACGCGAGAAAGACAAAATTTGGTGGAATTGTTGCTCTTCCAAGCTTTCTATTTACCACCAGTCGAATTGTATCGGGCTATGTTGGAGGCATGTCAGGTGTTCACGCGATGTGGGCAGGTGCAGACTGGTCTTGGCACAAACCGGTATTACGCAACGATAGTATTTCGACAGAGGCTTACCTCAAGGACCTAATTGAACACCAGACTCGCTTTGCCGGTCGATCTGTCCAGCAGATTTATCACGTGGATTTTTTAATCAGGATGGCGATAAGGTCGCTGACTGTGATTCTTATGTGTTCCGCACCGATCGAGATGAAGCACGCGAAAAAGGCACTAAATACACCGACGTGCGTGGTCTGGTCGAAACCTTTTCGCAGGAGCAACTTGACGAATTTTATAAGCTTTATGAAGCCGAGGAAATTCGCGGTGCCAACACACGCTATTGGGAGGATGTACAAGAGGGCGAAGAGCTTCCAAAGATGTTAAAGGGGCCTATGACGGTTACCGGTTTTATTTGCTATGCCCAAGGGTGGGGTGGCTTGTATATTCGTGCTAATAAGCTTGCATGGGCAATGCAGCAAAAGCATCCCGGTCTTGGTATTAAAAACCGATTTGGTGTGCCCGACTGTCCCGAGCGTGTCCATTGGGACGAGGATTTTGCGCTAAAAGTAGGTGCTCCCGGCGCCTACGACTATGGCCCGGAACGCTGCTCATGGTTAACGCATCATTTGACCAACTGGATGGGCGACGATGGCTTCCTTGCAAAGAGCAAATGCCAAATTCGCCGTCATAACCCCGATGGCGATATTATTGTTATTAACGGTGAAGTAACGCGTAAATTTGTTGACGGCGACAGACACATGGTTGAGATCAGTCAGGTCGCCGAAACTCACAGGGGGGAGCTTTCTGCTAGGGGTACCGCACTCGTTGAGTTGCCTAGCCGCACTGCTTGAGCCTTGTGCCACCTTGTTGCTTTTGTGTGCCGCAGGGTGGCAGTAATGAGGGGGATGCATCACGATCATGACCGACGATAACTTGGGTTCTAAAGATTCGCCGAGTTGGAAAGGTCCACTGCAGGGATTGCGTGTAATTGACTTCACGAGGGTGCTTGCCGGGCCCTCGGCGACCTTGGCACTGGCCGACCTTGGTGCCGAAATTATCAAGGTTGAGCCACCCAATGGCGGCGACGAAACGCGGTCCTTTCCTCCTATTAGAGAGTTGGAAAGCCACTATTTTATTAGTGTTAATCGCGGTAAAAAAAGTATTGTTGTTGACCTGAAGACTGAGCAGGGTATAGATCTGGTTAGTCGACTGGTAACCAACTGCGATATTTTAGTCGAGAATTACCGTCCAGGTGTTATGGATCGTCTTGGTTTGGGGTATGAGGCAATGAGTGCCATTAATCCTAGGCTGATTTATTGTGCGATTTCAGGGTTTGGGATGGATGGACCGCTGAGAGACCGCCCATCTTTCGATATTGTAATGCAGGCGCTCTCGGGGGCGCTGAGTGTTAATGGCGAGATGGGGGCTCCCCCCACCAAATTGGGCATCCCCTAGGCGATCTTGTTGGCGGCATTAACGGCCCAATAGCTATACTGGCTGCCCTGCACGAGCGGCATCAAACTGGCGAAGGCTGCCTCATTGATGTCAGCTTATTTGACGGCATGTTGGGCATGCTGGGTTATCTGGCGCAGCTGGCCATTTTCAATGGAGAGAATCCGGAACCTCAGGGTGGCCAGCATCCCAATTTAGTGCCCTATGGCATTTTTCCAGCAGCAGACGGAGCTATTGTGATTGCCTGTCTTACCAATAATTTCTGGGGGCGAATCTGCAATGCACTGATATGGCTGACTACACTGACGACCAACGCTATTCAACTATAGAAAAGCGCCGCGATGCGCGAGAGATGGTCAACGCGATGATTACCGAGCGTACCAGTGTAAAACCTATGCATGAACTCATTGACCTGTTTGTCCGGTATGAAGTGCCCCATGCGCCTATCCTTGGTGTCAACGAGGCACTCACACAGGCTCATGCCCAGGCGCGCAATATGCTAGTCGATGTTGAGCATCAAACGTTGGGAACCATCCCCATTGTCAATCGACCCTTTAAGTTTCCTGGTCGAGACATGTCCTCACCCGACGCGCCACCTGTACTGGGCCAGCACACCGACACCATCTTGTCTGAAATTGTCGGCTTGGATGCTGATCAAATCGCTAAACTTAAGGCGTTAAAAATTGTCGGTTAGAGGAACCATTGAGCATGCTTGAAGGTACTCACTATCAAAACGGTTACATCACTCGAGATATTGACGCCGCGCTGATGCGATTTAAATCACGAAGCGGTATTGAAGTCAGTAGCTTTGAGGTCACCGTTCCTGTCAGGACGCCCCAAGGTGCGGGCGAGGGAACCTACAGGTTAGCCTTTGCACAGGTTAACAACCTACAGTATGAACTTATTCAGCCTGTTTCCGGCTTTGTGAGCGTCTATACCGATCATCTCCCCACCGACAATTCAATCAGGTTCCATCACACATGCATGCGCATTGATGATTGGGACGCGTTTCGGGCCAATGTGGAAGATCGTGGCTACCGCGTGGTACTCGAAGGCGGGAGCGAGCACCTGAAGTATGTGTACCTCGATGCTACCGACTATCTTGGGCACTATCTCGAATACGTCTGGGCAACGCCAGAACGCTGGAAACAGATGGGCCTTGGTTACCTCAATAATTAACCTAGGAGGCACGATAATTCACCATGGATGAATTGAGATTTGATGGTCGATCGGTAGTGGTCACCGGAGCTGGCCGCGGGCTCGGTCGTGCGTATGCTTTACTGCTTGCATCCCGAGGTGCTCGGGTAGTGGTTAACGATTTGGGTAGTTCGCTCACAGGTGATGGTGTTGATTCGGACCCGGCTCAAGAGGTGGTGGCTGAAATTAACGCCGCCGGTGGTGAGGCGGTAGCTAATACCGATTCTGTCGCCAGTGTTGAGGGTGGCCGCGCTATTGTGGAGTGTGCGCTCGATCATTTTGGCAGCATTGATTCGCTTATTCACAATGCAGGCAATACTCATGGTGTTCCTCTTAAGGAAATGAATCGAAAGGACTTTGACCGGGTTGTCGATGTGCATCTTGGTGGTGGATTTAATGTTCTGCAGCCGGCCTTCGCTCGCATGTGCGATGCGGGATACGGACGCATTGTTATGACAGCTTCAATCAATGCGCTGTACGCCAACCACCGGCAAGCTAACTACACGGCGGCAAAAGCGGGGCTCTGGGGGCTGGCTAATGTTGCTGCGGTTGAAGGTGCCGATTTCGGGGTTAAGGCTAATACCATCATCCCCACTGCCGTCACTCGTATGGCGGCGGGCGTTGATACCAGTCAATTTCCACCCATGACGCCAGAAATGGTGGCGCCCATGGCGGCATGGATGGCCCACGAGGCGTGCTCAATAAGCGGAGAGGCGTTAATTTCTGTGGCTGGACGGGTGGCGCGTGGTTTTGCGGGTGAGACACTTGGCGTATATCGTGACGATTGGACGATAGAGGACGTGGCAGTAAATATTGAAAGCATTCGCGATGTGAGCGATGTTCGGATTGGTTCGGTCATACCAGCCGGCCAAGCTGAGCATTTGAAATTTAGTTTTGAGATGGCTGCCGAAGCTCGGTCAGGTAGTGAATAAGGTGACTTCATGACCAACAGTACTCAAAATCGCCATGTGGCTGCACAGGTTGTCGCGCGAGAAGCAGACATTCTGGGTAAGCCGCCCCGTATCCAGCCTCTAGCCGAGGACGATGTGCGAGCCGAGGCTCATGCAAGTTGGACAGAGTTGCGCAGTAATTATGCGGGAATGCCAGTTGAACCGGGTCCGATAGAAAATACGCCTAAAATATTTTTCACCATGCTTAGACGTCAAGAGTTATGGCGAGCGTTGTCAAACATGACTATTGCGCTAACAGGTAAGGCGGCGCTGCCGGTGCGTCTGCGTGAGCTGGTCATCCTGCGAACCGGCTGGCTGTGTCAGGCTCCCTTTGAGTGGGGAGAACACGTGAAGAAAGCAAAAGATGCAGGTATTTCCAGCGCTGAGATTGAGCAGCTTATTATCGGTTCTAGGGCTGAGGGTTGGAGCGATGTGGAGCGCGCGCTGATCCGGGCTGTCGAAGAGTTGCATGCGGGTGCCATGATTTGCGACGAGACATGGTCCATTCTTGAGCAGGCTTTGTCACCAGAAGAGCTAATAGAGTTACCTGTGTTGGTTGGACAGTTCACTACAGTGGCTTATTTTCAGAACGCGCTTAGATTACCACTCGGTGTGAATAATGAAGGTTTGGCAGCGCGCTGACGGCGTCGCTTGCTAAAAGTAAGGTTTCTAGTCACGCCAGTAGCTGCGATTATCATAAGGCCAAACGTTGCTTGTTTTGATGGTTCGTAAGCAATGGGTCGACAGTGGCCCCTAGTGGTTAGCCAACGCTTCGCAGCCAGTGCATTAATTGATGGATACGCTAAGCCTTCGATTGATCAAAGCTATTGCCTCATCCATGATGCGGTCCATCAACGCCCGACAGCTGGGTACATCGTTTATCAGTCCCTGCACCATACCTGCCCAAACCAAGCCGGCGCCAGGGTCGCCAGTTTCTAGTGCGACTTTCCCCCGGGCTCCTGCTACTAGCTCTGCCACGTGTTCAAACTCCGCTCCAGGTTGGGCCAAACGGTTAACTACTTCATCAGACAGCTCGGTTTTGGCAACGCGCGCGGTATTTTTCAGTGAGCGGAAAATAAGATTGGTAGCACGCTCATCGTTGGCAACCAGAAATTGTTTAATGTTGTCGTGGATTGGCGCCTCGAGAGTTGCGCAAAAGCGTGTGCCCATATTGATGCCATCGGCACCCAAGGCAAGTGCTGCCACCAAGCCACGCGCATCACCAAAGCCTCCGGAGGCGAGTAAAGGAATACTCACCTTGTCGGCAGCTGCTGGAATCAGAATTAATCCGGGAACGTCATCTTCTCCCGGGTGTCCAGCACACTCGAAGCCATCGATTGAAATTGCTGAAACACCGTAACGCTCGGCAGACAAAGCGTGTCGGACGCTGGTGCACTTGTGAATAACGGTCGTTCCGGCGGCAAGTAATTGATCCCAAATTGGACGCACAGCGGGTGTGCCAGCGGTCTCAGCGATGTGCACGCCTGAGTCAATAATCACTTGAGCATAGGCGTGGTAATCCGGCGCATTGGTTGTCGGAAATATCGTGATATTGACGCCAAATGGCTTGCTGGTCATTGTCTTGCAGCGAGCAATCTCTGCAGCCAGTGCTTCGGGTGTTGGTTGCGTCAGTCCCGTGATGATGCCCAGCCCACCTGCCTCGGAAACAGCGGCCGCCAATTCGGCTCTGCCAACATGCATCATGCCGCCTTGGACGATGGGGCGTTCAATGCCCAGCAGTTCAGTGATTCGAGTTTTGATAGTCGGCACAGTTAGCGTTCCTGTTCAAGCATGTGTGGGTTCGCCAAGGCTTGAGCAAATGTTTGGCAAAAAGTGGCGGCGTCGGCCCCATTGATGACCCGGTGATCGTAGGATAAAGACAGCGGTAGCATGGTTTGCCAAGCGATTTCGCCGTTGAGGCGTGTGGGTTTTTCGGCCGCTTTACAAATACCCATGATGGCCACTTCGGGAGCATTGATGATGGGGGTAAAGGATGTGCCTCCTATGCTGCCGAGCGAACTGATGGTGAAGCAGCCACCAACCATCTTACTCATTGGCAAACCTTTTACTTCGTGCGGTTTCTGCGTCCTCTGCAATCTCGTCGGCGATTGCCGGTATGGATTTTTGGTCGGCATTGGCAATAACCGGAACCATCAAACCATTGGGCGTGTTAACAGCGATGCCAATATTGTAGTACTGCTTAAAAATCAGCGTGCCGCTGTCACTATCAAATGCGCTGTTAAAGACCGGATGGGCTTTTAGTGCATGCACTGCTGCTTTCACCAAATAGGGGAGGGGCGTGACCTTTTTCCCGATGTGTGTGGCCAGTTCTTGGCGTGCTTGGTTGAGGGTGTCGATAACTGCTTCGTCATCATGGGTGACGTGGGGTATGGACGACCAGGACTGGTGCATTCGCTGGGCCACAACTTTTTGAATTTTCGAGAGCGCTGTTGCATTCACTGTGCCAAATTGGGCGCAGTGTTGCTGAAGCTGGCTGGTGCTATCGTTGCTCATTGATACTCCTGGTTATTCCGGATTCACGGATTATCGAGTTGGCAGTTAGATCCCTCGGCCAAATTTGTAGATTTCAGCTTTCGCTTAATGGCGCGCAGGCGTGAGTGTGCGCAGGGCGATTTTGTTGATCACGCCGGTGAAATATCCTTCATTCTGATATTCCGCGCTGACAGGGTCGTTGGTGTCGCGTCCGCTGTCCAAGGATTCTCCGTTGCCCGCCATCATCAGTGGTCGATCCTTGATACTGCCAGACATGAGCGTGGTGCCATCGACGCTTAGCGTCAGTGTCCCACCAGCATCCAAGGGAGTAAATTCATAACGTAAGCTGTAAGTTCCTGCATTCAACGGCTGCTTGGCTGCCAGGCGGGTAGCACCGCCGGGCAATGGTGATACCGATGCCGTTGCCACAGGGTATCCATCGACTAGGTAAAAGCTCCAGCCTCCAAAGGCACTACCGGCCGCGAAAATCACACCATTGGCGTTGTCATCAACCTGAATATCGGCAGTCAAAACAAAGGGCAGATGAAACATGGGCGGAGCATTGGCCATGTCGACGCTGACGTTAGCGCCCCAGAATTCAGTTTGCATCGGCGTATTGCGAAGCTGACGTGCCTTTTTGGCGCCACGAGTATGAGCGCCACTGTCTTGTATGGGATAGACCTTGTTGCGACGAGCTTCCTGGTCAAAGACCACTTTCAACTGCGCCAGTTTTTCTGGGTATTGCTTGGCCAAGTCTCGAGCTTGGGTGAAGTCCTCGGATAGCTTGTACAGCTCCCAGTTGTACGCCTCGGTGTCACTGTTTTCCCGGCTCGTGATCATCTCCCAGGGGAAGTAGCGTGGGCTGGTCGCTGCCAACCAGCCATCATGGTAAATCCCGCGGTTACCGTAAAGCTCGTAGTATTGGGTGATACGTTGCGATGGCGTTTCAGCGTTATCAAAGCTGTAGGCCATACTCACGCCATCAATTGGCTGTTGGGTAAAACCGTCCACTGTGACTGGCGCCGGGACGCCTGTGATATCCAAAAGCGTTGGCATAACGTCTATCACATGGTGATATTGCTGGCGAATTTCTCCTGTCTTGGTGATGCCCTTTGGCCAGCTAATCACCATGCCGTTGCGGACCCCGCCAAGATGCGAAGCAGTTTGTTTGAACCATTTAAATGGTGTGTTCATTGCCCAGGTCCAGCCTAATGGGTAGCTCTGATAGGTCTTATCGCTACCGAGAACATCAAGGTGTTCTGCCAGCCAATCTATAGGGACGTCGTGCTCATGGCCTGTAGACAGTAATGCCATTTCATTGAGAGTTCCCGGGGCGCCCGATTCGGCTGAGGCGCCGTTATCTCCTTCAATAAATATGACGACGGTATTGTCACGTAGGCCAAGCCGCTCGAGTTCATCAATTAATCGCCCAGTTTGTGCGTCCTGAAAAGCCAGCTGTGCTGCAAAAACTTCCATGTAGCGGGCATACACGCGTTGCGTTTTTGGTGGTAGGGAGTCCCATGCTGCAACCATGTCGGGTCGCGGTGTGAGCTGCGCGTCGTCGGGTACGATGCCAGCAGCTTTTTGGCGCGCGAATACCTGTTTGCGAAGCTCATCCCAGCCCTGGTCGAACTTGCCCTTAAAGCGATCAATCCACTCCTGAGGCGCATGATGAGGCGCATGAGGTGATCCATAGGCATAATACATAAAGAAGGGCCGCTGGGGCGCCGTGGCCTGCTTCTCATGGAGCCAGTGAATAGCTTTGTCGGCTAGTTCTTCATCCACGAGTAGATTGCTCTCACACCCCCGGGCGTCAATACGGCGGGTATTTTCATAGAGCGATGGGCGCCACTGGTTGGTGTCGCCCGAGATAAAACCATAGAAATAATCAAAACCGCGAAGACGCCCGGTGGGCCAGCTATCGAAGGGACCAACGGCTGTGCGTTCAGCATGTGGTACGTTGTGATCCTTGCCAAACATTGCTGTGGCATAGCCATTTTCGCCTAGCACTCGTGCGATGGTTGCTGCTGTCGGTGGAATATCGCCTACATAGCCCCCATAAGGGGAGTCGAGCTCTACCAGACTGCCCATACCGACGGCGTGATGATTGCGGCCTGTGAGTAGGGCCGCTCGTGTTGGAGAGCATACGCCGGTGGTGTGGAATTGTGTGTATCGGAGTCCCTGTTCGGCTAGTCGCTCGAGCGCTGGTGTTTCCACAGCACCGGCAAAGGCGCTTGATGCTGCAAAGCCAGCATCGTCGGTCATGATAAGCAGTACATTGGGGGATCCTATCGGAGCGCTTGGTGCGGCCGCGTAATGGCCAGGTGTCGACGCCTTCTCCGTGGGCTCAACTGTGCTTGTGAATGGCCGAGGCGCAATGGGTAGGCTGAGTCGATCAGCATCGATCGTGTTGGCGAGCACTGGCGTGAGTATGGATGTTAAAAGAATGCACAGGCTTGATTGCAAAGCTGTTCTCATTTTATGTCCTTAAATCGCATCGTTTGCCGCTAACAGGCGGTCTATTTATGCAGCTAGACGTCTAGCTTACTGGATTGTTATTGAACAGCATAGTTGTATAGTTAGGTATTGCGATCAGTTGGTGTTGGTTCTGGTGATTGGTGCCCGACTTCTGATCCTTTCCTAGGGTCGCTAATAACGGCGGATAGGATTTATGAGAGTTTTTTGGGCAATGGGGACATGGATGATGCGAGTTGGTAAACCTGTGTTGAGTGTTCTCTTAACGTTGTTAGGCACCTTGTTGAGTGGTGGCAGTCTTGCCGAAGACGACCGAGCGATCCGGCCTAATGTATTGGTGTGGATGATGGATGATGTTGGTTTTGCTCAACTATCTGCCTACGGTGGCATGGTTGATACTCCCAACATTGATCGCGTCGCCGCTCAAGGTCTTACCTTTAGCAACTACCATACTGCACCCATTTGCTCGGCAGCTCGCGCATCATTTTTGACGGGGCGAATGCCGCACAGTGTGCACATTGGAGGCCATGCTACGGCTGCCAGAGATTTTCCCGGCTATGACGGCAAGATCCCCGCAAGTGCGGGTTCCCTCGCTGAGAATCTGCGTCAGCAGGGGTATGCCACTTTGGCAGTGGGAAAGTGGGATCATTTGCCCAGTACCCATGCGTCACCTGCAGGCCCTTTCACCTTCTGGCCCTCAGGACAGGGGTTTGATCGGTTTTATGGTTTCTTAGCGGCGGATACCGACAACTGGAACCCGACGCTCTTTGAGGATCATACACCTGTGACTGAACCTCCCGAGAATGGCTATCACTTCAGTACCGATATGGCTAGCCGGGCTATCTCGATGATTGATGCCCAGCGCGGCCGCGATCCAGCCAGCCCATTCTTTTTGTATTGGGCAACTGGTGCGGCGCACGCCCCACATCATGCGCCCAGAAGTTGGATTGAAGAGTACCGAGGTGACTTTGATGGCGGTTGGGATCTTGCCAGGGACCGTATTTTCGCCAATCAGAAGCGCTTGGGTTTGATGCCTGAGGGGGCCACTCTGGCGGAGCGCCCTGAAGGTATGCCGGAGTGGGAATCACTGGGCGCTGATGCAAAAAAATTGTATGCAGCACAAATGGAAGCCTTTGCGGCGTCGTTATCTTACGCCGATGCGCAATTTGGTCGCGTCCTCAATCATCTAAAAGGGATTGGCGAGTTAGACAACACGCTAATTGTTGTCGTGTCAGACAATGGCGCGAGCGCAGAGGGTGGTCCTGATGGTTTGTACAACGAGGCTGAAGTAACTCGTTCTGACCCTCCGGGTGTGGCGGCGAACCTGCGTTTTTTGAATGAGTGGGGTGGCCCAGAGACGTATCCACACTACAGCTATGGCTGGGCCGTTGCCGGAGACACGCCTTTTCGCTATTACAAGCAGACCACCCATGAGGGGGGTACGCGGGTGCCGCTGCTCATATCATGGCCAGCGGGTATTGCCGCCCAAGGTGAGCTGAGGGCGGACTTTGTTCATGTCAGTGATTTGGCGCCAACTATTCTTGACGCCGTTGGTGTGGAGCTTGCTGAGACGGTTAACAACGTTGTTCAGAGCCCAATGGAAGGGCTAAGCATTACTCACACCTGTAGGGAGGATGGTGACCCTCGAGCAGGCCGAGCGCAATATGTGGAGCTATACGGCAACCGTGGACTTTGGCAGCACGGATGGTCACTAGTGACATCGCACCGCTATAAAACATGGGACTGGAAGACGGCTCCGACTTTCGATGAACCCTGGGAGCTCTATGATCTGGTAAATGATCCGGGTCAGAGGCGCAATCTGGCTAGCGATTACCCCGAGCGGGTGGCGTTGATGAATGACGAGTTTTGGCGTCAGGCTGCGTTATACAACGTCGAGCCCATCCATAATCTTAGCGATACCGCCGTCGACAGCCACCGTCGATCCGCCGCTGATTTCAAACGCCGCGGTGGGCGGTGGAGTTACACTGGCCCCGTGGCCAACGTATCGTTTGCACTCGCGCCTCCTGTCAATAATTTGGGATTTAAATTCAGCGCTGACGTTACGCTTGAGCGAGATGATCTGACCGGCAGCATCTTTGCTCTAGGAGGGCGCATGGGCGGTGTTGGTCTGCAGCTAGTTGATGGTCGCTTAGATCTAACACTACGCACCGTCGCCGGTGACGCTATGTCTGTCACAGTACCAATGGTGCTTACGTCAGGCGACCATGCGGTGGCGCTGGAGATGATTAAGGGGGAGTCTGATAGTTACGTGATAAGTATGTATATCGACGACCAGATCGCTCTAGAAGAGAGGCTGCAGTTCCCTATGCCGCGTTATTTCGGTCTCGCTGAAACATTTGGTATTGGAATCGATAGTGGTTCAACGGTACACCCAGAGGTAGTGCCGAATCAGTACATTGATGCCGCTATACGCAATGTTTTATTTGATTTTTCTACGGGCGGTGAGCTCAAGCCTACCGTTCATTGAAATGGGGGGGTGACACATCATGGAGCTGAAACCAGCGGCGTTTCTCCGCACCACTTTGCCACTCGTACTGGATCAACTCGGCGAGTTTGATAGTGGTAGGTATCACTCGCTATGGTTGCCCGATCACATGGTCAGTTTTTGGCCCGACTCCATCTGGACGCCAGAGTTCACGGACCTCGCCAAGGCCTCACCGTCGCCCCATCGCCATCTCGATGCCATGGCAATTGCTGCGGCAGCGGCCGTCAAGACCTCTCGTGTGCCAATCGCCACAAGTGTGGTCGATACATCGCGCCGACATCCAGCAATGCTTGCACAAACCGCGCTGACTTTAAGTCACCTGTCGCAGGGCCGATTCATTTTAGGGTTGGGAAGCGGGGAGGCAGAAAATAACGTTCCCTATGGTTTTGACTTCGAAACGGCGGTATGTCGGTTTGAGGAGGCGATTAGGGTGATACGCCTCCTCTGGGACAGCGAAGGTCCAGTCGATTTTGAGGGCCGGTTTTTTAAACTCGATGCTGCGCGCATGGATACAGAAGCCTATGAGGGCAAGCCACCGCCCATCTGGCTCGCAGGAGCTGGGCCGAGAACCTTGCGAATTATAGGGAAGTATGCAGATGGTTGGTGGCCTGCTGGAGCATGGACGCCCGAAGATTACGGTGACAAGTTGGCAGTAATCCGTGAGTCTGCCGAACGCCATGGCCGTGATCCTATGGCCATAACGCCAGCTTTTATTATCACTTGCTTGATTGGCGACGAAGATGAAATCGAGGCCATGCTGCAGGCACCACTTGTTCGGGCTTGGGTCTTGCAAGCGTCAGCGGCAGTGCTTGCGCAATTTGGATTTGAGCATCCCATGGGCCCAGACTGGCGCGGATTTCTGGATATCAATCCCTCGGAGCTCGGCCGAGACCGGATGGTCGATTTTCTCGCCCGTGTGGATCCGGCATCTATTCGGGCTGTCTTGCCTACAGGGACGCCCCAGCAAGTGGCGCGCACAGTTAAAGGTTTTGTAGATGCTGGCCTACGGGTACCGAAGATCCTGGATTACGGTGGCATGGCAGGGCTCGAGTTTGCAGCGCGATCGCCGGCCAAGGTTCGTTCCGTTGAGGACGAACTTATGCGTCTTTGTGGTTTGGAAAGTGGTAGGGACGGTGGTGTGGATTTGGTCTCGTGACGCTAAAACTTAATGCGACTTCACTGCTAGCAGCGGCACAGCAGAGTACCGGACTCGATGACTACGGAGACCCAACCCTGCCGGCACGCATCGAACTAGTCGTAGAACGATTGCTTGGCGCTGAGATGGATAAAAATGCTTACGATGCGGCTGCCGAGGTTTGCAATCACTTGCTCACTAGTCGATTGCAGTTTTTCGATGATCACAAGCGCTACGAAGGTCTGGCGGACGAGGTGATTGAGCGGCCTGTATTTGTAACCGGCGAGCCTCGCTCTGGCACTACGCTTATGCATGCGCTTCTGGCAGCAGATCCCGATGCGCGCGCGCTACGTTTTTGGCAAATCATGTATCCATCCCCACCGCCGGCCGTCGCGCAAAACTGCAGTGAGAGACGTGGAAAAGCGGATGAGGATTGGCGCGATATCAACCGTCGTATACCGAAATGGCTGGCGTGCCACCCCTACAACGACATGTTGAGTGATGGGCTCCCTGAATGTGAGCGTACCTGGGCGTTTGATTTTAGGGTGCTAACACCAACTGCCTGGTGGCGGGTTCCAATGGGTATGACTATAGGAGGTTTGCCCACCGACTTTGAGGCTCAGTACCGAATCCACCGAATGACGCTGCAGCAAGGCCAATTTCGCCAGCCTCCGCGGCAGTGGGTACTAAAGGGCTTTCACGGTCCTCGCTTGCGTGCACTTTTTGATACATATCCCGATGCGCGTATGATCTGGATGCACCGCGATCCAGTGCAATTGATTGCATCGCGAATTGCCATGGCGATGGCGCTGACTGAGGGGTTGGTGGGACATGCCCAGCTCGAGCAGCAGGCATCCATACATCTTGCTGCTGCACGTGCAAGCATTGCAGACACAATGATGAATCCCTTGGTGGATGATGCGCGGATTTTGCATTGCCGGTATCAAGATTTTGTCGCCGATCCCATTGCCGCCGTGCGCCGGTTTTATCATTTTTGCGAGCGTCGTTTGACGCCCGAGGCCGAGCAAGCCATGCGATATTACTTGAAGGCGAATCCCAGCGATCGGCATGGACGCTTCAATTACTCCACCGATATGATTGGCCAAGACGTGGCGCAATTACATGAAGAGTTCGAAACATATCGAGTTCGATTCGGAGTGGATATTGAACATCGAAGAGGGTGATCCTTATGGCATTGGGTGACGGCGCTGACGATGCTCGTCTATATGAGACCTGGCAAGTTTTTTGCGCTCAGCTTGAGCGAGCGGGTCGAGAGGTTTTCAAGGATGGAAATCTGGCTGAAGGTATGTATCGAGTCGACGCGCTGCGGTTTCTTACCCAAAATCTTGGGCAGGCTTTTGACCTGGCACTGGAGACGCGTGATGCCCACTACCCGCAGTTGCACCCCTTGTGTTCGCCAACGCGCAAGCTCGGAAGCGACTGCGCGGACTTCATGTATCAGCAGGCTTGGATTGATGGTGAACATGAATACCTAATAAGGGGCAATTTGGGCACTGTCCGATTCCTAAACTTCACTATTCAAGGTGAACTGCAAGCTTCAGACGGCGAAGGCCAGTTACACGAACCCTTTTGTGATGTACCAGAGGCCAACCTCTTTGGTCATCAGCTCATAGCCGATCGAAACGGTGATTTTGAGTTGGCTATAGGTGGGGCAGAGCGAGAGAGAAACTGGTTGCCGAGTACACCACGTACTCGAAAATTGTTGATCCGCCAGGGTTTTGATCGCTGGGATGAACGCCCGGCCACTTTGTATATTGAGCGGGCTGGAGAGTTCTCATCGAGGTCGCTGCCAAGTGTCGAGACGATGATGGAGGCCATCGACTGGGCGGGTAATTTTCTGGTCGGCACCATGGCTGATTGGCCAGAGTTTCCTTACAACCACAGTCCTTTTGTGGACCCCAGTCGTTTCAACTATTTTCCTGAGCCCCCCGATGTTGATGACAACGCTGATCGCAAGCGCGGACGCGCGGTTGCTCACATGTGTTGGTCAATAGCGACAGAGGAAGCTCTGATCATGGAGTTTGATGCCCACGATGGCTTTTGGAATGTCACCAACATGGGGGTTTTCTTTAATAGTATGGATTTTCGCTATCGACCGGTGAGTTATACGCCATCGCGGACGGCGGTTGATGACGACGGTAAAATACGACTGGTCCTTGCTCACGTTGATCCCGGTATTCATAACTGGATTGATACTCAGGGTTTCAAGCAGGGCAACTTGACCTATCGAAATTTATTGGGTGAGCAGGCTGCACGCTTTACCACTCAGGTGGTCAAGCATTCAGAGCTGAATGGCTATTTACCCGTAAACACCCGCACCGTGAACGCGCAGCAACGAAAAGCACAGTTGCGAGAGCGCTTGCGTGCAATACAGCGACGCTATGGACTTTTGGGCTAGGCTAGGCAGCAGCTAACACACCTTCAGGTTAAGGACGACAGTGTTAATTTGAATCTCTGTTAATGGCGATAACGCTGCCCTCTGCGTCACCCGCAAGATACAGGGTGCCTCTAGAATCAGTAGCAAGACCTGTAAACGCGTGCATTGGACCAGATAGAATGCCCACGGCCCCAAGCTGACGTCGGTTTGTGCCCGGTGGTCCGCCAATAGGTAGGCGATGCGCAACGACAGCTTGCTTGCCGTTCGCGAGGTTGAGCTCAATGAGTTCGCGTGTGCCCACATCAGCGATGTACAGAGCATCTCCGAAGCAGGCCATCCCCTCTGGTTGCTGTAGACCATCGAGAACTACTTTAGATCGCCCCTTTGTGATCAGTGACACGGACCCGGTGCCCACATCAGAAACATAGCAATTGTCATCTCCGGAAAAGGCAACGCCCACGGGCTTTTGCAAGCCACTGGCAAGGAGTTCGATTGTTCCCTTGTCGCTGATATGCACTCGACCGCTGCCGTACTCGGTAAAAACGATTGCCCCATGACGAGACATGCCTATATCCATTAGCCGGTCAAAGCCGCTCGCGATCAGGTCACTTGTACCGGCTATAGGATCGTAGCGTGCCACATCGCCGTTCGCTGTGGTTACAAGCCAGCCCCCTGAGGGATCGGCGCAAACTCCGCGATTGAAGCCCGGGTAACCTGGCGTGAACAACATGCCGGCGAGATGGCGCTGCTCCATGGGTTGGAGCGTATAAGCAAATGCACCGTCGGCTATATAAAGTAAGTCATCCGAATTGACCGCTAGGCCCATTGGCCATTGCAAGCCATCGGCGGCAATATCGCGGAGACTTCCGTCAC
This sequence comes from Luminiphilus sp., assembly GCA_038141785.1. Taxonomy (GTDB): domain Bacteria; phylum Pseudomonadota; class Gammaproteobacteria; order Pseudomonadales; family Halieaceae; genus Luminiphilus. The sequence continues at coordinate 54,159 of JAYQIT010000002.1, read as the reverse complement.
GGCCAATTTCGGTGAGTTGCCCACTAATATTGGAAACAAATATTCGCCCATCCAACAGCGCACAATTGTCGAGCCCGGGGGCTAAATGAGCGAGCACTGTTTTTTCGCCATTAGCTGGGTTGATTCGTAGTACCTGACCGCTGGCCACTTGGGTCGATATGATAAAACCTGAGCTGTCAAACTTAACCGAGTCCGGGACACCTAGTTCAGTGGCGACCACTTCAGGTGTGCCGCCAGCAGGATTTACGCGCCAAATTTCGTTAGTTCCCATTACGGGAAAGTAGAGCAGCCCATCGGGGCCAATCTCGAATGCATTAGGCATTGGCACCTTGTCCAGAATAACCCTTGCGGCGCCTGTATTTCTATCGAGCTCCATTATTCGCCCATCGGGACGACACTCACCGGCATACAAGTGACCCTGATGAAACGTAATTGGATTGGCGCAGGGCATGTTACCTGCAAGGACTCTGTAGTCTCCCCTTTGGGGTCCTGACACTGACTCGCCCAAGCGTAATTTCCGTTGAATACAGATTTCCTTCATCGTCGAAGGCCAGGTCATCGGGGGCGACGATTTTTCCATTCATCGGGCTGATGACCTCGATGGCACCAGTATCGGGATTTACAGCGCTGACGGCACTACCTGCAACTTGTGCAACATAAATACGCCCGTCGGGACCTATACGTAGCCCGTTGGCGCCATAAAGCCGGCTAGGGCCGCTAATTCTTTTCAGCCGCCAGCCTTCCGCCGGCGCAGCATCAACGATGATTCGAGGACTGGTCGCGATGAGCGTCATAGGGTTACCTTTATTTGTACAGCGCTGTTGACTAATGGCAGTCATAATACAATAGACTAGTTGCTTGTCGTGTAAAGTTACTTAGTACTTGCCGCCCACAAACAATCACAATCGAGATCGTCGTTCTATGAATCCTTCCGATACCACTCTTCCTGGTTACAAAGCAATTGCATTGAGGCGCGAAGGAAGATTGCTGCGCGTTACTCTCAATCAGCCGGAATCTTTAAATGCTATCGACCGGATATTGCATGAGGAGCTCGCCGAAGTTTTTGGGTTCGCTGCGCGTGATACGGGCTCAGATGTCGTTGTTCTATCGGGCGAGGGTAAGGCTTTTTCAGCCGGCGGTAATCTCGAGCATATTGAAAAAAATGCGGCCAACCCCGAGTTGTTTGATGAGGAAGTTCGCCTTGCAAAACGGATTGTTTTTTCCATGCTAGATCTTGATAAGCCATTAATTTGCCGGATGAATGGCCACGCTGTTGGGCTTGGTGCCACAATTGCACTTTTGTGCGACGTTGTGTTTGCAGCCGATCACGCCAAGATTGGCGATCCACATGTAGCTCTGGGTTTGGTTGCAGGCGATGGTGGTGCTGTCATTTGGCCACAACTCATTGGTCTGGCTAGAGCCAAGGAGTTCCTGCTTTCGGGGGCGTTACTGAGTGCTCAGCAAGCAGAGTCTATTGGCTTGATAAATCATTGTTTGCCGGCTGCTGAACTCGATGCTGCGGTGGATACCTATTGCGGTCAGTTACTCGATGGGGCGACTCAGGCCATTCGTTTGACCAAAGTGCTTTTGAATATGGAGCTAAAGCGTATTGCCACATCTGTGCTGGAGGCGGGGATAGCTTATGAGGCTGTCTCAGTACGATCAGCCGAGCACCGTGAGGGCGTAAGAGCGCTGCGGGAAAAGCGCGCTCCGAACTTTCGGTCCTCTGATGACAGCGAACCTAAATCATAACTTCAGCTGGAGATTATTACCGTGCCAAAATTCTTAATGGTCGCCCAAAGTGCTCCCCTTGAAGGTCGAGAGCAGGAGTTTAGTGACTGGTATCAGAATACGCACTTGCCCGATGTTGTCGCCATAGAAGGCTTCATACGTGCTCAGCGTTATGAGGTGGGTGCACACATATCCGGTACGGAGCCGCTGCCTTATCTTGCGGTCTATGAAATTGAGGCGGACAGTGCCGAAGCCGCTCGGCAATCCCTGATTGCCGCTGCGATGGCAGGGAAGACCCCTGTTGCTGACGTCCTAGATCGCTCATTAATGACTACCACCATCTTTTCGCCATGTGACGAAGCCGTGTCGAAAAATGTCTAGACAGCTAAACAGCACTGTTGAACAATGAAGGCCTGAGTTGGATGGTATAGGGCCGTGTTATGACAGACGCAGACATCGTTAGCGAGAGTGAACTGGTGGCGCCGGTCTTGGTGCCGGTAGAAGCTTATCTTTCGCGTGATTATGCCCGCGCTGAACAGGATCGGTTGTGGCGTAAAGTTTGGCAGGTGGCCTGTCGGGTTGAGGACCTGCCTGATGTTGGCCACTTTGTCAGCTATGAAATTGGTTCTGATTCGATCGTAGTTGTTCGTAGTAGCGAGCAAGAGATTCAAGCGTTTCATAATGTCTGTGCACACCGCGGCCGGCGACTTGTTGATCCTAAGGCTGGGGAGCGCAATGCCAGCGGGCGTCGTACCCAATTTGTGTGTGGGTATCATGGCTGGCGCTATGATCTCGACGGCAGCAATGCGTACGTTCCAAAGGAAGAGCATTGGCAGGGTCAGCTGTCTGCCCAGTGCGCATCCCTCATGCCGGTTCGATGCGAGCAATGGGGTGGTTGGGTTTGGGTTAATCTCGACGATAACTGCGAGCCATTGTTGGATTATCTTGGGCCAATTCCCGAGATGTTAGATCCTTTCCAATTGCAAAATATGCGCTGCCGCTGGCGTAAATGGGGCATCTTCGATTGCAACTGGAAAGTGGCAATGGAGGCCTTCAACGAAACCTATCACGTTGCCACAACCCATCCTGAGGTGTCTCGTTACGGTGATTTTAGTGGTTGGGCGCGCACCTATGGCTTGCACAGCTGTATTGGCTACGACGCCCCTAAGGATATGGATAAAAACCAACAGGCCAAGTTGCGTATCAGTGACGGTCCCGACCCTCGAGTGACCACTGCAGAGATGCAGCGGTTTATTTGGGAGAAAGCCAATACCAACACAACCCGGACGCTCGTAGAGGCTGCCGAGCGTTTGAAAGATGAATTGCCTGAAGGTATGCCCCCCGATCAAGTACTAAAGCATTGGCTGGCATCGGCGCGCGCGGCGGATGAAGCGCGTGGTGTAGTCTGGCCGACGGTCGATCCTGAGCATGTCGCTAAAAGCGGCACTTCTTGGCAAGTCTTTCCAAACTTTCAGATCGGCCATGCTGTGAACAACATGCTCTGCTACGGAGCAAGGCCCTACGGTGACGATCCCGACAAGTGCATTTTTGAGGGTGCTGTTTACGAACTCTACCCAAATAATGAAGGCCCGCAGCCTCCCTGGGAGTTCTGCGGCCCAACCGCTGAAGAATGGTGTTTTGTGTTGGCGCAGGATTTTTCCAATATGGCCGCCGTTCAGCAAGGCATGAAGTCGGCCGCCTTCAAAGGTAATAGGATAAATCCTTACATGGAGCGCGCCACTGCCAATTTACACCGAAATCTCGCGCACTTTATGGGCACGGGCTCGCCGGTAGCCTACGAGCACGGCGAGTAATTAATTACATCTTCCTTTAACCGTTCAACCAACACGGAGCACGTCATGGGCGTAAAAGTATACGAGCGAATTCTGGATCTATTTGAGGCTGAGGGTATTCGCCACCTAATTGGCATCCCGGATCCTAATTTTGTGCATATGTTTCTTGAGGCCGAAAAACGTGGCTGGACGGTGATTGCACCGCATCATGAGGAGACAGCGGGTTTTATTGCCGAGGCTATTTCGCGGATGAGCGGTAAGCCTGCGTTGTGCATTGCCACCCTGGGTCCCGGGCTCGCCAATGCCGCGGGCTCCATGATGTGCGCGCTGGTGGAAAACTCTCCCGTGATTTTCCTCGGTGGGCAGCGCGCGCGCATTACCGAGCAACGAGTGCGTCGCGGTCGTATCCAGTTCATCAAACAGATGGGCCTGCTGGAGAATCTCGTTAAGTATTCAGCCAGTATCGAATACGCTAACCAGACCGATGAAATTGTTCGCGAATCGATACGTGTATCGATGTCGGGCGTTCCAGGGCCTTGTTATATTGAATACCCATCGCACGTCATTCTTGAAGAGCTTGACGTGCCTGCACCGCTTCCGCCTGCAGGCTACCGGCTTGTAGGTCAGAGCGCTGGGGCCAACGAGCTTGCCAGTGCGGTAGAGGCGATTCGTGCTGCCGAAAATCCCATTATTCTCTGCGGTCACGGTGTTCATACTGCGCGCGGTGGGGCGCCGGTTGGTGAGTTGGCCAAGCTCTTGGGTTGTCCCATTATTCAAACCTCCGGTGGAACGTCTTTTATTGACGGTGTGGAAGAGCGTACTTTCCCCTATGGATTTTCAGCATCGGCGGTGGATGCCGTGGTGACATCGGATTTGTGTATCGCCATTGGTACGGAGATGGGCGAGCCGGTGCATTATGGTCGAACCCGTCATTGGGCCGAGAAAGATGCTATCCGAAAGTGGGTATATATTGAGCAGGACGCTACTGCTATCGGTGTTAACCGCCCAATCGATATCCCCCTGGTGGGTGATCTGCGCGCTATCGTCCCCCAGTTGGTGAATGCCTTACGCGACCAGCCACGTAGTGACCATCCGGAGCTTGCTCGCTGGATACGCGAAGACGCCGAGCGACTCGCGCAACTTGCTGACGAAGCTCAAGGGATACAGCGAAAGTCCACACGGCTGCCTGGGTTGTCGAAGCGACCAAGGCGTTCCCAGCCAACGGGATTATGGTGCGCGATGGTGGTGCGTCGGTTATCTTCCAATGGACGTACTCCCAGTGTAAGCCCCATGACGTAATCTGGAATCAGAATTTTGGTCACCTGGGCACTGGTCTGCCCTATGCCATTGGCGCCAGTCTCGCTGATGGTGGAAATCGTCCGGTTATGTTGACTACGAGTGATTCGGCGTTCTTGTTCCACATTGGCGAATTAGAAGTTGTTGCGCGGCTCAATATGCCCATGGTGATTGTGGTGGCTGTGGATCATCAGTGGGGATTAGAGGTTGGTGTCTATAAGCGCACCTTTGGTAAAGGAACCGCAGAAACGGGCGTTCACTGGAGCAAAGATGTTCGCTTCGACCACAACGCCGAAGGTTTTGGCATGCAAGGTAAGTACGAGGACAATATTGACGAGCTTGCCCCCTCAATTGAAAAAGCTTACGCAAGCGGACGCCCAACGGTTATTCATGTTCCGGTAGACCCCGATATCAATTCCGAGGAGATGCCCAATTACTCTGAATTCCGTACTTGGTATGCTGAGGGGACTCAGTAAAACCCTCCGGACTGGTTAAATAAAAACCGCCGTAATCTTTGATTGCGGCGGTTTTTTGGTGCGAAGTTGTAGTCGGGAGCCCCGGTTGCTCAGTAGGATTTGGGTAAATCGAAAACTTTCTCAGCCAGGAAGTTTAGAATCATGTGCGGGCTCACGGGGGCGGTTCTTGGAATCAACACCTCCCTTAGGTAGCGCTCAACATGATATTCCTGCGCATAACCCATACCGCCCAACGTAAGCATGGCGGTGTGGCAAGCTTCGAAGCCGGCCTCTGCGGCAAGATATTTGCCTGCATTAGCCTCTACGCCACAGTCTTCGCCATTATCAAACAAAACGGCGGCCTTCATAACCATTAGATTGGCTGCTTCTAGCTGAGCCCAGCATTTTGCCAGCGGGTGTTGAATTCCCTGATTCATACCAATGGGTCGGTCAAAAACAACTCGCTCACGCGCGTACTGCCCGGCTTTTTGCAGCGCGACCCTGCCTAGACCAATAGCTTCTGCAGCCAGCAGTATCCGCTCAGGATTCAGGCCGTGAAGTATGATTTTGAAGCCATCTCCCTCAGCGCCAATGCGGTTTTCCTCAGGTACCCAAAGATCGTTTAGAAAAAGCATATTGGAATCGACTGCATGTCGCCCCATTTTATGAATGATGCGAATTTCTGCGCTATCGCGATCCAGATCGGTAAAAAAAAGCGACAATCCCTCGGTTTTGCGCTTTACGTCCTCGATTGGCGTAGTACGAGCTAGAATCATCATTTTATTGGCAACTTGCGCTACTGAGATCCAGATCTTTTCGCCGCTGATGCGATAGCCGCCATTCTCTTTGACCGCTCGTGTTTTAATTTTTGTCGTGTCCAGCCCCACATTTGGCTCGGTCACCGCAAAACACATCCGATCCGTACCATCGAGTATCGGTGGAATCATGCGTAGCTTTTGCTCCTCGGTCCCAAACAGTGCCACTGGTTGCATGCTGAAAACTGGACCGTGGATGCTAGAAGCTGCGGTCATGCCACCTCCAGATTCGGCAACTGCTTGCATCATGATGGCTGCTTCAGTGATCCCGAGTCCCGCACCACCAACCTCTTCACTCATAGCGATGCCAAGCCAGCCGGCATCAGCCATGGACTGGTGAAATTGATGCGGAAAAACCGCATCGTGATCGCGCTCTAGCCAGTAGTCGTCTGAGAACTGTGAGCAGTGCTTGAGGACTGCATCACGGATTTCTTGTTGTTCAGTTGAAAGCGAGAAATTCATTCACCTTGTCCTTGCCGCCATTTTCCATTCGTGTCTATCGATGCAAGCTCATTTAGTAAACTATCAGTGTCAGATCCCAAGCGTGGTGCAGGTCCTCGAATGTGCCCAGGTGTTTGCGAAAACCATGTTGGCACACCGGGAAATCGAACAGGCCCGTTGGGTGAATCTACGGTTTCAAAAAAATCTACCGCATTGAGATGCTCGTTATCGAAAAGTTCGTCGAGGGTTCTAAGCGGCGCACAGGGAATATCCATTGAGCGCAGCAGGTCCAGCCACTCTTGAGTAGTGCGCTCTCTAAATGTTTCTCCAAGTAGACCGTAGACTCGATCTATTTGTTGCGCTCGTAGCTCAAGTGTTGCGAATTCGGGTGACATTGCCCATGGGGGTTGCACTGCCTCTACGAACCTATCCCACTGCTTATCGTTGTATACCAATGCAGCAATATAGCCGTCACGTGTCTGATAGGGACGCCGATTGGGCGCAACGGCACGCGGGTAATGGGCTTTGCTGAGAGGTGGCGAAAATAAAGCGCCGTTCGCGTGTTCAACCAACATAAATGACGCCATGGCTTCAAACATACCAATCTCAACCTCTTGGCCTTCGCCAGTGCGAGCATGGTGAAACAATGCCATCATGGTGGCGTAGAGTGCGGTCATACCGGCAACTTTATCGGCTAGAATGGTGCCAACAAAGCTTGGTTCGCCGGTTAGCAATTGCTGGGCTATGGGTAGTCCGCACTCGCCTTGTATGGTGTCATCGTAGGCAGTGAGATCCCGGTCTGGTCCTCGACGGCTGTAGCCGTAACAATTGGTGTAGATGATGTCGGGCTTGATCTCACGTACCGCTTCGTAGCTAAAGCCCAGTTTATTAATGGCTTTGCTGCGCTGGGAGTGAATAAATACATCAGCGGTTGTTATCAATTTCCGCAAAGTGTTTTTTTCTTCTTCGCTGCGCAAATCAAGAGTAATGCTACGTTTTCCGCGATTAACGTTAGCAAACACTCCAGACATGCCAGGTTCTGGTGCGACAGAAATATAGCGGGTGTTGTCGCCTGCCGGCGGTTCAACCTTGATGACGTCTGCGCCCATGTCCGCCATGATTTGGGTGCAATACGGGCCCATCACCATTGCCGTCAGGTCAATCACTCTAATGCCTGCGAGAGGCCCACTCGGCGTTGTTTTTTCCTTGTTCATTGAGGTGCTCAACTAATGGAAGCCCATGCACTATGATAACCAATTATTGGTCAACAGTGTTGATTTGGATGTTGGTGAACAAAGGCGTATCCTCGGATATTCAATACCCATGAAATGCCTAATTTGGAGTAAGCAGTGGCTGGACTATACTTTGATGAATTAGATGTGGGACAGGTTTTTCGACATGCGCTTAGTCGAACAATCACCGAGGCAGATAATGTTTTTTTTACATCTATGACCCACAACCCGGCACTATTGCATTTGGATGAAGAATATTGCCGTAACGAGACGGAGTATGGTCAGAGACTGGTTAATAGCTGCCTTACCCTAAGTTTAATGGTGGGAATCTCGGTGATTGACACGACTCTGGGTACCGCAGTTGCAAATCTTGGTTGGGACGAGGTGCGATTTCCTAAACCTTTGTTCCACGGAGACACAATTCGGGTCGAGACGGAAGTTGTTGAGTTGCGAGATAGCCGGTCAAGACCTGATCAGGGTGTGGTGACTTTCCTGCATCGTGCGTTCAACCAGCACGGTGACTTGGTTGCGCACTGCAAACGCTCTGGACTTCAGCGCAAGAAACCTCAATCATGATTTTACGTTCCTGGCTGTTTATCCCGGCTGACAGTGAAAAAAAGCTGAGTAAAGTTGACTCAACCCCTGCTGATGCATTTTTGTTAGACATGGAGGACTCAGTGGCACTCACGCGGAAGCAAGTGGCGCGAGAGATGTTGCCCGAGTTCTTGGCAGTGAGACCCAAAGCTCAACGACAGAGTCAGCTCTGGGTAAGAATTAACCCCTTCGATACTGCTCATGCGCTTGATGATTTGGCGGCGGTGATGCCGGCAGCACCAGATGGCATTATGTTGCCCAAGGCTGCTGGGCCAGAGGATGTATTGCGGCTATCGCACTACCTCGACGCCTTTGAACGTGCTGCTGGCCTTGAGGGAGGTGCAACCCAAATTGTGCCACTTGTGACAGAAACCCCTAGTTCTGCATTGGGGATTGGAGCCTATTCGCATGCGCAGTTACCACGGGTTCAAGCTCTGAGTTGGGGTGCCGAAGACCTGAGTTCTGCGCTTGCAGCTAGTGCGAACTGTGATGAGCAGGGAGATTGGGATTTTACTTATAAAATGGTCCGTGCTCAAACGCTGTTGGCCGCCCATGCGATGGGAGTACAAGCGCTTGATACCTTATTCGTAGATTTTCGTGATCCCGAGGGGCTCGCTGCCTCCTGTCGAGTGTCGCGGCGTGAGGGCTTCAGCGGTCGCATGGCCATTCATCCTGCGCAAGTAGAGGTGATTAACGCTGGGTACTTGCCAAGCGAGGCAGAAGCGACTTTGGCGGCAAAAATTGTTGAGGCTTTCGACTCCCAGCCTGGTCTTGGCACTATTGGGATCGATGGAAAAATGTACGACATGCCGCATCTCAAGCAGGCGCGTCGCACGCTTGAGCTATTTAAGGCGCGTACATGATCGATCGCCCGGTTGCTGTGCTCACCGGCGCTAGCGCTGGAATTGGTTTCGCAACTGCCAAGTTTCTGATTCAGAAGGGGTGGCGTGTCATTGGCACCGGACGCGATACCGAGCGCTGTGCCCATGCGCAATTGGAGCTACAGGGTCTGGCCGGCAGTAAGGAGCTAGCGGTGGTATTGCAGGCAGATCTCGCCGAGTTGACTGAGGTGGGGGCGCTGGCGGGAAAAATTTTGACGCTTACTGAGCGAGTGGACGCGTTGATCAACAATGCTGGCGGTGCCTGCGCTGAGTATCGTCTTACCAGTGACGGCAATGAATATACTTTGGCGGGCAATCACTTTGGTCATTTCCTGCTAACCCAGCAACTCTTGCCGGCTCTGAGCAGTACCGCGCTTGCACGCGGCAAAGGTAAGGTTCGTGTGATTACCGTCTCATCGACCGGGCATGAGTATTGTCCAGGTATCGATTGGGATGATTTGACTTTGGCAGGCCACTACGTACCTGGCGAGGCTTATTGTCGTGCAAAGCTCGCCAATATTTTATTTGCGCGTGAGTTGGCACGCCGCGTTGCTGCCGATGGTATCGCCGTCCACGCTATGCACCCCGGTGTTGTGGAAAGTAATTTTATTAGTCATCTTGATGACACCATGCGCGCACATATGGAGACTCTCGCGGGGCACCCGCCTGAAGTGCCGGCTAAAACCCTTGTTTGGCTGACAACTGATCCTGAGCCCGGTCGCTGTACGGGGCTTTACTGGCATGATTTCAAAGCCGTAGAACCGAGCTCAGCCGCCAGCGATGATGCGCAGGCAGAACAGCTTTGGCGTGTAAGCGAGGCGGCTATTTTGCATGCCTTGGGCTGACTCGCAAGCAGAGCTCAAAGTTGTGCTTTCCATGTATGAAAGTGTGATGGACTATGGTCAACGAACCGTTCTCACTTGAGAACCTATGTCGCGCAGCTATTGCGAGCAATAGTGACACTCCACTGATTGAATTTGAAGATCAGTGGTTTTCTCGGCGAACAATAAATGCGCTAGCCCGGAAAGTAATAGACGGTATTGATGCGACGGGACTTGGGTGCAACCCACTCGTTGTTCTTGCCGCCCGAAATCGGCCCGCGACACTGGCGGCGTTTCTTGCTCTGTTGGCGCGCGGTTGCACCATCCGCATGGTATACCCATTTCAGTCTCCTAAAGCATTAGCTGCGGAGCTTCGAAGTATTAACCCGGCACTCGCGCTGATCACCGAAGAAGACATTACGCAGCCTGTGACGCAAGTACTACGTGATGGTGAGGCGGCACTGATGTCACTCTCGGTAAGCGACGTCCAATTTGTTGGTAACTGTGCACGCAGTGGCCACTGCAGTGACCGCGCTGGCTCACCACAACTGATTTTGCTCACCAGTGGAACAACGGGTCTACCAAAGCCGTTTCCCATGGATTTCGAAATGGTTGCTCGTTATTACACGGGCGATGCCAGATGGCTCGCGACACCGAGCGCTGAAAAAACTGATGCTAAACCTGCAGCTACCACGCCGGCGTTTCTTTATTTTCCTATAGGTAATATCTCTGGTCTGTATACGACGCTGCCGCCTCTTCTCTCGGGGCAGCGGGTGGTACTACGTGATCGCTTTAGTATTGATGGGTGGCTCGAATTTGTTAAACGTTTTAAGCCGAGTGTTTCCGGTATGCCACCAGCAGCCTATCGAGGATTTTTGAATTTGAACATTGATCCGGCCGACATTAGTTCTATCCAAGCGATGGGCGCGGGTGCTGCGCCACTCGACCCCGATGTGAAGGATGCCTTTGAGGCGCGCTATGGAATCCCAATTTTAATGTCCTACGGCGCAACTGAGTTTGGTGGGCCGGTAACTCGTATGACGCTGCAAATGCATGCAGAGATTGGCGATCGTAAGCGAGGTACTGTGGGTCGACCCATAGACGGTATGCAAATTCGCGTTGTTGACCCGGATACTAGAGAGCCACTACCGACCGGAACTGAAGGAGTGGTAGAGGTCGTCTCTTGCCGTATTGGCCCAGACTGGATTCATACCTCTGATATAGGCGTCATCGATGAGGATGGTTATCTCTATCTGGGCGGGCGTACAGATGGGGCAATTATTCGTGGCGGTTTTAAGCTGGTTCCAGAGGTGATTGAGGCTGCGCTACTCCAGAATCCGTCGGTTGCCAATGCGGCGGTTGTTGCAGTAGCTGATCTGCGCTTGGGGCAAGTACCCGGTGCAGTGGTAGTGTTAAAACCCGGCTGTATTCAAACGTCTGAAGATTTGGCGGTGGATTTGCGTCAACACCTTGCTGCTACCCATATACCTGTATATTGGCGTCTTGTTGATTCGCTACCAAAAACCCCGTCTTTTAAAATCGATATTGCAGCGCTGAAAGGAATGTTTGGCCATGGCAATGAATAAATTGGGTAGGTCTGCGGTCTCTGTAAATCCTGTTGGCTTTGGCGCGAATGCTGTTGGCGGGCACAATATCTATGGTCCGCAGGATGAAGATAAAGGTAGGGCCTTGGTCAAAAGCGCTATCGACCAGGGTATTAATCTGATTGATACCGCCTACATTTATGGACCAGGTCGCTCGGAGGAGCTGATTGGTGAGGTGATCACCGAGCTTGGCGCTCGCCAAGAGGTGGTGATTGCCACCAAGGGCGCGCACCGAGGCAACACAACGGGCCGCGACATCGATAACTCGCCCGCGTTTATGCGGGAGTGTGTTGAGTCCAGCCTTCGTCGGCTAAAAACTGATTATCTCGATGTTTTCTACATCCATTTACCCGATGACAAAACCCCAAAATACGAGGCCGTAGGTGAGCTCCAGCGATTACGTGAAGAGGGCATGATTCGGGCTATTGGTGTCTCTAATTTCAGCGTTGAACAATTGCTTGAAGCCGACCGCGACGGTTATGTGGATGTAATTCAAAATGAATATAACCTCTTCGCGCGAGAAGCGGAGCAGACCCTACTGCCACTGTGTGTAGAGCGAAACATTAGTTTTATTCCTTTTTTCCCGTTGGCCAGCGGTCTATTGACGGGAAAATATGCAGACGGGCGTACACCAGACGCCTCCCGTACCGCGTATTTACCAGCGTTTTCAGAAAAGTGTTTCGCAGACAATGTTGCCAAGGTTTCGCAGCTCGAGCCAATCGCTAAGAAGCACGGTTGTGAAATCTAGCACATAGCCTTGATTTGGTGCCTTACTATGCCTGGTATCGACACCATCTTTCCGGGTGCTAATAACAGTAGTCAGTTGCAGAGTAATCTACGCGCAGCAAATGTCACTCTCGATGAGAGCGACCTAAAAATCATAGCGGAAATATTCGCGGTGTAAGACCTTGTTTACGAATGGAAGACCTCATGGTAAATAGTGATTTCGTTTGGCCCGCTCACGTACCCCAGCGACTTCGTTGGGATCACTCGTTGGCCAGCTTTACGGGTCACTCGGACGACCCCATGGCGGTACTAACACAGCTTTTCGATGGCCCGGACGTGATCTACGCACGAGAAATTTCACCCCATCAACAGGGTTGGTTAATCACACGCCACGCTTTGCAAAAAGAGGCATTTCTTGATTACGAGCATTTCACCAGCTCAGCCAAATCTGGCCTGGGACAAATGTTGGGCGTGGATTGGCGACTACTTCCGCTGGAGTCCAACCCCCCTGAGCATTCGTTATATCGTCAAGTGCTTAACCCTTACCTGACCCCCAACGTATCGCTAGGTTGGAGGCGCAGACACGTGCAAACTGTGACGCACTCATCGATGAATTTGTGGCGCAGGCTGAATGCGAATTTATCGAGGATTTTGCTATTCCGTTTCCAACATTTATTTTTTTGTCGCTGTTGGGACTGCCGCTGGATGAAGCTGAGCAGTTTCTAACATGGGAATCTGGATTGTTAAGGGAGATCCTTGGAGCAGCGCGTTGAGTGCGGGCTGGGAGTTATGCACTACCTGCAGGCCTTCATTGCCAGCCAAAAAGACAGTCCTTCAACGGAGCTGTTGGATGGCATTGTTAACGCTAAAGTGGGTCAGCGCGATATTACCGATGATGAAATTCTGGGTCTGCTCTACACCTTGTATTTGGGAGGTCTCGATACGGTATATAGCACCCTTGGGTGGATCGTGCGTCACATTGCTTGTGATGCCGTACTGCAGCAGCAGTTGAGAGACGACCCGTCATTGCACATGAAGGCGGTAGATGAATTCATTCGCCTGTACGGTGTGGTAGGTACCATGCGAATGGTTGCAAAAGATTTCACATTTAATGGCGTCGACATGAAAGCGGGTGACCGCGTTTTGCTACCGTTATTTTTGGCCGGGCGAGATCCTCAAGCCTGGCAGGATGCGACTAGTTTTCGCCTGGATCGAGGGGAAGCCTCACTGAGTTTTGCCTCGGGTCCCCACGTTTGTGTTGGACGGCATCTAGCCCGATTGGAGTTACGGATGGCGTTGGGGGCTATGTTGTCACGATTCAGCGCAATTGGTATCGCAGAGGGCAAAGACTGGGCTTACCACACAGCCCCCGTGCTGGGCATTGATAAGTTACACCTCTCGCTTCAAGTCGGCTAACAGAAGTTAGATAAGAGCAACCTGATAAGAAAAGGCAGCGTTATGGCAGCGATTCGAGTTATTCAGTGGACTACTGGCAAGGTAGGTCGACATTCGTTGAAGGCCATCATTGAGGACCCGCGGTTTGAGGTAGTCGGGCTGTATGCTTATTCAGCTGAGAAGGTTGGTCAGGATGCGGGCGAGATGGTGGGATTGCCAGCGTCGGGCGTTCTAGCAACGGATGATGTGGACACCCTAGTGAGTGAGTTGGCGGATGTGGTGATATATACGCCCTTTGAGGCCGACATTGACCATCTGACCCGATTATTGAGCAGTGGAAAAAATGTCATTAGCACCAATCTGCTTGTGAACCTCGGTGGGGTACAGGATGCTCAAACACGATCGGCCATTGAGTCGGCTTGTAACGAAGGCAACAGCTCTCTGTATATCACTGGGGTCAATCCTGGCTGGATCAATAGTCTTACCGTTCTCATGACCGCCGTATGTCGGCGAGTTGAATCTATAACCATCGACGAATCAGCGGATTGCTCACATTACTCCTCGCCAGAAACCTGGCAAGCCCTTGGCTTTGGTGAGCGTGACTGTAGTGAAGAAATGCGTGCCAATTGTCGACATGCGTTGCTGTCATTCCAGGACACGGTATACCGGATGGCTGAGGGTCTTGATATGCCTCTTGATGCCCTCGAGTTCCATGTTGAGCACGCTCGTGTGTCGGAACGTATCGATTTGGACTGGTTTTGCATGGAAGAGGGGACGGTTGGCGCTATTCGTGCCGGTTGGAATGGCATCTGTGGTGGGCGCGTCGTATTTCGTACCCGAGTGGCTTGGTACCTGACCCGGAGCCTCGATTGCGACTGGGACTTCGACGATGATCACTATCATTTAGTGATTGCCGGTGATCCGGGCGTTGATACACGTATTCGTTTTGAGGCCCCCGATTATTGGGCCCAAGGTGGGTGGGGGATTCTAACGGCAATGCCGGCTGTTAGTGCGGTCTCCGACGTGGTGTCCGCTCCTGCGGGTATTCTGACTTTACTGGATGTGGGTCTCAGCTCGCCCGGTGCTCGCGAATCAGCCCGAGTAGAACAGTAGCAAAGATGATCAGTGCAGCAGCAACCAGGAAGGCTCCCTGGTAGCTCCCAGTTCGATCGGCGACCGCGCCAAAAAACGGTGCGGCGACTAAATTAAAGGGTGTCAGTAGTAGGCTCATCATACCCATAGATCTTCCCACGCGATCGGGGCCGTATAATCGCGCCATCAAAACGCTCCATAGCGGCACAATACCACCCTGCGATATGCCAAAAACAACGCAGGCGCTTATGAGCATGGTGTACGCAGTCACCTGAGTGAAGCTAAACACGGCTAGTGTAAATAGCACCATAATTACCCCAAGCAGAAGTTGAGGGTTTATTTTGTCCGCCAGTGTTCCCGCACTGAGTTTCCCCATAAAGTTGCTAGCTGAGTAGATAGACAACAAAAGCGCTGCGCGCTGGGCATCAATGCCAATCTCCCTGCATATTGGATGAGATTCTTAGTGATCCCCATGCTGCTACCAAACAACACACCAAGCACTATGCCGAGTAACCAAAAGTTCCGGTCTCGAAGGTAAAAGCCCCAGCCGAGGTTTGCACCCTCATCTTGCGCTTGTTCTGGAGGCTCATCGGTACCGTCAGGATACTGGGTGATGTCAGATGGTCGGTTGATCACCAAAAACCAGGCAACGGGTAGGGTGATGATTAGCACGCCTACGCCGTAAACCAATAGCGCCTGCCGCCACGAGTAGGCGTCAATAAGCCACTGCAGCAGCGGCGGCGCGACGAGACCGCCAAGCGCAGCCCCGGCGGCTGATAGCGACATGGCCAAACCGCGACGCTTGTTAAACCAGCGGGCAAGCAGTGCTGAACCGGCAATAGGGCCCATAAGTACCGCGGCGCTCGCCATCAACACAAAATAAATGACTAAGAGTTGATACATTGACTGCGCGCGCGATGCGACTATGAACCCCAAGCCCAATAAGCCACCGCCCAGAACCATTAGGTGGCGCAGAGATGACTTTTCCATGGATCTGCCGAGTATTGGGCTCAGGATGCCGGTGCCCAAAACGACAGCGCTAACGGCCATCATCACCAGCATTCGACTGGACTCAAACGCCTGCTGGTATGAGCCTGCAAGGACGCTATAGGAAATGAAAATGCTACCCGAGGACGCTGCTTGAAGCACCATAGTAGCCGCTACTTGTTGCCAGCCTTTAAAGCCACTCATCGATTAATGTCCTTATTCAGTGTGCGAGTTCAGCTTGTCGACTTGATAGCTTCCTTTAACGATGGCTCTAGGGTGTCATCACCCAGCCACCGTCAACATGTAAGACTTGGCCAGTGACCCACTCGCCGGCTGGCGAGCAAAGCATGAGCAGTGGTCCGACGAGCTCATCGGGTTCGCCCCGCGCACGCATTGCCACGGTCATATTAAGAAACTGAAGGAACGGCGAGTCATCAGGTACCAGTTCTTTACCAGCATCGCTACGGACATTGCCTGGTGCGATAGAGTTTACTGTAATCTTGTCTCGCCCTAATTGACGCGCGAGTGTGGTCGTTAGTCCATGCAAGGCAAGTTTGCCAATACCGTATACCGAACCCGCGGGGAAAGCACCGCCAGAGACTTGATTGATGATACGTCCACCACCGCGCTTTCGCATTTTAGGCACCGCGGCCTGAGCACAACGCAGCGCTCCAGTGAGGTTGATATCAAGAATTTTTGTCCATTGATCAATGTCTATGTCTACCGCTTGGTCAGAGCCCAGCTCAACCATCAGTGCGGCGTTGTTGACCAGAATATCTAACCCACCGAAGGCTTCAACAGTTCGCTCGACCATGCTTTGAGTTGACGGCCCGTCGCCTATATCGACTTGTATTGCCAGCGCCTGACCGCCGCTGGCGGTTACTTCATCCGCCACAGCCTTGGCACCAGCCTCATTGAGATCTGCAACCACAACTCTTGCACCAGCCTGTGCAAGGCCGAGGGCGTAGGCACGCCCAATGCTGTTTCCACGCCCACCTACACCCGTGACAATGGCGACTTTGTTGTTCAGTTGAAACTGTTCGTTTCTAAAGGTCACTATGTCTTGCTCCCATCATGTTCTACCGCGTCAATGAAGATGGCGCCTGTGTTACCAAGCTGTTGATAGTGGTTATTATCACTGCCCGCCAGCTCGCCAAGAAGCCGAATGTCTTTCTTTAAAAGCGCGGCACCGTGTGCGAAAGCGCCCGGGGATGACATGCGCGCGTAGACGTCAAATGCAAACGAGCGGCCACTGCTGTTGGCTATCAGCGTAAGCAGCTCTGCGCGATCGAGGTCTAGTGATGTCCCAAGCTCGGCTGCCGCATGTGCGAGGGCGAGGTTGGCGGCCATCAAATTGTTGTTAATAAGTTTCGCGGTCTGACCGGCGCCAACGTCGCCTAAATGGCTTATGAGTCCGGCGAAACTGTCTAATACGGGTGTCACCCGGGCTACATTGGCAATGCTA
Organism: Luminiphilus sp.; assembly: GCA_038141785.1. Lineage (GTDB taxonomy): Bacteria > Pseudomonadota > Gammaproteobacteria > Pseudomonadales > Halieaceae > Luminiphilus. The sequence goes on along the minus strand of JAYQIT010000002.1, from coordinate 36,831 downwards.
CCCCTACCATGACCGTGAGTGTGCCATTTTCGGCGGCAGGGCCCCCACCGCTAACCGGCGCGTCAACCAGCGCTACACCATTCTCCTCAGCCTGCTGCGCGAGGGCCTGACAGGTCGTTGGGTGAATCGTTGAATGAATGACTAGCAGCGAGCCCGCAGACATAGCCGGCAGTAGGCGAGCGCAGAGTTCTTTTACGCCTGTATCGTCAACAACACACACGCATACGATATTGCAGCACTCAGCGAGATCTTCGGGCGTGTCAGCAATTTGTGCAGTGCTGGTCGTAAAGGGCACCAGCGATTGTTCGCGTCGAGCCCACAGGGTTACGTCGAAGCCTGTTTCAATAATGCGCTGTGCCATTGGACTGCCCTGACTGCCGAGGCCAATAAAACCAACGCGTGGCGCTTCGGCAGTGCTCATCCCGCCGTGATGCCCGTATCCATCATCACACAAGTGCCGTGAAACGCGTTGCCTGCCGGTGTTGCCAGATGCACTATCATAGCTGCTACTTCCTCGACGGTTACTAGCCCGCGCATTCCTGAGAACCGTTTGATCAAGTCGATATTCGCCCCTTCAGGTGGCCGCAAATCGGTGGCGATGTTTGTTGCCATACCGCCAGGTGCCACGGCAGTAATACGAATTGGCTTTTGCATGTACTCCATGGCCATTGATTTGGTCATGCCTATCATGCCCGCCTTGCTGGCACAGTAGGCGGCCGCATAGGCCTCGCCGATAAACGCGGCCGAGGACGCGACATTGATAATGGCGCCCTCACGTTCGAGTAAGTGTGGGATTGCAGCTCGGCTTAGAAAGTATGCCCCATTAAGGTTGACACCTAGCGTACGCGTCCACTGGTCTGAGGTCATTTCGTGGGAGTTGGCAAACATGATCATGCCCGCAACGTTACAGAGGGCATCTAGCCCACCGAGCGTTGCAACGGAGTCATCAACGGCGGTTTGGCAGGCGCTGGCATCGGAGATATCGACCACCCGTGTTATGTAGCGTGCTTTTTCTGCCAGTAGATCTGTAACTAGGCTGGCTGTCTCCTCAAGCGCATCTGCATTGATATCCACCAGGTAAACATTGGCACCAGCGGTTGCCATTGCGAGTGCCGTAGCGCGACCTAGGCCTGAAGCAGCGCCGGTAATCAAAACATTTTTATATTGCATCTCCATAGCAAGACTCATGCTGTGTTCTCCCTTGTATTTCCTTCCCAGGTCAATCCTTGCTCAACCTTTTTAGCCATGTCGAACACCACACCCTGAAGATACGAAGCCCGGGGCCAGCCACTGTGAATAGCGTATTGCAGTACAAACTCATGCATTTCTGCTGCCGTGCAATTACCACTCGCCATGGCGCCGTAAATATGGGTTTGTATGGGTACCATCATGGATGAATCAGACACCCCAACCAGCGTAATCCAGCGCCGACTCCGTTGATCCAGTTCATCGCGATGCCACATCTCGCCAAAGACAAAATTCAGGATGCCGGTTTCAAAGTAGGGTGTCACGGGTGGGGGACCGCCAAATGTCATCACTGCATCAAACTCGGTGGAACCCTTGGCCAGGCGGTCTGCAGGGTCCCATGGTGCGTCACACAAAGGCCTGTAGGGCGTTTCGGTAATCTTTTGCTCTTCGACCACGCGACTAATAGCGCGGTCAATGATGGCGCCCCTTGACCAGCCGCCGTATACAGCAAAGTGTAGTGCCGCTTCACGAAGCTCGCTCACGCTCAGGTGGTCGTTGGCTAGAGCGCCACCAACGTAACCATCAATTATTGCGTTGGGTGTGTCGGCCGATGCAGCACTTGCTATAGAAATAAGATAGCGGGAACGTAAGTCTAGGCCGGGACGTGTCCAGACCTCTGCCATGAGGTAGTCGGGCCAAGCTGATTCATACAGTGTCTCCGGTTCAGCTACCTTGCCGGCCATGATGGTTTGCCATTGAGCTCGTCCGCGCTCGCAGCGTTCTTTAGGATCGAGCAATGCCATTAGCGACTTTCCTCCCATAGATTTATCCAGACGTTTTTGACTTGCAGAAACTCCAGCAAACCTTGCTGTCCACCCAGACGCCCATAGCCGCTCTGTTTGTAGCCACCAAAGGGTGCGAAGGGCTGCATCCCTTCCCCCGACGCATTAACCTGAACCATGCCCGCCTCCATGGCATCAGCCACGTGGTGAGCCCGTCTTAGGTCCCGGGTGTGAATGTAGGCGCCCAAGCCATATTCAGAGTCATTGGCTAAAGCTATGGCCTCCTCCTCAGAATCAAAGGGTGTTACCGACAGCACCGGACCGAAGACTTCGTGGCGGGCGAGGTCGCTGTCGGGATCAACATCGGCTAACACCGTGATGGGCATGTAAAAACCAGTGGCACAATCGCCGGCGAGGCGCTCGCCACCGGTCACTAGGCGCGCTCCCTGAGCTTGCGCTCGGTCAATAATGGTCTGAATACGCTCCAGTGATGCGGCGGAGATAAGGGGACCCATCACAGTCTCAGGGCTATTGGGATCTCCAATGGGAATATGTGGGGCAATGCTATGTATGGCGGCCAAATAGTTGTCGTAGATTGATCGTTCCACCAACAGGCGAGTGCCATTTACACAGCCCTGTCCACTCACACTCATGGCGCCGCTCAAACCGCGTTTACTTGCGGCGGCAAGATCGGCGTCGGCAAAAACAATAACCGCGGACTTTCCACCGAGCTCAAGTCCGCAGGGTTTAAGCGTTGATGCAGCTGTTTGTAATACTTTTTTTGCGGTAGAGCCGCTTCCTACGAACTGAATTTTGGCAATATCAGGATGGGCTACCATGGCCTCTCCAGCCTCGGGCCCTCCAGTCACCATGTTGATAACGCCAGGCGGAAATCCGGCTTGTTGAAATAACTGCGCCAAGCGCATTACTGAATAGGGTGCAAGCTCTGGAGCCTTTACAACCACACAGTTACCAGCTGCAAGCACTGGCGCTAAGACCATGGCGGTGGCGAACAGTGGGCCATTCCAGGGAATAATGGCGCCGACTACGCCATAGGGCTCGTAATTGACGTAGTTGTGAGCAGGGCCGTTCCAGGCGTCGAGCGTTTCACCACGTATTCGATCAGACGCCCCAGCGTAGTAGCGAAAACGCTGTGCGGCCACGACAGGAGCATACCGCGCCATCGTAATAGGGGTGCCATTGCCAATAACCTCAAGTCTGGCCAGTTCATCGCTGTGTTCGTCGATAATATCGGCGAGCTTTAGCAATAAATTTCGCCGCTGCTCACCATTCACTTTGGACCAATGGGGAAAGGCGATTTTGGCAGCGGCTACCGCCAAAGCCACCTCATCCTTACCAGCTAGCTGCAGTGTTGAGGATATTTGCCCATTGGCTGGGTATATGTGCGTGTGGATGTTTGCTGAGCCTCGATTAATGGTTTTTTCTCCCGCTAGAGCGACGAGTTGAGGCAAACAATCAATTGAGGGAGTGATAAATGTCATAGCGCGATTTCACTTTTTTATTACACAGCGGTGTTGAGGAGCAGTTTACATATCAAGTTGCCTTTGTGCTAAATCTCGAAGTTCCGCAGTTTTAATTTTTGCTGTTCCTGTGAGGGCAATGTCATGTTCGCTAAAGAAAAGTACTCGCCGTGGCGCCTTGTAACTGGCTAGCCGTTCTTTCGCATAATCGCGCACTCGTTCCTCATCGATGGCGTGACTGCCATCTGCGACAATACAGCTGACCACCATTTCACCGAGTGTGTCATGGGGCACCCCCACCGTTTGACAGAGTTTGATGCCATCCATATTGCGGAGAACCTCATCGACTTCGAGTGGTGATACGTTCGCACCACCGGTTTTAATGATGTCGTTGAGCCGTCCTGACCAGAACAGGCGGCCTTCGGAATCGATGTAACCGCCATCGCCGGTGCGTAGAAAACCCTCGCTATCAAGGGTCTCGTCGAGTGGAATACCCAAATAGCCCAACATGAGCGTGGGCCCTTTGACGGCAATTTCTCCGTGTTCGCCGATCCTTAGTGTTGTTCCCTTAAGTGGGTCGACGATTTTCACGGTATTACCGGGAAAGGGTTGACCGTGGCTATCCTTCGATTGTGCGGCACTAGTGCCGGCAGGAAAGCCTGTTACCAAGGTAAAGGTCTCGGTGTTGCCATAGCAGTAGCGAGGTTCAATCCAGTCGGTCTGTATGGTTGGATGGGTGGCCAGTGGGCAAGTGGGATCGACATAGCGAACGGCTGACAAATCACTGTCTAACCAGCCCTCAGCGTTTACCAGTTGAGCCCACTGATGTGGCCAGGCGAACACAAATTCGGCTTTGCCACGACTGATAATTTGCAGCGCTTGTTCTGGTTCAAATAGAGACTGCAAGACGAGCGTGCCCCCAGCGACCAAGGTGGCGCCAATAACCATGGCGAAATTACCGGACCAGAAAAAACCATTGGCAGTCCAGCTGCGCACGCCATTGGGCAGACCTTGTTGTGTCTGCATGCGCCACATCTGAATGCAGACCCCTCGGTGACTGCTGAGGATGCCCTTAGGCTTGCTGGTCGATCCCGATGAAAAAAATAGCACGCCTGGATCAGCGGGTGTGGTCATTTTGGTACGGCTAAACACGTTGGTCTCGGTAATGACACGGCCATTGTCTATAAATGTTTGCCATGCGGTAATGCCAGGGATGGTTGTGGCATCGATACTGATTAGGTGGCGGAGAAAAGGCAGTTCAGCCGAGTGCAGGCTAGCCGCCGTATTCAATTCTGGAACGATACTCTGCAGGGTGGCACAAAAATCCCGTTTGGCTACTTGAGGTTCAAACAAAAGTACGCTGCAACCAGATTGTTTGAGTAAGTACGCGAGTTCATCCCGGGTAGAAAACGTATTTAGCATGGTGGCAACGCCACCGGCGAGTGCTGTGCCGAAAACTGAGGCGACAAACTGTGCCGTATTAGTCATCAAAATCCCAACACGGTCACCTTTATTTATGCGGAGTGCAATCAGTGATTTCGCTATGTTAATTGCTTCCTCTCTTAATTTTGCATAACTCCACGATTCAGGTACGGAGTCTGCTCCTTCCAGTAGCAGTGCCGGTGCCTCGTTATAGCGCGCTGTTATTTCAAGAAATAGCTCGGGAAGTGTTAACAGGCCCAGGCAGTTATCGTCTTCCAGTGATAGGCCGTGTCTGATGGCTAGTGATTTTTTGGTAGCTTGCGAAGAATGGGACAATGGAAACGCTCCACGTTAGCGATAAGGTTCATTGGCTTGATTATTAGTTTGAGGTGATCTAGCTAATCGGAAATTGATTATTTTGGACGATCTTGTGATCGCAGTGAGTGTCTTAAAATGTCAAGAAATGGTGTCATGGGGGTGTATAAATCAACCTCAAAGGTGACTCAACAGTGATGCCTAATAAAAACAAGAAATAGCAAGAGTCTCGGAGTTGATCCGGGCTCGGGTGGGGATAAACAAAGATTGAACACCCGCGAGAAACAAATTGCTGAACTCATTGATCGCAGTGCGATCAGGGCCTGCATAGAGCAGCTTGCGCGTGGAGAAGATCGACGGGATATAAATTTGATTAGCGGCGCCCTCTGGCCGGATTCGGTTAGTGACTATGGGGTTTTCCGGGGGACTTTTGATGAATACTTGGCGTGGGTGGTTCCTGGGTCGCCTTCACTCCCCGCTACCCAGCATGTGCTTGGTCAAAGCTATATTGTGTTAGACGGTGAGTTGGCTCGCTCCGAGACGCAGGTAATTTCGTATCATCGTGTCGATATGGGTGATGAACATCGAGATTCTGTCATAGGGGGTCGTTATCTCGACAGTGTTGAGCGGCGCGATGGGGTATGGCGCATCGCGAACCGCATGATGGTATATGACTGGAGCCAAGATTGGGGCGTCAGCGTTGACTGGTCTCAGGGTTTGATGGGGCAGTCGCTCTCGTCATCAGAGTTTGTAGGAGGAGCTGCAGATGATTTTAGTCGGCAATTTTTTGGGGAAACAGGCTGACGAGGCTGTCAACTGATATACATGTTAGAAATGATAAAACCAGGAGCAACTCAAAATGAAAGAAGAGGGTCATATGAAGAATCGTGTCATGGGTGAGATGAGCGCTGCAAGTCAGGCGCTTCGAATGAAGGCAACCACAACAGCTGTCATGTCTGCCTTGTCGGTGCTTGCATTGGGGGGCGGTGCCCAGGCGGTGGCTGCAGAAGGCGAAGCAATTTTAGAAGAAGTGGTAGTTACTGCAACTCGTCGACTCGAGAGCGTGCAGGACATTCCGACAAGTGTTGTTGCCTTAACGGGAGCTGATCTGGCCAACAGAGGTATTACTGATTTTCGCGATTTGAGTGAAGCCGTATCGGGGTTAACCTTGAATCGTGCCGACAACGCGCTTGGAGCCGCTATCTACATCAGAGGTATGGGTACCGAAGGCACATCTGCCGCCAAGAAATCTGTCGGTATTATGTATGACAACATGTACCTGGTTCGCCCTGGGCTCGTATTTTCTGAAATGCTTGATGTTTCGTCGGTTGAGGTGTTGCGGGGCCCGCAAGGTACTAACTTCGGCAAGAACACCACAGCGGGTGTCATCCGCATCACTACAGCCGATGCAGACCCGAACGAAGTCTCGGGAAAGATTCAAGGCGTAGCCGGTAACTTGGGCGCTGCGGAGCTGCGCGGCGTTGTTAATATCCCGGTGATAAAAGACACCCTCGGCTTGCGAGTAAGCGGTTTTACAGCCGAGCGTGATGGGTACACAGAAGATACGCTACGTGGCATCGAGACCCGTAATGTGGACCGAGAAGGTTACCGGGCTAAGCTTCTTTGGAATATTACTGACTCCTCCAATTACGCCTGAGTGCTGAGCACACGGCGGACAAGGGAGATACGGATTCCTTCACCACTCAAAATGCCTTTTACATGGCACCAGAGATTGGCAAGTACGCCAATAACCTTGGCGCTTGGGATGATGAGACTGACCGATTTACCGCAAATTTGCGTTGGCTGGTTGCGGATCATGCGCTGACGATTTTTTGGGGCCAAGAGAAATCAGATTCGTTAATCGTTCAGGATTATGATCAGACCCCAGTGGATATATTGTCTCTAAGCAATTTAGGTGAGCTGGATACTGAAAGCATCGAGATTCAATGGACGTCCAGTTTTGACGGGCCCTTCAATTATTTAATCGGCTACTTTAAGCAAGATCAGGACTCGACGAGTACAACAGAGATTCCAGGAGTTTACACCGGTATTTCAACCATCATTGAGAAAAGTGAAGCCTTCTTTGCCAATGCACGCTACCAATTTAGCGACCAGTTTGGACTGCAGGCTGGTGTGCGATACTCTGAGGATGCAAGTGAGGGAATGAACATTCACCACAGTGGTGAAAAGAAATTTGATGAACTCACCTACTCTTTGAAGTTAACTTACTCGGTAGACGAAGATTCAATGCTCTACGCAGCTCACGATAAGGGCTACAAGGAGGGAGGAATCAACCGCGAGTTGAGTACCTGCGGCCGTATACCCGGAGTGCCGTTTCCCGGCGGTTGTCTTACAGCAGATCAGGCGTTTTGGCAGCCAGAGCTTTCCTACAATTATGAGTTAGGCTACAAGACCGAGCTCTTGAATAGGAGCCTGCGTCTTAATACTGCGGTTTTTTATACCGAGTATGAAGATTATCAGTCAACCTTCTCTATTCCCGGTTTGGCACAGGTGTTGATTTCAAACGCGGCCAAGGTTGAATCGTTTGGTGCAGAGGCGGATTTTCTCTGGGCGGCATCTGATCTCTTGACCTTCAACGGTAGCGTGACTTACGTGGATACCGAATATGACAGTTTCACTGGGTCTCCCTGTGGCTGGGCAGAGCAGCCAGGTTGTGTTGCAGGCCAGATCGACTTGTCGGGTAAAACGCTGAATCGTGCGCCAGAACTGAGCTTTAACTTGGGGGCAGAGATGCGAAGCGCCTTTAGCGTAATCTCGGGCACTGAATGGTTTGCTCGCGTGGATGCGGTATATGTGGGAGATCAAAACTTGAGCTCTACGTTAGAAGATTTTGCGGAAGAGGATGCCTACACACTTGTAAACCTTCGCGCGGGATTAGAGATGGAGAACGGTCTGCGGATGACCCTTTGGGGGCGAAACGTCTTTGATGAAGACTATCGCATTAACGCGGGCATACGAGGTAGCAATATTCGTTTGGGAACGGTTCAGCAGGAGCTGCCCGGTCTTGAGGCTACCTACGGTGTGACCGTCGATTATCAGTTCTAACCGACATTAATGCTTTTTCGTAAGTGTAAATGCCGCCCTTATGGGCGGCATTTTTTTTCTTCATACTATGCCGCTTTTGTTTGAGCGTACAACGATTGCGTTGGGAAATAGCCACGCTTTGCTCCCCGGTGAGCATTTTCAGAGTGCTTATTTGACGAACGACATCGATCGTGCGTGCCAGCTTTTTGCTGAGCAACTTGGTGTTGCCTCTTTTCAGCGCCTTGAGGGCGAGATTCCCAGCGGCGGGCATATCCGTGTTGAACTGGCGTGGGTAGGCAGTGTGATGTATGAGTTGATGCAGACGACTGATTCTGTGGAACGCGTCTATGCATCCCAGCCGCAGCCCGACGATCAGTTCACCCTCGTTCATCATCATCTTGGCTATGTGGCGTCAGACCGTCAGCAGTGGGATCAAATTCTGGCGAGTGCTCAAACCAATGGTTTTGAGATTGCTTATCGAAATCGTACCGAGGGGTTTTTAGAGGTTTGCTTTATTTATGTGCCCTGGTTGCCACACTATTTAGAATACTTTTTGCTCGAACCTGCTGGCCAGTCTTTTTTGCAAGATGTTCCTAAAAATCCACTGGTGTAGAAAGCTATGGGTATCAGTCAGGAGCCTCCGGTCAATTTTGGGACTGCAATTGAGCAGCTGCACGATGTGGTAATAGCCGAATTGGGGCACAGCGAATTTGGCCCCGAGGATTATCTTCCAGGGCTCACCATGCTCCTGGAGTCCATGGATTTCGATCCGAACTTTAGTGCTCAGGGTAGACGACTTGCCTGGGAGCAGGTGATTGACGTCCTGCGTGGGCGAGCGCACGCGGCAAAATCGATGCAGGATCATTCTGAGTGGACTGGGTCAGACATTATCGCTCCTGTTATTATTACGGGCATCCCAAGAAGTGGTACTACTGCGTTGCATCGCCTGCTGGCTGTCGATGAGCGTTTTCAAGGATTGCAGAGCTGGCTACTGCATGCGCCAATGCCACGCCCGCCCAGGAGGCATGGGAAAGCCACCCTGAATTTCAGCGAACTGAGACGGCCTTAGCGAAGCGCTATGAACTTGCGCCTGGCAAGCGCGCTGCGCACCACATGGCCGCCGAAGAGGTACATGAGTGTTGCATGTTGCTTCGCCAATCATTTGTATCAAATTTGTGGACTTGCAGCTGGTCGGCGGCTAGTTACGACGCATGGTGGCAATGTCAAAGTGAGCGGCCTGCTTACGAGTTTTACCGCGATTGCGTCAAGTTGGTTGGTATGTACGAGCCAGGCAAGCGCTGGCTATTGAAAAATCCCGGCCACATAGAGAATTTGGATTTGCTGTTTGCGGTTTTCCCTGAGGCGCGAGTTATTCAAACTCATCGAGATCCTGCCAAGGCTATTCCCTCGTTGGTCTCCCTTTTGATTAAGTCACATCCGGTGTTTGAGACGGGGAGGGTAGAACAGCGTGCTCGCATTATGCTTTTGCGCGAGGCTGCCAAGTGGGCAAATGCCGTTCACAAGGCCGACGTTGTACGACAGCGTTACGCCAACAGGGTGGTAGATGTTGTGCATCAAGATTTTCATCAAGACCCACTGGGGGTTGTTGATCGAATTTATCAGTTTATCGACCTGCCGCTACCCGATACCACTCGCGCTGCAATGATAGCCCGCGTCACAGCGAAACCGGAAATGGCCCACGGCGCACATCGCTATTCACTGGCCGATCACGGCCTGACCGCTGAGCAAATCCGCGATCCCTTTGGCCATTATGTGGAGCGTTTCGATATGAGAGAGATTTCGCCATGAAGGCGGCAATCTACCCGGGCACTGGCCGCCCCATTGTTATTGAGTCGCTACCCGATCCAGACCCTGGGCCGGGTGAATTGCTTATCAGAGTGCACCGCTGTGGGATATGTGGCACTGACTTGTCGATGACCAGTGGCGGTCAGTGGGATTTTCCAGCCGGCAGTCAAATAGGGCATGAGTACGCAGGTGAGGTTGTAGCTTTTGGCCGCGGGGTTCACGGGTACAAGAGTGGTGATCCGGTTGCTGTGTTGCCATCAAAAGCTTGTGGTGACTGTATTGCTTGTGATCATGGTAACCACACCTTGTGCAGAAACGAGGGCGGACTGATGTTGGGTTTTGCCGAGTACGCGGTGATCCCCGCAAGTTTGGCGGTGCGCTTGCCATCGACACTCTCAATGGCCGATGGCGCGCTGGTTGAGCCATTGTCGGTGAGTTTGTATGGCGTGCGCAGGTCCGGGTTGCAACCAGGAGACTCGGTGCTGGTATTGGGTGGTGGCACGGTTGCCCTGTATGCCATCTACTGGGCAAGGCGCCTTGGCGCGGGACGCATTGTTGCTATGTCACGCTCGGAGCGGCGGCGTGAGTTGTGTCTTGGCATGGGGGCAGACGTCTTTGTTAGCTACTCTGATGAGGAGCTTTTGGAGGTCGCCGCGGCATTTGATGGTGGGGCCCCTAGGCTGGTATTCGAATGTGTGGGGGCCGCCGGCATGCTGGAGAAAAGTGTTCAGCTCGTTGCGCCCTTTGGGCACATTATTAGCCTTGGCTTTTGCACCGCTCCTGATCCGGTAATACCAGCAATAGCGAGTTATAAGTGCGCCACGCTACAGTTTTTGGTGGGCTATTCTCTAGCCGAGTTCGAATATGTCGCGAGCGAAATGAATAAAGGACATGTGGATCCCAAATCCATCATTACCCATAGTGCCGCGCTCAATGATTTACCGGCGATGATGGCGCGTCTGCGACAGCCCAATTCCGATACTAAGATTCAAATCCTCTGCTAGAGGCTAGGGAGCTGCCATGAAGCCCGTTAACGAGCCATCACTGTTTGAGGCTTTAGCTCCTCTACAGGGAGCGATGGACCGCCTGTCAGAAACCTGGTGCCCCGACGATTCGGCTTACCGAGCAGATGTGTTCCGACAAACCATGACAAGTCTCTCGTATGCATACTTTATGTACTTTCACGCTGACGCTGAACATCCCGATTGGGCGCCATTGTGGAACCCCGTGTATACCCTGCAGCCAAATCCCGATGATATTTACCTGCAGTCTCCCATTCGGGGAGATCTGACTTATCGAGTAACGGGTAACCGGGGCAGTTGCAAAATTTTGTCATTTACTACGCAGCGGGCATTATCGGGCACCGTTGACGTCATGCCACAGCCGAGCGGGCATAACGAGGTTGACTGCCGAGATCTTGAACTAGAGCCCAATGAAGACTTAGATATTATTTTTAGCGCCGAGCGACCTGCCGGCTACGCCGGGCGCTGGGCAAAGCTAGACCCCGAGGCCCAAGGGATGATGGTGCGATACCGTATGTATGATTGGGAAACCGAGGTTGATCCGGTGCTCAGTATTGCTTGTCTTGATTCGGTGCCCTCTAAGCCGCGCTATTCCCCGGAGGAGATTTATCGTCGCGTTGGCGAGATGGCGAAATTTCCGGCGCGCAAGACCAAGCTTTATTACGCCATGCAAAACGGTGTTCGCGAGCGTGTGGGGTTTAATGTATTCGAGCCAGTAAAATATGCGGGCGCATTGGCTAAGCAGGTGTATTGGCCCGCCTGTTTTCGCTTTGACCCCGATGAGGCGTTGATTATTGAAACCGATGTGCCCGAGCGCGTGGATTATTGGAACGTGCAATTGAACGATCCATACTTTAACGCGCTGGAGTATGTGTATCGTCAATCCAGCCTTAATGGGCATCAGGCAACGCTGTCATCCGATGGAAAATTCCGAGCGGTGATTGCACTGGAAGACCCTGGCGTACCCAACTGGTTGGACCCGGCCGGCTACACCGAAGGCGGAATTTACGGCCGCTGGTTTGATGCCAGCAGCGAGCCATGCCCTATTATTCGGCGTGTGAAATTCGCTGAGTTACGCAACCACCTGCCGCCTGATACGCCGGTTGTGACAGCGTTAGAGCGCGCGGAGTCCATTGCCCGACGCGTACAAGCCTGTCAGCGTCGTCGACGTTGGTAAGCTTAGCGCTCGTTTTTGTCGACTTCTGCCAGCGCCGCGGCTATAAACCGACGTTCCCAGAGATTATTGTCGTTACGGTTTTGCAGTAGCAACCCAAGCGCCCGTCGTTGGACCTGCTGAATGTCATGCGAATCGAGGCCAGCCCTATCCAGTATGTCGATTAATTTAAGCGCTGCTAATGGTTGGTTTTTTTTGCATTGACTCTGTGCAGCCTCGACCAGCCTATCGTGGCCCCCACAAAGTTCAATCAGTGTGGGTTCGATGGCGGCAGTTGAGTCGGGGTAAAGTCCTGCAATGCCGCTAGTAGGGTCATACCAGCCCGTGTATTCATGCCAGATCGCCCGAACATTCCAGCTGACTTTGCCGTATTCCTCGGTAAGGGCAAGCTCAGCTGGGGGGCGTACCTCGCTCATGAGTGTACTCAGTGTTTTGCCCTCGTTCATGCCCGCAACTGTTTGATCATGCACCCATTGAACCGATTCAATGATGCGTGTGAGTGACTCGTTAATATGGAGCTCTCCACAAATATTTTCGTGTCCCGTCAGAATCTGCCTAGGTGCAAGTGCTCTCACACGTTTAACGGATTCGATGAAGGCGAGCGCACTGCGAGGCTTATCTCCCCGCAGCGTATTCAAGTTAGGTTGATTGCCAAATAATGGCCCAAATAGGTTGCCGACAATGGCGACGCGGTTTTGCGGTAGCCAGACAATGAGTGCCGAGCGGGTCTCACCCCGGGCGTCCAGATGACGTCGAATTCCCGTCCGCCCAGTTCAAAGCTGTCATCGCCATCAATCAGTTTATCGGGCGATATTGTCCGAGTGGGGAGTAAATCCTCCGATGAGCCGGTTATACCACCAAAGATTCGTCGGGAGCCGCGTCGATAATGATCGGCAAGGAGCGCGTTGTAGCGTAGATCGTCGGTATAAATTCGATGGGCGATAACCTCATTTTCTTCAGTTTTATAAAGCTCCAGGCCGCCGTATTGGTTAGCGTGGCTCTGGGTAAGAATGATCTTGTGAATGGGCTTGGCAGACACGGCTTCAAAGAGCGCTTTTCCCCGCGTTGCGTCGCGCAGTGTGCCGGTATTGATCAACACGTTGCCATCGGGTGTGGTGACTAGATAACTGCTGCCAATCCCCTTGTTTTCGAAAATACCATTGCCGCAATCAATTGCCTCAGTCTGCTCCGACCCGGACGCGACCATAGTGGCTACCCGGTTAGATGTTGTGGAGTGCTCGTCGAGCTGTTCGGTCATCGCTAGAAGTCTCGTCTTACTCTGCAATGCAACAGTGTTGTATAGTTATTGAGAAGAAATCAAGATGTGTTTATCCAACATTGCCCAGCGACTCTATAACAGGAGTGCCAATGCTAACGTTTGATGAAATTGTAAAGGCTGCCCGTGAGGCTAGCGGTGGCTTACCCGATCCAGATCAGGACAGCTGGCAAGAAGGTCTGCATATTCTCTTACGCGATCATGCCAGGGTCGGTCGTTTAACCGAGCGCGGTATGGGCTTGGTCAAGCGTCGGTATGTTGGCGCTCTTGTTAATCGCATGAAAGTTGATGACTTTATTCGGCATCACCCCCATGTTGTCGAACACCCCATCCGGCGGCCTGTCATCGTACTTGGTTTGGTGCGTACCGGTACTACTATGACGAGTTACCTGCTTGATGCCGATCCAGCCAATCGATCGCTACTGCGCTGGGAGGCCACCAACCTTGTTCCACCAGCAGCGCCGGGCGAAACCCGAGCCGACTCGCGGTGTCTGGACGAGAAGAAAATCGATGTCGAGATGATCAGGCGTAATCCCGAGGGCGTAAAAACGCACTTTGAGCCCGCGGATGGCCCAACCGAGTGTGTACATCTGGTGGGCCAGGATTTTCGTTCAATGATGTACATGGCAATTACACCAACGCCGATCTATGCCGATTGGATGCTACATTGTGATATGACCTCGGCCTATGAGCATCGTAAGCGTGCTTTACAGGTGCTGCAGTCTACGAACCCCGGTCGTTGGGTGCTCAAGATGCCCTCAGACTCGGTGTTCATTCCCTATGTATTCAAGACCTTCCCGGACGCCAAAGTCATTTGGACTCATCGCGATCCCTATGTTGCTTTTGCCAGTTCATTCAGCATGCGGGCCAACTCGCAAAAGATCTTTAACGATGAAGTGGATGTCGATTACATGCGCTGTAAGTTCCCGCTCCAGTTAGGACTGCATGTGTCGCGGCCACTGGAGATGGCGAGGCAGCGACCTGATGACATTTACCATTTGTACTATGACGACATGATGCGCAACCCCATCGACGCCATGAAAAAGGTGTACCAATGGCTAAGTGATCCGTGGACGCCTGAAACCGAGCAAGGTATGCAGGCTTGGCTGGATGAGAACCCGCAAAATCGTTTTGGTAAGCATCAATACAATTTGTCGGATTGGGGATTTAGCAAGGCTGACCTCGAGCCCTATTTTAGTGATTATCTGCGTGAACACCCGGTGGCTACGGGCAGCGTTAGCTAAGGTCGGGAGGTTCTATGGATTTGGGTTTACAGGGTTGTGTTGTGATTGTTACCGGCGCAACGGCCAATATTGGTCGTGCGATCGCGCTTGAGTTTGCCGCCGAGGGAGCAAAGGTGGTGGCTGTTGGGCGTGATGACGAGGCGGGCGCTCAACTCATCGACACGGCATTCTCGATGGGCGCGGCTGACGCGTGCTTTGTGGCGGCGGATTTATTACACCCTGATAGCGCTGCCGAAATTACCGAACAAGCAAGTGCATTAGGTGATATAGAAGTATTGGTGAATGGGGTTGGTGGTAATGTCGATCAAGGATTCTTCGTCAACTCAGACCCTGACAAGTGGGCCGGCGATATGGATCTAAATTTTGGTACGGTGTTGCGTCTTACGCATGCTGTCCTGCCTGGGATGATAGAGCGCGGATGCGGTGCCATTGTTAACGTCGGATCAACTGCGGGCTTGGTTGGCGATTACATGCTACCGGTTTACTCGGCCATGAAGGGGGCGGTTCATAGCTTTACTCGGGTATTGGCGAAAGAAGTGGGGCAGCATGGTATTAGGGTAAACGCTGTCGCACCTTATGCGACTTTTGCAAAGGATCCAGCGGCTTTTAGTCGTGGCAGTCGTTTTCATCCAGATAACAGCGAGTTCCTTGGCTTTTCGGCAACCCTTAGCGAAGAGGATCGCGCGATGCGCATGCGCCGAACCATGCTCGGCAGGCCCTTTGCAGTACCTGAGGAAATTGCCGGGCTCACAGTTTATTTGGCATCTAACAGGGCCGGCTTTGTGACTGGGCAAGTGTGGTCGGTAGATGGCGGATCACTGTTGTGAGCAAGCTTGATTCAAGGCGCTGAATCGGCGTTGTGAGGAGTACGACATGCTAAAAGATAATTTGGATTTTAGTGGCAAAGTGGCCATCGTGACAGGCGGCGCCACGGGTATTGGTTACGCTACGTCATTACAGCTGGCGAGTTTGGGGGCCAGTGTGGTCATAGCTAGTCGCACCGAGGACGAGCTTCTGCAGTCTGCCCAGCGTATTGCTGAACAAACTGGGTCACCTTGTTTGGGTATTCGTACCGACGTGAAAAAAGAATCGGACTGTGTCGCCTTGGTCGAAAAAACGATCGCGGCCTTTGCTCGAATCGATATTCTGATTAACAATGCCGGTGGCACCCGAATGGGGCCATTAGAGGATATCCCATCCCGAGGTTGGCACTCTATTTTTGAGCTTAATACGCACTCTGCGTATTACATGACCCGGAGGTTGGCACGCACATGATCGCTCAAAAAATCGGGAAGTATCGTCAATATTTCTTCTGGCGCGGGCATGCATGGGGTTAAGGGCGGGGCACACTATTCGGCGGCCAAGGCAGCTTTGCAAATGTTTACGCGCGTAACTGCGTCTGAATGGGGGCGTTACGGTATTCGTGCTAACTGTGTCGCTGCCGGCGCGATAGCCAGTGAGCGGGTGCTCGCGGCCTGGGAGATCGCGGGATTAAACGCTGACACAATGGGTCAAGCCATTCCCTGGGTCGTACCGGTACCCCAATGGAAATTGCCAATATGATTGTATTTCTCGCTAGTGACGCGGCCGCCTATATCACGGGTCAGGAAATAGGTGTTGATGGTGGCCCGTCATTGGGTGGTATCACGCTTAATTAACGACGGAGTGGAGAGTATTATGACCTTTGTGCGTAAACACCCGGCCGCCACAGCGCTAGCGGTATTGATTGTCAGTTTTTTAGCCTACAGTTATAGCTGGACACAAACCGAGCACGGCAAGCTCGATTATCGAGCGGCGCTATCGCTACAGTTGCTGGCTTTCGAAACTGAGTTTACGCCAGATCCTGAGATGGACTTCAGCTTCGAGCTACCAGTCAACCTCATCTATGCGCTAAGTGGTCTATTACCCAAAGCGGATGTCGCCGAAACCCAAGACTTCACCATTGCGAGTGACGGGTTCGAGATACCTGCTCGTATTTATTGGCCGTTGGCTCCCTCATCGGAGCAACCACCGATCTGGGTGTATTTTCATGGGGGCGGCTTTGTGGTGGGTAGCGTCGATATCTTCGATCCGTTAACGCGCCGGCTCGCGGCAGAGACGGGTGCTATTGTTATCTCGGTAGACTACCGGCTTGCTCCTAGACACCCTTGGCCAGCAGCGACCCTCGATGGTTACGCCGCCGTGCAATGGGCTGCGGATAACGCCGAGAAACCAGGTGGCGACGTCAGCCGTATCGTGGTTGGTGGTGATAGTGCCGGCGGCAATCTTGCCGCCGTGGTCGCGCTAATGGCTCGCGATAAGGGCACGCCTAAGTTGGCTGCGCAGGTGTTGTATTATACCGCGACCGACCTTGGCGATAACGGCACGAGCTGGCCGAGTAACGAAAAATTCCGCGACGGTTACGGCCTGTCGACCAAATCCATGCTCGCATTCAGTGAGGCCTATTTTGGCCACCTAGACAACACCGCCGAGCCCTATTTATCACCGCTTCGGGCCGAATCACTGGAAGATTTGCCGCCGGCATTGGTGGTTACTGCCGGCTTTGACCCGCTTACCGATAGCGCACATGCTTATGTAGAGCGTATGCAAGCTGCCAACGTCGATGCAACACTGGCCCATTTTCCCGAGATGGTTCACGGCTTTATGAGTATTGGGTTGTTTGGTCAGCAGCAGCAAGCCGTGGATCGCACCGTGGAATTTCTTCAGTCTACTATCGGTGGTTGATACCAGATGGGCGAGCTGTACGCGCGGTCCTGAATAAACGCTGGAACATCTTGGGGGGCGGGTACGTCATAGCGGACCGCGTCCCGGGTGGTCCAGCGCGCGATAGGGACTTCCAGCACGCGCACATAGTAAAAGGCGGGCCATGCTGGGTTGAAATCTGGGTCCTGCCACCAACCTGATAGCGCGGCAGCACTTTGGGCGTGCTTGTCGTCGGCTTCGCCCGGGAGCACCGAGCGCTCAGCCACTCCGTCGTGAGTCTCGCTACTGGCTACTATCACATCATAGACTTTCTCCTGGGTGTTGCCTGTGCTGTCGACCCAGCCTTTAACCACTTGAACCCGCTCAAGATCGGCACCAAGGGGGTCCTTGAGCGCATCTACGAGTAATGTTGGGGCGTCTGAAGAGCCGGTAGGGCCTAGTATTGACCCCATCGGTACACCCATAGAACAGCCGCTGCTCAGGCAGTTGTGGTGTTTAATATCGCTGGGTTTGTAGTTCCAGCCGGCGTATACCCTAAGCCCAATACGACTGCCCGTTGTGGCGTAGACTTCTCGGCGTTTTATTGCATCGAAAATAGCCCCTCGGGTGTTTTCTTCTGCCCATACGGCAATTAAGCCCGAAGCGGCGAGCTCGCGATCAAAATCTGCCATCCCAGCCATATGCGTCTGTAGTCGCGCTACAGATGGCTCCGAGCCCGCAAATTTACCCAGAAAATTATCTTCACCGGTTGCGGATAATCCCGTGTGGCTGTCGGTACTGCCAATCAGGCCAAAGCGAAAAGGGTTGGCGCCAATGGATTGCTCATGCGCTAGCCCTGCCTTCAATGCCGAGCGCGCGTATTCGTGGCCTAGCATGTCTGGCGTCTTGGCTGCGGTACCGGCAACATTGCCTCGATCCCAAGTCTCGAAGTCGGCTTGACTGTCGGTGGGTGACAAGGCCGGGTGGGTCTCGCCATCGCCCTTCACTTGGGTTACCTCATAAACCGGCTCCCAACGTGCCCGACGCTCGGCATAGCTGCGATCAATTGCACCGCCATTAACGCGGGTATTGGTAAACATACGGCCGTTAGAGAGGTTGCCGTTGTGCGCAATGGCAAGTACGTTGCCTCCTGTCTCGGTCTCGTAGCGCTCTAGCTCTGCCCACAGGCTCTCGGGATCAGGGTCGCTACTGGCTTCCAGTGGCAACCGTTGTGTTGCCAACTCGGCTCCGTCGCGATACAAAACCACGCGATGCAAATTATCGCCCGTGATCATGGCGGTCCACTCATAGCCGATCAGCGTGGTAAATTTGCCTGGCTGATTGTAGTCGTCTGCCAGTGTAGTGACGTCGTCCCAAACTGCGCTGCGCGCCAAGGTAGGCATGTCAGGCAATGGCCCGGCGCTGCGCATGGAGCGCATAAATGCGCCGCGTAGACCAAATTCTTTAAACAAGCTGAGCAGTTCGGTATACCGTTGTGCAACTGATGTGCCCGCTACCAGAGGGTCGCCTGCATCTATGCGGGTATATAACCCCATATTTTCGGTGTGATCGGTGATGGCGAGAAAGTCGAGTGGCCGTTTTAGTTGCACCTCGAGCCCGGTGTTGGAGACAACGGTTTTGCCTTGGGGCAAACTGATAGGCCTGGGCTGGGCCTATCGTTCGCGTGCCGTTGATGTAGGCGTCAAAAGACAAGTTGGTGTGCAGGTGAACATCGCCCCAATAAAGCGACCTATCCGCGGCAACGCTTGCAACAGATGATAATGCGCAGCTCACCACCAGCAGTGCGGCTATGGCTGAGCGCTTCAGTCTTGCTGGGGTGGGGCAGTTCAAGATTTAGCTCTCATGCCTTGGGCTTTCGGACACGGTTGAAAATCAACATTTCCTCACCTCCAATCGCTTGGGCCGGGGTCTTAGCTCATGACCCGACCACCGTTTACACCAATGGTCTGACCAGTCACATAGCCGCTATCTTCCGATGCTAGCCAGCACGCGGCGTTGGCAATGTCTTCAGCGACACCGGTGTGGCCTACCGGGATCATTTTGGCCAAGTTATCAAGTGACATCCTGAAATTACCCGCCGCCGCCGCTTCTTCTGACATCAACGTACCCATCACGGCCCCGGGTGGAATGTTATTGACGGTAATGCCATCGCGTCCCAGTGCCGCAGCGAGAGAGCGCGTCATGGCCATAACCGCGCCCTTAGAGGCGCTGTAGTGAACTTGGGCTGGGCTACCCGACTGGGCGCGCGACGAAGAGATGTTAATAATCCGGCCCCAGCCGGCACTCTTCATATCGGGTAGGCAGGTTTGAGTGACGATGAAAGTACCCTTGGTGTTAATGGTGAACACCTGATCCCATTCATCATCGTTTAACTCTTCAAAGTTTTTAAACGGTGCGATACCGGCGTTGTTAATGACAATGGTCACGGGGCCAAAGGCAGAGCGCAGTTCTTCAACAGCGGCTTGAACCTGAGATCGATCAGCGATGCTGGCTTTTAGGGCGATGGCTTCGCCACCGGCGGCTTTAATCTCTGTGACCACTTCCTGACAACCTGTCAGGTTTAAGTCGAGAACGCCTACCCGTTTTCCCTCGCGAGCAAGTCGCATGGCGCATGCTTTGCCAATACCTGCTGCCGCACCGGTTACTAATGCTATTCGTGCTGTCATTTCAGAACCTCTTATTACTCAACATTGCTGACTAATTATAGCTCAGAATTTCTTGCTATTATCTGTTTTTCCGATGCAATCTGGGACTGTGCGCTTGTCTTTCCGAGGTAAACCAGCGCCTATGAGTTCGACGGGCACAGGATGGGTCTAATAACGATAAAGGTAAATCATGGCAGATAAAATTACGCAGCTTGACCTGAGCGAGCTCGACGAATGGATTGGGAAGCAAATTATCTACGCCGAGCTATGGGACCCGTGCAATGCCACGGATATTCGCCGTTGGGTGCAGGCCATGGACTATCCCAACCCGATTCATTGGGATGAGCAATTTGCAAACAGCTCGCGCTTTGGTGGCATTGTGGCACCCCAGTCATTCACCGTTGCTATGGATTACGGACACGGTTGCCACCCTGCTTGTGTGGGCAAAATCCCGGGTTCGCATTTGATTTTTGGTGGTGAAGAGTGGTGGTACTACGGCAATCGTATTCGTCCGGGTGACAAACTTTTTCAAGAGCGACGCTTCGCAGGCTACAGCGTCTCTGATACAAAATTTGCCGGCCCAACCGTGTTCAGTAAGGGTGATACCACCCACTGTAATCAGGACGGGGTGTTGGTGGCCCAAGAGCGGTCTACGGCTATTCGCTACCTTGTTGAGGAAGCGAAGAAGCGGGGCATGTACGACAAAGAGCAACGTCCGCCACGCCGCTGGACAGCCGAGGAGATTGAGCAAATCCATAAACAGCGTATGGACTGGCTGTTATCAAATCGCGAGGGTGTTTCGCCGCGCTTCGAAGACGTCAATGTGGGCGACCGTCTGCCACGCCGGGTGATTGGTCCACACTCGGTAGTGACGTTTGCGCTTGAGTGTCGCGCACACCGTCAAAACATCTGGGGCACTTGGCGTTGGAATGCCCCGGAGGGGGTGCATGATCCCGCGCGCGAGGATGCGGGATTTAACGAGAAAATGACCTACGACCACGAGGCGGGACTCATTGATCCGCGCAGAAAAGATGGCCTTTTCTACGGTCCATCAAGTGGTCATATTAATTCGGAAAAGGCCGAGAACATCGGTATGGGTGGGGCCTATGGTTACGGCGCTTCCATGAATGCCTGGTTTAGTGATTACGTCGCCTATTGGGCGGGTCATCAAGGCTTCCTCTGGCATACCAAGTCAAATTTCCGCCAGCCAGCCTTCGAGGGGGATGTCACGTGGTGTGATGGCGAAGTCGTCGCTAAATCAGACCTCTCGCCATGGGGTATGCCAACCGTTCAAATTAAAGTCACCCTTACCAATCAGGACGGCAATGTACTTGTGACCGGTTTGGCGGATGTCGAGCTGCCTCACGGCGATCGCTGATGCTCGCGATTAAGTCGGGTGCGGCTCTGGAGGCCGAATCGTTACCCGAGCATCAAACCATACCGGGCTATCTCGCTGATATTTGCGAGCAGTACGGTAATCGAGAAGCGGTGGTTATGCGCTGCCCCGACGGCTCCACCGTTAGACATAGCTACGCTGAATTTGCCGGGCTTGTTGAACAGGTGGCCAAGGCGCTTATCGCCAGCGGCGTCGATCGGGGAACACGCGTTGGCGTGCTCATGTCTAACCGTACCGAATATCTCGCTGCTGCCTTTGGCATCGCTGCAGCAGGCGGTGTTTGTGTTGCGCTCAATACGTTTTCAACCGCGTCAGAGCTTCATCTGCAGTTAACTGATGCTGCGGTCGCAGTATTGTTGTTTGAAGAGCGCGTACTTAAACAGGACTTTGCAGCGACACTGCGATCCATGGCGGGTGAGGGTTGTGCGCCATTTGTATCGCTGCCATTTTTACGCGAGATGGTTTGGTTGCCCAGTGTCACTTCTACTCAGGCCCCTGCATCGATTGACGAGCAAATGACGTCGTGGCGCGAGTTTTTGTCGCGCTCTAGTGTGGTTAGTAGCGCCCTGCTAGCGGCGCGACAGGGTCAGCTCTTCCCCGGAGATCCCGCGGGCATTTTCTTTTCCTCGGGCACCACCAGTCGACCCAAGGGTATCATCCACAGTCAGCGCGCCTTTGTTATTCAGTGGGTGCGTTGTCCGCGCATTTTCGCGGTGGGAGATGGCTCGCGTACCTGGACCGGTAATGGCTTCTTCTGGTCTGCAAATATCGCCATGGCGGTAGGATGTGCTTTCTCATCTGGCGGTGCAATTATTATTCAACCGGTATTTGACGAAAATGTGGCGCTTGAGCTGATCGCTCAGGAGCGAATTAGTTTTCTCATGGGGCGACCCCATCAATGGTCGCGGTTGAAGGCAGCATCTGGCTGGGGTCGTGCCGACTTGAGCAGTCTAAAACAAATCACCAAGGGAGAGATCATCACCTCGCACCCCACGGTTGATACCGACTGGATCGTGCCAAACTCGTTCGGTACCACCGAAACCCTCGCGCTATGTACGTCATTCGATGCCAATACCTCTGAAGAGGACTACGCCCAAAGTTTTGGCGGTCCGTTGCCGGGCAACACGCTTAAAGTTGTCAATCCAATGACGGCTGAGCCTGTTTCCTGTGGCGAGCGAGGTGAAATTTGTATTAAGGGCCCAACACTTATGTTGGGCTATCTGGGCAAGCTTTGGGAGGACTGCTTTGATGAGCAGGGCTACTATCGGACCGGTGATGGCGGTTATGTAGACGACCAGGGGCGTTTGTACTGGGAGGGCCGACTCACCGACATCATTAAATGCGGTGGTGCTAACGTTTCCCCAGAAGAGGTTGATACCGTCATTGCAGGCTTCCCGGGTGTCAAGCGAACCCAGACCTTGGGTGTCCCCGACGACCTCCTTGGCGAGACTATTGTTAGCTGCATTGTTCCTGTAGCGGATGCCGAGCTTGATAGTGACACACTCCGCACCCACCTGAAGCAGGAATTGGCGAGTTACAAGCTACCCCGGACCATTCTTTACTTTTCTGACGATGAGTACCCCTCACGGCCAACGAGAAAGTAAAGACCGCCGAGCTGCGTCAGCTTGTCGAGGCACGATTGAAAAATAATAATTTATAAACCAACACTGTTGTTCAATAGAATCTCATGGCACAATAAATCCATTGTCGGTAGTGCCTGGTAACATCCTGCGCGAGTGATCTTGCACTGCCTACCTGCTATGTGGAGGCTATATGAGCGCAACTGACGTTCAAGATGATTTTGCGAAGCACGATTTTTTTCGTAGTAACGCGTTCGTTCAAGATCCTTATGCGTATTTTGACTACCTAAGGGAGCAGTCTCCGGTATTTAAAGAGCCCCACCAGGGCATCTACATGATTACCGGTTACGAGGAAATTCTTGAGGTCTACAACAGCCCCGACAAGTTTTCTAATTGTATGTCGACCACCGGGCCCATGGTGGGTTGTCCCATCCCTCTTGCGGGTCGTGAAAATGACGATATCTCTGAGCTTATTGAACAGTATCGAGAGAAGACGCCGTTTTTTGATCAGTTGCCAACGATGGATGCACCGGTACACACTGCTCACCGTTCGCTGCTGATGGCACTTATTACACCCAAGCGCCTGAAAGAAAACGAAGACTACATGTGGGATTTGGCAAATAAGCAAATTGACACGTTTATTGACGCCGGTGTCTGTGAGTATAACGATGCATTTGCGCAGCCCTTTGCGGTATTGGTGGTGGCGGATCTATTGGGCGTGCCGGCGGAAGATCGCATTGCGTTTCGTAAAAAGTTGCTACAAAACGAGACCGAAGGTGCTGGGGTAGGCAGCGTAGAAGATCGGGAGGTGGAGCATTCACCATTGGAATGGCTGTATGACACGTTCTCCGATTACGTAGAGGACCGACGCCTCAACCCCCGCAACGATATTTTGACTGGCTTGGCCACGGCGAAATTTCCCGATGGATCCACGCCCGATCCCTTAGATGTTGCTCGAATTGCATCTAATGTCTTCGCTGCGGGTCAACACACCACAGTAAGGTTGCTGGCCTATACCATGCAGATGATGGGGGATAACCCCGAGCTTCAGGCGCAACTGCGCGCCGATCGTAGCTTGATCCCCAGTTTTATCGAGGAGTGTTTGCGTACTGAGGCACCCGCCAAAGGTGACTTTAGATTGTGTAAAAAGCCCACCACATTGGGTGGCGTGCATATACCCGCGGGTAGCTTCTTGTATGTTGCCAATGCTGCAGCAAACCGTGATCCGCGCAAATTTGAGGATCCCAATGCGTTTAGGATAGATCGAAGTAACGTGCGTCAGCACGTTTCCTTTGCGCGTGGTGCTCATGCCTGTCCGGGTGCGCCGCTCGCGCGTGCAGAGGGGGTGGCGTCATTGAATCGAATGTTTGATCGAACCCGAGACATCCGTGTCTCCGAAGCCCATCATGGCCCAAGGGACGCGCGCAACTATAACTACATTCCAACCTTTATCTTGCGTGGCCTCACCGATATCCATATCGAGTTCGATCCGGTTTAGGTGCGGCTATGAAAGTTCATATTGATCAAAATTTATGCGCCGGTTTTGGCGTGTGCGTTGAGCTAGATAGCGACGTCTTTGATTTGCACGACGATGGCTATGCCATCGTCAAGGTTGCTGAAGTACCGTCCGAGCTAGAGGATAAGATGCGCGAGGCGGTGATCTACTGTCCGGCGAACGCCATCTACCTCTCCGAAGACGAGTAGGTCACATAAGCCTTTCAATCTTTGTGGAGTAATTGCTCCGTTGCAGTAATTTGCCCCTTTAGCCACATGGTCTCGCTCATGTTCTGCCCGCCAGATTGAGCGAGGAGGGTTTCGAGCGCTTGTTTTTTCTGAGTCAGTGCAGCGCTGTTTTCGGATTCTACATCGAGCGCGATATCGGTTAAGTGCAGGGCTTCGAGTGGTTTTCCCTCGCTGTTCATTTGTGCTGCGCGCTGCGCAAGTGCTGCCGCGCCGCCGGCCAACTCCACTAAATCGCCGTTAATACTCGATCGTGGTACACCATACAGAGAGGTTGTTGAATCCATGTGGAACCAGCCTGAGTACTCTTCCCAGATGGTGCGTACGGCCCATGCGACCTTGCCGTGAAACTCGCCAATAGTGATGTTGTCTGGGAGTTGAATCTCGCGCATGAGGCGGTGCACACCTTTGCCGGCGTTCATGCCCTCCACGGTTTTGTCGTGAATGTAACTCACGGCGGCATGCATGTTGTCGAGTTGCTGTTTGATACTAGTGGCACCCCGAATAGGTTCGCCGTGCCCGGTAATCAGTAAATCTGCCTCGAGATCGCGTACCTTCTCCAGATCTTTTAGCCACTTATGCGCCGAACGGGGCTTGTCGCCGCGCATGGTGCACAAATTAGGTACCGAGCCAAATATTGGGCCGAACAAATTACCGGTAAAGGCAATGCGTTCCTCGGGCAGCCATACAACGACAGCGCAGGGCGATTCACCACCGGGGGTGGCAATAACCTCAAAGGTTCGCTCGCCGATAACAAAGCTTTGGTGTGTTTCTACGCCGACATCGGGAATAACCTCGGGCACCGTAAGGTCGCGCCCTTTGATGGTGCCCGACCAGATTTTTCCCGACCGCGTGCGTAAATAGGTATCCAGCATCTTGAAGAATTGCCAGGTCTCCACAAATGACTTACCGGCGACCACTTGGGTTTTTGGCTCGACAAAAGCGGGTACGCCACCGTAGTGGTCGGGGTGCGCTTGGGTGAGAAAAACCGTATGTAGCGGCCCCTCTCTAACAGGTTTAAACAGATTTTTATTGCGATCGACACTGCCCATAAACCCCGTGTTAATCATGACGTCACCGTCACGGGTGGTCACTAAATAGGCGTTGGAAATATCCTGCGCCATATACACAAAATCGGTGATTGCAATGGCTTCAGTTTGTGCTTCTCCCGCGCGAACGAGGTCTGCCAACATGGGTTTTTTGTCGGTGGTGCTATCGCTCATTGGATTTTCCTTGGCTCAAATGTTAACCATAACTTTCGCCGATGCGGGCGAGCGGGCAGCATCGATTGCTTCGATGACTTGATCAAGCCCAAATCGGTGGCTAATCATGGGCTCAAGTTTGCTTTGCAAACGTGGCATGGCCGCGACCACGTCATTCATTTCGGTGGGATAACCAACTGCTGTGGTAATGGTCATTTCGGTGGTTAACATGGTTCCCAGCGGAATTTCTACCGGTTTCATGTACGCCGCGGTGACCACCATGCGCGATTGGTATTTGGCCATGCCAATTACATCGGCCAAAATATTCGGTGCTCCGGCCGCATCAATGAAGGCGTCTGTCCCAACGGTTTCTCGGCTAAATACCTTGCCGGTGCCGTGTAGGCGTTTGAGTTCCGCAGTTAGATCAACCTCCATTGGGTTTAGCGCGGCTTGCGCGCCAAGTGCGCGGGCACGCTCGAGCCGCTCCTCGGCAAGGTCGAGTGCGACAACATCAGTAACGCCCCTGTCGAGAAGCCACATCACCATGCCCAGGCCGATGGGGCCGCAACCAAATACCACCACTTTGTCACCGGCTTTAGCCTCGGCACGATTGACGCCATGGAGGGCTACCGCCAGGGGTTCTGCCAGTGCCGCAACCTCGTAGCTGATACTCTCGGGAATGGCGAGTAGGTTAGCGCCCAATTGGGCCTGGCTTACCATTACCTGGTCTGCAAATGCTCCCTCGGGACCGCCACTGCCAATGGCGCTTGGTGTCATCATGGGGTTGATAATCACCCGCTGCCCGGTACTGATGCCTTGAACCTTGCTGCCTACGTGTACCACTTCACCTGCGGCCTCGTGACCAATCGGCGTCACGCCGCCTGGCTGACGATGTATGCCGCCAACTTTTATGTAAGTGAGATCGCTCCCACAAACACCGCAGGATTTCACGTCGACGACGACGTCGTTATCGCCGGCTTCTGGCAGTGGCACCATATCAAGCCGAACATCATCGACCTCGTGGATATTTAAGACTCTTCGCATGCTGTTATCCTCCACTCGGTTAGCCAGTGATTAACGACCCGCCGTCGATAACGATGGTGTCACCGGTGTGGAAGCTCGACGCATCGCTTGCCAGATAGGCTGCTATACCTTCGAAATCGGACGGGAATCCGGGACGAGGTACCGGTGTTTTGGACGCAAAATAGTTGTCTATATCACCCCATTCCTCGGCAGGTTGCTGCTGGCCATGAATGGCTCCGCCTGTCATTTCGGTTTTAATGTAGCCAGGCGCCAAAGAATTGGCACGAATGCCGTACTTTCCCATCTCCACGGCGAGGCAGCGAATCATCTCGCCCACGCCCGCTTTGGAGATGGCGTACGGTTCCTTACCTGGTAGGCCTTTAAACATCGACAGGCTACCGCAGAATACCAGGGAGCCACCGGGCTCGCCCGCCTCGGCGCGTTTTACCATTTGGCGAGCGCCCTCCTGGAGGGTGTAGACCGCGCCATGAAGGTTCACCGCGAGTAATCCTTGATAGTCGTCATCAGTCATATCCAAGATTGATCGATTGCGCGGTGGCGGTAGGCCTGCATTGGCAAAAACGCAGTCAATACGGCCGAATTCGCCAATAATTTGCTCGTAGCCAGCAACAACAGCCTCTCGAGAGGCTACGTCGACCTCCATAGTGGCGGCGCGCACACCCAAAGATTCAAGCTCATCTTTTGAGCGCTCATTCTTCTCGGCGTTACGCCCCCATATCACCAGGTCGCCGCCCTGTTTGGCGATGCCGCGAGCAAAGCCCATGCCCAGTCCGCCATTGCCACCGGTGACCAGCGTTACTTTGCCGCTCAAGTCGAATAATCCGTTCGCCATTGTTACTTATTCTCCGTACTTAATTTAGTCTGGCTGGCTGTCGTTCTCATAAAGAATTTGACGACCTTTCGTCGAGCGTCTATTAGACAGCATTGTTGACCAAAATCACACCCCCGTAGTAGCCTTTCCATTGTAATATCTGGTGTAGCTTTGACTGCGCTCTACCCATTTAAGAGGCCCTAAATGAATTTCGAGTTAACCGAAGACCAACGCATGATGCAGGAAAGCTTTGCGCGTTTTTCGATGAGAATAGCTCGCCAAGTGCAGTCCGCGACGCCATGAGTGACAACGGTTTTAATGGAGAGCTATGGCGTGGTTTAGCTGAGTTGGGCGCTTTCACGCTCCGCGTCCCCGAGGATGCGTGTGGGTTAGGGCTTGGCCTTCTGGATGCATCGGTGCTGATGGAAGAGGTCGGCCGTCGAGTCGTTCCAGGTCCTGTTGCAGAAACCCTTGTAGGCGCACGATTGCTCGCGCAACTGGGGGTGCCGACAGGGTATTCGAGGAGATGATCGAGGGGAGCTGTGTCGTCTCACTTGCGTTGCACGATATGGTTGGCCAGTCTCGGCAATGGATTGCAGGGGGTGCTGTGGCGAGCCACGTGATCGCTCGTTCGGGTGATGACGTCGTGCTTGTGGCCCTGTCGGTAGCTGAACGGTTTGAGGCAAACCTTGCGTCAAGCGCACTCGCTGAGATAGATCTTCGCGACGGTGACCGTGTTGTGCTGGGTAGTGGCGCAGATGCTACGAGTCAGTTTGAGAGTGCTCTCGAAGAATGGAAATTGCTTACAGCGGCGGCCTTGTCAGGCTTGGCGCGAGAGGCGGTGCGCGGCGCTGCCGCCTATGCCTGTGAGCGGGAGGCGTTCGGTAATCTTATTGGTACCTATCAGGGAATCTCGCATCCGCTTGCCGACCAGATTATGCATATTGATGGCGGCAAATATTTGGTTTGGCGCGTTATCCACGACATTGCCCACGGTCAGGGTAACGCAGCGGCGATGGTCTCAATGGCGCTGTGGTGGAACGCCAAGACGTCCGCCGAGGCAGTAGCAGTGGCACTGCATACCTATGGCGGTTACGGTCTTGCTGTTGAATACGATGTTCATATATACAACCTGCGAGCAAAAGATTACGCCTTGATACTGGGCGACCCCGAGCGTCTGTTAGACGAGGCCGGTCGTCGCTTGTACGCGGGTGAAACCGCGGCATTACCCGATGCCGGTGAGGTTGTTCTCGATCTGGACCTAGGTGATGAGGCACGAGCTTTGGCGGCGGAGTTGAATGAGTTCTTCGAAGACAACTTGACGCCAGAATTACGAGCGAAAGCGCATTATTCGTTTACTGGACACGACGCCGGTATTCATAAAAAGCTGGCAGAGCATCGACTATTGTTTCCGTCTGGCCCAGTGAGTTTGGAAGCGCGATGCCGGCGCCTACTGTATGGAAGCAGTCCGCGAGGTCTTCGAGCATCAGAACTGGACCAGTCACGCAATCAGTACTACCTCCATGGTGGGCACCATGGTTCGCCTGTGCGGCTCGGAGGAACTCAAAGCCGAAGCACTTACCCGAATTGTGAATGGTGATGCAGTATGCAGCTTGGGGTATTCAGAGCCCAGCGGCGGCTCCGATGTATTCGCTGCAAAGACCATGGCCACTCGGGATGGCGACGGTTGGCGCATTAATGGATCAAAGATGTGGACCAGCGGTGCTGAAATTGCGGATTACGTGCTGATGATTACACGCACTAATACCGAGGTTCCCAAGCATCGCGGTCTGACCATGTTCCTGGTGCCGATCAAATCGGAAGGTGTTGAGGTGCAGGCGGTGCACACATTCCAAGATGAGCGCACCAACATCACTTATTACGACAATGTGTTTGTGCCCGACAGTTATCGCCTTGGTGAGGTTGATGGTGGTGTTAGGGTCATGGCGAGTGCCCTCGAGCTCGAGCACAGCGGTGGGGGCTTCGGGCGAACCCAAAAAACCATGGTGCGAGCTGCCGAAAAACTCTGTCGAGAGGAGCTGCGTTATCGGGGCGCACCGCTCATTGAAGATGTCTCCGCGCAGCGTCGTCTCGCGCGTGCCAATGCCCACGTGCTGCTCTCCGAGATGATCACTTATCGCGCGCTCTGGGCCGGCGCTAACAAGATGCCGAACATGGGGTTCGGCCCTATGGGCAAGCTGTTTTCATCAGAAAAGTTCAAAGAAGATGCAGCTGACTTGATCAACTTAACCGCGCCGCTGTCGTTATCGAAACGAGAGGGTGCGGCGGGCTTTGTTAATTTAAGTTACCGTCATGCGCAGGCCTCCACTATTTACGGTGGAACCAGTGAAGTGCATCGCAGTCAGGTGGCGGAACGGGCACTTGGCTTACCGCGCTCCCGCGGATAACGAGGTGAAACGATGAGTGAAGCCCCCCATTTAGTAGTCGACGAGCAAGATGGCATCCTTATTGCCACACTCAATAGGCCAGACAAGCTCAATGCCCTGAGCGCGGAAACCATGCATTTATTCGAAGCGGCACTGGTACGCTTTCGCGATACACCTGAACTCAAGGTATTAATGGTTCGTGCCACAGGTCGATACTTTTGCTCTGGGGCAGATCTTAAGCAGGGCAGCGAAGAAGACCGTAGACCGCTCAAGTCGGCGCGTGCTATTCGTGAAAGACATCGACTCAAGTTGAATGGCATGCAGCGCATCTACGATGAAATGGAACACATCGAGAAGCCCATTGTTGTTGCGCATCAAGGCGCCTGTGTTGGTGGTGGTTTGGAGCTGTCCTTGTCCTGTGATTTCAGGCTGGCTGCGCGCAGTGCAAGCTATGCCTTCCCGGAAGGACTGTTTGGTGTCTTGCCAGCATCGGGTGGCGTCAGTCGTCTGACGCGTTTGGTGGGTACCCATTGGGCGCGGTACATCATCATGGCCAATCTGCCTGTTAATGCCGAGCGTGCGTTGACCATGGGGCTTGTCCATGAAGTCTACGAGGACGCCAGTTTTGCTGACGAAGTGATGAAGTTTTGTCATCACCTCGCCAAGCAAAACGGCGAACAGATGGGTGCCGCAAAGATTGCTATCGAACTCGCGCGAGACGTGGGTCTCGATCAGGCGCGTCATGTTGAGCGAATGGCCAATAGCGCCTTAATGCTTAACGAGGACTATCTTGCAGGCATGCAACGCTACATGGAAAAACTGGGCAGCAAAAGCAAGAAAGACTGACCGTCGGAAGAGGTTGCATATAAATGAATTTCAACTGGAGCGACGATCAGGCTCAGTACAGGGCGCGCGTCCGGGCGTTTATTGACGATAATCTGCCGGACAACTGGGAAGAGCTTGCCCACGGACCCGGCTCGCGTGAGCAAACTGACTTTTCCAAAGTGTTTTGCGGCAAGCTCGCACAAGCCGGATTGCTGATACCTCATTGGCCCAAAGCCTGGGGCGGTGACGATGCCGGTCCGTGGAGCCTGTTCATTATGGCCGAAGAGATGTGGATGGCCGGCGAGCCCCGAGGTGGCCAGTACATGAATGTGAACTGGATTGGTCCCACCCTTATGAAGTACGGGACCGAGAGTCAGCAAACACGCTATATCCCATCCATGGCAGCGGGGCAGACGCTGTGGTGCCAAGGGTTTTCAGAGCCCGAAGCCGGTTCGGATCTTGCATCGCTCAAAACCCGCGCTGAACGCGATGGCAACGACTATGTCATTAACGGTCAGAAGATATGGACATCTTATGCAGGAATGGCAGACACCTGTTTTCTTTTAGCGCGCACAGGCTCAGGCCGAAAAGATATTTCCATCTTTTTATTACCCATGGATAGCGCAGGAATCACGGTGCGTGAAATTCCCAGCATCATTGGTGAAGGCGATATCCACGAAGTCTTTTTCGACGATGTGCGAGTTCCTCAGGACGCTCTCCTAGGTGAGGAGGGACAGGCTTGGTCCATTATTCGTTACGTTTTGTCCCTCGAGCGTGTGGGTATTCCACGGTTTGCACTGGCAGCATCGACGCTTGATCGAGCAGTATCGCGTTTAAAAGCTGAAGGCCGTTTTGGCTCCGGTGCCATCGAACAGGCCGCACGTGCTAAAGCTGCCTGCGAGGCATCGCGATACTACAGTTATAGCATCATCGATAAGCGTTGCCATGGCATGGAGGCGGGCTCCGAAGCCAGTATCGGTCGTGTGGCTACCGTCAATGCTGAGCGTCTGGTGGGTGAGTTTGTGGTGGAGCATTTTCCCGATGCCTTAGCCGGTGGTGACAATGCCATGCTTACGCATCATCAGCGGGCAATCGTGGCGGGTATCGCTTCCGGTGCAACTGAAATCCAGCTCAACAATGTTGCGACAGAATTTCTGGAGCTACCGAGGGAGCCTCGCTAATGGACTTTCAGCTCAGCGATGATCAACTTGCTATTACCGATGCAGTAAACCGCATTGCTCAGCAATTTGATCACGTATCCCCAGATTTCCACGGCTTTGTTCTAACTGATGATGCGCTGGACAATGAGCTCACCGAGAACCAGTTTTTCGAGATTGCGAACATACCAGAGCTGGGTGCACTAACGGCGGCGATGGCGGTGGAGCGACTTGCACGCTGCCCCTGTGCGGTGGAGACGGCATTATCCATGCTGGTGTTGCCCCAATTACCCGGTGACTGGGAGCGTCCTGTTGCGGTTGTTGATCAGGGTAGGCCCGGTCGCTTCGTACACAACGCCAAAACATTGATCTTGGTTGAGGGCGAGTCGGTTGCGCTGGCTCGTAATGAAAATGGTTTAACCGAGGCGGTGGAGTCCTTGTATGCCTACCCCATGGGGCGTCTGATAGGTGTGCCGGATAGGATGGTGCTCAACTCCCAAGATGCCGCCAAGGTTATTGCCTGGTTGCGTGTTGCCGCGGCAACAGAAATGGCGGGATTGTTACAGGCGGCTGTCGATGCCACGGTAGAACATCTCAGCGTACGCAAACAATTTGGTCGGCCGTTGGGCGCGTTTCAAGCGTTGCGCCACAGGATGGCTGACTGTGCGGTTTTGGTGGGTGGTGTTCGTTGGCTGGCGTTGAAGGCGGCCTACAGTGGTCAGCCTGGCGATGCCGCGCTAGCCCTATCCCACGCTCAGGAGAGTGGTACGCGTATTGCCTATGATATGCATCAGATGATGGGTGCTATGGGTATGACATTAGAGATGTCGTTACATCTGTGGACCTACCGTATTAAAGCATTGTTGTCAGAGTTGGGTGGACGTGGCGCCCAGGCTCAGGCGGTTGAGAGCTGTGCTTTGACTGATTTAGGGATGAATGGGCAAGCGGGTGAAGACAATGAGCTACGCACCGAAGTGCGCCAGTGGCTGACCGATAATGTTCCCAGCGACTGGCGACATGCCATGACGGGTGTGGATCAGACCGATTTTGTGGCGGCGCAGAGAGATTGGTTTTTTGCTTACAGGTGCTGGCTTTTGCGACTCTTGGCCCAAAGAATGGCCCGGTGGTGGCCGGTCCCTGGCGCAACAGAAAATTATTTATGAGGAAGTAGCCCGAGCCGACGCGCCCCGCTTAATTCTCTATTTTGTCTCTTTGTATCACGCAGCTTGCACCGTTATGGAATGCGGTACTAAGGCGCAAAACGAAAAATATCTACCCAAAATACTGTCCGGTGAGGTGTGGTGTCAGGGTTTTTCAGAACCCAATGCCGGATCAGATTTAGCATCACTCAAGACACGCGCGGAGCGTAAGAGCGATCGCTACGTGATCAACGGACAAAAAATTTGGTCCACCATGGGGCAATACGCCGACCGCTGTCTGCTGCTGGCACGCTCAAGTAACAGCGGGCCACCACAGGCTGGGCTTACCTACTTGCTGCTCGACATGAAAGCAAAGGGTGTTTCGGTCCGGCCTATCCACCAAATTACCGGAGACGATGAGTTCGCCGAAATTTTCTTCGACGACGTTGAAGTTCCTATTGAAGAGCGCGTTGGTGATGAGGGTGCTGGCTGGGCAGTTGCGCAGGCAACGCTCGCATCGGAGCGTGGCTTAACGTTGGTCGAACTATCCCAACGTATGCGTTATTCGCTGCCCTTGCTGGTAAGCGCATTAAAGGCCTCTGGCCGCGTTAACAGCGGTGTCCTTAGGGCCGAGCTTGGGGAGCTTATTACTAAAGTAGATGCGGCCTGCGCCGTGGCTGATCAGTATTTGCTGAAGCGTATTTCCGGTCGTGAGGCGGTGGGCGATGCATCGATTGTGAAGCTTTATTACTCCCGAACGCTGCGCGCCTTTACATCTTTGGGCCTGAAGATAGGTGGTCTTGATGCTCAGTACCGCACCTCTCACATGCGAGGCGCGACCCAGGAGACGGGCGCATGGATGCTGGATTTCATGAACTCCTACAATTGGACCATTGCCGGCGGGAGTGACGAAGTCCAACGCAACATCATTGCTGAGCGCATGCTGGGTATGCAGCGCGAACCCCGTAGCTGGGTGTTCGAGGAGTCGAGCTGATGAGCGACGAACTATTCGAATTGCAAGATTCAATCCGTCCGGTTTTAGAGGCTGCAGGGCCCGCTGCGGATTTAAAAACGGCCTGGACGAATGCTGTAGAGCTTGGGTGGTTGATGACAGCAGCTAGCGAGGAGCTAGGTGGGCTAGGGCTTGGTTTGGCAAGTATGGTTCTGGTGTCGAGTGAGTCAGGCCGCATGGTGTCTCGCTTGCCGATGGTATCGGCGCTCACGGCAATTGATGTGCTTGCGCATGCTCAAAACGCAGAGCGTGTAGAGGCACTAATGGCAGGCTCAATGATGGCAGTACCGCTAGCAGATTGTGCCATTGAGCATACTGCGGATACTTTGACGGGAACTGCTGACGCCTTGCCTTGTCTGGATCGAGCTGATGCTATGTTGCTCTGGACTGCCGACCATTCCATGCTGTGTGTGGTGCCCACCAGTCTCTCGGGCGTGGAGATAATTGACACGCCCACCTGGGATGTGACCCGTAGCCTGTCGCGGATCACGCTCTCAAGCGTCGCCGTACCATCCATCGACATCCTTGCAACGGGCGATCTGGCTCAGCAGCTTGTTGCTCGCTTACTGAACTTGCGCGATATTTTACTGGCCGCCGATGCCACGGGCGTTGCTAATGGTTTACTGGAAACGACCATTGAGCATTTGTCAGTGCGCTACCAATTTGACCGACCACTGGCAATGTTTCAGGCGCTAAAACATCGTGTCGCCGATCTGCGGACCCAGCTGAATGGTGCCGAGGCCCTTTTGGCCACGATGGTCGGGCTAGTAGAGTCTGATCTGAGTGGGACCGATGCAGCGCAAGCCGCGATGAAGGCTTGTTATTTAGCCACCGAGGTTTGCGCGAGTGTCGCCGAAGAAGGCTTGCAATTGCACGGCGGCATTGGCATGGCCGCAGAGCATGTCTGCCATTTGTATTTAAAGCGCGCCATGCTCAATCAGCAGCTGGGTCGACAACAGGGCGACTGTGCGGCCGAAATAGCTGATGGGTTTATAGCCGCTTGCTAATGATGAGTGGAGAGCGAGAGTCGTTATGAAAGACATGGTGAGCCCCGATGAGACCGAGTGCCCCTTTGCATTAATTTCGACGCAGAAACCTTCAAGGAGGGTGACATTGTGTCCTATCGCGTGCCCGAGCGTTTTGACGATATGCCTTTTGTTGGTCGGTTGGTCGCCGTAGAAGCCGATCACGTTTTGCTTGTTCACGATGGGCTACCGGGTGTTGCCCAAAAAGTGATGCGTGGTACGCGTGAAAGCCGTCCTGTGGTTAGCGCTGCTGATGCATTAGCCTAGCCGGTCTTTTTTTTTATTCATTCTGGAGAGTTTTGATGTTTGAAGAGCTGATGTCCGGTGAGGGGCTTGCTTCGCCTGTGGCTGGTGTTGTTTGTTTTGGCGGGTGTAACTGCAGGTGTGGTGACCGGTTATTTCCGTGCGCGCAAGATTCAACCCAACGGCTTTAGTTGGAGTGTATTTCGTTTCGAAATCATGATGGCCATCACCAATACCGTGATCAGTAGTGCGGTCCTTGGCTTCGCCAATGAGTGGTTGGTAGCCAATGATTGGATTTCAATCAGCGCCGAGCCGGTATCCTGGTGGCTGGTGGCAGCTGAATACGCGCTCTATTTCTTTTTATTCGATACCTGGTTTTATTGGCTACATCGCTGGATGCACACTGAACCCGTGTACAGCTGGGTACACAAAATCCACCACCGCTCGCGTGCGCCCAATTTGGTATCGACCTTTTCAGTTAATCCCCTTGAATCATTTATCAATGGCGGATTCGTTCCGCTATTCCTTACCGTTTTCGTGGTTCATGAACAAACACTGGCACTCATCGTCCCCACTAACGTGCTCATGGGTATTTATGTGCACTCTGGCTATGAACTACTGCCCCGCTGGTGGCACAAGAACTGGGCCACGAAATGGTTTATTACCGCGAGCTTTCACGACCAGCATCACAAGTTTGTGACCACCAATTACGGCGGATATACCACCCTATGGATTATCTCTGTGGCACCGTAAGGTCGCGTTATCACCACGACCTGAATACCTTGTACTTGCGTCGCGATAATTCAAAGTAGCTGACTATGTTAGGCTAGGGGACCCACATACTGTACGACCTCAGTTTGGGGTCATCTTCATGTGGTTAACTGACAGTTAAGTTTGCTGAACAGTAGGGTGGACTTTTTGAAGCAATTGGTTGGCATATAAGCATTATCGTCACCGTTACGAGCGGCAGGGTGTGGGTAATGAAGCATAATCACGCCATACCAAAGTCGCGGGTGCATTACTCCTGTTGTTTAGCGTACTTGCCGCTAGGACCGTGTTGACAGCGGTATCAGTGGCTCCCGCTCTGCAGTTGTCCATGCTGGAAGCATCACTGGAAGAGGGACGTTATCTTGCCGCTGCAGGAAATTGCCTCTCCTGTCATACAAC